>NZ_JBCFYX010000003.1:0-975326 GCF_038593535.1 Isoptericola sp. F-RaC21 | reverse complement strand
CAGACTTTCTCGGCCGTTCCGACCGCCTGTTTCCAGCCGGTCGAACCGCCCGACGTCAATCGGGAAGTCCCCCGCACCGATGCTCGGGGCGCACGTATGCGATCCGATCCTCGATGTGAGTTCCAGCCCCGGGCGGCCACCTGAGCTCCGGTCTCCCGGGTGATGCTCGTTGGTGTCCGTCTCCCTGTCGGGCTGACGTCGTAGAACATTACACGCTCCGCAGCGCGCGGCCAACTCGGTCCGCGGTGACGCCCGGCACACCCCGCGGCCCGGTCCAGAATCGTGTCGTGAGCACCCCGCAGACCACCGTTCCGCACCCGTCGTCCGTCCTCGTCCGCCCTGCCCACGCGGAGGAGTGCGCACACGTGGCATGGCTCGCCGCCCTGACGTTTCCCCTGGCCTGCCCGCCGGGGACCGCCGTCGCCACCATGGCCGCGCACGTGGCGGCGCACCTGTCCCCCTCGGCCGTCAGCGGCTGGATCGAGTCGGACACGCACGCGCTCCTGGTCGCGGTCGCTGCGGACCAGGACGACCGGCCGGACCATGGACCGGCGACCCCGGTCGGCTACGCGCTCGTCGCCCTCGGCGAGCCCGACGGCGCCGACGAGCGGGAGGTGCTGCGCTCCACCGCGGGCCCTGGCCCCTACGCCGAGCTGTCCAAGATCTACGTCCACCCGGACGCGCTCGGCGGCGGCGTCGCCGCGCTGCTCCTCGAGGCGGCCGTGGCGGCCGCCGCGGACCTCGGCGGCGCGGCCCCCGTGTGGCTGGGCACCAACGGCCAGAACGCTCGAGCCCAGGCGTTCTACCGCAAGCACGGCTTCGAGGTCGCGGGCCGGCGCACCTACGACGTCGGCGGCCAGCAGCACGACGACGTCGTCATGCTCCGTCGGTCCGCCTGAGCGGCACCCGACGGCGGCCGGGCTGCCTCCGCCACCCGGCCGCCGTCGTCGGTGCAGGCGTCAGCCCCGGGCCCGCAGGGCGAGGATCGCGTCCGCGCTGCGCTCCGCGTTCCCGAACGAGTCCACGGGGAACGGCGGCTCGGCGACCGTCGACGCGTTGTCCTGCTCCCAGATGCCGTGCTGACGGCCGGAGCCGTTCAGCGCGCCGAGGAAGGCCTGGTAGTCGAGGTCGCCCACCCCGAACTCGACGATGTCGAACCCGTTGGCGGACTGCGGGTTCACCCGCCCGTCCTTGAGGTGGAACAGCGGGTAGCGGTCCCGGTGCGCCAGCACGTACTCGACCGGCTCGAACCCCGGGTACAGGTGCCGGCCGACGAAGGCCCAGAACACGTCCATCTCGAGGTAGACGGCCGCCGGGTCCGTGTTCTCCAGGAACACGTCGTACAGCCGCACGGCCGGGTCGTCGGTCGCGAAGCCGAACTCGTGCTGGTGGTTGTGCTGGTAGAACTTCAGCCCCCGCGCCGCGGCGGCCGCGCCGAACGCGTTGAACTGCTCCGCAGCCCTCAGGTAGCCGGCGACGGTCCGGTCGTTCGTCGGGGCGTTGGCCGTGCCGATGTGCGTCATCCCGAGCGTCTGGGCGATGTCGAGCTCGGCCTCCATGTTCCGGGCGAAGTCGGTGATGCCCCGGTGCGAGCCGACGGCGACCAGACCGTTGTCGTCGAGCAGCGTGCGGATCTGGGCCGGGGTGATGGCTCCGACCGACCCCTGGGTGTACCCGGCGAACTCCACCTCGCGGTAGCCGAGCGTCGAGAGCCGCTCGAAGACCGCCCGGAACCCGAGCGAGCTGACCTTGTCCCGGATCGAGTAGAGCTGGATGCCCAGCTTGCCCGGCGGGACGAGCCGACGGCCGGCGCCGGCGGCCACGGCGGCTGACGCCGTCGTGGACCCGGCGCCCGTCGCGGCGACGGTCGCGGCCCCCACCGCGACGGTGGAGCCCGCCAGACGCAGGAACGTCCGGCGGTCGAGCTCGGTACGACTGGTCATGCTGATCCCCTTTGATCAGGACGCCGGACCACCCGGCGCCACGCTGTCGCGAGCTGCCACGGGAACCGGGGCGCGGCTCAGCGCTGCGAGAACGCGGCGTCGAACGCCGCGTCCGGAGCGTCGAACGCGAGCCGGCGCACCAGCTCCAGGGCCTCGGGCGCGCCGACCAGGCGGTCCATGCCGGCGTCCTCCCACTCGATCGAGATCGGGCCCTCGTACCCGATCGAGTTGAGCATGCGGAAGGCGTCCTCCCAGGGCACGTCGCCGTGGCCCGTGGAGATGAAGTCCCAGCCGCGACGCGGGTCCGCCCACGGCAGGTGGGACGACAGCCGACCGTTGCGGCCGTTGCCCATCCGCTTCTTCGTGTCCTTGCAGTCCACGTGGTAGATGCGGTCCTTGAAGTCCCAGAGGAAGCTCACCGGGTCGAGGTCCTGCCACACCATGTGCGACGGGTCCCAGTTGAGGCCGAACGCCTCGCGGTGCCCGATCGCCTCCAGGGTGCGCACGGTGGTCCAGTAGTCGTAGGCGATCTCGCTGGGGTGCACCTCGTGGGCGAACCGCACGCCCACCTCGTCGAAGACGTCGAGGATCGGGTTCCACCGGTCGGCGAAGTCCTGGTAGCCCGCGTCGACCATCGCCTCCGTGGCCGGCGGGAACATCGCCACGTACTTCCAGATCGACGAGCCGGTGAAGCCCACGACCGTGTCCACACCAAGCTTCGCCGCCAGCCGCGCGGTGTGCTTCATCTCCTCGGCCGCGCGCCGCCGCACGCCCTCCGGGTCGCCGTCGCCCCACACGACGTCCGGCAGGATGTCACGGTGCCGCTCGTCGATCGGGTCGTCGCACACGGCCTGGCCCTTGAGGTGGTTCGAGATGGCGTACACCTTCAGCCCGTGCCGCTCCAGCAGGTCGAGGCGGGACTGGACGTACGCGTCGTCGTCCCACCGCCACGGGTCCAGGTGGTCGCCCCAGCAGGCGAGCTCGAGGCCGTCGTAGCCCCAGCCCGAGGCGAGGCGGGCCACCTCCTCCAGGGGCAGGTCGGCCCACTGGCCCGTGAACAGGGTGATCGGTCGTGCCATGGTGCTGGTCTCCTCGTCGAGATTCGGTGGTGCAGGCGGGGCTGTCGGGCGGGCAGGTCAGCGGGGCAGGTCGACCCAGACGTGGCCGGCGTCCGAGCTGCGCTCGACGGCGTCGAGCACGCGCTGCACGGCCAGGCCGTCGGCGAACGACGGCGTCGGCTGCTTCCCCGCCGCCAGGTCCCCGACGAGGTCGACGACCTGGTGGGTGAACGCGTGCTCGTAGCCGAGCCCGTGCCCGGCCGGCCACCAGTGCCCGCCGTAGGGGTGCTCGGGCTCGGTGACGACGATGCGGCGGAAGCCCGCCACCTCCGCGTCGTCCTGGGCGTCGAAGAAGTGCAGCAGGTTCATGTCCTCGAAGTCGAAGGCGAGCGCCCCGCGGGTACCGCTGATCTCCAGGCGGATGGCGTTCTTGCGGCCCCACGCGTACCGCGTGGCCTCGAAGGTCGCCGTCCCGCCGCCGGACAGGCGCCCGAAGAAGATCGCCGCGTCGTCGACGGTCACCGGTCCGGTGCCCTCCCCCGCCTCTCCCGACAGACCGGAGAACGACGCCGGGACGGGGCGCTCGCGCACGAACGTCTCGAGCATCCCGGCCACGCCGACGAGCCGCTCCCCCGTGACGAACTGCGCGAGGTCGACGACGTGCGCGCCGATGTCGCCCAGCGCCCCCGACCCGGCCTTCGCCTTGTCGAGCCGCCAGGACAGCGGCGCGGACGGGTCGGCGAGCCAGTCCTGCAGGTACTGGGCCCGGACCTGGCGCACCTCGCCGATCCGGCCCTGCTCGACGAGTCGCCGGGCGAGCTGGATCGCGGGGACGCGGCGGTAGGTGAACCCCACGGTCGCGAACACCCCGCGCGCAGCCGCGGCGTCGGCCGCCCGGACCATCTCCTCCGCCTCGGCCACCGAGTTCGCCAGCGGCTTCTCGCACAACACGTGCTTGCCCGCCTCGAGCGCCGCGACGGCGATCTCGGCGTGCGTGTCGCCCGGCGTGCACACGTCGACGAGGTCGACTTCGTCCCGCGCGACGAGCTCGCGCCAGTCGGTGACGGCGTCGTCCCAGCCGAGCCGGTCCGCGGCCGCCCGCACCCCGTCGGCGTTGCGCCCCGCCACGACCCGCATCCGCGGGGCGAGCGGGAGGTCGAAGAACCGCGGCGCCGTCCGCCAGGCCTGCGAGTGCGCGGCCCCCATGAACGCGTATCCGACCATCCCGACGCCCAGCGCCGGCGTGCCCCCTGCCGTGGCGTGCTCGCTCATCGAGCGACCTCCGTTTCCTCGTGCGACTGTCGTGCGTTCCTGCGTGCGGGCGACCGGACCTGGGTCAGGACCGGAACCCGATGGACATGTACTGGTCGACGTTGTCCGCCGTGACCACCGGCGCGTACAGCTGGGTGGTGCGCGGGACGCCGGCCGAGACCAGGTCGCCCATGTTCTTGTTCTGCACCACCAGGCGGGCGAGCTTGATGCCGTCGGCGGCCTGCGTCGACGGGTAGACGACCGTCGCCTTCAGCACCGAGTCGTCGGCCTTGATGTGCTCCATGACGTCGAGCGAGCCGGCGCCGCCGACCATGAAGAACTCGTCGCGGCCGGCGTTCTCGATCGCGGCCAGGACGCCGACGCCCTGGTCGTCGTCGTGGTTCCAGATAGCGTCGATCTTCGGCTCCGCCTGCAGCAGGTTCGACGTCGCCGTCTCGCCGCCCTGGACGGTGAAGTCCGCGGCCACCCGGGCGTCGACGTCGAGGCCGCAGTCGGCCAGCGCGTCCTTGAAGCCCTTGCTGCGGTCCTGCGTGAGGGGCAGGGAGTCGATGCCCGCGATCTCCGCGACGACGGCGTCGGGCTTGTCGCCGAGCTGCTCGCAGATGTAGGTGCCGGCGCTCACGCCCATGCCGTAGTTGTCGCCGAGCACCGTGGCACGCGCTGCGAACGGGCTCGAGAACTCCCGGTCGACGTTGATGACCGGGATGCCCGCGTCCATCGCCTTGGTCGCGACCTCGGTGAGCGCGGCGCCGTCGAACGGCAGCAGGACGATGGCGTCGACCTTGTCGTTGATGAACTGCTCGATCTGGCTGATCTGCACGTTGACGTCGTTGGTGGCCTCGGCCTGGCGGAGCTCGACGTCGGGGTACTGCTCGGCGGTGTCGACCGCCGCCTTGGTGATGGCGCCCATCCAGCCGTGGTCGGCGGCGGGGGCGGAGAAGCCGATGACGACGTCGTCGCCCGGCTCGTCGTTGCCCTCGGCCGCGGCCTGGGGCGCGGCCGACGTCTCGTCCTCGGGCGGCTCGTTGCTGGTGCAGCCGGCGGCGAGCAGGACGGCGGTGGCGGCCGTCGCGGCCAGCGCGACGGTGCGTCGGCCGCGGGTAGGACGCTCCAGCGCGGTGCGTGCGGACATGTGATCATCCTCGATTCGGTCCGGCCGTCCCGGGCGGGTGGCCCGGTGCGGGATGGTGCTGGGTGGCGCAGGGATGGTGCGAGGGTGGCGCGGTGCCGGGCGTCAGGTCGACGACGACCGTCGGGCGAAGCGCTGCTGGAGCAGGACGGCGATCACGATGATCGCGCCCTTGGCGACGTTCTGGGCCGAGATCGACAGGTTGTTGATCGTGAAGACGTTGGTCAGCATCGAGAAGATGAGGACGCCGACCACCGTGCCGACGATCGTGCCGCGGCCGCCGATCAGCAGCGTGCCGCCGACCACCACCGCGGCGATCACGTCGAGCTCGTAGAGCAACCCGTTCGTCGAGCTGCCGGCCGTGGTGCGGCCGAGCATCATGACGCCGGCGATGCCGGCGCACAGCCCGGACAGGGCGTAGACGTATAGCAGGTGGCGCTGCACCTTGATGCCGGCGAGCCGTGACGCCTCGAGGTTGCCGCCCAGGGCCACCGTGCGGCGCCCGAAGGTGGTGCGGTTGAACAGGAACCAGCCGGCGACCGCGACCAGCGCGAAGATCCACACGAGCACCGGGACTCCGATCACGTCGGCGCGGAAGAAGTCCAGGAACCCGTCCACGCTGACGACCTGCGTCTGCCGGCCGGAGATCATCTCCGCGAGCCCGCGGGCCGCGATCATCATCGCCAGGGTCGCGATGAACGCCACGACCTTGCCGTACGCGATGATCAGGCCGTTGATGAGACCGGCCGCCGTGCCCACCACGAGCGCCGTGAGCACCATGACCGTCCAGTGCACGTCCTCGGCCATCGCCTGCGTGGCGAGCGTGCTCGCCCACACCGAGGAGAGCCCCACCAGGGACCCCACCGAGAGGTCGATCCCGCCGGCCGTGATGACGAACGTCATCCCGATGGCGAGGACACCGGTCACCGAGGCGAGCCGGAGGATGGTCATGACGTTGTCGAGGCTGGCGAAGCGCTCGCCGCCCGTGACGACGCCGACGACGGCGAGGACGACCAGGGCCACGACGAGCCCGATCGTGCGGCCGGCGGGGCCGGACAGCCACGAGGGGCGCGCGGCCTTGGCGGGCGGCGACTCGACCTGGGTGCTCATGCGGCGGTTCCTTCCATGACGAGGTCGAGCACGCCGTGCTCGTCGATGTCCTGCGCGGGCGCGCGGTGCACGACGCGCCCCTCGGAGACCACGAGCACGTGGTCCGCGAGCCCGAGGACCTCGGGGATCTCGCTGGAGACGACGACCACCGCCGTCCCCGCGTCGGCGAGCCGGCGCACCAGGGCGTAGAGCTCGGACCGCGCGCCGACGTCGACGCCGCGGGTGGGCTCGTCCAGGAGCAGCACGTCGCAGCCGTGCACCAGCCACCGGCCGAGCAGCGCCTTCTGCTGGTTGCCGCCGGAGAGCGTGCGGGCCGCGCGGTCGACGTCGGCGGGCCGCAGGTCGAGGGCCGCCACCTGCTCGCGTGCCGCCGCGCGCTCGGCGCGCTCGTCGAGCCACCCGCCCCGGGCGATGCGGGCGAACGTGGAGAGGGTGACGTTGCGGTAGACCGGCTCGTCGAGGACGAGGCCCTGGCTCTTGCGCTCCTCGGGGCACAGCCCGACGCCGGCGGCTACCGCCGCGTCGACCGAGCCCGCGCGCAGTCGGCGGCCCTTGACCGCCACCGTGCCCGCCGTCCGCCGGCGCGCCCCGTAGAGCGTCTCCAGGATCTCCGACCGGCCCGCCCCGACGAGGCCGGCGAGGCCGACGATCTCCCCGGCCCGGACCTGGAACGACACGTCGTCGAACGTGCCCGCGAGGCCGAGGCCCTCGACGTCGAGCACGACGGGCGCACCGTCGGGGACGCCCGGGCGCTCCGGGAACGCGTACTCGACGCTGCGGCCGGTCATGAGGCGGATGAGCTCGGCCGTCGGGGTCGAGGCGGCCGGGAGGTCGCGGCCGACCGTGCGGCCGTTCTTGAGGACGGTGATGCGGTCGCCGATCTGGCGGATCTCCTCCAGGCGGTGGGAGATGTAGACGACGGCGACGCCCTGCTGCGTGAGCGCCCGGACGACGCGGAAGAGGTTCTGCACCTCGCCGGCGTCGAGCACCGCGGACGGCTCGTCCATGACGATGACGCGCGCGTCGTGGGAGAGCGCGCGGGCCATGGACACCACCTGCTTGCCCGCGGCGGAGAGGCTGCCGACCTCGCGGTGGGGCGAGATCTCCGGGTGGCCGAGGCGGGCCAGCAGCTCGCGCGTGCGCGCCGTGGCCTCGCGGCGCTGGGTGAACCCGCCGCGGTCGAGCTCGTGCCCGAGATAGACGTTCTCCGCGACGGTCAGGCCGTCGACGACGTCGAGCTCCTGGTAGATCGTCGCGACGCCGAGCCGCAACGCCGCGACCGGGTGCGGGATGACGACCTCCTCGCCGCCGATCACGATCCGGCCCGCCGTGGGCTGGTGCGCCCCCGCGAGCACCTTGATCAGCGTCGACTTGCCGGCGCCGTTCTGGCCGAGCAGGCAGTGCACCTCGCCCGGCAGCACGTCGAGGTCCACCCCGTCGAGCGCCTTGGCGCCCGGGAAGTGCTTGACGATGCCTTCCATGCGCAGCAGGGGCGCGGAGGCGTCGGTGCCCTCCGGCGGTGCCGCGTCGTCGCGGTCCACGTCGACCATGGGTCCGAACCTAGGGCCGCTTCTGTCGGCCGTCAAGCAAAAGGTGCGGGTGAACCGGCCGTGATTCACTAGGCCCATGACGGAAGGTGCACCGGCCGGTCCCCGCACGCCCGGGGCCGGCGAGATGTTCCAGCTCCTGCGCGACGGGCGGGCCCGCACCCGCGCCGAGCTGGCGACCCTCACCGGCCAGGCCCGGTCCACCGTCGCCGGGCGGATCGACGCGCTCATGGCCGCCGGGCTCATCGCCCCCGCCGGGGAGGCCACCTCGACCGGCGGTCGCCCGCCCGTCACGTTCGCCTTCAACCCGTCGTCGCAGGTGGTGCTGGGCGTGGACCTCGGCGCCACCCACGCCCGGCTCGCGGTCACCGACCTGGCGTCCACCGTGCTCGCCGAGCTCGACGCGCCCCTCGCCATCGCCGACGGGCCCCAGCCCGTGCTCGACTGGGTCGCGGACGCGGGGCGCAAGCTGCTCGAGACCGCGGGCCGCTCGCTCGGCGACCTCGCCGGCGTGGGCGTCGGCCTGCCGGGACCGGTCGAGCACGCCACCGGTCACCCGAACAACCCCCCGATCATGCCGGGCTGGGACGACGCCGACGTGCCCGGGATCCTCCGCGGCCACTTCGACGCGCCCGCGCTCGTCGACAACGACGTCAACATCATGGCGCTCGGCGAGCACCGCATCGCGTGGCCCGACGTCTCCGACCTCATCCTCGTCAAGGTCGCCACCGGCATCGGCGCGGGCATCATCGCCGACGGCGCGCTGCGGCGGGGCGCGCAGGGCGCGGCGGGCGACGTCGGGCACGTCGCCGTGCCCGGGGCGGAGGACGTCGTGTGCCGCTGCGGCAACGTCGGCTGCCTCGAGGCGATCGCGAGCGCGCAGGCCCTTGCCGTGCGGCTGCGGGCCGAGGGCCTCGACGTGTCCGGCCCCGCGGACGTCGTCGCGCTGGTCCGTGGCGGCGACGTCACCGCCGGCCGCGCCGTGCGCCAGGCGGGCCGCGAGATCGGCAGCGTCCTCGCGGCCACCGTCAGCCTGCTCAACCCGTCCGTCATCGTGCTGGGCGGCATCCTCGCCGAGGCGGGCGAGCACCTGCTCGCCGGGATCCGGGAGGTCGTCTACCGACGGTCGCTGCCGCTGGCCACCCAGCACCTGCGCATCGCCGTCGCCCGCACCGGCGCGCAGGCCGGGGTGCTCGGCGCCGCCGCCATGGCCGCCGACCACGCCCTGTCGCCCGGGGCCGTGGACGCCCTCACGGCCTGACGGCCGCGCCGGGCACAGCTCCCCTTCTCCCGTCAGGCCCCGAGGACCGCGACGTGCAGGTCCAGGAGCGCCGCGGTCCGGTCGCTCGGGCCGCGGCCGAAGCCGCACTCGGTCGCGACGCCGACGACGCGGTCGCCCAGCACCTGCGCGGCCGCGCCCAGCCGCCGCTCGGCGCCCTCGACGCCGTCCTCGTGGTGCAGGAGGCCGAGGTAGAGCTCGGTGGCCTCGTCGAGCCCCAGCCCCGCGAGCGGCGCGACGTACGGGACGTCGTCCCGGTCGATCGGCACCGGCAGGTGCACCCAGGTGATCGGGCGCGGGACGGCCGCGACCAGGGCGTTCGCCATCTCCACCAGGTGCCGGGTGTCCGCCGGCTCCACGAAGTGCTTCTCCGCCACGTCGCCGTAGCAGAGGTGGAAGCCGAGCTCGGCCCCCTCGGGGACGTGCGCGGCGACGCGGGCCGCACGGCGCGCACAGCCGGCGACGACGTCCTCGTCACCGCCCGCGTCTCGGTCGAACCAGGCGCGCGCCGCGCCGCCGCCGAGGTTCGCCCCCTCGAGGAACGCGAAGTCCGTCGCGAGCTCCACCTGGACGGCGAGATCGGCGGCGGGGACGGTGGCGAGGATCGCGTCGAGCTCGCGCAGCACCGCCGCCTCGTACGCCGGGTACACCGCCGCGCGGTCGGGCGCCGCGACGAACGTCGTCACCGCCGCGAGCGGCGACGGGATGCCGACCTGGAACCGGGTGCCCGGCGCGATCACGCCCTCGGCGCGCAGCGCGACGAAGTCCGCGTACGACGCGGCCGCCGCCTCCGCGTAGCCCAGCGGGCCGAACCGCAGCTCTCCCGCCGGCACCGAGCCGTCGAGCACGTGCGGCCGCACGTCGAAGCCGGCCACCACGACCGGCTCGTCGCCGACCCGTGACAAGCCCTCGACCGCCTCGAACCGCGAGCCCTGGAACAGGATCCAGTGGAACCGCTCGCCCACCTCGCCGTCCGGGATGCGGCGGGCGTGGTCGCCGAGCCGGGTCGCGACGGTGCGCAGCGTGTCGCGCGCGGTCGACAGGTTCACGGAGCCCACGAGGTGGGCGCCGCGGAGGGTCAGGGTCGAGGTCAGCGAATCCGGCACCCGCGCATCGTAGTCGCGAGCTTCAGTCGGCCTCGGGCTCGTCCGTGCCGTCGCCCAGCGCCGCCGGGCCGCCCTCGAGCAGGCGGGTGAACGCCGCCTCGTCGAGGATCGGCAGGCCGAGCTCCTCGGCCTTCGCCGCCTTCGACCCGGCGTTCTCGCCCACGACGACGTAGTCGGTCTTCTTCGAGACCGAGCCGGCCGCCTTGCCGCCGGCCGCGAGGACGGCCTCCTTGGCTCCGTCGCGGCTGTAGCCCTCGAGCGAGCCCGTGACCACGACGGTGAGCCCCGCCAGCGGCCCGGTCGGGCCCTTGTCCGCCTCGGCGGCCATCGCCTCGGGACCGGGGTGGTCGGGGATCCAGGTGCGCACGCCGGCGGCTTGCCAGCGGTCCACGATCTCGCGGTGCCACTCGACGTCGAACCAGGCCAGCAGCGCGTCGGCGATGATCGGGCCGACGCCCTCGACGGCGGCGAGCTCCTCGCGGGACGCCGCCCGGATCGCGTCGAGCGAGCCGAACCAACCCGCGAGCGCCCGCGCGGCGACCGGGCCGACGTGGCGGATGTTGAGGCTCACGAGGATGCGCCAGAGGTCCTTGGTCTTGGCGAGCTCGAGCTCCTCCAGGAGCTTGGTGGCCGCGGCCGTCGGCTCGAACTCGGGCAGCGCCTCCCCGGCCGCCTCCGCCTCGGCCCGACGGGCCTTCGTGGCCGTCACCTTCTTGCGGAACGGCGTGCGGCGCCGGGCCACGCCGTCGTCGTCCATCCTGGGCAGGCCGGTCTCGGCGTCGCGCACCACGACCTCGATGGGCAGCAGCTGCTCGAGCGTGAGGTCGAACAGCCCCGCCTCGGTGCGCAGCGGCGGCACCTCGGGCACCTCGGGCTGGGTGAGCGCGGAGGCGGTCACCTCGCCGAGCACCTCGACGTCCAGCCCGCCGCGCGAGCCGATGTGCTCCACCCGGCCGCGCACCTGTGCCGGGCAGGACTCGGCGTTGGGGCAGCGCAGGTCGACGTCGCCCTCCTTCATCGCCCGCAAGGGGGTGCCGCACTCGGGGCACTCGGCCGGCATGACGAAGTCCTCGCGCGGGTAGCCGTCGTCGGCCAGCGCGGTGACCGGGCCGAGGATCTCGGGGATGACGTCGCCGGCCTTGCGCAGCACGACCATGTCGCCGATGCGCACGCCCTTGGCCTTCACCACGTCCTGGTTGTGCAGCGTGGCCTGCCGCACCGTGGAGCCCGCCACGAGGACCGGCTCCATGACGGCGTACGGGGTGGCGCGGCCGGTGCGGCCGACGCCCACCTGGATCGCCACGAGGCGGGTCGTGACCTCCTCGGGCGGGTACTTGTAGGCGATCGCCCAGCGGGGCGCGCGGCTCGTGGCGCCGAGGCGGCGCTGGTCGTCCAGGGCGTCGACCTTGACGACGATGCCGTCCAGCTCGTGCTCGATGTCGTGCCGGTGGGCGCCGAACCACTCGATCATCGCGACAACGCCGTCGATGCCCTCGACGACACGGTTGTGCGGCGAGACGGGCAGCCCCCAGCGCGCGAAGTGCTCGTACGCCTCCGACTGCCGGGCCAGCTCGGTGTGCTCGCCCGCCGTCCACTGCAGCGCGCCGACCCCGTGCACGTACAGGCGCAGCGACTCCACGCGGGCGACGCCGGCCTCGAGCTCCATGCCCTCCTTCTTGTCGAGCAGCTGCCGCAGCCCGCCCGCCGCCGCGTTGCGCGGGTTGGCGAACTGCGGGAAGCGCCGCAGCGCGGCGACGCGGGCGCGCTCCTCGTCGAACGGGCGGGCGGCCGACGCCCGGCCGTCGTGCCGCTCGCGGGCCTCGGCCACGACGCGCTCGCGCAGCTGCGCCTGCAGGTCGTTCAGCCGCTCGAACGAGGCGACGGGGATGAAGACCTCGCCACGGATCTCGACGAGGTCGGGGTGGCCGTCGCCCGCCAGCCGGCGCGGGATGTCGGCGATGCGCAGCGCGTTCTGCGTGACGTCCTCGCCGGTGCGCCCGTCGCCGCGCGTCGCGGCCCGCACCAGGCGGCCCTTCTCGTACAGGAGCGCGATCGCGAGGCCGTCGATCTTCACCTCGGACAGGTAGCCGACGTGCTCCGCCCCCAGGTCGCGGGCCACGCGGGCGTCCCACGCCCGCAGCTCGTCGACGGAGAAGACGTTGTCGAGGCTCAGCATGCGCTCGACGTGCTCGACCGTCGCGAACCCGGCGGCCGCGGCCCCGCCCACGCGCTGCGTGGGCGACTCGGGCGTCTGCAACGCCGGGTGCGCGGCCTCGATCGCCGCCAGCTCGTGCATCCGCGCGTCGTACTCGGCGTCGGACACCCGGGGGGCGTCGTCCTCGTAGTAGGCGCGCTGGTCCTCCTCGACGAGGGCGACCAGCTCGGCCCAGCGACGCTGGGCCGCGGCCTCGTCGAGCACGGGGTCGTTCTCGGGTCCGGGCCCTGAGTCGATCCCTGTGTCGAGGCTGGTGTTCTCCGTGTCCGTCACGGGCCCATCTTGCCGCGTGCCCCCGACACCGGGCACGCCGGACGCGTCCGTCGTCCGGCCCGTGGAGGCCCTGTCGCGCGACGTGTCCGAACCGCTACGATTCTGGCGATTTGGCCCCTCTCGACCGACCGCAAGGACGCTCATGAAGATCGCCGTCGTCGGCGCCGGCTTCGCCGGCCTGGCCAGCGCCAAGGTGCTCCGCGAGTTCGGGCACGACGTCACCGTGCTCGACAAGACCCCCGACGTGGGCGGCGTGTGGAGCGCGAGCCGTCGCTACTCGGGCCTGACCACCCAGAACAACAAGGGCTCGTACGCCTTCTCGGACCTGCCCATGCCGAAGGACTACCCCGAGTGGCCCAGCGGCGAGCAGGTGCAGGCGTACCTCGAGCGGTACGTGGACCTCCACGGCCTGCGCGGCTCGCTCCGGCTCTCGACCGAGGTCGTCCGCGCCGAGCTGACGCCCGCCGAGGACGGCTGGCTCGTCACCTCGCGCCGCGCGGGCGAGCCCGTGGGCGACCCCGAGCCCTTCGACCACGTCGTCGTCGCCAACGGCATCTTCTCCGACCCGGTGATCCCCCGCTTCGAGGGGCTGGCGCAGCTCCTGCGGGCGGGCGGCAAGGTCGTCGCGGCCAGCCAGCTCACGTCGCTCGAGGAGGCGCGCGGCAAGCACGTCGTCGTCGTGGGGTACGGCAAGTCCGCGTGCGACGTCGCCGCCGAGGTCGCCCCGGTCGCGGCCGGCACGCAGGTCGTCGCGCGGCACCTGCTGTGGAAGCTGCCCAAGCGGCTCGGCAACGCGCTCAACTACAAGTACCTGCTGCTCACGCGGATGGGCGAGGGGCTGTTCCGCTACGAGACCCTGGGCGGCGGCATGGAGCGGTTCCTGCACGGCCCCGGCGACGGCGTGCGGAAGTCGATGCTCTCGAGCGTCGGCTCGGTCTCCGTCAGGCAGTTCCACCTGGACAGGCTCGGCCTCGTGCCGCGCGGCGAGTTCGCCGACATCGCCCGCTCCACGGTGTCGCTCGCCACCGACGGCTTCTTCGAGCAGGTGTCCGAGGGAAAGATCGACGTGCACCGCGAGGCCGAGATCGAGCGCCTCGCCGTCGACGACGACGGCGCCCCGGTGGCCGTGCTCGACGACGGCACCACCGTCCGCGCCGACCTCGTCGTGTGCGGCACCGGGTTCCACCAGCGCGTGCCCTTCCTCGACGACGACCTGCAGGCGCGCCTGCTCGACGACCGCGGCAACTTCCAGCTCTACCGGCAGGTGCTGCCGCACGACGTGCCGCACCTGACGTTCGCCGGGTACAACTCGTCGCTGTTCAGCCCGCTGTCGGCCGAGGTCGCCGCGCTGTGGACCGCCGCCCACCTCGCCGGTGCGCTGGACCTGCCGTCGCTCGAGGAGCGCCGCGAGCACGTCGCGAGCCGCGTCGACTGGATGGAGAAGCGCACCGAGGGCAAGCACGCCCGCGGCACCAACGTCATCCCGTTCTCGCTGCACCAGATCGACGAGCTGCTGGACGACCTCGACCTGCGCCTGCCCGCGGCCACCCGCGCGGGCCAGTGGCTGCTGCCGGTGGACCCCCGGGCGTACCGGCACCTGCCCCACCGGCTGCGCGAGCGGATCGGCTGACGGCGCCGATCGTCACCGGAACGGCGGTCACCTGAAGCGGGTCACCTGAAGCGGACGGGGAGCTCGCGCGGGTAGCGCACCCACGCCGAGCGCACGGGCGCGACGTCCGCCGGCGCGACCGTCAGCTCGATGTCGGCCACGCGGGCGAGGAAGTGCCCGACGACGGTCCGGGTGATCAGCGGCGCCGTGCGGTGCGCCGGGCACGCGTGCGCGCCCGTCCCCCACGTGAGGTGGAAGCGGGCGTCCACCTGTTCCCAGGGATCCGCTGCGCGGACGGCGCCGTCGGCGTTGGCCGCCGCCACGGCCGGCACCACGGCGTCGCCGGCCGCGATCGCCTGCCCGCCCAGCTCCCCGTCCGCGAGGGCGTAGCGGGGCCGCAGGTGCGGCAGCGGGGGTGCGTCGCGCGCCACCTCGTCGAGGGCGTCGTCGAGCGCGAGCCGGCCGCCGTGCAGCCGGGCGGCGAACCCCGGGTCGGCGAGCAGCCGCTGCAGCGCGGTGGCGATCCACGCGATCTCCGCGTCGTGCGCCGTGGCGAACACGAGGTCCACGGCGCCCATCACCTCGAGGTCGTTCGCGTGGGCCGGGTGCGCGAGCAGCGCGGACGTGAGGTCGTCGCTCGGCTCGGCGCGCCGGGCGGCGACGAAGCCCGCGAGCAGGTCCTCCGCCTCGACGGCGGCCGGGTACGCGTCGTCGGTGCCCGAGCGCCGGGCGACGGTGAGCTCGTGCATCCGGCGCGCGTCCGCGAGGGTCATGCCGAGCAGGTCGGCCAGCACCCGCACCGGGACGTCGACGGCGTACTCGGCGACCATGTCGGCCGTGCCGCGCGCGGCCAGCCGGTCCAGCACGGAGGCGCACGCGACCTCCGTCGTGCGCCGCACGCGCTTGTCCTCGACGGCGTCGAGCGCGTCGGCCAGGGGCGTGCGCAGCCGCCGGTGCTCCGCGCCGTCGCGGTCGTGCGCGCTGTCGTGCTGCTCGAGCACCGCCCGCGTCGCCGAGCGCCGTCCGACCAGCCGCTCCGCCGCGTACCGCCAGTGCCGCGAGTCGCGCGAGAACATCGCCTCGTTGCGCAGGACGGCGGAGACCTCCGCATGGCCCAGCGCGAGCCACGCCGGCACTCCCGGCTCCAGGTCGACCGGGGCGAGGGCGCCCCACCGCGACCGCAGCGCCTCGTAGTGCGCGGCCGGGTCGGCGGCGCCCGCCAGGTCGGCGAGCAGCGGCCGGTCCGCCACGTCCTCCAGGCGCACCACGCGCACCGCCCCGGTGAGGCTCATGCGGCCGCGCCCCGGCGGGCGAGGCGCACGGCGTGCGCGACGAGCGCCTGGAGCGCCTCCACCGCCTGCCGGCGCTCGCGCAGGTCGCCCGTGACCACGGGCGTGTCCTCCGGCAGGTCGAGCGCGGCGCGCACGGCCTCGGTCGGGTGCCGCGGCGCGTCCGGGAACTCGTTCACGACGACGGCGACCGGCAGCGCCGTGTGCTCCTCGAGCTGGTCGAGCACCTCGAAGCTGTCCTCCAGGCGGCGCGTGTCCACGACGACGAGCGCGCCCACGGCGCCGTCCGCCAGCCCGGCCCACAGGTCCCAGAAGCGCTTCTGCCCGGGCGTGCCGAACAGGTACAGGGCCGTGGTGCCGCCCACCGTGACCCGGCCGAAGTCCATCGCGACCGTCGTCGTGGACTTCTCCCCCAGCCGCGGGTCGACGCCGACGCTGGCCGCCGTGATCGTCTCCTCCGTGCTGAGCACGGGGATCTCGCTCACCGCGCCGATGAGCGTCGTCTTGCCGACGCCGTACGCGCCGACCACGAGCACCTTGACCGACCGCTCGACCGTGGGCGCGAGGTGCAGGGCGGCCGGGTCGACGGGTGGCGCCTCAGAACCGGCGGAGACCATCGAGGACCTCCTCCAGCAGGTCGACCCCCGGCAGGTCGTGGGGCGCGGCCGACCGGATCGCCAGGTAGCCCGCGTCCAGCAGGTCGGAGGCCAGCACGGCGACCAGGCTCGTGGGCAGGTGCAGGTACGCGGCGAGCTCCGCCAGGGCGAGCGTGCCGCGGCACGTCTCGAGCAGGGCGCGCTCGTGCCGGCCCGCGCCGACGGGCAGCTCGCGGCCGTCGTCCACCGCGCACAGCAGCGTCTCGGGCCGCAACGTGTTGCGGCTGGGGTGCGCGCGGCCGCCCGTGAGGACGTACGAGCGCACCGGGTGGTCGCGGTAGCCGCCCCCGGGCGCGTCGGTCATCGCGTCCCTCGCTCGGCGGACGCCGGCCCGGCCGCCGGGCGCAGGACGTCCGTGCCGAGCGCCCGCTCGCCGATCATCAGCACCTGCGCCTGCATCTGCTGGGCCACGAGACCCGGGTCGACGGCCGCGTCCGTCACGACCGCCAGCCGCGAGCCGTCTCCCGCGCCACGCACGAAGAGGAACCCGCCGTCGAACTCCACCAGCACCTGGCGCAGCGCGTCGCCGGCGCCGAACTCCCGCCCCATGCTCATGCCGAGCGCGACGAGACCGGCGCACGCCGCCGCGACCTTGTCGGCGGTGTCCGGCGGCGTGTCGTCCGTGCGGACCTTGACCAGCCCGTCCGAGCTGAGCACGACGACGTGCCGCACCCCGCGCACCCCGGCGACCAGGTCGAGCATCCAGCTGTCCGGGTGCGGCGGCGCGGCCTGCGTCGCGGGCGACGCCGCGGACGGTGCCGCAGGTGACGTCTCGTCGGTGGTCTGGGTCGTCATGAGTCCTCCGAGGTCCCGTCCGGCACGGCGGACGGCTGGCTGTGGTGGTCGGTGGTCGCGGTGCTGCCCGTCGGGACGGTGCCGTCGAGGGCGCTGTCGAGGGTCGCGCGGTCGGCGGCGAAGAACGCACCGATCCATGCGCCGGCCTCCTCGGCGGTCTGCGCCGGGGCGTCGGCGGGCACGACCCGCTGGCTGCCGGTCGCCGGGCCGCCGGAGCCCCGGCGTGAGCGCCGCTGCGGCAGCGCCGGCGCGCCGGCCGGGCCGGCCTGCGGCGGGACGGGCTCCGCGGGCCGCGCCGGCGTCCCGGACGGGCCGGCCAGCGCGGCGGCGCCCGGGGGCGAGGCCTCCTCCACGCTCGGGGCGAGGGCGGGAGCCGCGGCGGCGGCCGCGGTGACGAGGTCGGCGGGCACCATGACGACGGCACGCAGACCGCCGTACACGGACTCCATGAGGTCGACCCGCAGGTCCAGCGCTCGGGCGTACGACCCGACGACCGCGAGCCCGGTCTGCGGCACTTCGCCGAGGTCGGCGATCCCGACCGGCTGCGCGCCGGACGCGACGGCGCGCACCCGGTCCAGCTCGCGGGCGACCATCCCCACGCCGCAGTCGTCGATCTCGACGACGGCGCCACGCTGCACCTGCCGGACCGTGACGAGCACCTGGGTGCTCGGGGGCGAGCACTGCGTGGCGTTGGCGAGCAGCTCGGCGAGGACGTGCACGACCGGCTCGACGGCGCGGCCGACCACCGCCAGCCCGGGGTCGCCGGACACCTCGACGCGCTGGAACGCCGTGATGCGCCCGGCGGCCGCCCGCACGACGTCGGGCAGGGCGAGCGGGTCGTCCCACGTCTGGCCCGGCCGCCGGCCGCAGAGCGCGACGAGGTTCTGCGCCTGGCGCGCGTGCTGGGCGGCGGCGTGGTCGATCCGCATGGACGTCTGCAGCACGTCGGGGTCCGCCGCGTGGCGCTGGACCATGCGGGCCGCCTCCTCCTGGATGCGGTGCGCCGACGCCTGCACCTTGCGGCCCAGGGCCACGACGGCGGTCTCCACGGCGGCGCGCTGGTCGTCGCGGGCCTCGCGCGTGCGGGCGAGCTCGGCCGTCGCGTCGTCCAGCGCGCCGGCGGCGGTCGCGAGGTCGGACGCCAGCACGTCGCGCTCGGCGCGCAGGGCGGCGCTCTCGGCGTCGGCCCGCGCGGCGGCGCGCGACAGCAGCGCGGCCGCGACGACGACGAGGAGCACGGCCGCGCCGGCCAGCGCCCCGGCCCCCGCGCGGGAGAGGCGGTCGTCGAGCACGGCCACCGCCGCGACGCCCAGGGCGGCAGCGACCGCGCAGAGCTGGGCAGGAAGCCGGGCAGCGACGCGCGCCGTCGCGCGCGAGCCGGCAGAGGTCGTCGTGCTCACCGCACCCCCGTGGGTGGAAGGGTCGGGTCCGACGGCGCCGTGCGCGTGCCCGCGCGAAAGCGGCGTTCTCCGCGAAACCCCTGGAACGTCCATAGCGGGATCAATGCCCTGACCAGGAGTTTCTACCACGGGCACCCCCGGGGTGAAAGGCACCGCCGCCTCTCGGCGCGCCCGGCGGCTATGGTGCCGAGCATGACCGCCGAGCACGTCGACACCTCCCTGCCCGCCGCCCCGCCGACCCCGCTCGACCCGGCCCAGCCGGACCCGTTCGCGTGGCTCGAGGAGGTCGAGGGCGGCGAGGCGCTGGCCTGGGTGCGCGAGCGCAACGAGCACGCGCACGCGACCCTCGGCGCCGCCCCCGGCTTCGCGGAGACCCAGGCCGCGGTGCGCGAGGTGCTCGACTCCGACGAGCGCATCCCCGACGTCTCGCGCATCGGCGACCACCTGTACAACTTCTGGCGCGACGCGGAGCACGAGCGCGGCCTGTGGCGGCGCACCACCCTCGGCTCCTACCGCACCGACCACCCCGACTGGGAGACGGTGCTCGACCTCGACGCCCTCGCCGCGGCCGAGGGCAAGAGCTGGGTGTGGCACGGCGCGTCGCTGCTGCGGCCGACGCCCGAGCAGCTCGCGGCGGGCGAGCCCTGGCGCCGCGCGCTGGTGGATCTCTCCCCCGGCGGCTCCGACGCCGACGTCACCCGCGAGTTCGACCTGGTCGAGAAGCGCTTCGTCCCGGCCTCCGACGGCGGCTTCGAGCGCGACACCGCCCGCCAGGACGGGCAGGTGGGCGCCAAGGGCGGGCTCGCCTGGATGGACGAGGACACGGTGTACGTCTTCACCGACCTCGGCCCCGGTACGACCACGACCTCGGGCTACCCGCGGACCGTCCGCAGGTGGCGCCGCGGCACGCCGATCGAGGACTCCACCCTCGTCTTCGAGGGGGCCGCGGACGACCTGTACATCTCGGCCCGCCGGTCCCGCACGCCGGGGTTCGAGCGCGACGTCGTGACCCGTTCCATCGCCTTCTACCGGTCCGAGACGTTCCTCGTCGACCAGCCGGGCACGCCCGTGCAGCGGCTGGTCAAGATCGAGGTGCCCGAGTCGGCCGAGGTCGGCCTCCACCGCGAGTGGCTGCTCGTCGAGCTGCGGGACGACTGGTCCCTCGACGACACCACCTACCCGGCGGGGTCCCTGCTCGCCGCCCCGCTGCAGGCGTTCCTCTTCGGGGACCGGCGGTTCACCGTCCTGTTCGAGCCCACGCCGTCGACGTCGCTGGTCGGCGCCTCGTGGACGCGCCACCACCTGGTCGTCAACGTGCTCGACGACGTGAAGAACGCGCTGCACGTGCTCACCCCGCCCGCCGACGCCGCCCCCGGCGCGCCCTGGACCCGCTCCGAGCTGCCGCTCGGCGGCGGCCTGCTGACCGTCGGCGTGCGCGCCGTCGACCCGCTGGACAGCGACGACGTCTGGGTGACGACCACCGGCTACCTCACGCCGTCCACCCTGGCGCTCGCGACGGTGCCGGGCCCCGGCGCGGAGCCGGGCGAGCCCGAGCCGCTGAAGGCCGCGCCGGCGTACTTCGACGCGGCCGGCATGGTCGCCGACCAGCACTTCGCGGTGTCCGACGACGGCACCCGCGTGCCGTACTTCGTCGTCGGGCGGGAGGACCTGGTGCGGCCGACCGGCACCGGCTCGACCGGCCAAGTGCCGGGCACGGCGCCCACGCTGCTGTACGGGTACGGGGGCTTCGAGATCCCGCTGCTGCCGGGCTACTCGGGCACCGTGGGGCGGGCGTGGCTCGCGCGCGGCGGCGTGTACGTCGTGGCGAACATCCGCGGGGGCGGCGAGTACGGCCCCGCGTGGCACCAGGCCGCGCTCCGCGAGAAGCGGCACAAGGCCTACGAGGACTTCGCCGCCGTCGCGCGCGACCTCGTGGCCCGCGGCATCACGACGCCCGCGCACCTCGGCGCCCAGGGCGGCTCGAACGGCGGCCTGCTGGCGGGGAACATGCTCACGCAGTACCCCGACCTGTTCGGCGCGGTCGTGGTGCAGGTGCCCCTGCTGGACATGAAGCGGTACTCGCACCTGCTCGCGGGCGCGTCGTGGACGGCCGAGTACGGCGACCCGGACACCGAGGACTGGGAGTTCGTCCGCACCTTCTCGCCGTACCACCTGCTCGACGCCGACCGCGCCTACCCGCCGGTCCTGTTCACGACGTCGACGAAGGACGACCGCGTGCACCCGGGCCACGCGCGCAAGATGGCGGCGCTGATGCTGGCCGCGGGCGGGGCCGCCGGGCACGACGTCACGTACTACGAGAACGTCGAGGGCGGCCACGGCGGCGCCGCCAACAACGCGCAGGCCGCGCACATGTCGGCGCTCGCGTGGACGTTCCTGCACGAGCGCCTCGCCTGACGCGCCGGCCCGGCGGCGGCGACCGCCGGGCCGGGCACGCTCAGGCCGCCGGCGCCCCGCGGTGCACCTGGTCGAGGGCGGCACGGACCGAGGTCCACGACGCGAGCCGCGCGCGCACGTCCTCGCGGGTCTCCGTCGCCAGGGCCTCGGCGTGGGCGCGCTCGAGGACGTCGTCGACGAGCACCCGCTCCCCCGCCGTCGCCGACGCGACGGCCGCCTCGACCATCGCGAGGCTCAGCACGTTCTCGTGGACCTCGCCGCGCGGCACCGGCCCGCCGTCGAGGGCCGCGAGGAAGGCCGCGAGGGCCCCCGCGATCCCGTCCCCCGGGTCCGCGACGTCCCCCGCCGCCGCGGGCGGGGAGGCGTGCTCGACCACCGGGTCGTGGTCCCCGTCCCACGCCGCCGTGCCGAGCTCGCCCGACAGCCGCCACGACCCGTTCCACGACGTCTCCCGCCCCGGGCTGCACCAGCTGCCCGTGTAGGCGTACCGGACGCCGCCGGTCATCTCGAAGACGGCGCTCGCGGCGGCGGCGCCGGCGTACCAGCTCCACGCCGGGTTGAACGACTCGCAGTAGACCGCGACCGGCTCGGCGTCGAGCAGGTACCGGGCGGTGTCGAACGGGTGGATGGCCATGTCCACCAGCAGCGGGTGCGCCATGGCCTCGCGGAAGCCGCCGAAGCGCGGGGCCTTGAAGAACTCCGTGGTGAGCACGCCGGGCCGGCCCAGCGTCCGGACCTGCCCGCGGAACGCTTCGAGCTGCCGGTTGTAGCGGCGCGACTGGCTGACCATGAAGAGCTGCCCGGTCACCTCCGCGGCCGCCACGAGGGACAGCGCCTCGGCGACGGTCGCCGCGGCCGGCTTCTCCCCCAGCACCGGCAGGCCGGCGACCAGGGCCGCCGTCGTCACCGGGTGGTGCGCGGCGGGGACCGTGACGTCGACGACGGCCCGCGCCCCGGTCTCCCGCGCCAGGGCGACGGCGTCCGTGCCCACCGGGACGTCCGGCGCCCCGGCGTCGGCGAGCGCCCGGCGGGCCGCGTCGACGTCGAGGTCGACCACGCCGGCCAGCTCGGCGCCCGGCTCCGCCCGGATCGCCCCGAGCCACGCCCGGCCCATGCCGCCGGCGCCGACCAGGACGAGCGGGGTGCTCACAGCCCCGCCTCCGCGGCCGCCGCCTCGGCCTCGGCGCTCAGCGCGCCCTCGTAGCCCCGCCCGCGGTAGAAGTCCTCGGTCTCGTACCGCAGCAGCGTGGGCGTGCTGCGCTCGGGGCGCACGGTCACGGCCCACTCGACGGCGTTGGCGATCACCCTGCGGACGCCGTCGTGGAAGTAGGTCGGGTACTCCTGGTCGCCCGGGCGGAAGTAGAAGATCTTCCCGTAGCCGCGCCGGTAGGTGATGCCGGAGCGGAACACCTCGCCGCCCGAGAACGTGCTGAGGAAGACGGTCTCGTCGGGGGCGGGGACGTCGAAGAACTCCCCGTACATCTCGTCCTCCTCGATGATCATCGGGTGCGGCACGCCCTGCGCGATGGGGTGCGTCGGGTCGACGGTCCACACGAGCTCGCGGTCGTGCTCGGCGCGCCAGCGCAGGGTGCAGGTGGTGCCCATGAGCTTCATGAAGATCTTCGACCAGTGCCCGGAGTGCAGGACGATCAGCCCCATCCCCTCCAGGACGTGCCGGTGCACCCGCTCGACGACCTCGTCGGAGACCTCGCCGTGCGCGGCGTGCCCCCACCAGGTGAGCACGTCGGTGTCGCGCAGGACCTCCTCGGTGAGCCCGTGCTCCGGGTCGTCGAGGGTGGCCGTGCGCACGCGCACGCCGGCGCCGAGGTGGGCCTCGATGCCCTGCGCCACGGCCCCGTGCATGCCGTCGGGGTAGCGGGCGGCGACCTCCGGCTCGAGCTGCTCGTGGCGGTTCTCGCCCCAGACGGTGACGCGGATCGGTGCGGTCATGATGTCTCCTTCTCTTCGGGGTTCTCGGGTCTCGCGGGAGGTCGGGCGGGCCGTCACTTGACCGCCCCGCCGGTGGCTCCGGCCGCCACGTACTTCTGGGCGATCACCAGGAGCACGATCGCGGGCAGGGAGGCGAGCACGGCGGTGGCCATCACCGCGCTCCAGTCGTTCACGTACGCGCCGAGGTAGGTGTAGATGCCGAGCGTGACCGGCCGGACGTCCTCGGTGGTGGTCAGCGTCAGCGCGAACAGGAAGTCGCTCCACGTGAACAGGAACGTGAACAGCGCGGCGGTGATGAGCGCGTTGCGGCTGATCGGCAGCACGACGGACACGAACGCGCGGACCGGCCCCGCGCCGTCGACCAGGGCCGCCTCGACCACGGCCGGCGGCAGCGACTGCATGAACGCGCGGCAGATGAGGATCGCGAACGGGATCCCCGCGGTCGAGTCGGCGAGGATCAGCCCCGGCACCGTGTTCAGCAGCCCGAGGTCGGCGTACGCCCCGTAGAGCGCGTTCGCGATGACGATGCCGGGGATCATCTGGCTGATGAGGATGCCGAACAGCACCAGGCCCGCCCAGCGGAGCCGGAACTGGGCCAGCGCGTAGGCGGCGGGGACCGCGATCGCCAGGCTCAGCACGACGCTGCCGAGCGCGACGACGAGGCTCGTGACGAGATTGCCGCCCTGGTCCGCGAGCGCCGTGCGGTAGCCGCTGAGGTCGGGGTCGAGCGGCAGCCACGACGTGTCGACGGTGGCGCCGTTCGGCTGCAGCGACGCGTTCACCATCCAGTAGACGGGAAACAGCAGGACGGCGACGACGAGGACTCCCGCCGCGGTGTGGAGCCAGGGGTGTCGGACGGTGGTCATGGGCCTCACTCATCCACGGCGCGCCGGTTGAGGCGCAGATAGACGGCGGCGAACACCAGCGAGATCACGATGAGGATGTTGCTCACCGCGGCCCCCTGGCCGAAGTCGAAGGTGGCGAACGAGAGCTGGTAGGACTGCGTGGCCAGGGTCTGCGTCGCGTTGGCGGGGCCGCCGCCGGTGAGCCCGAGGATGATGTCGAGCACCTTGAGCGTGTACACGACGCCGAGCACCAGCACCACGGTCACCACCGGGCGCAGCATGGGCCAGGTGATGTGCCGGAACGCCCGCCGGCCGGTGGCGCCGTCCAGCGCGCCCGCCTCGTAGAGCTCGTCCGGGATGCCCTGCAGGCCGCCGTGCAGGATGACGGCGTTGAACGGGATCCCGATCCAGACGTTGACGGCGATCACGGTGACCAGCGCGAGGGACGTGCTGCTCAGCCACGGCACCCCGGTGTCGACGAGCCCGGTGCCCACGAGCACCCGGTTGATCGCCCCGGACTCGGTGTCGAGGAGCCACTTCCAGACGGCGCTCGCCGCGATGAGCGGGATGAGCCAGGGCAGCAGGATCAGCGACCGGAGGAAGCCGGAGAGCGGGAACCGGCGGCGGAAGAACAGCGCGACCCCCAGCCCGAGGACGAACTGCCCGGCGATGGAGCCCACCGTGAACAGGGCCGTGTTGAGCAGCGCCGTGCGGAACAGCGGGCTGCCCACCACCTCCCGGTAGTTGTCGAGCCCCGCCCAGGGCGCCGCACCGGTGAAGAACGTCGAGATCGTGTAGTGCTGGAAGCCCATGACGACGTTCTGCACCACGGGGTACCCGTAGAACAGGAGCAGGTAGACGACGGCGGGCCCGAGGAACAGCGCCGCGACCCGGCGGCGCTGCCGGGCCCGGGCGGCGCCGGGACGACGGCGGGGCGTGACCGAGGACGCCGGGCGGGTGCGCGGACCCGCGGCCGAGAGCGTGGCGGTCATACGTACGCACCCGCTTCCCGGAGCGCGTCGGCCGCCGACCCCTGGCCGGACAGCGCGAGCTGGACCGCCGTGTACAGGGCGGTGGCGGTGGTCGGCCAGTCGGGCCCGAGCTGGGCCGTCCGGGCGCGCGCGTCGCGGATCAGGTCGGCGAAGGCCGCCATCTCCGGCCGCGCCTCGAGGAACGCGCCGGTGAGGGCCGGCCTGGCCGGCACCGTGTAGCGCTGCTCCGCCATGGAGAGCAGGCTCTCGTCCGCGAGGAACTCGGTGAGGACCCGGGCGGCGAGCCGCTCCTTGGCACGGTCGCCGGTGGCCGGGACGGTCCACACCTCGCCCCCGAGCGGTGCGACGGCCGTCTGCGTGGCCGGGTCCCGGGTCGGGAGGGTGACGACGTCGTACTCCAGCCCGTCGACCCCGGACAGCTCCGGGATCTGCCAGGGCCCGTTGACCATCATCGCCGCGCGCCCGGCCACGAACTGGTCCTTGACGTCCGCCTGGCTCCAGTTCAGCACCGAGGTCGACGCGTGCCCCTGGCGGACCAGGTCCGCGAGGAGGTCGAGGGCGCCGGCCGCCTCGGGCGACGCGATGCGGCGCTCGTCGGCACCGTTCGACCAGAAGAACGGCAGGTACTGCCACGTGCCCTCGTACGTGGCGTTCCCGCAGAAGGCGATCCCGTAGCGACCGTCCCTGGTCAGCGCCGCCGCCGCGTCGCGCAGGGCGTCCCAGGTCGTCGGCGGCTCCAGGCCCGCCTCCTCGAGCGCGGCGACGTCGTAGAAGAGGGCGATGGTGTTGACCGTCGGCGCGAGGCCGTACACGCGCCCTCGGTAGGTGCCGGCGGCGGTGACGCCCTCGGTGTACCCGTCGGTGGGCACGCCGAGCGCGTCGAACGGCCGCAGCGCGGTGGTCGAGGCGATCTGCTGCAGGTCGGGGTTGTCGAGCATGAGGAGGTCCGGGAGCGTGCCGGACGAGCCCTGCTGCAGCACGCGCTGGATCAGCGAGTCCCCCGCGACGGAGACCCGCTCCAGCGTCACGCCGACCTTCTGCGCCGCCGCGTCGAGCGCGCTGCCGATGATCCCGTGGTCCGGGTCGTTGGTGTAGGTGTCGAGCACCCGCAGCGTCCCCGGGCCGGCGTCGCCCGACCCGGCGGACCCGCACCCGGCCAGCAGGGCCGCGAGCGGCGCGACCAGCCCGGCCGCCGTCACCGCCCGCCGGGAGACCGGGCGGTCGCGCCAGGCCGGCGTCGGCCCCTCCCGGGTCGTCGATGCGCATCGATGTTCCATGTGCCTGCTCCACCTTCCTCGTCATCGGTTCGGGTGCTGCTGCGGTGTCGGCCCCTCGCGGCGGGGCCGCCACCGGGGCGATCCGGGGTGTCCGGCGGGGCTCGTCGACCCGCGGCGGGCGAGCACCGCGGGCACCAGCTCCGCACCCCGCCCGGGCGCGACGTCGCCGTCGATCAGCGCGAAGACGCGCTCCATCACGCGTCGCGAGACGTCCCGCGGCTGCGTCGAGGCGGCAGTCAGCCCGTACGACTCGGCCTCCGCGTCGGTGGCCAGCCCGACGACGTCGGCGTCCCGGCCCGGCCGCGACCCGCGGTCGGTGAGGGCGCGCAGCGTCTCGGGGATGGCGGCGGCGAGCACGAGCCCGGGCACGTCGCCGGACGCCAGGGCGCCGTCGACCGCCCGGTGCACGTCCGCCTCGCCCGCGGGCCGGTGCCACCGCAGCTCGACGCCGCGCTGCGCGGCGGCCGCCCGGGCGCCGCGCTCGAACCGCGGCACGTAGTTGATGCCCTGCGCGACGGCGTCGGGCGCCCAGCCGAGCACGTCCACGCTCCGGTGGCCCAGGTCCGCCAGCTCGGCCACGAGCAGGCGCCCCGCACCCTCGAAGTCGAAGTCGAGGCAGTCGAGGCCCGCGCTGTCCCCGGGGATGCCGATGAAGACGACGGGCAGCGCCAGCTCGCGAGCCACCGCGACGCGCTCGTCCTCGGTCCCGACCTCCATCACGACGACCGCGTCGCACAGGGAGCGCCCCGCGACGCGCCGCAGGCCGGCGGGCCCCTCGTCGGCGGTGACGAGCAGGACGTCGTGGTCGCGGCGGCGCGCGGCCAGCACGATCTCCTCGACGAACATCATGAGCCGCTGCGCGCCGGACTCCGGCCGCACCGGCACGACGACCGCGATGGTGCTGGTCCTGTGGCCGGCCAGCGCCCGCGCCCCCGCGTGCGGCTCGTAGGTCAGGCGGTCGATGGCCTCCTGCACCCGCCGCCGCGTCTCCGGCGAGATGGGCCGCTTGCCGGACATGACGTAGGAGACCGTCGACTGCGACACCCCGGCCTCGCGCGCGACGTCGGCGCTCGTGGGGCCCTTCGGCATGTCGCCCTCCTCGTCGCGGAACGTCATCGATGCGCATCGATGCGCATGGCCGACGACGCTAACGGACAGACCTCGGGAAGACAAGAGCGGCCGGGCTCGTCGGATCTCGACGCGCCCGGCCGCGGGTCGGTCGCGCGTCAGGAGTGCGGCACCGTCGCGGTGATGAGGGTGCCGTCCTCGCGCCGGTTGCCGGACAGTGCCCGCAGGCTGGGGCGGCCGGGACGCACCGGGCCCTGGCCGTCGAGGGCGACGACGACGGGCTCGTCCGCGGTGACCGTCACCTGCTCGCCGCGCACGAGGACCTTCGCGCCCTCGCCCGTCTCGGCCGCGAGCTCGAGCTCGTCGGGGCGCACGGTGACGCGCAGGCGCGATCCCTGCCACGCGACGCGGAAGGTCAGCGACTCCCAGCCCTGCGGCAGCCGCGGGTCGAAGGACAGCACGCCGTCGTGGTCGCGCATGCCCCCGAAGCCGAAGGCGAGCGCCGACCAGGTGCCCCCCGCGGACGCGACGTGCACGCCGTCGGCCGCGTTGTCGTGCAGGTTCGCCAGGTCCACGAGCAGCGACGACACGAAGTACTCGAGCGCGAGCTCGTGGTAACCCACCTCGGCGGCGATGATCGACTGCACGACGCCGGAGAGGGTCGAGTCCCCCGTGGTCAGCGGGTCGTAGTACTCGAAGTCGGCGAGCTTCTCCTCGGGCGTGAAGTGCTGCCCCTGCAGGAACAGCGCGAGCACGACGTCGGCCTGCTTGAGCACCTGGTACCGGTAGATGACCAGCGGGTGGAAGTGCAGCAGCAGCGGCCGCTTGGTCACCGGCGTCGCCGCCAGGTCCCAGATCTCCCGCTCCAGGAAGTGCGAGTCCTGGGGGTGGATCCCGATGCTCTCGGCGTACGGGATGGACATGTGGTCCGCGGCCCGCGTCCACTCGGTCGTCTCGTGCACGCCGAGCGACAGGCGGTCGGCGAGGCGCGCGTAGTCGTCCGGGAACTCCTCGCGCATCGTCTCCACGACGAACGCCGCGGCGCGCAGGTTGAACCGCGCCATGACGTTGGTGAACAGGTTGTCGTTCACGACGGTGGTGTACTCGTCGGGGCCGGTGACGCCGTGGATGTGGAAGTTGTCGTCGCCGTTGGCGCGCCAGAACCCGAGGTCCTCCCACATGCGGGCCGTCTCGACGAGGACGTCCACGGCCTCGCGGCGCAGGAAGTCCCTGTCGCCGGTGGCCCGCACGTACTGCACCAGCGCGAAGCAGATGTCGGCGTCGATGTGATACTGCGCCGTGCCCGCCGCGTAGTACGCCGACGCCTCCTCGCCGTTGATGGTGCGCCACGGGAAGAGGGCGCCCTTCTGCGACAGCTCCTGGGCCCGTCGCCGCGCGGCGTCGAGCATCTGGTAGCGGAACCGCAGGGCGTTGCGGGCGTACCGCGGGCTCGTGTAGGTGAGGAACGGGAGCACGTAGATCTCGGTGTCCCAGAAGTAGTGCCCCGAGTAACCGCTGCCCGTGAGCCCCTTGGCGGGGACCCCGGAGCCCTCGGCCCGCGCGGTGGCCTGCGCCAGCTGGAAGAGGTTCCACCGCACCGCCTGCTGGATCTCCGGGCGGCCGCCGATCTCGACGTCCGACCGGGCCCAGAAGTCGTCCAGCCACGTGCGCTGGTGGGCGAACTGCTCCTCGATGCCCCCCGCGCGCACGCGGTCCAGCGACCGTCGGCAGCGGTCGACGAGCTCGCGCGTCGGCACGCCGCGGGACGTGTGGTAGGTGACCACCTTCGTCAGGCGGATGGTGTGCCCGGCCTTGGCGTCGACGCGGAACACGTGCTTGGCGAGGTCGTCGTCGACCTGGGTGCGCACGTCCCACTCGTCCTCGGTCTCGAGGTGGTGGTCGGCCGCGACGGCGAGCGTCATGCCCGAGTTGGTGCACCGGTAGGACAGCACGAGCCGCTCGTCGTCGCCCCAGCGGGTCTGCGGCTGCAGCACCCGGCCCGCGAACGCCTCCGCCTTGCGCGGGTCGAAGCCCTCCCCCAGCGACGCGGCGGGCACGTGGTACTCGTCCTGCCCGTCCTGCCGGTTGAGGATCTGCGAGGAGATCGCCACGGGCCCGTCGGCGTCCAGCAGCGTGACCTCGAACGTCATGACGCCCAGGTGCCGCTCGACGAACGACACCATGCGCTGCGAGCTCACCTTGACCCGCTTGCCCGACGGCGTGCGCCACAGGATCTCGCGGTGCAGCACGCCGTCGCGCAGGTCGAGCGCGCGCTCGTAGTCGACCAGGTCCGCGACCGGCAGCAGCAGCGGCTCGTCGTCCACGTAGAGCCGGATCACCTTGGTGTCCGGCGCGTTGACGATGGTCTGCCCCACCTTGGCGAAGCCGTACGCCTCCTCGGCGTGCCGGATCGGCCAGGTCTCGTGGAAGCCGTTGACGAACGTGCCGTGCGAGTGGGACTCGCGGCCCTCCTCCACGTTGCCGCGCATCCCGAGGTAGCCGTTGCCCACCGCGAAGAGGGACTCGGTGACGCCGAGGTCCTCCGCGGAGAACTCCGCCTCCACGAGGCGCCACGGCTCGGCCGGGAAGCGCAGGCGGTCGATGGAGCGCTGCTCGTCGGCGGTGCGGCGGATCATGCCCGGCCCTCCTGCCGGTCGGCGGGTGCGTCCAGGACGGTCGCGTCGAGCTCCCCGAGGTCGGCGACCACGCGGTCGGCGCCGTGGGCGGCGAGCGCCTGGGCCCCGACGCCCCGGTCGACGCCGAGCACCAGGCCGAACGGACCGGCCGCGCCGGCCTGCACCCCGGACAGGGCGTCCTCGACCACGACGGACTCGGAGGCGGGCACGCCGAGCAGCTCGGCGGCCCGCAGGTAGGTGTCGGGCGCCGGCTTGCCGGCCAGGTGCTCGCGCGCCGCGACGTTGCCGTCCACCACGACGGCGAACCGGTCCGTCAGGCCGGCCGCGGCGAGCACGGCGGGCGTGTTGCGCGACGACGAGACGACGGCCACCTGGGCGCCCGCCGCGGTCACGGCGTCGAGGAAGCGCACCGAGCCCGGGTACGGGGCGATGCCCTCCTCGTCGAACATGCGGTTGACGATGGCGTCCTTGCGGTTGCCGAGCGCGCACACGGTGTCCTCGCCGGGCGCGTCGTCGGCGGTGCCGCGCGGCAGCTCGACGCCGCGGGAGGCGAGGAACGTCGCCACACCGTCGTACCGGGGCTTGCCGTCGATGTGCGCGAAGTAGTCCGCGGACGTGTACGGCGCGAGGCCGCGGGCCTCGCAGTACGGCGCGAACAGGCGCTCCCACGCCCGCATGTGCACCTCGGCGGTCGGGGTGAGCACGCCGTCGAGGTCGAACAGCACGGCTCGGAGGCTGGTCACGGGCGTCCTTCGCGGGTCGGGGTCGGGTCACGGGCACCGTCCCCCTGCGGGCCGACGCCGTGGTTCAGCCTACTGACCGCGGCGCCCGTCGAGCGTCTCGAAACCCCGCTCCCGCTGGTTGAGCCTGTCGAAACCCGGCGAGATACCGAGGAACGAGGTTTCGACAGGCTCAACCGGCGTCGGCGCGCTCCGCGAGCTCCTCGGCCACCCGCCCGAGGTTGGCCAGCTCCGCGCGGTGGGTGGCGACGTCCGCGAGACGGCGGCGCGGCGCGGCGAGCAGCGTGACGTCCGCCAGCCCGGCCGCGGGCAGCCCGATGCGGCGCCACGGCTGGGCGACCAGGCGCACCAGCTCCCCGAGCTGCGGACCCGAGCACTGCGAGACCGTGGCGGGCGGCAGCCCGGCCCACAGGCCCATGCCCCGCTCGGTGGCGCGGGCGAGCAGCTCCCAGGCGCGCTCGTTCCAGCCCGCCGCCTCCCCCGCGCCGCCGATGTCGGCGAGGTCCAGCCCGACGGCGTCCGCCCCGGCCAGCGCGACGGGCGGCACGCCCACCCAGGTGGCGCCGAGGTGCACGACGACGCGGGCGCCGGCGTCGTGCGCCGCGTCGATCGCGGGCCGCAGCCCCTCGACGACGTCGGGCCCGGGCACCGCCCGCAGGCGGGAGAACCCGGAGAAGCTGGGCAGCACGCCCGCGTGCACCTGGCCGAGCAGGGGCTCGGTGAGCTGCACGACCGGCGTCGCGCCGGGCACCTGCGCCTGCACGTCCGCCAGGTGCCGGCGGACCGCCTCCGCCAGTGCGAGCGACAGGTCGCGGCGGGCGCCGACGTCCGCGAGCACGCGGTCGCCGCGCGCCGACCACAGCTGGGCGGCCAGGGTCCACGGGCCCGTGAGCTCGACGGCGAGCGGGCCGTCGTGACCGACGGCCGCCACCGCCAGGGCGGACAGGTCCTCGCGCAGCAGGGACTCCGCCCGGCGCAGGTCGCCGCCCGGGTGGTCGGTGAGCTTCCAGCCGTGCGGGCCCAGCTCGACGGGCATCTCGGCCAGCAGCGCCGCCGTCCGCCCGACGGCGTCCGCCCCCGGCCCGCGGCCCGCGAGCTGGGCGAGGAACGGCACCGGGTCGACACCCGTGGGCAGGGAGGCCAGGTCGTCCAGCACGGTCTGCTGCGCCACGAGCTCGTCGCGCGCGCCGCCGGGCCACGGGCCGTGCCCGGACACCGCCGTCACGCGTCCGCCCTCGGTCCCGCCGGTCGTTCGTCCACGACGTTCACCACCAGATCTCTCCAGGTCACCACAAGTCACCTCTCCCGCCCCGTCATGCCGCGGCGGCTCACCGCTCTCGATGGGTAGGAGCACGGTAACGGCCCGACGAAGGAGTCCCGATGTCCGTCATCCTCGACCAGGCGCCCGCAGCACCCGCGGGCCGGGACGTCCTGCCCTCCGCCACGCCGTCCACGCCCCGCGCGGTGGCGACGCGCGTGCACGCGAACGCCATGCCGTCGGGCGCCGAGGCGGTGCTGCGCCGCCAGCTCGCGCCGGGCTTCCGCAACCACGACGTGCTGCCGGGCTGCGCCGGCGGGCCCGACGCGCTGGTCGCCAGCATGCACTGGTTCCACGACGCGTTCGACGAGCAGCACGTCGAGGTGCTGCACGCCGTCGCCGAGGGCGACCTCGTGTCCCTGCACGTCGCGTTCAGCGCCCTGCACTCGGGCTTCTTCCTCGGCCTCCCGCCGTCCCACCGGCGGTTCACGGTCCGCGAGATGCACCTCGTCCGCGTGCACGACGGCCTCGAGGCGGAGCACTGGGTGATGCGCGACCAGGTGTGGTGGGAGCACGAGCTGCGCCGCTGACCGGGAGCTGACGCCCGCCCACCCGTGGGAGACTGCGCGCATGCGGATCACCGTGCGCAACGCCCGTTTCCAGCAGCTGCAGACGTTGCTCACCAACCGCACCAAGCGGGGCCGCGCCGGGGAGTTCCTGGTGCAGGGCGTGCGCCCGATCACGATGGCCGTCGAGCACGGCTGGCAGGTGCGCACGCTGCTGCACGAGACGGACCGCCGGCTGTCGTCGTGGGCCCAGGACGTGCTGCAGTCCACGGGCGCCGAGACGATCGCGATGTCCCCCGACCTGCTCGCCGAGCTCGCCGAGAAGGACGAGGGCGCCGCCGAGCTGCTGGCCGTCGTCGGGATGCCGGCCGACGGCCTGGCGCGCGTCCCGGTGGGGCCGTCGTTCCTGGGCGTCGTCTTCGACCGGCCCACGCAGCCGGGCAACGTCGGGGCGGTGGTGCGGTCGGCCGACGCCTTCGGCGCCGACGGCCTCGTCGTCACCGGCCACGCCGCCGACCCCTACGACCCGAAGTCCGTGCGCGCGTCCACCGGCTCCCTGTTCGCGCTGCCCGTGGTCCGGGCCGCCTCGCACGGCGAGGTCATGGACTGGGTGGAGGCGCACCGCGCCGCCGGGCGGCCGGTCACCGTCGTCGCGACCGACGAGGACGGCGACGCCGCGCCGGCTGACGTCGACCTCGCCGGCCCCGTGCTGCTGGCCGTCGGCAACGAGACCGCCGGGCTGTCGAAGGGGTGGCGCGAGGCCGCCGACGTCACGGTGGCGATCCCCATGGCCGGGTCGGCGAGCTCGCTGAACGCGTCCAACGCCGCGTCGATCGTGCTGTACGAGGCGCACCGGCAGCGGCTCGCGCGGGGCTGACCGGCGAGGCCGACGCGCGGCGCGGCGGTCAGCCGCGCCAGGCCCGCGCGACGGTGCCCTGGCCCAGTACGCGCGTGCCGCGGTACACGACCAGCGACTGCCCGGCCGCGACGCCGCGCAGCGGGCGGCCGGTGAGCTCGACGTCGATCGCAGGCGTGCCGTCGGCCGCGGTCGCCGCGCGCACCCGGGCGGGCACCGGTGCCCCGTGCGCCCGGACCTGCACCTCGACGTCGTCGAGCCACGCGCCCTCGGCGTGCTCCTGCGGCGCGGCGAGCCAGACGGCCTTGTGCGTCTCGATGCGGTCGACGCTCAGTAGCTCGGCCGGGCCGACGACGACCGTGTTCGTCGACACCTGCACGTCCACGACGTACCGCGCCCGGCCGTCGGCGGCCGGACGGCCGAGGCCGAGCCCCTTGCGCTGGCCGACGGTGAACGCGTACGCCCCGTCGTGCTCCCCGACGACGGCGCCGTCGGTGTCGACGACCTCGCCCGGGCGCGAGCCGAGGCGGTCGCGCAGGAAGCCGCGGGTGTCGCCGTCGGCCACGAAGCAGATGTCGTAGGAGTCGGGCTTGGCGCTCACCGACAGGCCGCGCCGCTCGGCCTCGGCGCGAACCTCCGCCTTGGACGCGAAACCGCCGAGCGGGAACATCGCCCGCGCCAGCCGGTCCGGCCCCATGACGGCCAGCACGTACGACTGGTCCTTCTCGTCGTTCGGCGAGCGGTGCAGCTCGCGGACGACGGTGCCGTCGGCGCCCTCGCGCGTCACGACCTGCGCGTAGTGCCCGGTGGCCACGGCGTCGAAGCCGAGCGCCGTGGCCTTGTCGAGCAGCGCCTCGAACTTGATGTGCTCGTTGCAGCGCACGCACGGGTTCGGGGTGCGGCCGGCCTCGTACTCGGCCAGGAAGTCCGCGACCACCGTCTCCTCGAACCGCTCGGACAGGTCCCAGACGTAGTACGGGATGCCGAGCACGTCCGCGGCGCGGCGCGCGTCGCCGGCGTCCTCGATGGAGCAGCACCCGCGCGAGCCCGTGCGGAACTGGTCGCGGTTGCGGCTCAGCGCCATGTGCACGCCGACCACGTCGTGCCCCGCCTCCACGGCGAGGGCCGCCGCGACGGCCGAGTCCACGCCGCCCGACATGGCGGCCAGCACCCTCATGCCGCACCCCCCGGCGCGGACACGAGGCCCGCCGCCCGGGCGCGCTCCACCACCTGGGGCAGCGCGGCGACGAGGCGGTCGACGTCCGCGGCGGTCGACGTCGCGCCCAGCGAGAAGCGCAGCGCGCCGCGCGCCTCGACCTCGGGCACGCCCATCGCGAGCAGCACGTGCGACGGCTGCGGCACGCCCGCCTGGCACGCCGAGCCGGTGGACGCCTGCACGCCCGCCGAGTCCAGCAGGTACAGCAGCGAGTCGCCCTCGGCGCCGGGGAACGTGAAGTGCGCGTTGGCGGGCAGGCGGGCGGCGGCGCCGTCGTCGGAGGACGGGTCCGGACCGCGCAGCACGGCCTCGGGGTCGACGGCGCGCACGCCCGCGACGAGCTTGTCGCGCAGGGCCGCCAGCGCCGGGGCGCGCTCGGGGCGCGCGGCGACGGTCTCCGCCAGCGCGACGGCGAACGACCGGATCGCGGGCACGTCGAGGGTGCCGGAGCGCACGCCGCGCTCCTGGCCGCCGCCGTGCAGCACCGCCTCGATCGGCAGGTCGCGGCGGGCCAGCAGCGCGCCGACGCCGAGGGGGCCGCCGAGCTTGTGCGCCGTCACCGTCATCGCGTCCACGCCCGACGCCGCGAAGTCGACCTCGACCTGGCCCACGGCCTGCACCGCGTCCGTGTGCACGGGCACGCCGTGCTGGTGCGCGAGCCGCACGACGTCGCGCACCGGCTGCACCGTGCCCACCTCGTTGTTGGCCCACATCACCGAGACGAGGGCGACCTCGTCGCCGTGCTCGGTCAGCTCGGCGCGCAGGGCGGCGAGGTCCACGCGGCCGTCGCCGTCCACCGGCAGCAGCACGATCTCGGCACCCGCGTGCCCCGCCAGCCAGAACGCCGGGTCGAGCACCGCGTGGTGCTCGACGGCGGAGACGAGCACGCGGGTGCGGCGCGGGTCCGAGCGGCGCCGGCCCCAGAAGATCCCCTTGACGGCGAGGTTGTCGGACTCCGTGCCCCCGGCGGTGAAGATCACCTCGCTGGGCCGCGCGCCAAGCGACGCGGCCACGGACTCGCGCGACTCCTCGACCGCCCGCCGCGCCGCGCGCCCCGCCGAGTGCAGCGAGCTCGCGTTCCCCGCGCGGCCGGCCTCCGCCACGTACGCCTCGAGCGCCGCCCGCGACATGGGGGTCGTGGCGGCGTGGTCGAGGTAGGCGTCCGCGGGCGCCTCGGGGGTGGTCACGGTTCCCCAGTCTACGAACCGTCGACCACCCCCTGGCCACCGCGAGGTGGTTCGAGCTACCTCGCGGTCAGCGCTGGCGGGGCCACGGGAACGGCCCGGGGCCGTCCCAGCCGTCGTCGCGGTGACCGTTGCCGTTCCCGTGACCGTGCCCGTTGCCGTGCCCGTTGCCGTGGCCCGGCCGCTCGCCCCGCCCGGCCTTGTAGACCTGCACCGTGGACGGGCGCGGGCCGCGCCAGGCGCCCGCAGGGGCGCGCTCGCCCTCGGCGAGGTAGTCCGGGAAGTACGAGTTCTGCGCGTCGATGCTGCCGTCCTCGCCCGGGTGCTGGACGTTGACGTAGACCATGGCATCGCGCGAGTCGACGACGGGACCGCAGGTCTCGGCGTCGCGCGGCACGGACAGGAACTGCTCCACCCGGCCCCGCTGGCGCCCGGTGAGCGTGACCTTGAACAGGCCGTCGCACTTCTGGATGGTCGACGGCGCGCCGTCCGTGGAGATCCACAGGTTGCCGTCGTCGTCGAACGCCAGGTTGTCCGGGCAGGAGATGGGCGAGACCCGGTCCGCCGGGAAGCCCGAGAAGTAGGTCGAGCCGTTCACCGACGGGTCGCCCGCGACGAGCAGCAGGTTCCAGGTGAAGGTCTCCGACGTCTGGTCGCCGCGGTCCTCGATGATCTCCACGACGTGGCCGTCGCGGTTCGTGGTGCGCGGGTTCGGCTCGGTGGCACCCTCCTTGCCCTCCTTGCCGCGGTCGGTGTTGTTCGTGCACGCGACGTAGACGCGGCCGGTGAGCGGGTTGGGCTCCACGTCCTCCGGCCGGTCCATCTTGGTGGCGCCGACGGCGTCCGCCGCGAGGCGCGTGAAGACGAGCACCTCCTCGACGGTCATGCCCGGCACGCGGGACTCGCCGTCCTTGACCAGCGGGATCCACTCGCCGGTGCCGTCGAACCCGCCGTCGGACGGGACCGCGCCGGTGCCGTCGATCTCCGACGCCGGGGAGTCGCCGGTGAACCGCGCCACGTACAGGTCGCCCTCGGACAGCAGGGTCTTGTTGTGACGGCGGGCCCAGCGGCTGCTCCCCTCGCGGAACCGGTCCTTCGAGACGAACTTGTACACGTAGTCGAACCGCTCGTCGTCGCCCATGTACGCGACGGCGTGCCCGCGCTTCGACAGGATGACGTTGGCACCCTCGTGCTTGAGGCGGCCCATCGCGGTGTGCTTCACGGGCTCCTCGTCGGGCTCGTACGGGTCCACCTCGACCACCCAGCCGAAGCGGTGGCTCTCGTACTCGTACCCCGGGTTCCGACCGTCGAAGCGCGGGTCGTCGAGCTCCCAGCCGTAGCTCGTCGCCGCGTCCTTGAGCCCGTAGCGCGCGTCGCGCGGGTCCTTGCCGCTGACGCGGAAGTTGGCGTTGTAGTTCTCCTCGCCGGAGACGACGGTGCCCCACGGCGTCGTCCCGCCCGCGCAGTTGTTGAGCGTGCCGCGCACGCGCGTGCCGCTCGGGTCCTCGACCGTCTTCATCAGGTACGAGCCGGCCGCCGGGCCGTCCACCCGGAACTCCGTCTCCACGGTGATGCGGCGGTTGTAGCGGCTGATCCGCGAGTAGGTCCACGGCGAGCCCTCGCGGTCGCGGCGCACCTCGACGACCGACATGCCCCAGGCGGCCCGCTCGATGGCGCGGCGCGTGGCGGCGTCGTACGAGTCGTCGAACATGATGCCGGCGTTGGTGTACTCGTGGTTGCTCACCAGGAGGCCGCGCCTGCCCCGCTTCGTCTTCCCGCCGCGGGGGCGGACGTCGTCCGGGTCGGCGGGCAGGATGTCGAGGTAGTCGACGTTGTAGCCGAACTGCTTGGCCTGCTGCTCCGGCGTCTGGCGCGCGGCGTCGAACGCGCGGCCCCCGGGCAGGATCGGGTCGCCCCAGCGGATGATCGGCGACCACTCGTAGCCCTCGGGCACGACGAACGCGTCGACCGCGGCGTCCTGCGGGGCGATCGCACCGAACGCGAGGCCCTTGCCCGCGCCGTGCCCGCGGCCGGCCGCGGTGGCGGCGCTCGCGCCGGGGGCGCCCGCGACCTGGGCGCCGACGACGACGGTGGCCGCCGCCGCGGCGAGGCCGCCGAGCATGACGCGGCGGGACAGGGCCCGCGACGCGACGTCGCGGAAGTACTCGTTGGCGGACTCGTTCGGCGCCGGGTGCGAGCACGCGTCGGCGCACTTGAGGCGGCAGGTGACCGGGCTGCGCTTGCCGCGCGCGTAGTGGGGGCTGTGAGGCGTGGCCGCAAGGTCCAGCAGCGGGCGCGACTCGGGGGCGATCGTCATCGGGCACTCCTGAGGGTGGGGGTTCGACGTGCCCGAACGTAGGGAGCACCGATGGCGCTCCGCCGTCGTGACACCGACCCTCAGGTGAACAGCAGGTGACCCCCAGTCATCGCGCTCAGGATCGCGCTCAGCCGAGCGACGCGACCCACTCCGAGGTGCCGTCGGAGAAGCCCTGCTCCTTCCAGATCGGCACCTCCGCCTTGAGCTCCTCGACCAGGTCCGACGCCGCGGTGAACGCGGCCTGCCGGTGCCCGGCGGCGACGGCCGCCACCACCGCGACGTCGCCGATCGTCAGGTCGCCCGTGCGGTGCACGACGGCGGCCCGGACCCGGTCGCCGGTGGCCGCGGCGGTGCGCCGGGCGACCCGCTCGGCCACCGTCCGCAGCACGGCGGCCGCGTCCGGGTGGGCCTCGTAGTGCAGCCGCGCGACGCCGCGGCCGCCGTCGTGGTCGCGCACGAAGCCGGTGAACGTCGCGACCGCCCCGCACGCGTCGTCGCGCACCAGCGCGCTCAGCTCCCCGAGCAGCGGGTCCAGGGGCGAGTCGACGACGTCGGCGCGCAGCACGACCGCGTCGACGGTCTCGACAGGCTCGGCCACCGGGGCGGGGTGGTCGCCGCCCCGGAGCTGGTCGACGGCGTGCGGCAGCACGTCGGCGAGCGCGTCGAGGCCGTCCCTCACGCCGCCGACGGATCCCGGCAGGTTCACGACGAGCGTGCGACCGGCGACCCCGGCGACGCCGCGGGACAGCGCCGCCGCGGGCACCGCCTTCTTCGCCGGGTCCGTGGGCGCCAGCGAGCGGGCGCGGACGAGCTCCGCGATCCCCGGCACCTCGCGGTCGAGGACGGCGCGGGTGGCCTCCGGTGTGCGGTCGCGGGGGCCGAGCCCGGTGCCGCCGCTGGTGACGATCAGGTGCGGGACGGCGTCGGGCGCCGCCACCAGCAGGCCGGCGAGGGCCTCGCGCACCGGCTCGCCGTCGGGCACGACGACGGGCGGGGAGGTGCGCCAGCCGCGCGCGGCGAACCACTCGACCGCCGCCGGGCCGGAGCGGTCCTCGTACTCCCCCGCGGCGGCCCGGTCGGAGGCGACCACGACGGCGACGCGCCGCTCCTGCCCGGCGCTCATGCGCCGGCCCCGTCCGTCGTCGCGGCGGCGCGCGTCCAGTCGCCGGACTTCCCGCCCGACTTCGCCACGACCTGCACGTCCGTGAGCACGGCGGCCTTGTCGACGGCCTTGATCATGTCGTACAGCGTGAGCCCGGCGACCGTGACGGCGGTGAGCGCTTCCATCTCCACGCCGGTGCGGCCGGTGGTGCGCACAGTCGCGGTGATCTCGACGCGGTCCTGCGCAGGCACGACGTCGATCTCGACGCCGGAGATCGGCAGCGGGTGGCACAGCGGCACGAGGTCGGGCGTGCGCTTGGCGCCCAGGATCCCGGCGATGCGGGCGGTGGCGATCGCCTCCCCCTTGGGCAGGTCGCCGGACGCGATGCGCGCGACGACGTCGGCGCGCGTGCGCAGCACGCCCCGGGCCGTCGCCTGCCGGCTCGTCACGTCCTTGGCGGACACGTCGACCATGTGCGCGGCGCCGTCGGCGCGGTAGTGGGACAGACCGGCGTTGTCGGTCGAGGCGTCGGTCATCGGAGCTCCTGGAAGTCGACGGGATCGCCGGCGTCGAGGTGCGCGACGCCGGGCGGCACGTGCACGAGGACGGTCGCGGCGGCGAGGTGGGTCAGCAGGTGGGAGCCGGGGCCGCCCGTCATGCGCACGCGGCCCTCGGCGTCGAGCGTGCCGCGCCGCACCTGGTGCAGCGCGGGCGGCGAGTCGATCGCCTCGGCCAGCGGCGCGCGGCCCGTGGCCCGGCGCGCGGGCGCACCCCCCGTCGCGGCCACGAGCACCGGGCGCAGGAACAGCTCGAACGACACGTATGCGCTCACCGGGTTGCCGGGGAACGCGACGAGCGGGACCTCCCGCGCGCCGAGGGCGACGGTGCCGAGGCCCTGCGGCCCGCCGGGCTGGACGGCGACGTGGCCGAACCAGGCGGCGTCCTCCCCCTGACCGAGCGTCTGGCGGACCACCTCGTAGGCCCCGGCCGAGACGCCGCCGGTGGTGACGACCATCGCGACGTCGCCCGGTGCCTCGGCCAGCAGCCGGAGCAGCGCGTCGGGCCGGTCCGGCACGACGCGGGTCGTGACGCGCGCGCCGGCCTGCGCGAGGGCGGCGGTGAGGGCGGCCCCGTTGGCGTCGTGCACCTGCGCGGGGCCGAGCGGCGCCCCGGCGGGCGCGAGCTCCGACCCGGTGGACACGAGCAGCACGTGCGGCGGCGCCTCGACCTCCACGGTCGTGACGCCCGCGGCGACCAGCGCCCCGAGCTGCGGGGCGCCGAGCGGCGCCCCGGCGGGGACCAGCACGTCCCCCGCCGCGACGTCCGAGCCGGCGGCGCGCACGAACGTGCCCGGCGCGGCGGGGGCGGAGAACCGCACCTCCGCGGGGGCCGCCGGGTCCGGGAAGCGCGGCGGGTCCGCGTCCTCGATCCGCACGACGGCGTCCGCGCCGGCGGGCACGGGCGCCCCCGTCATCACGGGTGCCGCGGTGCCTGCCTCGAGCGGCGGCGGCTGCGTGCCCGCCGGCACGGGGGCGGCGACGGGCAACGTCACCGGCGCGCCCGGGGCCACGCCCGCGAGGTCCGCGGCACGCACCGCGTACCCGTCCATCTGCGAGTTGTCGAAGCCGGGCAGCGCGACGGCCGCCACCGCGTCGCGCGCCAGCACGCGAGGCGAGAGCCCGGCGCCGGCGCCCACCTGGGTGAGCAGCGTCGCGACGTCGACCCGCGCCGCGCCGCGCCCGCGCGCCTCGGCCAGCGCCGGGGCGACCAGGCCCGCCACCGCGGCGGCATGGTCGGCCACGGACCGCCGCCGCGTCACGTCGTCATGCACGGGCGTCAGCCTATGTTCTCCGCTGGCTGCGGGACCCGCAGGCCACGAACGGCTTCAGCGCCCCGCCGTCGGGCGAGGGGGTTCAAGTCCCCCTCCGGACACTGCGCACGACCGTGTCCGGCACACGCTCCCGACAACCTCCTCCGCAAACACGGGGCTATGCTCCGGTTCATGCCGCAGATGCGCGTTTCAGAGGCGTCCGTGTACCTCGGCGTCAGCGACGACACCGTGCGCCGGTGGATCGACCGCGGCCTGCTGGGGTCCAGCACGGACGCGTCGGGCCGCAAGGTGGTGGACGGGTACGAGGTCGCGACGGTGGCGCGCGAGCACGCCAGGGTCCCGGCGCTGCCGGGCGGGATGCGGAGCTCGGCGCGCAACCGCTTCGTCGGTCTGGTCACGGACATCGAGAGCGACAAGGTCATGTCGCAGGTGGAGCTGCAGTGCGGGCCGTTCCGCGTGGTGTCCCTCATGAGCACCGAGGCCGTGCGCGACCTCGGGCTCGAGCGCGGCTCGGTGGCGGTCGCCGTCATCAAGTCGACGACCGTCGTGATCGAGGCCGAGGACCGGGGGGACGCGTGAGGAGGCACGTCGCCGCCGGCGTCGTCGCGCTGGGCATCGCGGCGCTCGCGGGCTGCGGCTCCGCGAGCGCAGGCGACGGCGCGGACGACGCGACGCTCACCGTGTTCGCCGCCGCGTCGCTGAAGGACTCGTTCGAGGACCTCGCCGCACAGTTCGAGGCCGCGCACGACGGCGTCGACGTGCAGCTCAGCTTCGCCGGGTCGTCCGACCTGGTGGCGCAGATCCAGCAGGGCGCGCCGGCCGACGTCTTCGCCTCCGCCGACACCGCGAACATGGACAAGCTCGTCGCCGACGACCTGGTCGGCGACCCCCGGGACTTCGCCACCAACACCCTCGAGATCGCCGTCCCGCCGGGCAACCCCGCCGGCGTCGAGACCCTCGCCGACCTGGCCGACCCCGACGTCAAGCTCGTGCTGTGCGCGCCCGAGGTGCCGTGCGGGGCCGCGTCCGCGAAGGTCGCCGAGACGGCAGGCCTGGACCTGCGGCCGGTGAGCGAGGAGCAGAGCGTCACCGACGTCCTGGGCAAGGTCACCGCCGGCGAGGCGGACGCCGGGCTCGTCTACCTCACGGACGTCGCCGCCGCGGGCGACGACGTCGAGGGCGTCGAGTTCCCCGAGTCGGCCGAGGCCGTCAACACCTACCCGATCGCGCCGGTCGTGGGCGCCGCGCAGGCCGACCTCGCGCAGGAGTTCATCGAGCTCGTGCTGTCGGACGACGGGCGGCAGGCCCTCGCCGGGTACGGCTTCGGCGCGCCATGAGAGTCTCGGCGAGGGCTGCGACCGGGGTTTCGACAGGCTCAACCAGCGTGGGGGTGCCGCGGTGGGCGTTCGTGCCCGCCGCGGTGGGCGGGCTCTTCGTGCTGCTGCCGCTGGTCGCGATGGCGACGCGCGTCGACTGGTCGAGCTACTGGTCGTTGATCACGAGCGAGTCGGCGCGGGCGGCGCTGCTGCTGAGCCTGCAGACGTCGGCCGCCAGCACCGTGGCGTGCCTCGTGATCGGCGTCCCGATGGCGCTGGTGCTGGCACGCTGCCGCTTCCCGGGAATCGACCTGCTGCGCTCGCTGGTGATGGTGCCGCTGGTGCTGCCGCCCGTGGTGGGCGGCATCGCGCTGCTGTACACGTTCGGCCGCCGTGGCCTGCTCGGCGAGACGTTGGAGGTCGCGAGCGTGCAGGTCGCGTTCTCGACGACGGCGGTGGTGCTCGCGCAGACGTTCGTCGCGCTGCCGTTCCTGGTGACGAGCCTCGAGGGCGCGCTGCGCACGGCCGGGGCGCGCTACGAGGTGGTCGCGGCGTCGCTGGGCGCCCGCCCGACGACGGTGCTGCGGCGCGTGACCCTCCCCCTCGTGTGGCCGGGCCTGCTGTCCGGGGCGGTGCTGTCGTTCGCCCGCGCGCTCGGCGAGTTCGGCGCCACCATCACGTTCGCCGGCAGCCTGCAGGGCGTCACCCGCACCCTGCCGCTGGAGATCTACCTGCAGCGCGAGACCGACCCCGACGCCGCCGTGGCCCTGTCCCTGCTGCTCGTCGTCGTCGCCGTCCTCGTCATCGCCGCCACCCGGCGGGACCGGAGCCCGCTGTGACCCTGACGTTCGCCGCCACGCTGCCGGCCCGCGGGTTCGACGTCGAGCTCGACGTCGCCGACGGCCGCACCCTCGCCCTGCTCGGCCCGAACGGGGCCGGCAAGTCCACGGCGCTCGGGCTCGCGGCCGGCACGCTCCGCCCGCACGACGGGCACATCGCGCTCGACGGCCGCACGCTGGTGCGCGCCGACGGCGGCCGCACCCGCGCCTGGGTGCCGCCGCACGCCCGGCAGGTCGCGCTGCTCGCGCAGGAGCCGCTGCTGTTCCCGCACCTGTCGGTGCGGCAGAACGTCGCGTTCGGGCCGCGGTCCCAGGGGGCCCGGCGCCGCGCGGCCGACGCCGCGGCCGACCGCCGGCTCGCGGACGTCGGCCTCGCGCACCTGGCCGACCGCGCGCCGTCGACCCTGTCGGGCGGTCAGGCGCAACGGGTCGCCGTCGCGCGAGCGCTCGCCGCCGAGCCCCGGCTGCTGCTGCTCGACGAGCCGATGGCCGCGCTCGACGTCGACGTCACCCCCGAGCTGCGCCAGACCCTCAAGCGCCTGCTCGTCGGGCAGACCGCCGTCATCACCACGCACGACGTCCTCGACGCGCTGCTGCTGGCCGACGAGGTGGCCGTGATCGAGGACGGACAGGTCGTCGAACGCGGCCCGACAGCGCAGGTGCTGAGCCGTCCCCGCAGCGCGTTCGCGGCGACGATCGCCGGGCTCAACCTGCTCACCGGCACCTGGACCGGCGACGGCGTCCGCACTGCCGCCGGCGAGGTCGCGCACGGCCGGACGCCCGCCGACGGGATCGCCGCCGGGACGCCGACGACCGCCGTCTTCCGGCCCGCCGCGGTCTCCGTCTACCTCGACGAGCAGCACGGTTCCCCGCGCAACTCCTTCCGCGGCACCGTGCGCTCGCTCGAGCCGCGTGGCGACCTGGTGCGCATCCGTACGGGCCACCTGGCTGCCGACGTCACGCCGGGCGCGGTGGCCGAGCTCGGCGTCGTCCCCGGGGCCGAGGTCTGGCTGTCCGTCAAGGCGGCGGAGGTGGACGTCTATCCCGCCGGTTGAGCCTTGGGGGTTTCGACAGGCTCAACCAGCAGAGTCGTGGGCGAGCTCCAGCCGGTAGCCGCGCTTGACGACGGTCTTGACGAGGTCGCGGCGGCCGGTGGCGTCACGCAGGCGCGCGACGGCGACCTCGACGGCGTGCGGGTCGCGGGAGCTGCCCGGCAGCACGTCGAGCACGCGCTCGCGCGGCACCACGTCGCCGCCCGCGGAGGCCAGCAGCCGCAGCACCTCGACGCCGGTCGGCGACAGGGGCAGCACCTGCTGGCCCAGGACGGCGACGCGCGCCCGGATGACCAGCGGCCCGGCGACCGTGGCGAGCGCGACGGACTCCAGGTGCTCGTAGTGCCCCACAATCGAGCGCACGAGCGCGCCGAGGCGGCCGCGTTCGGGCTGCAGCGTCGGGATGCCGCGCGACTCCAGCGGCCGCGCGGTGACGGGCCCGACGGCGGCGGCGACCATCGACCCGTCGGCGAACCGCGCCACGACGTCGTCACGCAGGCCCGCGGCCTCGACGGCGCGCAGCCACGCCTCGGCGCCGGGCGCGGACGTGAAGGCGACGGCGTCGATCTCCCCCGCCGCGGCGGCGCGGACGGACGCCTCGACGGCGGCCGGGTCGGGCGGCGGCCCCCACCGGTACACGACCAGCGCGGAGACGCGGGCGCCCGCCTTCTCGAACACGGCGTCGAGCCCGTCGGCGCCCGCCCCGTGGTGCTGGATGGCGACGTGCAGCCCGCTCACGCCCTCGCTGAGCAGCACCTCGGCGACCTCGGCCGACGTCTCGGACTCCGCGACCCAGTCGGCCTGGAGCCCCGCGGCCTGGATGGCGCCGCGCGCCTTCGGACCGCGCGCCACGATCCGCGACCGGCCCAGGACGGCGAGCAGGTCGTCGGCGAGGCCGTGCGCGTCGGCGGCCTCGATCCACGCGCGGAACCCGACTCCGGTGGTCGCGACGACGACGTCCGGCGGGTCGGCGACGAGGGCGCGCGTCGCGGCGATCAGGGCGTCGTCGTCCACGTGCGGGATCATGCTCAGCGCGGGCGCGTGCCGGACGGCGGCGCCACGGCGCTCCAGCGCGGCGGCCAGCTCCCCCGACCGGCGGTCCGCCGTGACGAGCACCGTGCAGCCGGCCATCACCTGGCCCAGCGCCGGCCTGGCGGCACGGGTGGCGGCGTCAGCCACCGCTCCGCCCTGCGGATCCTCCTGCGTCACGCGCGACCTCCAGCAGCTCCTCGTGGGCCACGTCGCCGATCACGACCACGGCCGGCGCGCAGACCCCGACCTCCTCGGCACGCTTGGCGGCGAGGTCGAGCCCGACGCGCGTGACCCGCTGGTCGGCCAGCGAACCTCGCTCCACGATAGCGACGGGGGTGTCCGGGGCCGCGCCCGCGTCCAGCAGTCGGGCGACGATGCCGGGCAGCGCGGCCACGCCCATGAGCACCACCAGCGTCGCGGCGCGGGACGTCACGCAGGCGACCGAGACGTCGTCGAGCTGCGCCTCCCCGTCGCGGGTGTGCCCGGTGACGACGTGGAAGGCCGTCGTCGTGCCGCGGTGCGTGAGCGGCACCCCCGCCAGCGCGGGTGCGGCGAGCGCCGAGGACACCCCGGGCACCACCTCGACCGGCACCCCGGCGGCGCGACAGGTCGCGACCTCCTCGCCGCCGCGGCCGAAGACGAACGGGTCGCCGCCCTTGAGCCGCACCACGTGCTGGCCGGCGAGGGCGCGCGCCACGATCAGCGCGTCGATCTCCTCCTGCGGCAGCGTGTGCCGGCCGGGCGTCTTGCCGACGTCGACCACCTCGACGCCGGGGTCTAGGTCGTCGAGCACCTCGCGCGGCACCAGTCGGTCGGTGACGACGACGTCCGCCGCGGTCAGCGCGCGCCAGGCGCGGTAGGTCAGCAGGTCGGCGGCGCCCGGCCCGGCACCGACCAGGGTGACGCGGCCGAGGGCCGCGCCGGGCGTCGTCATCCGATCCCCACGTGCACGACGCCGCCCGACACGACCACCGGGAACGACGCCAGGTCCCCCGCCAGCCCCGCGCGCGGTTCCTTGCCCGCCGCGTCGAGGCAGCGGCCCGTGTGCAGCTCGAAGACCTGCTTGTACACCGGCGCCGCCACGGTGGGCGTACCGCCGCGGGTGCCGACGATGCCGCGCGACATGACGTTCGCGCCGGAGAACGGGTCGAGCTGCTGCACGGCGCAGACCGTGCCGTCGAGCAGGCGGAACAGCGCCACCTGCAGCTCCTCGCCGTCCGAGCCGGTGACGAGGGCGGCGGCGCCGCGCTCGGGGGCCAGCGCGTCCAGCGGGCAGACGGCGGTCCAGCCGGGGCCGTCGACGACGGCGGGCGCGGGGCCGGACGTCGCGGGGGTCAGGGCGGTCATGCGCGCACCTCCAGGGTGGGGCCGGCGACGAGGACCGGGTCGGCCAGGCCTCCGGCGATCTCGTCGGGCGTGGCCGGGCGCTTCTGCCCGCGCTCGGGCACGTAGGCGAGGGCGGGATCGGGCGTGGTCGGGGCGTTGACGAACGAGCCGAAGCGGGCCAGCTTCTCGGGGTCCTCGAGCACGGCCTTCCACTCGTCCTCGTACCCCTCGACGTGCCGTGCCATCGCGGCGTCGAGGTCCGCGCCGATGCCGAGGGAGTCCTCGATGACGACCTGGCGGATGGCCTCGAGCCCGCCCTCGTACTCCTCCACCCAGGGCGCGGTGCGCTGCAGCCGGTCCGCGGTGCGGATGTACAGCATGAGGAAGCGGTCGATGGTGCGCAGCAGCTCGGCGGAGCTGAGGTTCTCGGCGAGGAGCTGCGCGTGCTTCGGGGTCTGGCCGCCGTTGCCGCCCACGTAGACGTTCCAGCCTTGGTCGGTGGCGATGACGCCGACGTCCTTGCCCCGCGCCTCGGCGCACTCGCGGGCGCAGCCGGAGACGCCGAGCTTGAGCTTGTGCGGGGAGCGCAGGCCGCGGTACCGCAGCTCGAGCTCGACGGCCATGCCCACGGAGTCCTGCACGCCGTACCGGCACCACGTGGACCCGACGCACGACTTCACGGTGCGCAGCGACTTGCCGTACGCGTGCCCGGACTCGAAGCCGGCGTCCACGAGCCGCCGCCAGATCTCCGGGAGCTGCTCGACCCGCGCGCCGAACATGTCGATCCGCTGGCCGCCGGTGATCTTGGTGTAGAGGCCGAAGTCCTTGGCGACCTGACCGACGACGATCAGCCCCTCCGGCGTCACCTCGCCGCCCGGCATGCGCGGCACGACCGAGTACGTGCCGTCCTTCTGCATGTTCGCGAGCATGTGGTCGTTGGTGTCCTGCAGCGTGGCCTGCTCGCCCGCGAGGATGTGCCCGTTGCCGAGGCTGGCGAGGATCGACGCCACGGTGGGCTTGCAGATGTCGCAGCCGCGGCCAGGTCCGGCCGACGGGTCGGCGCCGTCCGCCACCCGCCCGAAGCGGGCGATGATCTCGCTGAACGTGTGCAGGTCGGCCACGCGCACGGCGTCGAAGAGCTGGGCGCGGGAGAGCTCGAAGTGCTCGCACAGCGCGTTGCTCACCTCGACGCCGGCCTTGGTCAGCTCGGTCTTGGTGAGCTTGGTGACCAGCGGGACGCAGGCGCCGCAGGTGGTGCCGGCGCGCGTGCACGCCTTGACGCCGGCGACGTCCGTGCAGGCGGGCCCTCCGTCGAGCCCCGTGACGGCACCCCGGATCGTGCCCGCCGAGACGTTGTTGCAGGAGCAGACCTGGGCGTCGTCGGGCAGCTCGAGGGCCGGGGCCCCGCCGCCCTCGGGCAGCAGGAACGCGCCCGGGTCGCCCGGCAGCTCGGCGCCCAGCATCGGCCGCAGCGACGCGTACGGCGCGGCGTCGCCGACGAAGACGCCGCCCAGCAGGGTGCGCGCGTCGTCAGCCATGACGAGCTTCTTGTAGACGCCGGCCAGCGGGTCGGCCCACACGATCTCGACCGACTTCTCGGTGCGTCCGTGCGCGTCGCCGAAGCTCGCGACGTCGACGCCCGAGAGCTTGAGCTTGGTCGCCGTGTCCGCGCCGGGGAACGTGGCCTCGCCGCCGAGCAGCCGGTCGGCGACGACCTCCGCCATCGTGTTGCCGGGGGCCACCAGACCGAGGCAGCGGCCCTCGATGCAGGCGACCTCGCCGATCGCCCACACGTGCTCGTCGGCGGTGCGGCAGGTCAGGTCGACGACGGCGCCGCCGCGCTGGCCGGTCTCGAGCCCGGCCGCGCGGGCCAGCTCGTCACGGGGCCGCACGCCCGTGGCCATGACGACGACGTCCACGTCGAGCCGGCCGCCGTCGGCGAAGTCCATCCGGCCGACGTGCCCCGTGCGTCGGTGGGGGCGGATCGCCTTGGTGGCCGTGTCGGTGCGGACGGAGATGCCCTTGTCGTTGATGAGCCGCTTGAGCGCGTGCCCGCCGCCCAGGTCGATCTGCACGTCCATGAGGTGCGTGCCGAACTGGATCACCGTCGCCTGCGCGCCGAGGGCCTTGAGCGCACCGGCCGCCTCCAGGCCCAGCAGGCCGCCGCCGACGACGGCGCCGCGCACCGGCCGCTCGACCACGCCGCCGCGCGTCTCGACACGCCCCGCCTCGCGCTTCGCCTCGACCCAGCCGCGCAGCGCCGCGACGTCGTCGATGGTGCGGTACACGAAGACGCCGGGCAGGTCGTTGCCGTCGATGGGCGGCATGGCGGCGCTCGAGCCTGTGGCGAGCACCAGCTCGTCGTAGGCGTGCACGCGACCCAGGCGGTCGGTGACCGTGCGCGCCGCGCGGTCGATCGACGCGACGGCGCAGTCGCGGTGCAGGTCGACCAGCGGGTCGTCCCACAGCGCCGGGTCGCCGAGCGTGAGCTCCTCGGCGTCGCGCACCTCGAAGTAGCGGGTGAGACCCACGCGGTCGTACGGCTTGCGCGGCTCCTCGGCGAAGACCGTCACCCGCCAGTCGCCCGCGGCGTCGCGGGCCCGCAGGGCCTCGACGAACCGCTGGGCGACCATGCCGCCGCCGACGACGACGACGACGTGGCGCCGGTCTGCGCCGCCGGGGGCGACGCCTGAGGTGGGGGGCTCGCTGCTCATGACCCGAAGGTAGGGAGCCGCCGTGTCGCCGCCGTCAGGCCGCGGTTACCTCACGGGAACATCTGCCTCACGCGCGAAACATCTCCCGCGAGAGGACCGCGGTCACCCGCCTCGGACGACCTCAAGCGGGCCCTCGTCGGGCGTCGGGACCTCGAACCCGTCGTAGTAGGCGGCCGCCGTCTCGGGTGTCAGCCGCACCTGGTGCGCGCCGTCCCCCGATCGGGCCGCCACGCGCGCCAGCGCCACGTCGCGCGGCGTCTCGACGTAGACCACCACGGTGTCCGCGCCGTGGGCCGCGCCGAGCGTCCGGTACTCGCCGCGCGCGGCGCGGGACCAGAACGACGCGTCGACAACGACGTCGCGACCCTCGTCCAGGAGTGCCGCGACCCGCGACCGCAGGACTTCCGCCAACTGGCGGGCGACGTCGTCCGGCAGCGGGTGGGCCGCCGGTTGCCCGGCCGCCCACGCGAGCTCGTCGACCGACGCGACCGCATAGCCCTGGGCGGCGTACCGGCGTGCGTGCGTGGACTTGCCCGCGCCGGCGGGCCCGCAGAGCAGGACGAGGTGCGACACGGTCGTGACGCTACCCTCGCTGTCCATGCCGACGACGACGTTCGATCCGCGCACCACGACGAACCCGCAGGTCCGCGCCGTCGGGCGGTGGCTCGGCCGGCTCAACGGACGGCACCCGTGGAACCACAACGACCGCTTCCACGGCTGGATCGTGCGGCGGCTGCCGCGGCGCAGGCGACGAGCGCTCGACGTCGGGTGCGGCACGGGCGCACTGGTGGAACGCCTCCGGCGCGCGGGCGCCACCGTCGTCGGGCTGGACGCGGACGCCGCGATGGCCGCGGTGAGCGCCGCGCGGTTCGCGGGCGACCCGGGCGTCAGCGTGCGGCACGGACGGTTCGAGGATGTCCCCGCAGACGGCTCGTTCGACGTCGTGACGATGGTCGCGTCGCTGCACCACATGGACCTCGAGCCCGCCCTGCGGCACGCCGCCGGCATGCTCGCGCCCGGCGGGCGGCTGCTGGTGGTCGGCCTGGCGCGGATCGGAGCGCCGCGCGACCTCGTGGTCGACGTCTGCTCGTCCTTCCTCAACCCCGTCGTCGGGATGATCAAGCACCCGCGCGTCGTCCGTGCCGCCGCGGACGACGACCTGGCCGACGATGCCCCGCCCGTGCCGATGCGCAGCGCGGACGAGTCGTACGGCGAGGTCCGCGACACCGCCCGCCGCGTGCTGCCGGGCGCCCGATTCCGGCAGCGGCTCTTCTTCCGCTACACGCTGGAGTGGACGCGCCCGACGGAGCGTCGAGCCTGATGACCGAGGGCCGCTCGGCTGCGCATCGTGTGACACACGAGCCTGCCGGCTACGCCTGCCCGTTCTGCGGGATCCAGCGGGGCGTCGTCGACCAGTGGAACCAGCCCTCCGACATCGTGGCTGTCACGGAGCACGCCTTCGCCCGTGTCGCTCCGAAGTGGTGGCCTGCCAACCCGGGCGGCGTACTGGTGATCCCGCGGACTCACGTCGAGAATCTCTACGCCCTGTCGCCGAAGGACGGGCAGGGCATCTGGGAGCTCACGCAGCAGGTCGCCGACGGCATCCGCTCCTCGTACGACTGCGCCGGTACGTCCATTCGCCAGCACAACGAGCCGGCCGGAGACCAGGATGTCTGGCACCTGCACGTCCACGTACTGCCCCGTCGACACGACGACCGCCTCTACCAGCGTCACGACGATGCGCGCTGGGTACCCTCGGCGGAGCGTCAGCCCTACGCCCGCCGACTGAGGGCGACGCTCCGACTACCGACCACCTTCGAGACCTGATCGCGCTGGGTAGGCGGCGTCGAGCGGCCGTCAAGCTGGCCGGGCACGCTTTCAGAACGGTGGGTCGTCGCCGTCGTCCCGGTCGGCTCTCGGGTGGGCCGCCGGCCTGGCGCCGTCGTCGTGCGCATCCGGCGCTGCCGTGATCGAGGGGTGTGCCTGGCTGATGACGTGCGCCGCCTCGTGGTTCCACGCGTCGAGCTGGGTGAGGGTGTGGTCGGCGGTGCCGGGGGTGGTGAGGTAGGTGCGGCCGCGGGGTGAGGTCCAGGCCAGGACACCGTGGTCGAGTTGTTCGACGTGCCAGCGGGACTCGTGCTTGATCGTGTGGTGCTTGCGGCACAGCGAGGCGAGGTTGGTCGCGTCGGTGGCCCCGCCGTGGGCCCACGCGATCGTGTGGTCGAGGTCGCAGCGGCGGGCGGGTACCTGGCAGCCGGGGAACCGGCAGGTGACGTCGCGTTGGGTCAGGAAGGCGCGCAGGTCTGCGGGCACGACGTAGGAGCGGCGGTCCACGGTGAGCATCGCCCCGGTGACCGGGTCGGTCAGGATGCGCCGCAGCGTCGGGGCTCGGGCGGCCAGGTGGCGGGCGGTCTCCGGGTCGATCGGTGTGGTGCCGTCCAACAGGCCGGACGATTCCCCGTCGCCGGTCAGCGTGGTGACCGGGACGGTCACGTGCAGCACGGGCCGGATGTTTCGGGCCAGGGTGGACAGCGGATCCGGCGGGCTCGGTGGTTGAGCCGGTCGACACCCGGTCGTGGTCTCGACAGGCTCGACCGACGTGGTCGATGGTTGAGCCGGTCGACACCCGGTCGTGGTTTCGTCAGGCTCGACCGGCGTGGATCGGGCGTCGTCGAGCAGCAGGGCGGTCAGGGTCGCGGCCCGCAGCTGCCCGACCCCGCGCAGGTCACCGGACGTCTTGGCCCGGGTGGCGGTGCGGGTCAACCGGTCGTGCACCGCACGGGCCACGGGGGTCGGCAGGTGCGCGGTCAGCCACGACATCCCGTCCCTGCCGTCGTCGACCCACACGTCCGCCCGCGCTGCGGCGGCCTCCCGGCGCACCTGCGCGGGCACGGGGTGCAGCCGGTCCCGGGCCGCGCGGGCGAGTGCCCCGAACCGGGCCGCCGTCATGGTCGCTGCCCGACCCAGCACAGCCTGCTCGACCTGCGCCGCGGCCGCCGCCGGCAGGTCCGCGACCGCGTCCGCCAGCTTCTCGGCATGCCGGTAGGAGATCGACCCCGCGCACAACGCCTCCACCGTGGCCGGAGCCTTCGCGGCCAGCACGCCCGCGTCCGCGAGCCACCCCTGCGCGACGTGCTCGCTCACCCCCAGCGCGCACGCGACCTCCGCCACCAACGCCCGATGCGCGACCGACCCGCGACGCTCCGGCGTCGCCGACGACACCCACTCCACGCCCAGGTCCAGCATCACGCCCTCGTCTGCGGTCCCCGCCGCCAGCACCCGCGCCAATGCGACCGTGCGCCGACCCGCCGCCGCGTTCACCGCCACCTGCGCGTCCGCCGCCGCATCCAGGGCAGCATCCAACGCAGCACCCAACGGATGCTGCGCTGCGACGGAGACGGGCTGCTGTGCCATGACTCAAGCCAACCAGAACCCCACCCCCATGTCGAACAGTTGTTCGAATCTGTGGACGACGATGGGGATACCTCTACGACGTCGCCCGCACCCCGACAACCGCTCCCGAGCCGACGCTGTCGTCCGTCGGAGCTCGCGTCGCGCGCAACCAGTCCACCAGCCCGCACACGGCGTCCGTGCAGCTGCCGCAGCCGGTGGTCGCCCGCGTCGCGCGGGCGACGTCGTCCTTCGTCGACGCGCCGTCGGCCATGCACGCGGCGATGTCGTGCTTGGTGACGCCGTTGCAGCGGCAGACGGTGGCGTCGTCGGGCATGTGCTCGGGCGACGACGCGGCGGCCGCCGCGGGCATGACGGGGGTGAGCAGCAGGAACGCGGGGTCGGCGGGCACGGGCGTGCGGCGCGTGTAGGCGGCGGTGAGGTCGGCGGCCACGCGCGCGTCGCCGACGCAGGTGGCCCCGACCAGCACGCCGTCGGCGACGACGGCCTCGACGTAGCGGCCCGCGGCGGGATCGCCGAGGCGCACGGTCCGCTCCCCCGGTGCCGGTGCGCGCCCGGTCCCGCACCGGCCCATCGCGACGATGCTGAGCGGCCCGGCCTTGACCTTGACGACGTCGGTCCCTCGGGCGTCCACGCCGGCCACCGCTCCCGGCGCCCGCGAGGACAGCAGCGTGCCGAGCCGCACCGCCATCGACGGGCCCGCGCCGTCGCCGGGCAGTCGCACGTGCTCGCGCGGGCCCCCGACCGGCGCCGCCGGGCGCGGGCGTGCCGCGAGCGCCACCAGTGCCTCCGCGAGGCGACGCGCCTGGTCCCAGCCCTCCGCGACGAGGCCCCGCGACCCCTCGGGCGGCTGGGCGCAGTCGCCCACGGCGAAGACGCGGGGGTCCGTGACGCTCGCCAGGTCCGGCCCGACGACGACCCCGCGGTCGACGGCGAGCCCGGCCCGCCGCGCGAGCTCCGTCTCGGGCGCGGTGCCGCACGCGAGGACCACGAGGCCGGCGCCGAGGGTCTCCCCCGGCTCCGTCGTCGCGCCGTCGAGCCGCACCCCGACGGCCCGACCACCGACGACGAGCACCTCCTGCGGGCGCACGCCCGTGCGCACGGCCACGCCCGCCGCCTCCAGCGCGGCGCGCAGCACGGCCCCCGCCTCGCCGTCGAGCTGCCGGTCCATGGGCGCGCCCGCCCCGTGCACGAGCGTCGTCGGCAGCCCGCGGCCCGCCAGACCCAGCGCGACCTCCACGCCCAGCACGCCGCCGCCGACCACCACGGCGCGCGGGGTGTTCACGGTGGCGGCGACCACCTCGCGGGCGTCGTCGAGCGTGCGCAGCGCGTGCACCCCGGCGGGCAGGGCCGCCGGGTCGGCGCCGAGCCCCGGCACGTCGGGCAGGCGCGCGGCGGCGCCGGTGACGAGCACCAGGTGGTCGTAGGGATGCCGGGTGCCGTCGTCGGCGAGCACGACCCGCTCGTCCCGGTCGACCGCCACCGCCACCGTGCCCCGGAGCACCCTCGTGCGGCCGTCGTCGACCGTCGGCATGACGATGGCCGCGACGTCCGTGCGGCCGGCGACGACGTCCGACAGCAGCACCCGGTTGTACGGCTCGTAGGGCTCGGCGCCCAGCACGGTGACGTCGAGCGCGCCGTCGGCGTCGCGGCGGGACAGCTCGTCGGCGAGGCGCGCGCCGACCATCCCGTGCCCGACGACGACGACCCGGTGCGGCACCCGCAGCCCCTCGTGCGGTGCGTGGCTCATACCCGTACCTCCTGGGTCTCGACAGGCTCGGCCGTCGTGGCGGGCTCAGGTGCCGCCGGCGTCACCGACACCGCGCACACCTTGAACTCCGGCATGGCGGAGACCGGGTCGACGGCGTCGGTGGTGAGGCGGTTGACGCTCCCGTCGCCGCTCCAGTGGAAGGGCACGAAGACGGTGTCGGGGCGGACGGCGTCGGTCCAGCGGGCGGTCGCCTCGATCACGCCGCGCGCGGACGCCAGGCGGGCGCGACCGCCGTCCGGCACGCCGACGCGCAGCCCGAGCAACGGATGCAGCTCGACGTACGGCTCCGGCACCAGCCGCTCCAGCTCGGGCACGCGGTGCGTCTGCGCGCCGGACTGGTAGTGCTGCAGCACGCGGCCCGTGACCAGGTACGTCGGAGCGTCCGAGCGCACGTCGTCCGACGGCCCCGCGTGGTCCACCGCGATCATCCGCGCGCGCCCGTCCGGCGTCGCGAAGCCGTCGAGGAAGACGCGCGGCGTCCCGGGGTGCTGCTCCGCCGGGCAGGGCCAGTACATGCCCTCGCCGCCGGCGGCCTCGTGCGCGTCGAGGCGGGCGTGGCTGAGGCCGGAGTAGTCGGCGACGCCGCCGGCGGACGCGCGCGCCAGCTCGTCGAACACCGCGGCGGGGTCGGTCGGGAACGCGACGCCCGAGCCCAGCCGGCGGGCCAGCTCCGCGAGGATCCACAGCTCGGACCGGGCCTCGCCCGGCGCGTCCGTGGCGCGTCGCCGACGGATCACGCGCCCCTCGAGGTTCGTCATCGTGCCCTCCTCCTCGGCCCACTGGGTGGTGGGCAGGACGACGTCGGCGAGCAGGGCGGTCTCGGACGGCACGACGTCGCACACCACCAGCAGGTCGAGGGCGGCGAGCCGCTCACGCACGCGGTCGGCGTTCGGCGCGGACACGACGACGTTCGAGCCGTGCACGAGCAGCGCGCGGGGGCCGCCCGGCGTGCCGAGGGAGGTCAGCAGCTCGACGGCGGGCACGCCCGGCCCGGGCAGGGACGCCGGGTCCACGCCCCAGACGCCGGCGACGTGCGCGCGGGCGGCCGGGTCGTCGATCCGGCGGTAGCCGGGCAGCTGGTCGCACTTCTGCCCGTGCTCACGCCCGCCCTGGCCGTTGCCCTGCCCGGTGAGGCACCCGTACCCCGACCCCGGGCGCCCCACCAGCCCGAGCGCGAGCGCCAGGTCGATCGCGGCCGTCACCGTCGCGGTGCCCTGCGCCGACTGCTCGACGCCGCGCCCCGTGAGCACGTACGCACCTCGACCGCCTCGCGACGGCGACGCCGCCGCCAGCAGCCGCGCCACCCGGCGCAGCTCCTCGGCGGGCACGCCGCACACCGTCTCCGCCCGCTCGGGCCACCAGGCCGCGACCGAGCGGGTGACGTCGTCGAACCCCGCGGTGCGCTCCGCCACGTACTCCCGGTCCACGAGGCGCTCGGCGAGCAGCACGTGCAGCAGCGCGAGCAGCACCACGAGGTCGGTGCCGGGCACGGGCTGCAGGTGGATCCCCTGGCCGTCGTCGGCCAGGCGCGCCGTGGCGGAGCGCCGCGGGTCGACGACGACGAGGCCGCCCGCCTCCCGCGCGCCGGCGAGGTGCTGGACGAACGGCGGCATCGTCTCGGCCACGTTGGAGCCCAGCAGCAGGATCGCGCCGGCGCCGGACAGGTCGGTCACCGGGAACGGCAGGCCGCGGTCCAGCCCGAACGCCCGGTTCCCCGCGGCGGCGGCCGACGACATGCAGAACCGGCCGTTGTAGTCGATGTTCGGCGTGCGCAGCACCGCCCGCGCGAACTTGCCCAGCGTGTACGCCTTCTCGTTCGTCAGCCCGCCCCCGCCGAACACGGCCACGGCCCCCGCGTGCTCCACCGCGAGCCCGGCGAGCTGCCTCGCGACCAGGTCCAGCGCGGCGTCCCACGACGCCGGCGCGAGCGCGCCGTCCGGCCCGCGCAGCAGCGGCGTCGTCAGCCGGTCCGGGGCGCGCAGCACCGTCGCGCTGGTCCAGCCCTTCTGGCACAGCCCGCCGCCGTTCGTGGGGAACTGCCTCGGCGTCACGGCGACGGGCAGCGGCTGCCGGCCGGCCGGCGTGAGGTCCATGCCGCACTGCAGCGCGCAGTACGGGCAGTGCGTCGCGACCGGGGTCCGCGCCGCCGTCGTCATACCCGGGCCGCCCGCATCGCGGTGCCGCGCCGCGCGTAGACCACCCAGGTGACCACGGCCATCACCGCGTACGCGCCGACGAACACCCACAGCGCCGCGACCAGCGAGCCCGTCATCGACGTCGAGACGGCGAAGCCGCGCGGGATGAGGAACCCGCCGAACGCCCCGACCGCGCCCGCGATGCCGATGCACCCGGCGGCCGCCTTGGCTGTCGCGGCGACGTCGCGCCCGGCTCCGGCCACCCGGAACGCCGCCGGGATCATCCGGTAGACCGAGCCGTTGCCGACGCCGGTCGCGACGAACAGCACGAGGAACGACGCGAAGAACAGCCCGAACCGGTGGCTCCCCAGCGCGGAGATCGCGCCCACGGCGCCCACGATCATCACGGCGTAGCAGCACACCGTGACGACGGCGCCGCCCACGCGGTCGGCCAGGATGCCGCCGAGCGGCCGCGCCACCGACCCCACCAGCGCGCCGAGGAACGCGAGCGACAGCGTCACCTCCGGGAACTGCCCGGCCAGCAGCGTGGGGAACGCGCCGGAGAACCCGATGAACGACCCGAACGTGCCGATGTACAGGAACGAGATGACCCAGGTGTGCGGCTCCCGGACCGCGACGGCGAACGAGCGCGGGTCGGCCTTCGCGGCCGACAGGTTGTCCATGAACCGCCACGCGAGGATCGCCGCCAGCACGATGAAGGGGACGAAGACGAGGCTCGCCCGCTCGAGCGCGATGCCCGCCCCGGTGACGATCACCAGCGGCACGACGAGCTGCACGACGGCGGTGCCCAGGTTGCCGCCCGCCGCGTTCCAGCCGAGGGCCGCGCCCTTCTCCTTCTCCGGGAAGAAGAAGGAGATGTTCGCCATCGAGGAGGCGAAGTTGCCGCCGCCGAAGCCCGCGAGCGCCGCGACGAACAGCATCGTGCCGAACGACGTCTCCGGCCGCTGCACGACGAACGCCAGCGCCAGCGTGGGGATCAGCAGCAGCGACGCCGACACGACCGTCCACGTGCGCCCGCCGAACACCGGCACGGCGAGGGTGTACGGGATGCGCAGCGTGGCGCCGACCAGGGAGGGCACGGCGATGAGCCAGAACATCTGGTCGGTGGTGAGCGTGAAGCCCGCGGCGGGCAGCTGCGGCACGACGATCGACCACAGGGCCCACACGCAGAACCCGAGGAACTCGGCGAACACGGAGAGCACGAGGTTGCGGCGCGCCACGCGGCGGCCGCCGCCGGCCCAGAACGCGGGGTCCTCGGGGCGCCAGTCGTCGATCCAGCGGCCGGGGCGGGCGTGCGTTCCTGGCGGCGCGGCCGCGGGGGCCGGGGCAGCGGTCGGAGCAACCATCGTGTGTCCTCCTGTGCGCGGGCCCGACGACGCCGGGCGGTGGTCTGGAACCGCCGGCGCGTCGTCGGGCCAGCGGGTCCGACGCTAGGAAGGCGGTGTTTCGACGCCGGTCGTCGAGGCGTGAAATGCGCGTGAGCACCGACGCACAGGCGGTGGGGCCCGGCTGTGAGGGACAGGGGTCAGGCGTGCGCCCCGGCGTGCCGGTCCGTGTCGTCGAGCTGGCGCGCCGCCGCCCGCGCCGTGGCGTGCACGCGGCGTGCCTCGTCCCGGTGACCGCTGTCGGCGAGGTAGGCGCGCAGGGTGGCCGCGAGGTCGACGGCGTGGCCGGGGTGGCCCAGGGCCAGCGCCTGCTCGGTCGCGCACACGAGCGCGGACCGTTCGGCGTCGAGCCACCGCAGCGCCTGCCCGGGGCCGTCGAGGGGCGGGGTCAGCGTGTCCTCCGGGAGCACGGTGCGCAGGTCCGGTCGCGGCGCCCCGAGCCACGCGACCGCGCTCACCGCCGCCGCGAGGTAGTAGTCGAGGATGCGCCGCGTCGCGACGTCCGCGTCCTCCTGCTCCGCGGCGAGCTCGGCCGCGTAGATCCGCAGCAGGTCGTGCATCTCGTAGCGGCCGCGCTCGGCCTCGTCGAGCAGGCGGCAGCGCACGAGGTCGTCGATGAGCCGGCGGGTGCGGGGCAGGTCGGTGCTGCCCAGGAGCGCGGAGGCGCAGAACGGGTCGAGGTAGTGCCGGGTGTGCGCGCAGTGGAAGCCGGAGCGCCGGAACAGCAGCGCCTGCTCGGGCGCCAGCTGGCGATAGGACCACGACAGCACGGACCGCACCGACGTGTGCCGGTCGCCCGTGTCCAGCAGGTCGAGCCGGTCGCGCTCCACCCCGAGCGCGGCCACGAGGTGCGCGACGTCGTCCGGTCCCGCGCCGCGCAGCCGCTCGGCCGCGACGCGCAGCGCGAGCGGCAGCCGGGCGCACCGCTCCACGAGGCCGTCGACCGCCGGGCCGGCGTCTGCGGGGAGCGGCACGCCGAGCCGTGCCCCGAGCAGGGCGCGCGCGTCGGGCGGGCTCATGCGGCCGACGTCGACCCGCGCGGCGCCCTCCCCTGCCGTCAGCCCGGCGAGGGCGTCGCGGCTGGTCACCACCGTGACGCAGGTGGCCGAACCGGGCAGGAGCGGCCGCACCTGGTCGGCGTCCGCGGCGTTGTCGAGCACCACGAGCAGCCGTCGCCCGTCGGTCAGCGTGCGGAACCGCGCCGCCCGCGCGTCCAGGTCGGCGGGCACCGCGTCGGGCCTCTCCCCGAGCGAGCGCAGCAGCATCCCGAGCGCGTCGTGCGCGGTCACCGGGTCGTGCGGGCTGAACCCGTACAGGTCCAGGTGCAGCTGGCCGTCGGGGAACCGCTCGCGCGCCCGGTGGCCCCAGTGGGTCACGAGGGCGGTCTTGCCCACGCCCGCGGTCCCGGTCACCGCGACCACCGCGGTACCGCCTGTCGCGGCCCGTGACGCCCGGTCGAGCGCGGCCAGCTCGTCGCCCCGGCCGACGAAGCCGCACGGGTCGTGCGGCAGCTGCGCGGGCGGGCGGAGCACCTCGGAGACGACCTCGGCCTCGGGTCGTGCCGCCGGGGCGTCGCACTCGCCCGCGAGGATGCGGCGCTCGGCCTCGCGCAGCTCCGGCCCGGGCTCCAGGCCCAGCTCCTCGACGAGGGTCCGGCGGGCAGACCGGTACGCCGCGAGCGCGTCCGCCTGCCGGCCGCACCCGGACAGCGCCGTCATCAGCAGCGTGTGCAGGCGCTCCCGCAGGGGATGCCGCCGCACGGCCTCGGCGAGGTCGGCGACGACGCACGCGTGCCGGCCGCGCTCCAGCTCGGCGGCGTAGAGCTGCTCGAGCGCCGTCTCCCGCCGCTCCGTCAGCCGCCCGGTCTCGGCGGCGAGCGGGCCGAGGTCGAGCCCCTGGAACGGCGCGCCGCGCCACAGCGCCAGCGCGGGGCGCAGCAGGTCGACCCGGAGGTCCGGGTCGTCGGTGCTCTCGGCCCGCGCGACGGCGTCGTCGAACTGCTGGGCGTCCAGCTCCCCCGGCCCGATGCGGAGCACGTAGCAGCCGCCGTCGTGCTCGACCCGGCCGGGATCCCCCAGCGCCCGGCGCAGGCGGTGCACGGTGAGCTGCAAGCGCTGCCGGTCGGCGGGGTCCGCGGCGTCCCAGAGTTCGTCGAGCAGCGCCTCGGCCGGCACCGGGGTGTTGGCGTGGGCGAGCAGCAGCGCGAGCAGGCCGACGCGCACGGCGCCCGCCACCGGGGCGGCGTCCCCCGCACCGGTGACCCGCACCGGTCCCAGCACCTCGAACCGCATCTCGCACCCCCTCCGGGGCACCGTCCGACGCCCCACTCTCCTCAAGAGGTGACCGGGGCGACGGAAGTACGGCGAAAGCGCGAGGAAAGCGGCCGTCGGCACGGTGGGGTGCACCGGCCGCCGGACGACGGCGGCCCGCGACAGCACGGAGGGAAACCCATGAGACGCAGCACGAGGAGGACCCTGGCCGCCGCGGCCGTCGGCGCCGCGGGCCTCGGCCTGCTGGGCGGCACGACCGCCGCGGCCTCGCCGTTCACGACCGCCGCCTGGCACGACTCGGGAGGCTCCTGGAACGACCCGAACGACGCCGGCGGCGTCTCCGTCTACGAGAAGACGTCGGACCTCGGAGCCGGCGGCGGCAACGTCCTCGGCCAGTTCATCGCCTACGGCGAGAAGATCTCGATCATCGACCACCACGACAACGGCCGGAAGGCGATCGTCAAGCTCTGGGTGGGCAAGAGCGGCCCGGCCGTCTTCTACGGCAACGGCGACGGCACCGAGCGGATCATCGACGAGTCGTACGACGAGGGGCAGACCGTGAAGATCCAGGTCTGCACGTCCACGTCGTCGAAGGCCCAGTGCTCGTCGAACACCTACCGCGGCCGGTCCTGAGGGAGGAACGATCATGCGACCTCGCACCACGACGGCGGCCGCGGCCGCCGCGCTCGTCACGGCCGGGGCGGTGCTGCTCGCCCCCACCGCCACCGCCGCGCCCGCGCCGGACCCGGCCGGGCAGGCCACCACCGCCGCGAGCTGGTACATGGACACCGGCGCCTGGGCCGACGACGGCGACGCCGGCGGCGTCAGCATCTACGAGCAGGCCATGAAGGACAGCACGTCCCAGTACGTCATGGGGATGTTCGAGGCGAAGGGCGAGCACCTGACCGTCTGGGACCACCACCCCAACGACCGCAAGGCGATCGTCAAGCTCTGGGTCGGCAAGAGCGGCCCCGCGGTCTTCTACGCCAAGGGTGACGGGACGAGGAAGGAGTTCGACCTGTCCTACGACGAGGGTCAGCGCGTGTACCTGCAGGCCTGCACCTCGACGTCCGTGAACGCCGTCTGCACTCCCAAGCGGGAGAAGGGCGTCTCCTGAGGAGGAACCATGCGACTTCGCACGATGACAGCAGCGGCCGCGGCGCTCACCGTCGCCGCCGTGGGGATGGTCGGCGGCGCGGCCGGGGCCGCGCCCGCCGGGGCGGCCGCGCAGGCCGGCTGGGGCTACGACTACTACGCCTGGAACGACCCCAACGACGCCGGCGGCGTCTCCGTGGCCGAGATGGCGTACAAGACCACCAGCGACGAGTACGTCCACGGCCGCTTCCGCGCGTACGGCGAGGGGCTGACGATCTGGGACTACCACGACAACGACCGCAAGGCGGTCGTCAAGCTCTGGGTCGGCAAGAGCGGACCCGCCGTGTTCTACGCGAAGGGCGACAACACCGTCACGAAGTTCAACCTCTCGTACGACGAGGGGCAGACCGTCCACATCCAGACGTGCACGTCCGACGGGTCCGGGGCGGTGTGCACCGAGAAGACGCGGGTCCCCGGCAGGACCTGACGGGCGGTCTGCCGCCGGTCACGGCCGGACGGGCGAGCGCTGCTCGCCCGCCCGGCCGCCGCGCGCCGACGCGACGACGCCGGTCGCCATCACGTGTCCGACATGCGCTGTCGCAGGCCCGGGCCCATGATGCGAAGCAGTGACTCTTCGGTTCCCCAGCCCCAGGAGTGCGCATGTCGACCACCCGCCCACCCGTCAGCGCCGACGTCGGGACGGCACCGCCGACCGGGGCGGCCGACGCCCTGCTGCGGCTCGGCAGCCACCTGCGCAAGGGGGAGGTCTCGGACGACCTGCGCCAGCTGTTCCTCAAGGGCGGGCGCGAGGGTGACGTCTTCTACCGGGACCGGTGGTCGCACGACAAGGTGGTGCGCTCCACGCACGGCGTGAACTGCACGGGCTCGTGCTCGTGGAAGGTGTACGTCAAGGACGGCATCATCACGTGGGAGACGCAGCAGACCGACTACCCGTCGGTGGGCCCCGACTCCCCCGAGTACGAGCCGCGCGGCTGCCCGCGGGGGGCGGCGTTCTCCTGGTACACGTACTCGCCCACGCGAGTGCGCTACCCGTACGTGCGGGGCGTGCTGCTGCGGGCGTACCGGGAGGCGAAGGCCGCCGTCGGCGGCGACCCGGTGCTGGCCTGGCAGCGCGTGACGAACGACCCGGAGACCGCCCGCGCGTACAAGAGCGCGCGCGGCAAGGGCGGCCTGGTGCGCGCCACGTGGGACGAGGCCGCGGAGATCGTCGCGGCGGCGCACGTGAGCACCATCAAGGACTACGGCCCGGACCGGATCGCGGGCTTCTCCCCCATCCCGGCGATGTCGATGGTGTCGCACGGCGTCGGGGCCCGGTTCGTGCAGATGCTGGGCGGCACGATGCTGTCGTTCTACGACTGGTACGCGGACCTGCCGGTCGCGAGCCCGCAGGTGTTCGGCGACCAGACGGACGTCCCGGAGTCCGCGGACTGGTGGAACTCCAGCTACCTCATCATGTGGGGCTCCAACATCCCGGTGACCCGCACCCCGGACGCGCACTTCATGGCGGAGGCGCGCTACCGCGGCACCAAGGTCGTCTCGGTCTCGCCGGACTACGCGGACAACACGAAGTTCGCGGACCAGTGGCTGGCGCCGCAGCCGGGCACCGACGGGGCGCTGGCGATGGCGATGGGCCACGTGATCCTGCGCGAGTTCCTCGTGGAGAAGCGCACCGCGCCGTTCGTCGACTACCTCAAGAGGTACGCGGACGCGCCGTTCCTCGTGCGCCTCGACGAGCGCGACGGCGCGTACGTGCCAGGCAAGTTCCTCACGGCCGCGGACGTGGACGACGACGCCCTGCCGGGCGGGTCCGCCTCGGCGAACGCGCAGTTCCGGACGCTGGTGCTGGACGCCGACGGCACCGTCGTCGCGCCGAACGGCACCCTCGCCGACCGCTACGGCGAGGCGGGCGAGGGGAAGTGGAACCTGGACCTGGGCGACGTCGACCCGCTCCTCAGCGTCGCTGACGCTCCGCTGGTTGAGCCTGTCGAAACCCCGGTACCGGTGCTGCTCCCGAGGTTCGACGTGGTCTCGACAGGCTCGACCGACGAGGAAGCGCACCTCGGCGGCAAGGGCGTCCTGACGCGCGGCGTGCCCACCCGGCGCGTGGGCGGGCACCTGGTGACGACGGTGTTCGACCTGCTGCTGGCCCAGTACGGCGTCGAGCGGGCCGACCTGGACCTGCCGGGCGACTGGCCCACGGGCTACGACGACGCGACCGCCCCGGGCACCCCCGCCTGGCAGGAGGAGATCACCGGCGTGCGGGCGGCGGACGCCGCGCAGATCGGCCGCGAGTTCGCGCAGAACGCCGAGGACTCCGGCGGCCGCTCGATGATCATCATGGGCGCGGGCGCGAACCACTGGTTCCACTCCGACACGATCTACCGCGCGTTCCTCACGCTCACCACGATCACGGGCTGCCAGGGCGTCAACGGCGGCGGCTGGGCGCACTACGTCGGCCAGGAGAAGTGCCGGCCCATCACCGGGTGGGCGCAGTACGCGGGCGGCCTGGACTGGGTGCGCCCGCCGCGCCAGATGATCGGCACGGGCTGGTTCTACCTCGCCACCGACCAGTGGCGGTACGACGGGATGCCGGCCGACGCGCTCGCCTCCCCGCTCGCGCCCGGCGTCCTGGCGGGCCGCACGACGGCGGACTCCCTCGTGGAGTCGGCGCAGCGCGGCTGGATGCCGAGCTACCCGACGTTCGACCGCAACCCGCTGGACCTCGTGGACGAGGCGCGCGCGGCGGGCCAGGAGCCCGAGGCGTACGTCGTGGACCAGCTGAAGACCGGGTCGCTGAAGTTCGCCTGCGAGGACCCTGACGACCCGGCGAACTTCCCCCGGGTGCTGACGATCTGGCGGGCGAACATCCTCGGTTCGTCCGGCAAGGGCAACGAGTACTTCCTCAAGCACCTGCTCGGCACGGACGCCTCCGTGCTGGCGGACGAAGCGCCGGAGGGCCGCCGCCCGTCCTCGATGGCCTGGCACGACGAGGCGCCGCGCGGCAAGCTCGACCTGCTGGTCACGATGGACTTCCGCATGACGAGCACCACCCTGTTCTCCGACGTCGTGCTCCCCGCGGCCACCTGGTACGAGAAGCACGACCTGTCCAGCACGGACATGCACCCGTTCGTGCACTCGTTCAACCCGGCGATCAGCCCGCCGTGGCAGACGAGGACCGACTTCGACACGTTCCACACGCTGGCGGGGCTGGTCTCGCAGATGTCGGTGGAGCACCTCGGCGTGCGCGACGACCTGGTCGCCACGCCGCTGCTGCACGACTCCCCCGACGAGCTCGCGGTGCCGCACGGCACGCTGACCGACGCGGGCGCGCCGGTGACCGAGCGCGAGCTGGTGCCGGGCGTGACCATGCCGCGCCTGCAGGTGGTGCAGCGCGACTACCCGGCGTTCGCGGCGCGCATGGCCGCGCTCGGGCCGCTGACGGACACCAAGGGCATGGCCACCAAGGGCGTCGCGTTCATGCCCGACGACGAGGTGCGCAAGCTCGGGCAGGTCAACGGGCTCGTCACCTCGGGCCCGGCGGCCGGGCGCCCCAGGCTGGACCGCGACACGCACGCGTGCGAGACGATCCTGGCCCTGTCCGGCACCACCAACGGGCGCCTCGCCGTGCAGGGGTTCGAGCACCTGGAGAAGCGCACCGGGCAGCGGCTGGCGGACCTCGCGGCCGACGACCAGGCCAAGCGCGTCACCTTCCCGGACGTGCAGTCGCGCCCGACGACGGTGATCACCTCGCCCGAGTGGTCCGGGTCGGAGCACGGCGGCCGCCGGTACACGGCGTTCGCGGTGAACGTGGAGCGGCTCAAGCCGTGGCACACGCTCACCGGCCGCCAGCACTTCTACCTCGACCACGACTGGATGATCGAGCTCGGCGAACAGCTCCCGGTGTACCGGCCGCCGCTGGACCTGCACCGCCTGTTCGGCGACTCGCCCACGCCCGGCACGTTCGACGACGGGAGCGCCGACGGCAGCGGCACCGGTCACGCCGCCGTCGCCGTGCGTTACCTGACCCCGCACTCCAAGTGGTCCATCCACTCGGAGTACCAGGACAACCTGTTCATGCTGTCCCTGTCGCGCGGCGGCCCCAACATCTGGATGAGCCCGGCCGACGCGGCGAAGATCGGCGTGGCCGACAACGAGTGGATCGAGGCGGTGAACCGCAACGGCGTCGTCGTCGCGCGGGCCGTCGTCTCCCACCGCATGCCCGAGGGCACCGTGTACATGCACCACGCCACGGACCGCACGGTGGACGTGCCCCTCGCCGAGACGTCGGGGCGCCGCGGCGGCATCCACAACTCGCTGACGCGCATCCTGCTCAAACCCACGCACCTCGCGGGCGGGTACGGGCAGCTCACCTACGCGTTCAACTACCTCGGCCCCACCGGCAACCAGCGCGACGAGGTCACCGTCATCCGACGCCGCTCGCAGGAGGTGCGTTACCAGTGAAGGTCATGGCGCAGATGTCGATGGTGATGAACCTCGACAAGTGCATCGGGTGCCACACCTGCTCGGTGACGTGCAAGCAGGCGTGGACGAACCGCACCGGCACGGAGTACGTGTGGTTCAACAACGTCGAGACCCGCCCCGGGCTGGGCTACCCGCGCACCTACGAGGACCAGGACACCTGGCAGGGCGGCTGGGTGCGCACCAAGCGCGGCAAGCTCAAGCTCCGCGCGGGCGGGCGGGCCAAGAAGCTCGCGTCGATCTTCGCCAACCCGAAGCTGCCGTCCATCCACGACTACTACGAGCCGTGGACGTACGAGTACGACATGCTGCTCAGCGCCCCGCAGGGCGAGCACACGCCCGTGGCCAAGCCCAAGTCGCTGCTCACCGGCGACGACATGTCCATCCAGTGGTCGGCCAACTGGGACGACGACCTCGGCGGGTCGACGGCGACGATGCAGGACGACCCGATCCTGCAGCACATGAGCGAGCACGTCGCCGAGGAGCTCGAGCAGACGTTCATGTTCTACCTGCCGCGCATCTGCGAGCACTGCCTCAACCCGTCGTGCGTCGCCTCCTGCCCGTCGGGCGCGATGTACAAGCGGGTCGAGGACGGCATCGTGCTCGTGGACCAGGACCAGTGCCGCGGCTGGCGCATGTGCGTCACCGGCTGCCCGTACAAGAAGGTCTACTTCAACCACAAGACCGGCAAGGCCGAGAAGTGCACGCTGTGCTACCCGCGCATCGAGGTCGGCCTGCCCACCGTGTGCTCCGAGACGTGCGTCGGCCGGCTGCGCTACCTCGGCCTCGTCCTGTACGACGCGGACAAGGTCGGCGCCGCGGCGGCCACGGAGGACGAGCACGACCTCCTGGCGGCGCAGCGCTCGGTGTTCCTGGACCCGAACGACCCGGAGGTCGTGGCGGCCGCGCGTCGCGAGGGCATCCCGGACGACTGGATCACCGCCGCGCAGCGCTCCCCGATCTGGAAGCTCATCTCCGACTACGAGGTGGCGCTGCCCCTGCACCCGGAGTACCGCACGCTGCCGATGGTCTGGTACATCCCGCCGCTGTCCCCCGTCGTCGACGTCGTGGCCAGCTCGGGGAACGACGGCGAGGACGGGCGCACCCTGTTCGCCGCGATCTCCCAGCTGCGCATCCCGCTGGAGTACCTCGCGGGGCTGTTCACCGCCGGGGACACCGGGCCCGTCGAGCGGGTACTGCGCCGGCTCGCCGCGATGCGGTCGGGCATGCGCGAGGTCAACCTCGGGCGCGAGTTCCCCGAGGAGAACGCCACCGCCGTCGGCATGACCGGCGACCAGGTGCAGGAGATGTACCGGCTGCTTGCCATCGCGAAGTACGAGGAGCGGTACGTCATCCCCACCGCGCACACCGAGGTGGCGCGCGAGCTGGAGGAGATGGCCTGCTCGCTCGACTTCGAGGGCGGGCCGGGCATGGGCGGCGCCGGCCCGTTCGGCTCGTCGTCCGGCCAGCCCACCCCCGTCGCGGTGGAGAACTTCCACGCCCTCGCCGCCCGGCAGACGGCCGACTCCCCCTACGGCCCGTCCACGCCGGGTCGCGTCAACCTGCTCAACTGGGACGGCAACGGCCGCCCGGACGGACTGTTCCCGCCGGGCGAGGACGGCGGCAGCCCCGGCAGCGGCGAGGGGGGCCGGTCATGAGCCTCGCGTTCCTGCCCCGCCCGGGCGTGCGGGCCAGGCGCCTCGACCCGCTCGCACCGGTGCCGCTGCGCGACGGCGAGCGCGCCGTCGCGCACATGGCCGCGTCGGTGCTGCTCGCCTACCCCGACGACGCGACGCTCGCCGCGGCGCCCACCGTGCGCGACGCCGTCGCTGGGCTGCCCGCGCCGGTGCGCGACCGCCTCGCCGGGCTCGCCACGACGCTGCTCGACGGCGACCCCGGCGCGCTGCAGGCCCGGTACGTCGCGACGTTCGACCTCAAGCGCCGCTGCGCCATGTACCTGTCGTACTACGCGGCCGGGGACACCCGGAAGCGCGGCGCCGCCCTGGTGCGGTTCGTCGAGGCGTACCGCGCGGCCGGGTTCGAGACCACCGGCGACGAGCTGCCCGACTACCTGCCCACCGTCCTGGAGCTGTCCGCCCGCGGCGGGCCCGACGGCGCCCGGATCGCCGGGGCGCTGCTGTCGGCCCACCGCGACGGGATCGAGGTGCTGCGCTCGGCCCTCGCCGCGCAGCGCTCGCCCTGGACGCCGGCCGTCGAGGCGGTGTGCCTCACCCTGCCGCCCGTCGACGCCGCCACCGCCGAGCGCGTCGCCGACCTGGTGGCCGCCGGGCCGCCCGCGGAGCTGGTGGGACTGAGCGGGTACGGGAACGAGGAGGCCCTGCCATGGGAGTGAGTGTCGACGGCATCATCCTCTGGGTCGTCGTGCCCTACGTGACGTTCGCCGTCCTGGTCGTGGGATCGATCTGGCGGTACCGGTACGACAAGTTCGGCTGGACCACCCGCTCCAGCGAGCTCTACGAGAAGCGCCTGCTGCGGTGGGGCTCGCCGCTGTTCCACTTCGGGCTGCTGTTCGTGGTGCTCGGGCACTTCCTGGGTCTCGTGATCCCGAAGTCGTGGACCGAGGCGGTGGGGGTCTCGGAGACGCAGTACCACTTCGTCGCGACCTGGATGGGGTCGCTCGCGGCGCTCGTCGCGGTCGCCGGGCTGCTGATCCTCATCTACCGCCGCCGCTCCACCGGCCCCGTCTTCCTCGCCACGACCAAGACGGACAAGCTCATGTACGTCTTCCTCGCCGGGTCGCTGCTGTCCGGCGCGTGGGCGACGGTGCAGACCCAGGTGATCGCCGCCGGGCACGGGTACGACTACCGGGAGACCATCTCCCCCTGGTTCAGGTCCCTGTGGTACCTGCAGCCGGAGCCCGCGCTCATGGCGGGAGTGCCCGCGGCGTTCCAGGTGCACGTCACCGTCGCGATGCTGCTGTTCGCGCTGTGGCCCTTCACCCGGCTGGTGCACGCGTTCTCCGCCCCCGTGCAGTACCCGTTCCGGCCCTACGTGGTCTACCGCTCCCGCGAGGCGTCCGTGACGTCGCGGGCGCCGCGGCCCGGGTGGGACCCGACGACCACGCCGCCCCGCTGACCATCCGCACGACTGCACCCGCACGACTGGAGGAACGCCATGACCTCGGCACCGACCCCCGGACCGACCGACGCCCCGGCCGCCCCGGCCGTGCAGGGCAACGGCACCCAGCTCGCCCTCGCGACGATCGGGTTCGCCATCTGCTTCTGGGCCTGGGCGCTGCTCAGCCCGCTGGGCAAGAGCTACGGCGAGCTGTACGACCTCAGCGACTTCGAGGTGTCCGTGCTGGTCGCGATCCCCGTCATCGTCGGGTCGCTCGGGCGCATCCCGATCGGCGCGCTCACCGACCGCTTCGGCGCCAAGGTGATGTTCCCGCTGTGCTCCGCGCTGACGATCCTGCCGGTGCTGTTCATCGGGTTCGTCGCGAACAGCCTGGTGTGGCTGCTGATCGGCGGGTTCTTCCTCGGCCTCGGCGGCACGACGTTCGCCATCGGCGTCCCCTTCGTGAACAACTGGTACCCGCCGGCCCGCCGCGGCACCGCGATCGGCATCTTCGGCGCCGGCATGGGCGGCACCGCCATCGCGTCGTTCTCCACCGTGCCGATCCGCGACGCGTGGGGCGACGGCGCCCCCTTCGTCATCGTCTCGGTGTTCCTGGCCGTCTTCGCCCTCGCCTCGCGGGCGCTGCTGCAGGACTCCCCCGCCTGGTCGCCCGGCGCCGGCGGCGGCATGTGGGCGCGCACCTGGGCCACGCTGAAGATCCCCGCCACCCTGCAGCTGTCGTGGCTGTACGCGATCGGGTTCGGCGGCTTCGTCGCGTTCTCCGTGTACCTGCCGACGTTCCTGCAGAACGCGTACGACCTGTCGGCCAGCGACGCGTCGTTCCGCACCGCCGGCTTCGTGGTGCTCGCCGTGGTCTGCCGGCCGATCGGCGGCACCCTGTCGGACAAGGTGGGCGGCGTCGCGGTGAACCTGGTGTGCTACGCGGTCGTGACCGTCGGGGCCGCCGTGATCATCTTCCAGCCCGCCCTGATCCCGGTGGCGACGATCGCGTTCCTCGCGATGGCGGCGGCCCTCGGCGGGTCGTCGGGCGCGACCTTCGCCCTCGTGGCGAAGATGGCCCCGCCCGGGACGGTGGGCGCCGTGACCGGCGTCGTCGGCGCCGCGGGCGGCCTGGGCGGCTTCATCCCGCCGCTGATCATGGGCGCCGTGTACGGCGCGCAGGGCGACTACGGCATCGGGTTCGGCCTGCTCGCCCTGACGGCGCTGCTCACCCTGCTGTTCACGCTCGGCCCCGTCCGCAAGCGCGTGCGGGCGAACGCCGGATGACGGCGCTCCCTCGCGGCGTCGCCTCACCGGCGTGCGAGGGCGGCCGTGAGGCGCCCGCCGCACGGGCGTCACGCCGGCGGCCTAGCGTGGCCCCATGAGCACCACGCGGTCGGTGACCGAGCACGTCGCGGCGGTGCTGGCGCGCGTCGCGCCGCTGCCGGCCGAGCAGGTCGGCCTGGACCTCCTGGCCGCCGAGCCGCCCGGCCGTGCGCTCGCCGCCGACGTGCACGCCGTCGCGCTCGTGCCGCCCTTCGACGCCGCCGCGATGGACGGCTACGCCGTGCGCCTGGCCGACCTGCCCGCCGACGGCTCCCCGGCGACGCTGCCCGTCGTCGGCGACCTCCGCCCCGGCTCGCCCCCGGACCGCTGTGAGCGGGAGACACGCCCTCGACACGCCGGTCGAGAGGGCCATTCGCCCGCCCACAACGAGGCCGGGGGCGCGGTGCGGATCATGACGGGCGCGCCGGTGCCGGCGTGGGCGGACGCCGTCGTGCCGGTGGAGCGCACCTCGACCGGCCGGTTCGTCGCGGGCGGACCGACGCCGGAGCGCGAGGTCACGCTCGCCCGCCAGGACCGGGCCCACGTGCGGCACCGCGGCGAGGACGTGCGGCCGGGCGACCTGCTCGGCCGGGCCGGCGACGTCGTCACCCCGGCGCTCGTCGCCGTCGCCGCCTCGGGGGGGCTGGCCGCGCTGCCGATGCGCCGCCGGCCCCGCGTGGCCGTGCTGTCCACGGGGTCGGAGCTCGTCACCGCCGGAGCCGTGGCGGGCGCGGGCCACATCCCCGACTCGAACTCGCTGCTGCTCGCGGCGCTCGCCCGGGCCGCCGGGGCCGACGTCGTGCGGCTCGGCGCCGTCCCGGACGACCCCGACGCGCTCCGCGCCGCCCTCGACTCCGTGGCGAGCGGGGCGGGCGCCGATCTGGTCGTCACGACCGGCGGCGTCTCGGCGGGGGCGTCGGACGTCGTGCGGGCGGTGGTCGACGGCGACGACGCGCGCCTGTCCGACGTCGAGGTCGCGGCGGTGGCCCTGCGGCCGGGCCGTCCGCAGGCGCTGGCCCGCTGGCGGGGCGTGCCCTGGCTGGCGCTGCCCGGCAACCCGGTGAGCGCGTTCGTGTCGTTCGCGCTCTTCGTGCGGCCGGCGGTCGCCGTCCTCGCGGGCCGGGAGCCCGCGCGCGCGGTCCGGCGCGCCGCCGCCGAGGCGTGGCCGAGCCCGCCGGGACGCACGCACGTCGTGCCGGTGCGGACGCTGCCGTCGGGCGCCGTCGTGCGGGCCACGCCGCCCGGCGCCGGCTCCGGACCGGGCTCCGGACACGGCGCCGCCGGGCACGCGACGTCCGCCCTGCTCGGGGCGGACGGGCTCGCCCTCGTGGCGCCCGACGTCGACAAGGTCGAGGTCGGCGACGAGGTCGACGTCCTGCCCCTCGACCTGCCGTTCGGCGCCGGGGCCTGACGTGGGCCCCGGGGCCGCCCCGCGCTTCCGGCACGACGCCGTCGTCCTGGCCGGCGGGCGCGCCACGCGGTTGGGCGGCGTGCCCAAGCCGACCGTCGTGCTCGACGGAGCCACCCTGCTCGACCGCGCGCTGGCCGCGACCCGCGGCGCCGACCGCACGGTCGTCGTCGGCCCTGAGATTGCCGTGCCGTCCGGCCGCGGCGTGCTCGTCGCGCGGGAGGACCCGCCGTTCGGCGGGCCCGTCGCGGGGCTCGACGCCGGGCTGCGGGCCCTCGACGCGTCCGTCGACGGTGATGTCGGCGGCGCGCCCGCGTGGGTGCTCGTGCTCGCCGTGGACGTGCCGCGCGCGGCCGAGGCGGTCGGGCCGCTGCGCGCCGCCGTCGCGCGGCGCGACCGGCCCGACGGCGCCTACCTCGTCCGCGACGGCCGCGCGCAGTGGCTGGTGGGCCTGTACCGCCGCGACGCGCTGCGCCGCGCGCTCGACGCCGTCGCAGCAGCGGACGGCGCCGGGCTCGCCGGGGTCCCGGTGAAGCGCCTGGTCGCGGTCCTGTCGTGCGCCGAGGTGCCCGACGACGGCGACGTCAGCGCGGACATCGACACCTGGGACGATCTGCGACGGCTTACGGTAGGACTTCACGCTGCCCCGACCGACGACGGACCACTGGGGAGGACCCCGATGACGGACCAGACGCCCGACGCCACCCCCCGCGGCGCGGAGCCCGGCTCCAGCGTGCTGGACCGGTGGGTGGACGCGCTCGAGGCCGAGCTCGGGCTGCCGCCGCGCAGCGTGGACGTCGGCGCGGTGCTCGACCTCGCCCGGGACGCCGCGCACCAGGTGGCGCGGCCCGCCGCGCCCGTCACGGCCTACGCCGTGGGGTACGCGGCCGGTCTGGCCGCGGCGCGCGGCGAGGGCACCGACGCGCTCGGTCGTGCGACGTCGGCCGCGCTGTCGTGGCAGGACCCGGGGCCCGGCGCCGCGCCGTCCGGAGCCGCGCCGACCGGAGCCGCGCCGACCGAGGCCTCGCCGACCGGGACGGGGAGCTGATCGGATGACGACCGTCTCGCTCGGGATGCCGCGCCTGCCCGCCGCGGGGGTGCCGGATGTCCGGCTGCCCGAGGACCGGCCCGCCACCGGCGGGCTGGTCGACCGGTTCGGCCGCGTCGCGACCGACCTGCGCGTGTCGCTCACGGACCGCTGCAACCTGCGCTGCACCTACTGCATGCCGGCCGAGGGGCTGCCGACCCTGCCGAAGGACTCGGTGATGACGCGCGAGGAGATCGTGCGGCTCGTCGGCATCGCGACGCGCGACCTGGGCGTGCGGCAGGTGCGGTTCACCGGCGGGGAGCCGCTGCTGCGCCGCGACCTCGTGGAGATCGTGGGCGAGTGCGCCGCCCTGGAGCACCGCCCGGAGCTGAGCCTCACGACCAACGCCGTCGGGCTCGACTCCCGCGCCGCGGCGCTGCGCGAGGCCGGGCTGGACCGCGTCAACGTCTCGCTCGACACGCTCGACCCGGACACGTTCGCCACGCTGGCCCGGCGGCCCTTCCTCGCCCGCACGCTGGCCGGGATCGACGCCGCCGCGCGCGAGTTCGACCTCGTGAAGATCAACGCCGTGCTGGTGCGCGGCGTGAACCTCGACCACGCGGCCGAGCTGCTGGCCTGGTGCCTGGAGCGCGGCTTCGAGCTGCGGTTCATCGAGCAGATGCCGCTGGACGCCGACCACGCCTGGGACCGCGCCGCGATGGTCACCGCGGCGGAGGTGCGCGACCAGCTCGGCACCCGCTTCTCCCTCGAGCCCGACGAGGAGCCGCGCGACGGCGCGCCCGCCGAGCGGTTCGTGGTGCGGGACCAGACCGGGGAGCGCCTCGGCCGCGTCGGCATCATCGCGTCGGTCACCGAGCCGTTCTGCGACGACTGCCGTCGCACCCGCCTCACCGCGGAGGGTGGCGTGCGCGACTGCCTGTTCGCGCACACGGAGACCGACCTGCTCGGCCCGCTGCGCGCGGGCGCAGACGACGCCGTCCTGGCCGACCTGTGGCGCACCGCCATGTGGGCCAAGCAGGCCGGGCACGGGATGGACGACACCGGGTCCGGCACGGACCTCGACGCCGGGTTCGAGCAGCCCGAGCGCACCATGAGCGCCATCGGAGGATGAGGATGACGGACCAGCTCACGGACACGACGCACGCGGTGGACCTGCGCTACTTCGCCGCCGCCCGCGCCGCGCTCGGGCGCTCCGAGGAGACGCTGAGCGTGCCCGCTAGCGCGACCGTGGCCGACGTCGTCGCCCGCCTCGCCGCCGCCACTCCCGCGGCCGAGCCCGTGCTCGCCCGCTGCAGCGTCCTGCTCGACGGCCGCCGGGCTGCGCCGTCCGACGTCGTGCCCGCCGGCGCGAACCTCGACCTGCTGCCGCCGTTCGCGGGCGGCTGAGGTCAGAAGTACGTCGGCTGCTCCGCCCGCGGGTCGGCCCGCACCGCGTCGAGCCGACGATCGCTCACCAGCGCGTCGACGGCGGCGCGGCTCGCGCCGATCCCGGCCCAGTGCGGGTCGACGTCGCAGGCCACGTACCAGGCACGGTCCGCGGGCCACACCATCGCGGGGAGCCGGCGGTCGTGCTCGGCGAGGGCCGAGCCCGCGACCCCCAGCTCGTCCGCGCCACCGACGAACAGGGCGCAGCCGTCGCGCCACGGCAGGTCGAACTCCGGGCCGCTCGGGACGTCGTCCGACATGCCGTCGCCGAGCCAGACGCCGTAGTAGACCTCGTCCGGTGTGGTCGTGAACCCGGCCAGCACCCGCAGCAGGTCCCGACTCTGCGCCGACTCCGTCGGGTAGCCCGGCGGCTCCTCGACGTCGCCCTCCTGCTGGCCCGGGGCCGTCGGGTCGGGGATCAGCCGCAGGCGGGCGGACGCCTCGAACACGTCCGGGCCGAAGGTCAGCAGCTGCCAGACCTCGGTCGAGGACCCCACGACCCAGTCGACGACGGACAGGTCGTCGCACCGGCGCAGCACCATCCGACTCCCCCTGTCGTCCCTCGGCAGCGGCGCCGTCAGCCCTCGCGGTGCTTCCGGATCACGGCGGCGGCCTGCGGCAGCACGTCCGTGAGGTCGCCGACGACGGCGAAGTCGCAGATCTCGAAGATCGGCGCCTCGGGGTCGGAGTTCACGGCCACGATCACCTGCGACGCCTGCATGCCGCCGCGGTGGTGCGGCGCGCCGGAGATGCCGGCGCCCACGTAGAGGCGGGGCGCGATGGTCACACCGGTCTGGCCGATGTAGCGGTCGAACCAGCCCTCGAAGACGGCGTCCCGGGACGCGCCGACCGCGGCGCCGACGGCGTCGGCGAACTCCTCGACGGGGCCGAAGTCGCCGCCGGTGCCGCGCCCGCCGGCGACGACCACGGCCGCCTCCTCGAGGGTCGGGCGGCCGGCGGCGCGCTCCTTGACCTCGCGGGACGTGACGACGACGCCGGAGGTGCCGGCCGCCGCGACGGGCAGCGGGTCGACCTCGGTCGCGACGGGCGCGTCGGCGGGCTCGGGCACGACGGCGTTGGCCCGCACCGTGAGCACGGCGACGTCGGCTCTGACCACGCACCGGGTGTCCCACGCGCCGGCGAAGACGCGCTTGCCGGCCACGACGCGCCCCTCGTCGTCCTCGCCGACCGCGGCGGCGTCGATGACGAGCCCGGCGCCGAGCGCGTGGGCGGTCAGGGCGGCGGCCTCCTTCGCGCCGAACGTGGCGGGGGCCAGGACGACGTCCGCGTCGGTGCGGCGCACGGCGGCGGCGAGCGTCGCGGCGACGACCGGCGGCAGGTGCCGTGCGGCGTCGCCGCCGGCCGCGGCGAGGGCGTCGGTCGGTACCTCGGCCTGGTGCACGGTCTCGACGCCGTACGCGCCGAGCTGGGCGAGCGCCTCGACGGTCGGCGCCTCGAGCGTCACGGCCTCGACGCGGCCCAGGCCGCGCGCGATGGTGAGCAGCTCGAGCGTGCCGGAGCGCACCTCGGAGGCGGGGTCGAGCAGGACGAGGACGGTGCGGTTGCGGGTGGGCACGCGGGTGGGCTCGGTCATCTCGCGTCCTCTCAGACCAGCTCGTTGCGGATGAGGTACTCGGCCAGGGCGGTGCCGCCCTCGCCCTTGTCGACCACCAGCTCGACCTCCGGCCGGGCGGGACGAGGGGCGGCGGAGATCGCCTCGGTGCGGGCGCCCGCGGCGCCGACGGCGGCGGGGTCGAGGCCGAGGTCGGTGGCCGACCATGCCTCGATCTGCTTGGTGCGCGCCGCCATGATCAGCTTGAAGTTCGGCATGCGGGGCGTGTTCGCGGTGTCCGCGACGGACAGCACGGCCGGCAGCGGCGCGGCGAGCGTCTCGGTGGCCTCGTCCGTCTCGCGCGTGACGGTCAGGGTGCCGCCCGCGACGTCGACCTTCTTCGCCAGCGTGAGCGCCGGGCGGCCGAGCTCGGCCGCGACCAGCGCCGGGACCACGGAGCCCAGCCCGTCGAGCGCGGCCATGCCCGTGATCACGAGGTCCACGGGCGCGCCGTCCTCCTCGAGCCGCCGCACCCCGGCCGCGAGCGCCGCGGCGGTGCCGAAGTAGTCCGAGCCGGCCAGCGCGTCGTCCGTGACGCGCACCGCGCGGTCCACGCCCATCTGGAACGACTTGCGCAGCGCCACGTCTCCCTCGGCCGGGGCCACGGTGAGCGCGACGACCTCGCTGGCCTCGCGCTCGTCCTCGGGCAGGGCGTCGAGGATCCGCAGCGCCGCCTCGAGCGCGTTCTCGTCCAGCTCGTTGAGGGTGCCGACGCCCGGGTCGCGGTCCACGCGACAGCCGGTGAAACGTCGGTCCGCGTTGATGTCCGGCACGTACTTCACGGCGACGACGATGCGCACGGGCGCGACCTCCAGCTCACGGTGGTGACGGCGGCCGCACGCGCTGCGGCCGACGTGCCGAGCCTACCCGCGGCGCGGGACCGGGAATCGCGGTGTCCGCGCACCGCGCACCGCGCACTCAGGCTCCGGCGGCGAGCTCGTCGATCCTTGCCACGACGTCGTCCACCAGGGATCGACACCGAGCAACCGCGTCGTCGGGCGCCTGACCCTTCACACCAACGATGCTGCACGAGACCCGGAGGTCCTCGTTGCCGAGCACGACCAGGCCCTGCGACTGCGGCGTGCTCCAGTCGTTCTCGCCCGGAAAGGACGACGTGGAGGTGCTGGACTGGACGTAGCCCGACCACTCGCCGACGGCAGCCTCCTCGACGTTTCCGGTGCCCTTCTCGTCGGGCGTGACTCCGGACTCCGTCTCCTCACCCTCGATCCGGAAGTCCCCGGCTCGTTCCTTCCTGGTGGCCTCGACCGTGACCTCCATGGGCACGTCGACGTCCGTCCTGATCCACACCTGGAGCCCCGGGCGGAAAAACATGCCCTCGTTCTCGCCGAGCATCGCGCTCAAGGACGCCTCCCGGTCCGGGTCGACCCCCGCGCACAGCTCCGCGCCGGCGTCGTCGGAGGCGGCCGGGCAGCGCTCGATCTCGCTGGCGGTGTCCGGCAGGTCGGCGTCGGCGGGCAGCGCAGTCCCGAGCTGGTCGATCGTGAGCGCTCCGACGTCCGGCGACGAGGACGGAGTCGGCTCGACGGGCGCCCCAGCACCGGCGCCGCAGCCGGGGAGCAGCAGGAGGGCGGCCGCAACGACGATCGGACGAAGGAGATGGCGCACCGCGGCATCGTAGTGCCCGGGGGAACCGAGTTCGTGCGCCCGCGCGCCTTGAGGCCGCGCCGGGCAGCATGTCCCCATGGAGTCCCGCCCGAAGGTCACGCCGCTGACCCGCCCGAGCGCCCGGCGCAGCCACGTGCCTCCGCTCGGGGTGCACCCGACGCCGGACGGCGGCGTGGACGTGGCGGTCGCGGCGTCGCACGCGGACGGCGTGGAGCTGTGCCTGATCGACGTCGTCGAGCCGCACCGCGACCCGCACGACCCGGCCCGGTACGCGGAGCGGCGGGTCCCGCTCGACGGGCCGGTGTACGGCGTCTGGCACGGGCACGTGCCGCACGTCCGGCCGGGGCAGCGCTACGGGTTCCGGACCTACGGCCCCTGGGACCCGGAGGCCGGGCAGCGGCACAACCCCGCCAAGCTGCTCGTCGACCCGTACGCCCGCGGCCTGGCCGGCGACCTGTCCTACGGGCCCGAGACGCGCGGGTCCGCCGAGCGCTACGGCGCGCCCGACGACCGCGACTCCCTCGCCTTCGTGCCGCACTCCGTCGTCGTGCCGTCGCACCCGGGGCCGCCGCCGCTGAGCCGCCCGCGCGTGCCGTGGGCGGACACGGTGGTCTACGAGGCGCACGTCCGCGGCCTGACGGCGCAGCACCCGGACGTGCCGCCGGAGCTGCGCGGCACGTACGCGGGCGTCGCGCACCCGGCGACGATCGCGCACCTCACGAGCCTGGGCGTCACGACGCTCGAGCTGCTGCCGATCCACGCGTTCGTCAGCGAGCCGCGCCTCGCGGAGCAGGGGCTCACCAACTACTGGGGCTACCAGACGCTCGGCTTCTTCACGCCGCACGCCGCGTACGCGACGCGGGCCGCGCGCGAGGCGGGCCCGGCGGCCGTGCTCGACGAGGTGCGCGGCATGGTGCACCTGCTGCACGAGGCGGGCATCGAGGTGCTGCTCGACGTCGTGTACAACCACACGTGCGAGGGCGGCGACGACGCGCTGCACGTGAGCTGGCGCGGCCTCGACAACGCCGGCTACTACCTGCACGACGGCGCCTCGCCGGCTGCCCTGGCCGACGTCACGGGCACGGGGAACTCGCTCGACTTCCGCCGCCCGCGGGTGGTGCAGCTCGCGCTGGACTCGCTGCGCTACTGGGCCGAGGTGGTGGGCGTGGACGGGTTCCGCTTCGACCTCGCGGTCACCCTCGGCCGCACGCACCACGGCTTCTCCCCCGACCACCCGTTCCTGGTGGCGCTGCAGACCGACCCGGTGCTCAACAACCTCAAGCTCGTGGCCGAGCCGTGGGACGTCGGGCCGGGCGGCTGGCAGACCGGCAACTTCCCGCCGCCCATGGCGGAGTGGAACGACCGGTTCCGCGACGCCGTGCGCGGGTTCTGGCTCGACGCGCCCCGCGAGGGCTCGCACGGCCGCGCCATGCACGGGCTCCGGGAGCTGACGACGCGGCTGGCCGGCTCGGCCGACCTGTTCGGGCGCTCGGACCCGCCGCTGATCCGCGGGCCGGTGGCGTCGGTCAACTACGTCACCGCGCACGACGGGTTCACGCTGGCCGACCTGGTCGCCTACGACCACAAGCACAACGAGGCCAACGGCGAGGAGAACTGCGACGGGTCGGACCACAACCTCTCGTGGAACCACGGCGTCGAGGGCCACGCGCCGGACGGCGCCGAGGGCGGGGGCGACGACACGGCGACCGAGCCGTGGTCCGCCGTCGTGCCGCTGCGCCGCCGATCCCAGCGCAACCTGTTGGCGATGCTGCTGCTGTCGGCCGGCACCCCGATGCTCACCGCGGGCGACGAGTTGGGCCGCTCGCAGGGCGGCAACAACAACGCCTACGCCCAGGACAACGCGATCTCGTGGGTGTCGTGGGACCTCGACGACGCCGCCCGCGACCTGCTCGACACGACCCGCTTCCTGCTGGGGCTGCGGCACGAGCACGCGGCCCTGCGCGCCGACTCGTTCTTCCTCGGCACCCCGCGCCCCGGCGAGGACGAGCCCGACCTGCTGTGGTTCGACGCCGAGGGCGCGGCGATGGACCACGAGCGGTGGGAGGAGGCCGGGCGGCGGGTCGTGCAGATGCTGCGGCCCGGGCCCGACGACGGCGACGTCGCCGTGCTGCTGGTGCTCAACGGCGGGCTGGACGACGCGGCGGTCACGCTGCCGACCGCGCCCGGCGGCGGCACCTGGGAGCGGGTGTGGAGCTCCGCGTGGGACCGCCCGGAGCCGCCCGACGACGACGCGGAGGACGTCGTGCTCGAGTCGCTCAGCGTCGAGGTCTTCCTCGGGGGGTGAGGCGGCCGCTCGCCGCCCGTTCTCCCCGGGCCGCTCCTCTGCCAGACTGCGCGCATGGATGCTGACGTCGTCGTCATCGGTGGGGGCCTGTCGGGGCTGGTCACGGCCACGGAGCTCACCGCCGCCGGCAAGCGGGTGGTGCTGCTCGACCAGGAGCCGGAGGCGTCGTTCGGGGGCCAGGCGTGGTGGTCGTTCGGCGGGCTGTTCCTCGTCGGCTCCCCGGAGCAGCGGGCGATGGGCGTGCACGACTCCGCCGACCTGGCCTGGTCCGACTGGCTCGGGTCGGCGCAGTTCGCCCCCGGCGCCGACCGCGGCGAGGGCCCCGACCGGCACGGCTACGCGTGGGCCCGGCGCTTCGTGGAGTTCGCGGCCGGCGACCTGCGGTCGTGGCTGCACGGCAAGGGCGTGCGGTGGTTCCCGCTGGTGCAGTGGGCCGAGCGCGGCGGGTACACGGTGGGGCACGGCGACGGTCGGACCGAGCACGGCAACTCCGTGCCCCGCTTCCACGTCACCTGGGGCACCGGGCCCGGCGTCGTCGCGCCGTTCGTCGCCGCGGCGCTGGCCGCGCGCGACGCCGGGCTGCTCGACCTGCGGTTCCGCCGGCGCGTCACGGAGCTGGTCACCACGGACGGCCGCGTCACGGGGGTGCGGGCCGAGGTGCTCGCGGACCAGCCGGTCGAGGGCATGCCGTTCGGCGGCCGCGGAGCGCCGTCGAACCGCGACGTGGAGGGCACCGAGGAGATCGCCGCGGGCGCCGTCGTCGTCGCGACCGGCGGCATCGGCGCCAACCACGACCTGGCCCGCGCGCACTGGGCCCCCGAGGCCGGCACGCTGCCCGAGCGCATGCTGTCCGGCGTCCCCGACTCGACCGACGGGCTCATGCTCGGCATCGCGGCCGACGCCGGCGCGGCGCTGGTGCACGAGGACCGGATGTGGCACTACCCGGAGGGCATCGCCAACCACTCGCCCGTCTGGACGAACCACGGCATCCGCATCCTGCCCGGGCCGTCGTCGCTGTGGCTCGACGCCGACGGCGGCCGCCTGCCGGCCCCCCTGTTCCCCGGTTTCGACGCGCTCGGCGCGCTCCAGCACGTGACGCGGCGCGGCGACGACCACTCCTGGTTCGTGCTCAACAAGGCGATCATGGAGTCCGAGTTCGCCCTGTCCGGGTCGGAGCAGAACCCCGACCTCACCGGCAAGGACGTGAAGCTGTTGGCCCAGCGGGTGCTGCCGCGCGCCGTCGGCCCGGTGGAGAGGTTCGCGAACGAGTCACCCGAGTTCCTCTGGGCCGACAGCACGGACGAGCTCGCCGCGAAGATGAACGCGCTGGTGGAGGCGACGCCGGGTTCGACGGGCCACGTGGACCCGGGCGCGCTGGCCGCCGTCGTCGCCGCCCGCGACGCCCAGGTGGCCTCCGGCCTGGGCAAGGACCCGCAGGTCGTCGCGACGCGCGCCGCCCGCGACTACCGCGTCGACAAGCTCATCCGGGTCGCCAAGCCCCGTCCGCTGACGACGCCGAAGGACGGCCCGCTGCTCGCCGTCCGGCTGTCCGTGCTGACCCGCAAGACCCTCGGCGGCCTGTGGTGCGACCCGTCCGGCCGCGTCCTGCGACCCGACGGCGAGGTGCTCGACGGGCTGTGGGCCGTCGGCGAGGCGGCCGGGTTCGGCGGAGGCGGCGTGCACGGCCACCGCGCCCTCGAGGGCACCTTCCTCGGCGGGTGCCTGCACACCGGCCGCACCACCGGCCGCGCCCTCGCCTCGGACGCCTGACGCCGGTCAGGTGAACTACCTCGCGGAGATCTGAACTACCTCGCGGGAACCTGAACTACCTCGGCGGGCTGGCGGGTCCGCGCGCGCCCGGGGGGACGGCTGACTAGCGTGGAGGCCGTGACGTCTCCGCAGCCCACGCCGCACGTGCCGATCGGACGGATCCCCGTCCTGGAGCTCTCCCCCGTGGTCGAGGGCGGGCGCTGGCCGGCGAAGGCGGCGGTGGGCGAGGTCGTGCCCGTCGAGGCCACGGTGTTCCGGGAGGGGCACGACGCCGTCGGCGCGACCGCCGTCCTGCTCGCGCCCGACGGGACCGTGCACTCCACGGCGCCGATGGTCGACGTCGCGCCGGGCCTGGACCGGTTCCGCGGCTTCCTGCAGCCCGACGCGCCCTCGGACGGGGCCGCCGACTGGTCCTTCCGCGTCGAGGCGTGGTCGGACCCGTACGGCACGTGGGCGCACGACGCGGTGATCAAGTTCGACGCCGGGCAGGACGTCGACCTGGTGCTCGCGGAGGGCCGGCAGCTCTTCGAGCGCATCGTGGCGCCGGAGCTGCAGGCGACCCGCGCCGCCGACGACGCCGCCGTGCTCGACGCGGCGGCCCGCGAGCTGGCGGACACCGCACGCCCGCCCGAGGCCCGCCTCGCGATGGCGACCACGACGGCGGTCAAGGACGCGCTGCGCCGGGCCCCGCTCCGCGACCTCGTCACCGCGAGCGCCACCTACCCGCTGCGCGTGAGCCGCCCGCTGGCGCTGGCCGCGAGCTGGTACGAGATGTTCCCCCGGTCCGAGGGCGCGACACGGGTCAACGGGAGAGCGGGCAAGGACGGCAGCTGGCGCTCCGGCACCTTCGCCACGGCGGCGAAGCGGCTGCCGGCGATCGCGGCGATGGGGTTCGACGTCGTCTACCTCACGCCCGTGCACCCGATCGGCACGACGTTCCGCAAGGGCCGCAACAACACCCTGGACCCGCAGCCGGGCGACCCGGGCAGCCCGTACGCCATCGGCTCGCCGGACGGCGGGCACGACGCGATCCATCCCGACCTCGGCACGGAGCAGGACTTCCGGGACTTCGTCGCGGCGGCCCGCGCCGAGGGCATGGAGGTGGCCCTCGACCTGGCGCTGCAGTGCTCCCCCGACCACCCGTGGGTGACCGAGCACCCGGAGTGGTTCTCCGTCCGCGCGGACGGCACCATCGCGTACGCGGAGAACCCGCCCAAGAAGTACCAGGACATCTACCCGCTGAACTTCGACCGCGACCCGGCGGGCCTGTCGGCGGAGATCCTCCGGATCGTGCGGCTGTGGATCGACCGCGGCGTCACGGCATTCCGCGTCGACAACCCGCACACCAAGCCGCTGGACTTCTGGGAGTGGCTGCTGGCGCAGGTGCACGCGGAGCGCCCGGACGTCATCTTCCTGTCGGAGGCGTTCACGCGCCCCGCGATGATGCAGACGCTCGCGCGGATCGGGTTCCACCAGTCGTACACGTACTTCACGTGGCGCACGACGAAGCCGGAGATCGAGGAGTACCTCCAGGAGGTCTCCGGGCCGCAGGGGTCGGTGCTGCGCCCGAGCTTCTGGCCCACGACGCACGACATCCTGCCCCCGTACCTGCAGCACGGCGGCGTCGCGGGCTTCGCCGTCCGCGCCGTGCTGGCCGCCACGGGCTCCCCGACCTGGGGGATCTACTCCGGCTACGAGCTCGTCGAGAACGTGCCCCGCCCCGGCGTCGAGGAGCAGATCGACAACGAGAAGTACGAGTACAAGCCGCGGGACTGGTCGCAGGCGGACGTCATCGGCGTATCGACGCTGCTGCGCCGGCTCAACGAGGTCCGGCGCGCGCACCCGGCGCTGCGGCAGCTGCGCGACCTGACCGTGCACCCGACGACGAACGACCAGGTCGTCGCGTTCTCGCGCCGGGTGCGGGCCGAGCACCTGGCGGGCGCGGGACGCCCGGGAGCCACGCAGGACGACGTCGTCCTGGTCGTGCTCAACCTGGATCCGTGGGCCACGCAGGAGGCCACGCTGTTCCTCGACCTGGAAGGGCTGGGGCTCACGCGGCCCGACGACGTGGAGGACCAGCCGTTCTTCGTCGCGCACGACGAGCTGTCGGGCGCCACGTACCCGTGGGGCGCCCACCCGTACGTCCGCCTCGACCCGCGCGATCAGGTGGCGCACGTCCTGACGATCGGGCCGGCGTGACGAGGCGCGCATGAGCAGGCCGACATGAGAAGGCCCCGATGACGCCGCCCCAGGTGCCGCGCCCGGTCACGCGCCAGGTGCCGGTGCAGGCGCTGCCGACGCGGCCGCAGCCGACGCCGCCGCCCCTGGACAAGCCGGGCCTGTCCGACGACCCGGAGTGGTACCGCACGGCCGTGTTCTACGAGGTCATCGTGCGGGCGTTCTCGGACACGGGCGGGGCGGGCACGGGCGACCTGCGCGGCATCACGGAGCGGCTCGACTACCTGCAGTGGCTGGGCGTGGACTGCCTGTGGCTGCCGCCGTTCTACCCGTCGCCGCTGCGGGACGGCGGGTACGACGTCGCGGACTACACGTCGATCGCGCCCCAGTTCGGCACGGTCGCGGACTTCACCGAGCTCGTCGAGGCGGCGCACGCGCGCGGCATCCGGGTGGTGGTGGACCTGGTGATGAACCACACCAGCGACCAGCACCCGTGGTTCCAGTCCTCGCGCGCCGACCCCGAGGGCCCGTACGGCGACTTCTACGTGTGGAGCGACGACGACACCCGGTACGAGGACGCGCGCATCATCTTCGTGGACACGGAGACGTCGAACTGGACGTTCGACCCGGTGCGGCGGCAGTACTTCTGGCACCGCTTCTTCAGCCACCAGCCGGACCTCAACTTCGAGAACCCACGGGTCGTGGACGCCATGCTCGACGTCGCGCGGTTCTGGCTCGGCCTCGGCGTGGACGGGTTCCGGCTCGACGCGGTGCCCTACCTGTTCGAGGCGGAGGGCACCAACTGCGAGAACCTGCCCGAGACGCACGCGTTCCTGCGCCGGGTGCGCCGCATGATCGACGACGAGTTCCCGGGCCGGATCATGCTGGCCGAGGCGAACCAGTGGCCGCAGGAGGTGGTGGACTACTTCGGCACCGCGGACGAGCCCGAGTGCCACATGTGCTTCCACTTCCCCGTGATGCCGCGCGTCTACTACGCGATGCGTGACCAGCGCGCCCGCCCGCTGCTCGACATCCTGGCCGACACCCCGGACATCCCCGCGCCCGGCGGCCAGTGGTCCACGTTCCTGCGCAACCACGACGAGCTCACGCTCGAGATGGTCTCGACCGAGGAGCGCGCGGCGATGTACGGGTGGTTCGCGCCCGACCCGCGCATGCGGGCCAACATCGGCATCCGCCGGCGCCTGTCCCCGCTGCTCGACAGCTCGCGCAAGGAGATCGAGCTGGCGCACGCGCTGCTGCTGAGCCTGCCCGGCAGCCCGTGCCTGTACTACGGCGACGAGATCGGCATGGGCGACAACATCTGGCTGCCCGACCGGGACGCGGTGCGCACCCCCATGCAGTGGACGCCGGACCGCAACGCCGGCTTCTCCACCGCCGACCCCGGCCAGCTCTACCTGCCGCTGGTGCAGTCGCTGGTGCACCACTACCAGCACACCAACGTCGAGGCGCAGCTGGCGCAGCCGTCCTCGCTGCTGCACTGGGTGCACGGCATGCTCGGGGTGCGGCGCCTGCACCCGGCGTTCGGCGCCGGCACGTTCACCGCCCTGGAGGCGCAGGACGACGCGGTCTTCGCCTTCCTCCGCACGACGCCGGACGAGACGCTCCTGGTGGCGGCGAACCTGTCCGCCACGGCGCGGTCGTCCCTCGTGCGCGTCCCCGGGCACGCGGGGTGGTCGCTCACCGACCTGTTCGGCGGCGCGCGGTTCCCCGACGTCGGCCCGGACGGCACCGTGTCCATGACCTGGGGCTCGCGCGACTTCTACTGGCTGCTGCTGACCCCGCCGCCCTCGCCGGGGCCTGGCGGCGACGCCCCCGGGGGCGAACCGGCATGACCGCGGTGCGGCCGGCCCTGGGCGTCCCCGACCCGAGCGTCGGCGACCTGCTCGCGGCCTGGCTGCCCGGCCGGCGGTGGTTCCCCGCGGGCGGCGCGAGCGCCGCCGGCGTGCGGGTGGAGCCGTGGCTCGCGGTGACCTTCGACGGCGACTCCCCGGGCGGCGGGCCCGCACGGGCGGGGCCCTCCGGCGCCGACGTCGTCGTGCTGCTCGTCCGCCTCCGCGGCGCCGGCGTGCCCGGCGGCGAGGTGGTCGCGCAGGTGCCGCTGGTGCTCACCGACCCGGCCGACCGTGGGCCGGGGTACGTCGACGACGTCCGGACCGCCGCGGGCGACGTCGCCGTCCACGACGGCGGCGCGCACCCCGCCGGCTGGCTCGCCCTGCTGCGGGCCGCCGGGGTGGGCGACGACGTCCCGGACGCCGAGCTCGTGGCCGGCGGGCACGTGGTGGCGGGCGAGCAGTCGAACACGAGCGTCGTCCTGCCGGGGGTGCCCTCGCCCGACGGCACCGGCGGGATGCTCAAGATCCTGCGGACCGTGACCCCCGGCCCGCACCCGGACGTCGTCGTCCCGCGCGCCCTGACGCGCGCCGGGTGGGAGGGCGTGCCGCGCTTCCTCGGCGCCGTCCAGGTGGCCACCTCCCCGGGCACGAGCACGGCCCTCGCCGTGCTCAGCGAGCTGGTGCCCCAGGCCCGCGACGGGTTCGAGCTGGCGTGCGAGCACGCGGGCCGCGGCGAGTCGTTCGCGCTCCTCGCGGCCGACCTGGGGCGCGTCGTGGCGGAGCTGCACTCGGTGCTGCGCCAGGCGATGCCGCCCGGCCCGCTGCTCGACCCGGCCGCGTTCGTCGCCGGGCTGCGCGACCGGGCCGCGCTCGCGGTCACCGAGGCGCCCGGGCTGGCCCCGCGTGCCCCGGCGATCGACGCCCTGCTCGACGACCTGCAGGGCCGGCTCCCGCGACTGCGGCTGCAGACCGTGCACGGCGACCTGCACCTCGGCCAGGCGCTGCACGGCGCGACCGGCTGGAAGCTGCTCGACTTCGAGGGCGAGCCGCAGCGGCCCGTCGAGCAGCGCACCGCCCCCGACCTCCCGCTGCGCGACGTCGCGGGCATGGTCCGCTCGTTCGCGTACGCCGCGGCCGTGGGCGGCGCCCCCGACCCGGCGTGGGAGGCGGAGGCCGTGCACGCCTTCCTCGGCCGGTACCGCCAGTCGGCGAACGCCTCCGCTGCGGTCAGCGGCCTGGCCACCCGCCGGCCGCCGGAGCTCGACCCGCCGACCGCCGACGCCGTCCTCGCCGCCCTCGTGCTCGACAAGGCGCTCTACGAGGTGGTCTACGAGACCCGCCAGCGGCCCATGTGGGTCGACATCCCGCTGTCGGCGGTCGACCGCGTGCTCGACCGCGCCCGCCACACCCGCTGAGCGGACACGGCGAACGTCAGGGTGCTGCCGGGACCGCCCGCAGCTCGTCGACCGCGACTGCGCCGTCCGTGGAGCCCCCGTCGGCGGCGTTCACGAAGACGCTGAACTGGGTCACCGCGGCCAGGGTCGCGGCGTCGAGGCGGCGGTCCGCGTGGGCCGTGTCCCACGACGCCGGCCGCCAGTCGGCGAACGGGATGCTCGCCAGGTACGGCGCGTCCCCCTCGAGCGACGGGTACGCCTCGAAGGCGACGCCGTCGGCGACGAGCTGGAGCACCAGGGTGTTGCCCGACGCGTCGGGGTCGATCCAGGCCTCGAGGCCCCCGAAGCCCGACCAGTCGGCGTCGAGCCGGCGGCCCACCCCGGTGTAGGTCTGGCTCGCGAACGAGTAGCCCATCCGCAGCGCGGCCGTGCCGCCGCCCACTGCCGCGTCCGGCGCGCGCACGAGCCCGAGCGTGTTCACGGTCTGCGGCACCCACGTGCGCCCCAGCGCGACGTCGTCGCCGTAGCTCTCGAAGTCGTCGACCACGCCGGGCGGGAGCTGCGGCTCCGGGCCGAGGAGCACCGACGACGCGGACGTGACGACCTCCCGGCCACGCGAGAGCACGTGCAGCGTCAGGCCCCGCGTCGTGTTGTCGAGCGCCTCCGCGGGCACGTCCCACTCCCCGGTCCACCACAGCTCACCGGCGCGCGGGGCCCGCAGCTCGATCTCCGCGGGTCCGCCCGGGCCGTCGTCGGTCGTGACGGTAACGCGGTCGGCACGGGTCCCGGTCACGGACGCGAGGATCGGCACCGGACCGGACACGACCCGCGCCCCGTCGGCGGGGCTCGCCAGGTGAGCCGCCGCCGACCGGACCGACCTGGTGCGCACGCGGTCCACGCCCTCCAGGTCGTCGGCGAAGAGTGTCGCGGGGTCGTCGTGGAACGCCAGGAAGTCGGGCAGCAGCTCGCCCTCGACCGGCGTGTACGGCGTGGAGTCGCCGCCGTAGTTGGCCCAGGTGAGCATGTAGGCGGTCCGCGCAGCCGAGGGGTCGGAGCGGATGGCGTCCAGCACGTCGGTGTACCACGTGGTGCTGGCGTTCTCCCCGTCCGGCCGCACGCCGCCGGAGATGCCGAGCTCGGTGAACGCGCTGATCTTGCCCCGCTGCTCGGCCAGGTCGCCGAGCATGCCGAGGTCGGAGACCAGGCCGTCCAGGAACGAGGCGGACGCGCCGGTGTCGTCGTAGGTGTCGTAGCCGAGCACGTCGACGAAGTCGTCGCCGGGGTAGGTGCGCAGGTACGCGTCGGCGTCCCCGCCGAACCCGCCGCCGGGCGAGAAGGCGTACAGCAGGTTGTGCACGCCCTTGACGTCCCGCAGGTACTCGACCGTGAAGCGGTAGAGCTCCGCGTACTCGCCAGGCGTGCCGAACGCCGCGCCCCACCAGAACCACGAGCCGGCGTTCTCGTGCCAGGGCCGGAAGACGATCGGGATGGGCCTGCCGTGGTCGTCCACCGCGTGCCTCGCCGTCGTCGCGAACCGGTCGAGGTAGGCCCGCAGCTCGTCGTGGTGCGAGCCGCCGGGCAGCACCGCCCGCAGCGGGTCGCCCGAGGTGTCGTAGAAGTCCCCGCCCGTGACCAGGTTCTCCAGGTGGACCGACATCGTGCTCACGGCGCCCACGTCGTGCGCCTGGCGGATGTTGCGCGCCAGCTGCAGCGCCTTCTCCTCGCGCTCGGCGAGAGGCATGCCGGCGGTCTCGAGCGTGTCGAACCCGATCATCGCCGGGTGGTCGCCGGTCGCGGTCAGCACGTCGGACGACGTGCCGTCCTGCTCGTCGAACGACTCGCCGAAGTACAGGTCCTCCTGGTGCCCGAACAGCACCCCGTCGCCGTCGAGGTCCCGCAGGAAGGCGAAGAGCGACCGGGTCTCGCGGGTGGCGTCCGGGTCGGCCAGGTCCACCGCGACGGGCTTGCCCGGCGCGGTGTGCGCGGTGTCGCCCCCGGAAGACGTCGGCGCGGCCGTCGCGGTCAGGGCGGTCGTGGCGGTCAGTGCAGTCACAGCGGTGACGGCGGCGAGGGCCGTCGCCGGCCACGCGCGCCGGGGGCGCGCTGCCGGTCGGACAATGCTCATCGTCGAACCTCTCGTGTCGTGCCCACGGGGCGGCCCCGGGGCGGTCAGCTGAGCCGGAAGACGCGCGCGGTCGGTGCCGTAGCCCCGGCCTCGAGGTGCAGGACGCCCTCCTCAGCCCGCCAGCCGGCGCTCCAGGTGCCGGTGCCCGGGGTGTCGGGAGCCGGGAAGAGCTGCTCGCACCGCAGGGGTCGCCCGCGCAGGGCGGGCAGCGGCAGCTCGACGTCGTCCGGGGCGCCGGGCAGTCGCCACGCGGTGACGACGGTGGCCTCGGGCGTGCTCAGGGCGAACGCCTGCCACGGACCGTCGTGCTCCAGCCCCAGCGGCCAGGAGGGCAGCGCCGCCTGGACGAACGGCAGCAGCTCCCGGTGCGCGGCGACGGCGTCCGCCACGAGGCGGAGCTGGTCGTCGTCCATCGTGGCGAGGTGGCCGCTGAGGTAGAGGCGGGCGGTGATCCCCGCCACCAGGGTGAACGCCGAGGTCTCGACGTCCATATCCGGCTGCGCGTACCCCCAGTGGCCCGCCTGCTCGGGCAGCACGGAGGCCGGCGTGGCCGCGGCGATCCGCGGGTACAGGAGCGGATCCTGCTGGTCGGAGGTCGACTGCAGGTGCACCCGGGCGAGCACCGCGTAGTCGGCGCGCATCCCGCCGGACGCACAGTTCTCGATCAGCAGGTCCGGGTGCCGGGCGAGCACGCCGTCGAGCCAGGACAGGTAGGCGCGGTTGTGCTCCAGCAGCCCCGCCCCCGGCGCCAGGCCCCCGACGTCGGTGCCCGGTCCGGGCATGATGTTGTAGTCCAGCTTGAAGAAGCCGACGCCCATCCCCACGAGCCGGTCCACGACGGCGTCCAGGTGCTCGCGCGCCGCGGGGTGCCGCAGGTCGAGGTGGTACCGGCCGTGCTCGACCACGCGCTCGCCGTGCCGCCGGAAGAAGGCGTCGTCGGGCAGCCGGTCGGCCAGCGCGGACCGGACGCCCACCACCTCCGGTTCCAGCCAGATGCCGGCGAACAGGCCGCGGTCGCGGATATGGTCGAGCACCTCCTCGAGCCCGCCGGGGAACCGCGTGGGGCTGGGCAGCCACTCCCCCACGGCGTCCCACCAGCCGCCGGAGTCCTCGTCGTACCAGCCGGCGTCGATGCAGTACCCGTCGGCGCCGACGCGGGCGGCGGCGTCCACCAGGGGCAGCACCTTCGCCGTCGTCGGGTCGCCCATGAGCGTGTTCATGTAGTCGTTGAAGACGATCGGCAGCGGCCGGTCGTGGCGGGCCGTGCCGGTGGCCGCGACCAGGGCGCGCCGGTGCCGCGTGAGCGCCGCGAGCGCCCCCGAGACCGGGTCGAGCCCGCCGCTCGCGACGGCCACGGCGACCGGCACCGAGGTGAACTCCTGCCCGGGGTCGAGCCGCACCGTCCACTGGTGCTCGGCGTCCGTGGGCCCCAGCAGCGCCAGCGAGGCTCCGTCGCGGTCCTCGCCCACCTCCCAGTGCCACGCGCCGTCGTGCTCGATCTGGAACGCGAGCCCGTAGCCGCCGCTGTCGTCACCGTCTCGGCGGGCGATGACGCCGGTCGGCAGGCGTTCGCCGGTGGACCACGAGCTGCGCGTCGTCACCGCCATGCGCGCCCGGTTGAGGTGGTGGTGGACGCCGGGGTCCATCCGCGGCAGGCCGACCTGCCGCAGCGGCGCCCGGTGCCAGCGGGACTCGGCCACCCAGTCGTTGTCGCCCCACAGCACGTCGAGGTCGTCGACGCCCGCGCCGCTGTCGGTGACGAACGTGCCGAGCACGAGGGAGGTGACGGCCTGCACCGTCACCGCCCTCGACCCGGCGCGGAGCACCGTCCAGGAACGCACCGCCCCGTCCGACGGCGCCAGGACGCTGGTCACCCGCAGGTCGGTGACGGCGTCGCGCTGGTGCACGTGCAGGGCGCCGCCGACCTCCTCGTGCCCGGCGTACCGCAGCCGGTCGCCCACGGCCGTGGCCGTGTACCGGTGGCTGCCGGGGAACCGCCCGTGGCCCAGCGCCTGCACCTCCACCAGGGGCGGGGTCGCGGTGGCCGTCGACGGCGCGGCGGCACCGACCGGGCGCAGGGAGCGGACCGTCACCGGTGCGTCGTCGGGCGTGTCCAGGTCGGCGGTCAGGCCGCCCGCGGTCCAGCGGAGCATCGTCGTCGTCCCTTCGCAGGTCGGGGCCGGTCGGTCAGCGCAGGTCGTTCGCGCTGCGGACGGCGGCGGCGAACGCCGCCGGGTCGCCGCCCGCGGGCGAGGTGATCCGCAGCGTGGCGCTCTGTCCGGCGCGGAGCGTGACGAGCCCGGCGTCGACGCGGGCGGCCGGGTCGACGACGTCGGCGTGGCAGAAGACGTCCCGGGCCAGCGACGTGGCGGTCACCCGCAGCTCGCAGCCGCCCTCGACCGCGGACGCCTCGATCCGCAGCGGCTCCGGGTAGAGCCGCTGGTCGACCACCTCGGCGCCGTGCCGCAGGGCCGGCGCGACGCCCGCGTCGGGGTCGTCGGCCGTCGCGACGAGCACCTCGCCGGAGGCGTCGGCGAAGACCGCGACGTCGGCGGGCACCACGACCGTGGCCGCGCCGCGCGCGGGCGCGTCGACCTCGAGCGTCGCCTTCGCGAGCACCGACCCGTCGAGCGCCTCCCGGGTCACGGTCCACGTGCCGGCCAGGCGCTCCGCGGTGTCGTTGACGACCACGAGCGCCAGGGTGTCGAGCTCCGGGTTCACGCCCTCCCAGGCTGCCGCGCGCGCCTCGTCGGACGCGCGCGGCTGGAACGTGGCCAGCCGCGGCGCGTACGCGGCGCGCAGCGCGTGCCACAGGGGCTTGCGGTGCTCGTCGTGGTCCACCGCCGCCCAGGACACCACGGGCCAGTTGTCGTTGAGCTGCCACATGATCGCGCCCGTGTTGTGGGGCGTGAGGGACCGCACGTGCTCGATGCCGAAGCGCACGGCGTGCGCCTGGTTGAGCTGCGTCGTCCAGTGCCAGTCCTCGATCGTGGCGGGGTCGGGCAGGTGCCCCTGCCAGCCGCGCTCGAGCTTGGCGTTGCCCTGGTGCGCCTTCTGGTGCACGAGCATCTGGTGGCCGAACGGGTCGAGCGGCTCGTCGTGCACGACGCGCGTGAGCGTCGACCAGGCGGGCGGGCCCTGGAAGCCGAACTCCGACAGGAACCGCGGCGCGTACCGGGCGTAGACGGCATAGTCCTCGCGGTTCCACACGTCCCAGATGTGCATGGTGCCGTAGCGCTCGTCGTTCGGGTGGCGGTAGTCGCCGAACGAGTAGGGGCTCGCCGGCGAGTAGGGGCGGGTGGGGTCCAGCTCCGCGAGGACGCCGGGGAGCAGCTCGCGGTAGTACAGGTCGCCCCAGGGGCGGCCGCCCAGCCGGCCGGCCCAGCCCCAGTCGACCGAGCCCCAGGTGTTCTCGTTGTTGCCGTTCCAGATCACCAGCGAGGGGTGCGGGCTCAGGCGCGTGACGTTCTCCCGGGCCTCGGCCTCCACCTCGGCGCGCATCGGCTCGTCCTCGCTGTACGCGGCGCAGGCGAACGGGAAGTCCTGCCACATGAGCAGCCCGCGCTCGTCGGCGAGGTCGTACAGGTCGTCGGACTCGTAGATGCCGCCGCCCCACACGCGCAGCAGGTTGACGTTCGCCTCGAGCGCGTCGTCCACGCGGCGGGCGTACCGGTCGCGGTCGATCTCGGTGAGGAACGCGTGGTCGGGGATCCAGTTCGCGCCCCGCACCAGGACCGTCTCGCCGTTGACCTTGAGCACGAACGGCGCCCCCGCCTCGTCGGGCGTCGTGTCGAGCTCGACCGTGCGGAAGCCGACCCGGCCCGCCCAGCGCGCGACGTCGGAGGCGGTGACCTCGACGTCGTACAGCGGCTGGTCGCCGTGACCGACGGGCCACCAGCGGCGCACGCCGGGCACCCGGACCGTCACGACGCCGCCGGCCTGCCCGGCCGGCACGACGCCGGCGGCCTCGTGCTCCTCGCCGCCCGGCCCGGTGACGCGCACGCGCACCGGCACGTCGACGTCCGCCGCCACGCCGTCGCGCTCGATCTCGACGTGCGCGCTGAGCACGCCGTCGTGCGCGCCGCCCTCCCCCGCGACGACGTCGACCAGCGGCCGCACGGACGCGATGCGCACGCCCGACCAGGAGTCGAGGCCGACGGGCTTCCAGATGCCGGCGCCGGCGACGTCGATGCCCCAGTCCCACCCGAACGAGCACGCCATCTTGCGCAGCTGGTTGTACTCGTGGTGGTTGGTCGAGGGCAGCTCGCCGTCCCGCTCCGCGCGGGCCAGCGCCTCGGGCACCGGGGCCGCGAACGTCACGACGAGGGAGTTGCTGCCCGCGCGCAGGGCGTCGCGGGCGTCCCACCGGTAGGACCGGTGCATGTTCTCGGTGCGGCCCAGCTCCACGCCGTTGAGCTGCACGGTCGCGACGGTGTCGAGGCCCAGGGCCACGAGGTCGTGGCGCGCGGCGTCGCCGGGCTGCCAGTCGAACGTCGTCGCGTACCGCCACGACGTGTCGCCGATCCACTGCTGCGCCGCCTCGTTGTCCCCGTCGAAGGGCTCGTCGATCAGGCCCTCGCGGTGCAGGTCGAGGTGCGCCTCGCCCGGCACCACGGCCGGGATCCCCGCCGCGAGCGCCGACGCCACGCCCTCGGGCGCGTCGGCCGCGGGCTCGGCGGCGGTCAGGCTCCACCCCTGGTGCAGGGCGCGGAAGGTCGAGGGCAGGTACGTCATGGGGAGGAGTCCTTCGTGGTTCGCAGGGAGGGCACGGGCGGGTCGGGTCGACTCAGTGTGTCGCCGGGCGGGGCGGTTCGCGCAGCACGCGCACCCCGCCCGGGGCCACCGCGGTCAGGGGCCCGACGTCGGTCCCGGACAGCAGGTCGTGGCCCGCGGCGGCGACCTTCTGCTCGTCGCCGGTGTGGTTGAGGAGGAAGAGGTAGGAGCGGTCGTCGCCGCGGCGGCGCACCGCCTCGAGCCCGGGCGCTGCCTCGAGCACGCGCGGCACGCCGGACTCGGCGACGAGCCGGTCGACGACGCGTCCGACACCCTCGGCGTCGAGCGCCGCGGAGACGTACCAGGCGGCTCCGTCACCGACCGGGCGCCGGGTCACCGCGGGCCCGCCCGCGAGCGAGCTCGAGGCGTACCGGACCACGGCGTCGGCGCCGTCGAGGTGGACGCGCTCGGACCATTCCTTCGCCTCGCCGCCGCCGTCCAGCGCCACGACCTGCCCCTCGGCGAGGGGATAGAACTCATCGCTCCAGGCGCCGAGGACGTCGGCGAACGCGCCGGGGAAGCCGCCGGTGCGCACCTGGCCGTGCGCGTCGCAGACCCCGGACAGGTAGGTCACCAGCAGCGTGCCCCCGCGCGCGGGGACGGCGGACAGGCGTGCCGCGGTGTCGTCGCCCGTGACCATCAGGGTCGGGACCACGACCAGGTCGTAGCCGTCGAGGTCGGCGCCGGGCGGCACGACGTCGCACACGACCTGCCGGTCCCACAGGGCGCGGTGCCACGCCCGCAGCTCGCGCCCGTAGGACAGCTCGCGGTGCGGCATCAGGCCGTGCTGGAGCGCCCAGCCGGCGGGGTCGTCGACGACCAGCGCGGCGCGCGCGGGCTCGACGGCGGTCCCGGCGACCTCGGCCAGGGCGCGCAGGTGGCCGCCGAGCTCGACGACCTCCCGCCACACCCGCGACCGGGTGCCCGAGTGCAGCACCATCGCGGAGTGGAACTGCTCCGCGCCGGCCCGCGACGCGCGCCACTGGAAGAACATCGCGCCGTCCGAGCCCCGGGCCACGTGGCCGAGCGAGTGCCGCACGATCTCCCCCGGGTCCTTGGCACGGTTGCGCCGCTGCCAGCTCGGTCCCCCGGTCGAGCTCTCCATGAGCAGCCATGGGCGGCCCGGGGACATCCCGCGCATCCGGTCGGCCGCGAAGGCGAGGTCGTGCTCGCGGTCGCCCGCGGGCAGGTCACCGACCAGGGTGTAGTGGTCGTTGGCCACGACGGCCGTGTGCGGCGCCCACGACGCGTAGTCGACGACCTGTGCCCCGGCGCCGACCATGAAGTTGGTCGTGACGGGCGCGTCGGAGTGCCGCTCGAGCACCTCCTTCTCCGCCAGGTAGTGCGCCCGCAGCGCGTCGGAGGAGTACCGCTCGAAGTCGAGGTACAGCCCGGGGTTCGGCGCCCCGTGCCGGCCGCGCGGCGGCATGATCTCGTCCCACGCCCCGTACCGGTGCCCCCACTGGGCGGTGCCCCAGGCCGCGTTGACGGCGTCGAGGCCGCCGTGCCGCTCCCGCAGCCAGCGCCGGAACCCGGCCGCCGAGTCGTCGCAGTAGCAGCGGGCGTTGCCGCCGCCCAGCTCGTTGCCCACGTGCCACAGGCGCACCGCGGGGTGGCCGCCGTAGCGGCGGGCCAGGGCCTCGACGTGGCGCAGCGCGTACCGGCGGTAGACGGCCGACTCCGGGCACCAGGCGTTGCGCCCGCCCGCCGGCTCGCGGTAGCCGTCGGCGAGCACGGGCGCGATGCCGGGGTGCGCCGTGAGCAGCCAGCTCGGGGGCGCGGCCGTCGGGGTCGCCAGGTCGACGGCGATCCCGTGGGCGTGCAGCAGCTCGATCGCGTCGTCGAGCCACGACCAGTCGCGCACGTCGTCGGCGACCTCGACGGTCCCCCAGGCGAAGACGCCGAGCGTCACGAGGTTGACCCCGGCCTCCGTCATGAGGCGCACGTCCTCGTCCCACACCTCCCGCGGCCACTGCTCGGGGTTGTAGTCGCCGCCGTACGACAGCCCGGCGGTCGGCCAGCGCAGGGACGCCGCCGTCACGACGCGCTCCGTGCGGCCGCCCCGCCCCGGGCCTGCGCCGCGGGCACGCCGGCCTCCTGCCACTCGCCCACGAAGTGGTCGAAGCACACGCTGTTGTCGATCGCGCCGCGGTCCGTGCCCTCCTGGGTGAGGGTCACCCGGTCCACCCGCTCCGGGTCCGGGGCCGCCATCGCCAGCAGCTTCGTGTAGTCGTGGTGCGGGTCGAGGATGACGGCGTCCGCGGGCCCGCGCTCCACCACCCGGCCCCGGTACAGCACGACGATCTCGTCGGAGAAGTGCCGGGCCGTGGCCAGGTCGTGCGTGATGTACAGGACCGCGAGGCGGTCCTCGCGCTGCAGGCGGCCGAGGAGGTTGAGGACGCCGAGCCGGATCGACACGTCGAGCATGGAGACGGGCTCGTCGGCGATGAGCACCTGCGCCCCCGGTGCCAGGGCGCGGGCGATCGCGACGCGCTGCCGCTGGCCGCCGGACAGCTCGTGCGGCCGGCGCGGAGCGATGGTCCCGGCCGGCGTGAGGTTGACCCGCTCGAGCATCTCGAGCACCCGCTCGTGCGTCTCGTCCGCGCTGTGCGTGCGCTGGTGGATGCGCAGCGGGCGGGCGATGTGGTGCTCGATCGAGTGGAACGGGTTGAGCGACGCGAACGGGTCCTGGAAGACCATCTGCACCTGGCGGCGGTACAGCGAGCCCTGCACCGGGGTGTCGTCGTCGAGGCGCACGTCGACCGTGCCCGACGTCGGCTTCTCCATGCGCGTGAGGATCTTGGCGATCGTCGACTTGCCGGAGCCCGACTCCCCCACCAGGGCGACGGTGCGCCCCGGGATCAGGTCGAGGCTCACGTGGTCGACGGCGCGCAGCCGCGACCGGCGCAGACCGGAGCGGATCGAGTAGTCCTTGACCAGGTCGGACACGTGGACGCGGGTCATGCTCGGTCCTCCTGACCGTTCGGCACGGTGGTGCCTGCGGGCTCGGCGAAGTCGTCGACGCCGCTGCGGATGAAGCCGCCCCGCTCCCCCGAGAGGCTCGGGAACGAGCCGAGGAGCTTGCGGGTGTACGGGTGGCGCGCCTCGCGGTACAGGCGCTGCGCGGTGTCGAGCTCGACGATCTCGCCCTCGAGCATGACCGCGATGCGGTCGCTGATCTCGAGCAGCAGCGGCAGGTCGTGGGTGATGAAGACGACCGCGAAGTCGAGCTCGTCGCGCAGGCGCACGATCTCGCGCAGGATGTCGCGCTGCACGACGACGTCGAGCGCCGTCGTCGGCTCGTCCATGATCATGATCTGCGGCTCCAGCAGCATCGCCATCGCGATCATGACGCGCTGGCGCATGCCGCCGGAGAGCTCGTGCGCGTACGACCCGAGCCGGCGGGGGTCCACCCCGACGCGGGTGAGCACCTCCTCCGAGCGGCGACGCACCTCCGCGCGGGACGTTCGCGGCCGGTGCGCCAGGAGCGTGTCGCGCAGCTGGGCCCGCACCGTGGTCACCGGGTTGAGGGCGTTCATCGCGCCCTGGAACACCATCGACAGCTTGTCCCAGCGGAACGCACGCAGCGCGGAGTCCTCCAGGGCGAGCACGTCGACGTCCGACCCGTCCCGGTCGTGGAACGTGATGCTGCCGGACGCGATGCGCGCCGGGGGCCGGTGCAGCCGGTTGACCGCGTACGCGAGCGTCGTCTTGCCGCAGCCGGACTCGCCCGCGAGGCCGAGGATCTCGCCGCGGTGCAGCGTGAGGCTCGCGTCCTTCACGGCGGTGACCGGCTGCTCCACCTCGTACACCACCGTGAGGTCGGAGACCGTGAGGACCGGCTCCGTCCGGCCGCCGACGGCGGCCGTCCCGCCGTCCTGCACCAGGGTCGTCGTCATCGCGCGGACACCTCCTTCGCGCCGTCCGCCTCGCGGACCGCCTCGGGCTCCTGCGGGCGCGACCGGCGGGACGCGCGGGCCAGCTCGCGCTCCAGGCGGGCGGCTTTGCGGGCCCGCCTGCGGTGCTGGCGCAGGTTCTTGAGCTTGGGGTTGATGATCTCGTCGATCGAGAAGTTGATGAGCGACAGGCCCATGCCGAACAGCGCGATCATCAGGCCCGGCGGCACGAACCACCACCACGCCCCGAGCGAGAGGGCGAACCCGTTCTGCGCGTAGAAGAGCATGGTGCCGAGCGTCGACGAGTTGGACGCCCCGAGGCCGATGAACGACAGCCCGGCCTCGCCGAGGATGGCCGCGATGACCGCGAACACGAACTGGGAGGCGATCACCGGCAGCAGGTTCGGCAGGATCTCCACGACGATGACGCGCCACGGCTTCTCGCCCGACACCTTCGACGCCGCCACGTAGTCGCGGTTGCGCACCGAGAGCGTCTGGGCCCGCAGGACGCGGGCGGACGCGGCCCAGCTCGTCACCGCCAGCACGACCGCGATCGTCCACAGTCCCCGGCTCTCCCGCGGCACGAAACCGGAGATCACGATGACGAGCGGCAGGCCCGGGATCACCAGGAACACGTTCGACAGCAGGGAGAACGCCTCGTCGGCGAAGCCGCCGCGGTAGGCCCCGTAGATGCCGAAGAAGGCCGACAGGGCGGTGGCCAGCACGCCGACCAGGAGGCCGATCTGCAACGACCCGCGCGTCGCGTAGGCGAGCTGCGCGAGCACGTCCTGGCCCGTCTGCGTGGTGCCCAGCAGGAAGTCGCCGGACGGCGACGTCAGGCCGATGTCGCGGATCTGGCGCGGGTCGCCCACCAGGTAGGGGCCGAAGATGCCGAAGAGCGTGATGACCCCCACCAGCACGAGGCCGATGGCCAGCCAGGGCGTCATCGTGGGCAGCAGCATGCGCCAGCCGGAGCGGGGCGCGTCGCCGGCCCGCTCGCGCTCGACCTCCGCGGCCTCGGTCTCGTCCACGAGGGACGGTTCGTTCGCAGGACTCAGGTTCGTCATGACGGGGCCTCCTTCAGGACCGGGCTCGGGTGCGCGGGTCGATCAGGCCGTACAGCAGGTCGACCACGAGGTTCGCGCCGAGCACGGCGAGCGTGATGACGAGGAACAGCCCCTGCATGAGGGCGTAGTCGTTGTTGGTCACGGCGCCCAGGAGCCGGCCGCCGATGCCGGGGTAGGAGAACACCTGCTCGGTGATCACCGAGCCCGAGACGACGAAGCCGAGCGAGATCGCGAAGCCGGCGACCGACGGCAGCACGGCGTTGCGCGAGGCGTACGAGCGCAGCACCTTGCGGGGCGACAGGCCCTTGGCCTCGGCGGTGAGCACGTAGTCCTCGGACAGGGTGGAGACCATCATGTTGCGCATCCCCAGCAGCCAGCCGCCGATGGACGCGAGCACGATCGTCAGGGCCGGCAGAGCCCCGTAGTGGATGGCGGAGCCGATGAACTCGGCGTTCCAGCCGGGGTCCAGGACGACGTCGTAGCCGCCCTGGAGCGGGAACCAGCCGAGCACCCGGGCGAGGAAGTACGCCAGGATCAGCGCCAGCCAGAAGTACGGCACGGCGGCCAGGAGGGTGGTCGCCGGGATCAGCGAGTCGAGCCAGGTGCCGGGCTTCCACCCGACGAACGCCCCGAGCGTCACGCCCAGGACGGCGGCCATCACCGTGGCGATGCCCACGAGCACCACCGTCCAGGGCAGCGACTGGGCGATGACGTCGGTGACCTGGGCCGGGTAGTAGCTGACCGACACGCCCAGGTCGCCGTGGACCAGGTTGTTCAGGTAGTCGACGTACTGGTTCCACAACGGTTGGGAGTCGTCGCCCCCGAGGAGGAGGGCGTACGCCTCCCGGGTCTCGGGCGTCACCGTCCCGCCGCGCTGCTGCAGCTTGGCGAGCAGGATGTCGACCGGGTTGCCCGGGAGGAGCCGGGGGATCGCGAAGTTCAACGTCAGCGCGGCCCACAGCGCCACGACGTAGAAGCCCATCTTGCGTAGGAAGTAGTTCACGGCAGGGTGCTTTCCTCGGGGACGACGTCTCGGGTCATGTCAGCCGGCCGGCTGGATCTTCTTGAAGATCTCGGCGGCGTCCATCGCCGACCAGACGGCCGGGAAGGCGTACAGGTCGTCGTCGGACGGCCAGCCGGTGAACTTCGTCGTGTTCCAGACGCTGGTGGTGCCGCCGGTGAGGATCGGCACGTACGGCATGTCCTCGAAGACGTGCTTCTGGATCGTGTCGAAGTACGGCTGGCGCGCCGCCGCGTCGTCGAGCGGCAGCTTGGCCAGCTCGTCGAGCGCCTTGTCGACCTCGGGGTTGGAGTACCGCGAGTAGTTGTTCCCCGCCGACTTGCCGACCTTCGCCCCGGAGCCGGAGTCGAAGAAGTAGTTGTAGAGGTAGAACGGGTCGGGCGCCGGGCCCTGCCACAGGGAGTCGATGGCGAGCTCGAACTTGCCCGAGCCCTTCTTCTCCGTCCACTCGTTCCACGACGACTGCGCGGTCTGCAGGTCGATGCCGGCCGCCTTGGCCTGGGACGCCATCGTGTCGAGGGCGGTGATGTAGTCCGTCCAGCCCGTCACGACCTCGACGGTCAGCGTGAGCTTCTCGCCGTCCTTGGCGTAGATGCCGTCCGCGCCCTTCTTCCAGCCGGCGGCCTCGAGCACCTGCGCGGCCTTGTCCGGCTCGGCGGTCATCGGGGCGGTCTTCTCGGTCACCGCGTCGGACAGGAACCCGTCCTGGCTGGGCGTCAGCGTGAAGACCGGCGAGATCTCGTTCGCGGTCTCCATGAAGGCCAGCTTGTTCAGCTGGGTGCGGTCCATCGCGTAGTACAGCGCCTTGCGGACGGCGGGGTCCGTCTGCGGCCCCTTGCAGCCCATCTCCTCGCTGGAGCAGGTCGACAGCACCATCTGGTTCTGCCACTGCGTGTACGCGTCGTAGTTCGGGAAGTTCTTGTGGGTGTTCTGGATGTCCGGGATCGGGCCGGTCTGCCAGTCGACGGTGCCGGCCGCGATCGCGTCGGCGCCCGCCTGGTTGCCCGACAGCGACAGGAAGCGGATGTGCTTGAGCTTCGGCTCGCCGCCCCAGTAGTCCGGGTTGGCCTTGTACGTGAACGCCTGCGGCTTGAAGTCGTCGAGCAGGTAGGCGCCCGTGCCCACCGGCTTCTCGATGACGTCCTCGACGGGGTTGACGTCCTTCCACAGGTGCTCGGGCACGATCGGCGTGTTCATCACGTCCGGCCCCTTGACGAACGCCGGCTGGTCGAAGGTGAACGTCACGTGCGTGTCGTCGACCGCCTTCGCCGTGCCGTCGAAGCCGCCGCTGTTGATCGACGGGTTGTCCTTGAGGAGGCCGAACGTGAACGCCACGTCCTTCGCCGTGAACGGCTCGCCGTCGCTCCAGGTGACGCCCTCGCGCAGGGTGACCGACAGCTCGGTGCCGTCGTCGTTCCACGACTGCTCCGTGCCGAGCAGGGGGACCGGGTCGCGCACCTCGGCCTTGTTGTAGAAGAACAGGGGCTCGTAGATCGGGCCCAGGCCGCCGATCTTCGACGGCGAGAACGGGTTGAAGTTGATCTGGTAGTCGCCGGCCTGGCCGGTGTAGGCGACGAGCGTGCTGTCCGCTCCCCCGTTCGAGCCGCCTGAGCTGCCGTTCGAGCCGCCCCCGGAGCACGCCGCGAGGGCGAGACCGAGGGCCGCGACACCGGCGAGCACCGTGGCGCGCCGACGGATTCCTGTCCTGAGGAACATCTGCGGTCCTTTCTCGTGCCGGCACCAGAGCCGGCTCCAGCGGCGCCGTCGTCGGCGCTCGTGTGTATTCTTGCCAGGCTTAACTTAAACGGTCAAGTGCCGTAGGTCACTCTTCGCTGGGAGGCGATGCATGCTGCTGGACGGCGTCACGCAGGTCGTCTCGTCGCGCCGTCTGCTCGACCTCGTGCGGACCCGCGGCACGATCAGCCGCGTCGAGCTCGCCCGGCTCTCGGGGCTCACGTCGCCGACGGTCACCCACGTCGTCCGCGGGCTCCTGGACCTCGGCCTGGTGCACGAGACCGGGGTCCAGCAGCGCGGCCGCGGCCAGCCGCGGCGCCTGCTGAGCGTCACCGCGGACGCCGGGTACGCCGTGGGGATCCAGGTCGACCTGACCACCACGACGGCGGTGGTCGTCGACTTCGCGGGCGCCACGGTCGCGAGCGCGGGGCTGCGGGGCTCCGGACGACGCTCGCCCGACCGCACCGTCGCGGCGCTCGTCGACCACGTGGACGACCTTCTGGCCAGCGCCGGCGTGCCGCGCGAGCGCGTGCTCGGGGTCGGCCTGGTGACGCACGGGCCCCAGGACCGCGAGCGGGGCATGCTCCTGACGGCACAGCCCACGCCCGCCTGGGAGAGGTACCCCCTGACGGCGCGACTGGCGGCCGGGCTGGGCCTGCCCGTGCTGCTGGAGAACGACGCGACCGCGGCGGCCGTCGGCGAGCTGTGGACGCGCGACCTCGACACCCAGACCTTCGGCCTGGTGTACATGGCGTCCGGGATCGGCGGCGCCGTCGTCGTGGACGGCGTCGCCTACCGCGGGCGGGCCTCGAACGCCGTCGAGATCGGGCACGTCCCGCTCCCGGACGCACGCGCGGGCTGCGTCTGCGGCAACCGCGGGTGCACGCAGGCCGAGGCCGGCCCCGCGGCCGTGGTCGCCCAGGCCCTCGCGCGTGCGGACGTCGCCGAGCGCTGGGACGTGCGGGGAGCGCCCGAGGACACGCTGGCCGACTTCGAGCGCGTGGCGCGCGCCGCCCGCGACGGCGACGCCGACGCGTCCCACCTGCTCACCCGCTCCGCCCGCCGGGTCGGCCAGGCGGCTACCGTGCTCGTCAACCTCTTCGACGTGGACACCGTGCTGCTGGCCGGTCCGGCGTTCGCGACGGCGGGGCCCCTGTACCGGCGGGTCGTCGGCGCCGCGCTGACCGAGCACGCGCTCAGCCGCACGCTCAGCCCGCCCCGGGTCGCGCTGTCCGGCCAGGTCGCCACGGTCGCCGCCGTCGGCGGCGCCCTGACCGTGCTCCGCGGCGCGCCCGACGCCACCCCGGCCCGGGGCGGGGCGGACGTAGCAGCCCGACCGCCCACCGACCACGTCCCCGACCGACCCGCCGACCACACCGCCGAGCACACCGCAACGATCGGAGCCCTGTGACCACCGACAACGTCGTCCTGCACCGCGACGGGACCGCCCTCGTCCTCCACGCCCCCGCCCACGCCCTCCCGGCCGTCGTGCACTGGGGAGCGGAGCTCGGCCCGCTCGACGGCGCCGACGCGGACGCCCTCCTCGGCGCGACCAGCCGCCAGACGCCGCCCGGCACGCTCGACGCGGCCTGGCGCCTCCCGCTCCTGCCGCAGGAGTCGGACGGCTGGTCGGGCCGCCCCGGCCTCCTCGTCACGCGCGCCGGCGTCCCCGTCTACCCCCGGTGGGAATCCGTCGTGGACCGCCCGGACGAGGCGACCGCCGTCGTCACCGCCACGGACGCGGCCGGCGGGCTGACCCTGCGCTCCCGCGTGGAGGTCGGAGCCGGCGGGCTCGTCGTGCTCGACCACGAGCTCGTCAACGACGGCGCCGACCCGCTCGAGGTCGCGTGGCTCGAGGCGACGCTCCCCGTGCCGAAGACCGCCGACCACCTCACCACGTTCGGGGGGCGGTGGACGCGCGAGAAGTCGCCGCTCACGACCCCGATGCCGCGCGGGACCACGGTGCGCGAGTCACGCCGGGGCCGCGGCGGCCACGACGCCCCGTGGGTGACGCTCGCCTCCGAGGGCGCCCCGCGCTCCGGGGAGGGCCGCGTGTGGGCCGCCCACCTGGGCTGGAGCGCCGACGTGCGCCACCGCGTCGACCGGGTCACCGAGCACGTGTCGCTGCTCGGGGCCGGCGAGCTCCTCCGGCCCGGCGAGCTCGTCCTCGCCCCCGGCGCGTCGTACCGGGCGCCGTCGACCTACTTCGCCTGGTCGGACGGCGGGCTCGACGGCGTCGCGGCCCGCTTCCACACGTGGCTCCGCGCCCGCCCGCAGCACCCGCGCACGCCGCGCCCGCTGGTGCTCAACACCTGGGAGGCCGTCTACTTCGACCACGACCCCGAGCGGCTGTACGCGCTCGCCCGGCGGGCCGCCGAGATCGGGGTCGAGCGGTTCGTCCTCGACGACGGCTGGTTCCCGGCCCGCCGCGACGACACGAAGGGCCTCGGCGACTGGGTCGTCGACACCACCGTGTGGCCCGACGGCCTCGAGCCGCTCGCCGACCTGGTGCACGGGCTGGGGATGCAGCTCGGCCTGTGGTTCGAGCCGGAGATGGTCAACCTCGACTCCGACCTCGCGCGGGCGCACCCCGAGTGGGTGCTGGGCAACCCCGCCTCCGTGCCCTCCCCCGACGGCCTCTCGTTCCGCACCCAGTACGTGCTCGACCTGGCGGACCCGGACGCGTGGGAGCACGTCCGGTCGCAGATGTCCGCCCTCGTCGCGGGCCTCGGGATCGACTTCATCAAGTGGGACCACAACCGCGACCTGGTCGAGCCGGTCCACCGCACCCCCGACGGCAAGGACGCGCCCGGCACGCACGCCCAGACGCAGGCCGCCTACCGGCTCCTGGACCGGCTCCGGGCCGACCACCCCGGGCTCGAGATCGAGTCGTGCTCCTCCGGTGGCGCGCGCACCGACCTCGGCATCCTCTCCCGCACCGACCGGGTGTGGGCGTCCGACTCGAACGACCCGGTCGAGCGGCAGGACATCCAGCGCTGGACGGAGCTCGTGCTGCCCCCGGAGCTGGTGGGCGCCCACGTCGGGCCGTCACCGGCGCACTCGTCCGGGCGCGCCACCGACCTGTCGTACCGGATCGCCACGTCGCTGCAGGGCTCCGCCGGGTTCGAGTGGGACATCCTCGGCTGCACGCCGGAGGAGACGGCGCGGATCGCCGCGTTCGGGGCGCTCTACAAGGAGCTGCGCGGGCTGCTGCACTCGGGCACCGTGCGGCACCCCGACACGGCCGACCCCGCCCTGCGGGTGCGCACCGTGGTGGCCCAGGACCGGTCGGAGGCCGTCGTCACGGTGGCGACCGTCGCGTCCCCCGAGGAGGCGCTCGCCGAGCGGCTGCGGATCGACGGGCTCGACCCGCAGCGCCGCTACACGGTGCGGCTGCGCGACGAGATCGGGGAGTCACGCTGGGGCTGGGTCACGCCCGGCTGGCTCGGCGACGGGCCGGTCACCCTCCCCGGCCGGGCGCTCGCCGAGGTCGGGCTGCAGCTGCCGACGCTGTGGCCCGTCCAGGCGCTCGTGCTGCACCTCACCGCGGCGTAGCCGGCGGGCCGGTGCTCCCGCGCACCGTGAGGGTGGGCGTCGAGTCGCGGTACGCCCGCGCCTCGGCCCCCGCCATCCGCTCGAAGAGCCGCCGGGCCACGTGCGCCCCGTAGCTCGTCACGTCGTGGCTCAGCGCGGTGAGCTGGGGGTACGCCGCCTGGCACAGGGGCGAGTCGTCCCAGGCCACGAGCGACACGTCCTCGGGCACGCGGGCGCCGAGCTCGTGGGCGACGCCGAGGCCGGCGAACGCCATGACGTCGTTGTCGTAGATCACGGCCGTCACCGGGTCCTCGGTGTCGAGCAGGGCCCGCGTCGCGGCGGCGCCGGAGTCGGGCGTGAAGTCCGCCCGGGCCACCCGGCCGACGACGCCCTCGCGCGCCACCTCGGCGTCGAACGCCTGGTCGCGGATGGTCGTGTGGCCGAAGCCCTCCGTGCCGGAGACGCGGCCGATCGTGCGGTGCCCCAGCCCGGCGAGGTAGCCCACGCACTCGCGCAGCGCCGTCGCGTCGTCGGTGAACACCGACGGCAGGTCGCCCGCGAACTCGGGGTCGCCGACGACGACGGCGGGCAGCGCGTCGCGCCCGGTCAGGGCCGCCAGGCGAGGGTCGTCCTTCCGGGGGTCCACGACGATCACGCCGTCCACCCGTCGGGCGGCGTGCCAGCGCCGGTGTGCCTGGACCTCCGCCTCGATGTCGGGCACCACCTGGAGCAGCAGGCCGTACGACCGCTCCGTGAGGACCTGCTCGATCCCGGCGATGAACTGCATGTAGAAGGACTCGAAGCCCAGCGTCTCCGGCGCGCGGGCCATGACCAGGCCGACGGTCTCCACCCGCGCGCCCGACAGCGCCCGGGCCGCCTGGCTCGGCACCCAGCCGAGCTCCGCGGCGACCCCCAGGATCCGCGCGCGCGTCGCGTCGGAGACCCCCGGCCGGTCGTTGAGGGCGTAGGACACCGCACCCGTGGACACGCCGGCCCGGCGGGCGATGTCCGCGATCGTGATCCGAGCCATCCGCTCTCCTTCCCGTGCAGGATGGTATGCCTCGCGGGCTCCCGCCGGGACGGCGGGCGGGGGCCGCGCGTCGGAACGGCGACGGGGAGACGTCCGTGGAATCGTGTGCGCATGACGCCGTCGCCGCCGCCCGTCGATCCCGAGGTGCTGACCGCCCTCGCGCAGGGCACCCTGCACGACCCGCACGCCGTGCTCGGCCCGCACCTGCTGGACGACGTCGAGCCCGCGGACGGCCGGGCGTGGGCGGTGGTGCGGGCGCTGCGGCCGCTGGCGGACGACGTGGTGGTCGTGACGCAGGACGCCGAGCACCCGGCGCGGCACGTGGCGGCCGGCGTGTGGGAGGCGGTGGTGCCGGCGGGCGTCGACGCCGCGGGCGGGCGCCACGCGCCCGACTACCGCGTCCGCACGCGGTACGACGACGACACGCAGACCGTCGACGACCCCTACCGCTTCCTGCCCACGCTGGGCGAGGTGGACCTGCACCTCATCGCCGAGGGCCGGCACGAGGAGCTGTGGCGGGTGCTCGGCGCCAACCCGCGGCGCTACCCGAGCGCCCTGGGTGACGTCGAGGGCACGGCGTTCGCCGTCTGGGCGCCGAACGCCCGCGGCGTGCGGCTCGTGGGCGACCACAACCGCTGGACCACGGTGCACCCGATGCGCTCGCTCGGCGCGAGCGGGGTCTGGGAGCTCTTCGTGCCCGGCGTGGGCGCGGGCACCCGGTACAAGTTCGAGGTCCTCGGCGCCGACCGCGTGTGGCGGGCCAAGGCCGACCCGCTCGCCAAGGGCACCGAGGTCCCGCCCGCGACGGCGTCCGTCGTCGTCGACTCCGCCTACGGCTGGGCCGACGGGGACTGGATGGCGCGCCGCGCGGCGTCGGACCCGCACGCCGGCCCGGTGAGCGTCTACGAGGTGCACCTCGGCTCCTGGAGGCCGGGGCTCGGGTACCGCGAGCTCGCGGAGGAGCTCACCGCGTACGTCGTCGAGCAGGGCTTCACGCACGTCGAGCTGCTGCCCGTGGCGGAGCACCCGTTCGGCGGGTCGTGGGGCTACCAGGTGACGGGCTACTACGCGCCCACGGCGCGGTTCGGCCACCCCGACGACTTCCGGTACCTCGTGGACCGGCTGCACCAGGCGGGCGTCGGCGTGATCCTCGACTGGGTGCCCGGCCACTTCCCGCGCGACGAGTTCGCCCTGGCCCGGTTCGACGGCGGCCCGCTGTACGAGCACCCCGACCCCCGCCGCGGGGAGCAGCCCGACTGGGGCACGCTCGTCTTCGACTTCGGCCGCCGCGAGGTGCGCAACTTCCTCGTCGCCAACGCGACGTACTGGTTCGAGGAGTTCCACGCCGACGGGCTGCGCGTGGACGCGGTCGCCTCGATGCTCTACCTCGACTACTCGCGCAAGCCCGGCGAGTGGGAGCCCAACTCCCGCGGCGGGCGGGAGAACCTCGAGGCGATCGCCTTCCTCCAGGAGGCGAACGCCACCGCCTACCGCCGCTCCCCCGGCGTCATGATGATCGCCGAGGAGTCCACGGCCTTCCCCGGCGTCACGCGACCCACCGACGCGGGCGGGCTCGGCTTCGGGCTCAAGTGGAACATGGGCTGGATGAACGACGGCCTGCGGTACGTGGCCCACGACCCGATGTACCGGCGCTATCACCACCACGAGCTGACGTTCTCGCTGGTCTACGCGTTCTCGGAGCAGTACGTGCTGCCGGTCAGCCACGACGAGGTGGTGCACGGCAAGGGGTCGCTGCTGCGCCGCATGCCGGGCGACCGGTGGAAGCAGCTCGCCGGGGTCCGCGCGTTCCTCGCCTACCAGTGGGCCCACCCGGGCAAGCAGCTGCTGTTCATGGGCCAGGAGTTCGCGCAGGACGCCGAGTGGGACGAGGGCTCCGGGCTCGACTGGTGGCAGCTCGAGACCCCCGGGCACGCCGGCGTGCAGCGCCTGGTGCGCGACCTCAACGCCCTCTACCGCGCCACGCCCGCCCTCTGGGAGCGGGACTTCGACGCCGCCGGGTTCGAGTGGCTCGACGCCGACGACGCCGACCACGACACGCTCTCGTGGGTGCGCCGGTCCGCCGACGGCGACCCGGTCGTCGTCGTCGTGAACTTCGCCGGCGTCCCGCACGAGGGCTACCGCCTCGCGCTGCCCGACGGCGGCGCGTGGGACGAGGCCCTCAACACGGACGCCGAGATCTACGGCGGCTCGGGCGTGGGCAACCTCGGCCGGGTGCAGGCCCAGGACGTGCCCTGGAAGGGGCGGCGGCACTCCGTCACGCTGCGGGTGCCGCCGCTCGGAGCGCTCGTGCTCCGTCCCGCCCCCGCTGGTTGAGCCTGTCGAGACCCCGGGTCTCGACAGGCTCGACCAGCGGAGAATCAGTAGAGGCTGATCGCCAGGCGCTGCCGGGCCTTGACCACGCGCGGGTCGGTGGGGCCGACGATCTCGAAGTACTCGACGAGCCGCACGCGCAGCGTCTCCTTGGTCTCGGCGTCGGCGCCGGGGAGCAGCTCGAGCAGGCGGGCGAACGCGTCCTCCACCTTGCCCCCGAGCATGTCCATGTCCGCCACGCCGAGCTGGGCGTCGACGTCGGCCGGGGCGTCGGCGGCCGCGGTCCGGGCCGCCTGCAGGTCGGCACCGCGGGTGCGCTGGAGCAGGCGCACCTGCGCGAGCCCGGCCACCGCGAGGGCGTCCTTCGGGTCCTGCTTGATCGCCTTCTCGTACGCGGCGACCGCGGTGTCCAGGTCGTCGCGCTCGATCGCGTCGTACGCCTCCTGGTGCAGCGGCGGCAGCGGCTCCTCGACGGGCTCCTGGTCGGCGGCCTCGGCGGGCTCCTCGCCCTCGCCGCCCTGGGCGGGCGCCCGGCCGGTGACGCCGTTCTGCTCCGCCGCGGCCAGCACCTGGTCGAGCACGCCGCGCACCTGCTCCTCGGGCGCCGCGCCCTGGAACAGCGGCAGCGGCTGGCCCTGCAGCACCGCGACGACGGTCGGCACGCCCTGCACCTGGAAGGCCGCCGCCACCTGCGGGTACGCCTGGGCGTCGAGCCGGCCGAGCAGGAACCGGCCGCCGTACTCCTGGGCGAGCCGGCCGAGCAGCTCACCGAGGTCGGCGTTCGCCTGGTCGGTGGGGATCCACAGCAGCATGACCACCGGGTACGTGGTCGAGTCCTGCACCACCTGCTGGAAGTTCGCGTCCGTGACGTCCAGCACGTAGCCGCCCGCCGACGGCGCGCCGCCGGGCTCCCCCGGGGGCGGCGACTGCGGGCGGTTCAGCGCCGACAGGTCGACGGCGCCACGCGTGCTGAAGGTCGGGTCGGGCGTGGGGTTGGTCATGGGCGTCATCCTATGAGGAGAGCGTCAGTTGGAGGCCGCCGTCGGGACGTGGGAGAAGCCGAGCGGCCGGATCTTCTCGTCGGAGTCCTTGGCCGGCACGTACAGAGCGACCATGTCGGTGTACTCGGTCTTCAGCTCGTTCGTCTCGTCGGCGTCGCCGAGCAGCGCCTTCTGCGACTCCCCGATCGCGGGGACCTTGGCGCCCTCCTCGGCCTTGACCGTGGTCTTGCCGTCGAGCACGCCCATGACGAGCGCCCCGCCGTCGGCGGTGCGGACGGCACGGACGTCGTCCTTGCGCGCCGTGTACTTCTGCGTGTACTTGGTGCCGGACTCCTCGAACCCGTCGACGTCCTTCCAGACCGACGCGTCGGCCTCGACGGCCGCCGTCAGGTCGCCGTCGGGCAGCTTGAACGCCTTCGCGAAGGACGACTTCTTGGCGCCGAGGCTGACGATGTCCGCGTACTGCGCGAGCGCGTCGACCGGGGTCGCGGCCAGGGAGTCGTCGTCCTTCGCGACCGCGGCCGACCCCACGGCGGAGTCGGCGAAGTACGGCATGCTCTGCCCCGGGATGAGCTGCACCCACGACCACATCTTGTAGTCGGCGCGCGGCGACGCCTGCTCGAAGGCGACGAGGCGCGGCGTCTCGAGGTCCTCCGTGCTGGTCGTGATGGAGTAGCTCGTGCGCGGCCACCCCTCGGTGGTCGGGATGATCATCTGCTGGGACTCGCTCGGGATGTCCGTGACGAACTCCGCGTTGTCCCGCTTCTTCGCGACCGACAGCTGGCTCGCGCGGACCTCGTAGGCCGGACCGGTCACGCGAGGCTTGAGCGCGGCACCCTTGAGGGCCTTGTCGGCCTTCGCGACCGTGTCCGCGACGGCGGTGAACACCTGGGTGTCCTGCTCCTCGGTCAGCACCGGCCCGCTGAAGGCCTCGCCGGGCACGGGCTGGGGCAGCTCGTCGGCGCAGCCGGCGAGCAGCGTCGTCGACACGACGACGGCGCTCGCCACGGCGAGTCCGCGGGTGGTACGGCGGTTCATCGGTTCTCCCCGTCGTTCTCGGTCGTCGGGTCGGCGGCCTGCCCGGTGCGGGAGGTGTCGCCGAAGCCCCAGGTCGCGCGCCAGGCGGCGGCGCGCCCGGCGGGCGTGGAGGTGTCGGGGCGGGCGGCGCCCTGGTCGGCCGCCTGCTCGGTCTGCTGCGGGCGCACCGCCGGGATCGAGCCCGTGATGGCGCGCAGCATGCGGGTCATCCCGCCCTGCTCCGCGGCCCGACGGGCCTCCTCCTGGGCGCGCAGCTCGCGCCGCGTCATGCGCAGGGCGCCGGTCGCGGTGGTCGGCTCGGCCGGCACGGGCTCGTGCCCGCTCGGCTCCGCGGGGACCGGCACCGCCGGGGCGGGCACGGGCATGCCCGCCAGCGGGGCGGGCGCCTCCGCGCCGGTGGGCGCCGGGCCGTCCGGCGAACCGGGCAGCGCGTCGGGTGCGGCGTCGGACGGGTCGGACGGCACGTCGGTGGCCTCCGCGCGCTGGCGGCGGCGCGACCGGCGCAGCAGCCGGCCGGCGAGCGGCACCTCGGCGGTGCCGGCGGCGTCGCGCGCGGTGCCATCGTCCTGCGCGCCGTCCTCGCCCGAGGCGTCGCCGGCGGGCTCCTCCGGCGTCGCGGGCGCTGCCGGGGCGTCGCCCTCGTGCGCGGCGTCCACGGCCGGGGACGCCGGGGCCCACGGTGCGGCCTCCGCCGCGCCCGGGCGCACCGGGGCGAAGGGTGCCCCGAGGCCGCTCGGGCCGTCGTCGTGGTGGTCCGCGGACTCGTCGGGCGACCCCGGCGCGGCGGAGTCGGTCGCCTCGGCCAGGTCGGCCCGCCGGGCGCGGGCCCGGCGTCCGCCGACCACGAGCAGCAGCACGCCGCCGAGCACCAGCACCGCGCCCACGCCGACACCGGGCCACAGGTACGGCGTGGTGACGGCGCGCGGCCAGCTCAGCTCCAGGGTCGGCGCCTGCGCGCCCTCGCCGACACCGGCGGCGAGCAGGGTCCAGCGGCCCGGGCGGTCGCTCCAGCGCAGCGTGACGCTGTTCTCGTCGGACGCCTCGGCGACCCACATGTCCGAACCGGCCGGGTCGGGCCCGGACTTCGGCGCCTCGTTCGTCTCGGCGTCGGCGTCGGCGGGCTCGCCCGCCGCGACGGCGAGGTTCTCCCAGTCGCTCAGGCCGGTCACGCGCGAGTACGGGTCGTTGCCGACCCACCCCGCGACGTCGACGTCCCGGCCGACGGCGAGCGTGACCTTCTGGCCCTCGGGGACCGTCGCGCTGACGGTGACGTCTCCCCCGACCAGACCGAGCACACCGGGGTCGGTGACGACGAACGTGCCGTCACCGGTCGGCTTGGCCGTGGCGACCACCGTGTCGGTGTCGCGCCAGACCGTGGCGGAGGCGACACCGAGCGCGGCGGCGGCCAGTCCGATCAGGACCAGGACACCGCCCAGAATGCGTTGCAGCACCGAGCTTTCCCTTCGACGTGGACAGTCCAGCATAGGGACGGCCGGGCGGGCTCCGTCCACGAGACCGCCCTGGCCGGGCGCGGTTCACGAACCCTTCACGACTCGCGTACGCCGGACGCGCCCTGGCTCCTGCGCGTCGTCACGACCCGTGGAACACTGCCGGGGCGGCGCCGTCGCGCCGCGCCGGCCCGGCGTGGGAGGATGTCCGACTCGTCCCCCGAGGGCAAGAATGTCCCGAGTATCGGCGGCCCGGGCCCGCCACTATCCTGGCGACGCCGGGGCACCCACCATGTACGGAGGTCTGCACGTGTCCGACGAGCGCACGCTCTTCCCGATCACCATGCGCGGTTACGACCGCGCCCAGGTGGACGGCCACATCGCCCGACTCGAGCAGGCGCTCGAGGAGGCCCGCCGGAACGTCGAGAGCACCGACGCGCGCGCCATGCAGATCTCCTCGGAGCTCGCGCTCGCGCAGCGGCAGCTGCGGGAGAACGAGAAGCCGTCCTACGCCGGGCTCGGTTCGCGCGTCGAACGGCTCCTGCGGTCCGCCGAGGAGCAGTCCACCGAGGTGCTCACCCAGGCCAACCAGCAGGCCGCCGACATCATGGCCCGGGCCAAGCTGTCCGCGGGCCAGGTGCGCGCCCGGGCGGAGTCCGAGGCCTCCGAGCTGCTGGGCAGCGCGCGCCGCGAGGCCGAGGAGATCCGGTCCACCACGGCCGCCGAGGCCGAGGGCACGCTGCTCGCCGCCCAGCGCCGCGCCGAGGAGCTGGTGGGCTCCGCCGAGCGCGAGGCCGCGCTCATCACGAGCACGCTGTCCGCGGAGGAGAGCGAGCGGCGCGCCACGCTCGAGCGCGAGATCGGCGTCCAGCGCTCCACCGCGGAGCGCGAGACCACGGAGCTGCGCGTCGCCGCCGAGCGCGACACCGCGCAGCAGCGGGCCCAGGCCGCCGCCGAGGCCGCGGCGCTGCGCGAGGAGGCCGACCGCGAGTCGACCGACCTCCTGGAGCGCACCCGGCGCGAGGCCGCCCGCATCATCGCCGAGGCCAAGCACCAGGCCGCCGAGGCGTCGGACGCCGTGACCACCGAGCTCGAGCAGCTGCGCGAGCAGGCCCGCGCGGCGCTCGCCGACGCCGAGCTGGAGATCGCGCAGCGCCGGGAGCAGGTGGAGCACGAGGCCGCCGCGCGGCACGAGACCGCCCGCCAGGAGACGGACCTGCTCGTGCGCGCCGCCGAGGAGCACGCGGCGGAGGCGGAGCAGCGGGTCGCCCTGGCCCTGCAGCAGGCCGAGAAGGTCCGCGCGGAGTCCGACGCGTACGTCAAGGCGCTCGTCGCGGACGCCCGCCGCACCGCGGACGGCATCGTCGCCGAGGCGCGCGAGTTCACCGAGCAGATGGTCAACGACGCGCGCGTCGAGGCGGAGAACCACCGCTCGACCGCCCAGCGTCAGCTCGAGGACCTCACCCGCCGGCACGACTCCATCAACTCCTACCTCGAGGAGCTGCGCGGCCTGCTCGGCGCCGAGAAGCCCGGCACCGAGACGCCGGCGGGTGCCGGCCAGCCCGTCGCCATCGTGCAGACCGCCGTCCCCGCTCCCCCGGCTGCGCCGGCCGAGGCCGACGTCGAGCCCACGGACATCGAGCCCGAGGACGCGGAGCCCGAGACCGAGCAGGCTGACGATCCGGCCGCCGAGCCCGTCGACGAGCGGACCGACGTCGCGAAGCCCCAGGACGCCGACACCACCGCGGAGTCCGACGCCGAGCAGGAGTCCCCGGCCCCGTCCAAGGCCTGAGCCCAAGCGCCGCGCCCGCACGACGAGACGCCGCGGGCCCGCCACCGATCGGTGGCGGGCCCGCGGCGTCTCGTCGTGCGGGGAGCGGTCTCGGGTCCCGGTCAGCTGGTCGGCGTCGGCTTGTACTGCCAGGGCCAGCGGGGCGGGTGGCTCTCCTCGGCCACGCGCCGGTGCAGCAGCCCGATGGCGGCGGCGACGGTGGCCGGGTCCTCGACGGCGCTCATGTGGCCGGCTGCCGGGACCACGGTCAGCGCGCCGTCGCGCGCCGCGTGCACCATGTGCTCGGCCTCGACCAGCGGGGTCACCTGGTCCTCGGCCCCGACCACCACCGAGACGGGCCCGTCGAACGCGCGCAGCACGTCCGTCCGGTCGGGCCGGGCCGCCATCGCGCGCTGCGCCCACGCGACGCCCGAGGGCGACTGCGCGCGGATCCAGGACTCGAGCAGCGGGAAGAGGTGGCGCCGCTTCTCGGCGCTGGTCGCGCCGAGCAGGGTCCCGGGCATGCTGAGCACGGGGTCGAGCGTCTGGCCCTCGGTGACCGCGTCCGCGATCCGCAGCCGGTTGGCGCGCGCCGCGTCGAGGTCCGCCGTCGACTTGGTGTCGACGAGCCCGAGCCCGACCACGAACCCCGGGTGCCGCTCCGCCAGCGCGAGCGCCACGTAGCCGCCCATCGACAGGCCGACCACGACCGCGTTGCCCTCGCCCTCCTCCCGCATGGTGTGGTGCACGGCGTCGGCGACGTCCTCCAGCCGCGGTGGGATGCCGCCGAGGTCGGAGTGGCCCTGGCCGGGCAGGTCCACGCCGATGGCCCGCACCCCCTCGGGCAGGGCCTGGGCCGCGGCCGCCCACATGCGGTGGTCGAGCGGGAAACCGTGCAGCAGCACGACCGGCGTACCCGCCCCGTCGTGCAGCGGGTAGGTCGCCAGGAGCGCAGAGGTCGTGGTCATCGTCGACTCCTCATCTCAGCGGTGTCCGTTCCGTGTCGTCGGCCCTGTCGTCGGCCCTGTCATCGCGGCGCCGTCTCGGCCTGCCGCACCTCGCCGTCGTAGTGCGTGGGCAGCGGGGCGTGGCCGGGCAGCACGTGCCCGACGATCTCGTCGAGGACCCGGCGCACGGCCGGCTCCCCGACCCACAGGTGCTTCGCGCCGTCGACGCCGATCACCTCGGCCTGCGGCACGCGCGCGAACCGGCGCCGTGCCTCGTCGGGGCGCAGGTAGTCGTCGTGCTCCGGGACCAGCACCACCAGAGGGCGGCCGAACTCCGCCCAGCGGTCCAGGTCGGCGTCCGTCGCACGGTGCAGCGGCGGCGACAGCAGGATCGCGCCCTCCACCGCCGGGTCCGCGCCGTGCTTGAGCACCAGCTCGGTGCCGAACGACCAGCCGACGAGCCACGGACGCGGCAGCTCGCGGAACTCCGCGAGCTCGATCGCGGCGGCGACGTCGTACCGCTCCGCCTCGCCGCCGTCGAACGCGCCGCCGGACGTGCCGCGGGGCGACGACGTCCCCCGGGTGTTGAACCGCAGGACGGCGAGATCTGCGAGCGCGGGGAGGCGCCACGCCGCCTTCCGGTACACGTGGGAGTCCATGTAGCCGCCGTGCGTGGGCAGCGGGTGGAACGTGAGGAGGGTCGCGGCCGGTTCCCGGTCGGCCGGGAGCGCGAGCTCGCCGACGAGCGTGAGCCCGTCGGCGGTGTGCAGCTCGACGTCCTCACGGCGGGCGGGGAGCATCGTGAGGGAGCGGATCTGGTGGCCGGTGGCGTCGTCGTTCATCGCCTCCAGCGTAGTTCGGCCGGGCGCTCCTGGCCGGTCCTGCCGCGGCGCTCAGCGCAGCCGCGCGCGCCGCTCCCAGCAGGAGCCGTGCCAGTGCCGGCGGTCCTCGAGCCCGGCGGCCTCTCCTCCGACGACGTCGCGCTGCCACGCGACCACGTGCGGCGTGCCCGCCGGGATCTCCTGCCGGCAGGCGGGGCAGCGGTACGCCTTGTCGCCGCCGCGCAGCCGGCGCACCGTCCACTCGCCGTCCTCGGCGCTCTCGCGCCGCACGCCGCCCAGGGCGCGGTCGAGGTCGAGCGGCGGGGGCGGCGCGCTCCAGGGGCGCTTGCGAGAGGGACGACGCGAGGGCATGGCACCCATTGTCGCGCGGCCGCGGCCGGCCGGTGCTCGACCGCACGGCGCCCGGTCCGGCGGCCAGGACGCTGGACGGCGCGATCAGGTGGGGCCGTTACAGTGGCCCGGTTCGTCCCCGCCGACCGAAGGACTCCCCGTGAAGCTCCGCACGTCCGCCGCCGCTGCCGCGCTGGCGCTGGCCGCGGCCCTGACCCTGACCGCCTGCGCCGACGACTCCTCCGGCGACGGCGCCACGCCGTCGGCCTCCGCGTCGTCGTCGCCGGCCACCGAGGCCCCTGAGCCGACCAAGGAGGACGTCGCCGCGCTCGACTCCGTGAAGGTCGAGGGCAAGGCAGGCGCGGAGCCCAAGGTGACCTTCAAGACGCCGCTCGAGGTCTCCACGCCCACGTCGCGCGTGATCGAGGAGGGCGACGGCGCCGAGCTCGCCGAGGGCATGAAGATCACCATGGACACCGCCGCGTTCCTCGGCACGGACGGCTCCACCCAGGGCTCCTCCTGGGAGCAGAAGGCCCCGCAGAGCTTCATCCTCGGGGACGCGAACTACGGTGTGCTCACCGAGCCGCTGACCGGGCAGAAGGTCGGTACCCGCCTCCTCGTGGCCAATCCCGTGCAGGGCCAGGACGGCTCGACGGCGACGATGGTCAACGTCGTCGAGATCACCGACGCGACGAAGATCCCGACCCGCGCGGAGGGCACGGCCGTCGAGCCCGAGAAGGGCCTGCCGACCGTCACGCTCGACGACTCCGGCAAGCCCTCGGTGAAGATCCCGGACGGCTACAAGGCGCCCAAGGACCTCGTCGCGCAGACGCTGATCAAGGGCGACGGCGCCAAGGTCAAGGAAGGCCAGACCATCACCGCGCACTACACGGGCTGGAAGCTCGACGGCGAGGTCTTCGACTCGTCCTGGGAGCGCGGCACGCCGGCCAGCTTCCCGATCGCGCAGGACCAGGTCATCGACGGGTGGGTGAAGGGCCTCGCCGGCCAGACGGTCGGCAGCCAGGTGCTCCTGGTCATCCCGCCGTCGCTCGCGTACGGCGATCAGGAGGGCCACGAGCTCCAGAAGGAGACGCTGGTCTTCGTCGTGGACATCCTCGACGCGCAGTAACCCTCCTGCCTCCCGACGGCGGGCTCCCGGTCTCCGGGGGCCCGCCGTCGCGCGTAGTCTCGGGTGCCATGAGCGCACAGCCCACCGAGCCCGACGCCGTCGCCCCTGAGCGCGAGGTCCTCACCTGGACGCTGCTGCCCGTCGCGATCCGCGAGCTCGCGCAGCAGGTCGTCGACAGCGGCTTCCTGCCCGACGTCGTGATCGCCGTCGCGCGCGGCGGCCTCGTGCCCGGCGGCGCGATGGCCTACGCGCTGGGCACCAAGGGCGTGGGCACGATGAACGTCGAGTTCTACACCGACATCGGCAAGACGCTCGACGACCCGCGCGTGCTGCCGCCCCTCATGGACACGTCCGAGCTACCCGGGTCCAAGGTGCTCGTGGTGGACGACGTCGCCGACTCCGGCCGCACGCTCGCGCTCGTCATGGACATGCTCGCGAAGCAGGGGGCGGACGCCCGGTCCGTCGTGCTGTACACGAAGCCCCGCACGATCATCCGGCCCGACTACTCCTGGCGGGACACCGATCTGTGGATCACGTTCCCCTGGTCCGCCGACCCGCCGGTGACGGGCGCGCACTCGGCCGACGTCTGAGGGCTCCTAGGCGGCGCGGGCGAACTGCTCCCGGGCGCGGTCGACGACGAGGTCCGGGCGCTCGTCGACCATGAAGTGCGACACCCCGGGGAGCACGTCGACGGTGAGGTCGTCGGCGTGCTCCTCGTGCCCGCCGAGCAGCGCGGGGTTGCTGAGGATGTCGTTCTCGCCGAGCAGCGCGACGGTCGTCGTGGTCAGGTGCTGGTCGCGGTAGGCGCCGCGCAGGACGGCTCGCAGCTCGCGCGTGACGAAGTCGCGGCAGAGCGCCGACCCGGCGCGCGCCCGCGCCGGCTGCCGCAGCGGCGCGACGTACGCCTCGACGTCGGCGTCGGTCATCACCGGCCGGTCGCTGCCGTACACCTGCAGCAGGTGGCGAGGGAGGCGCTGACGCCCGCGCGACAGCGCTCGCGGCCCCGTCAGCCGGGAGGCGATCACCGCCTGGAACCAGGTGTGGCGGAGCATGAGCAGCAGCCGCGGGTCGAACCGCAGCCACAGGTGCGGCACGCCCATGCTCAGCAGCGACGCGGCGCGGTCGGGGTGCTCGAGGCAGAGGTGGAAGCCGACGAGGGCGCCCCAGTCGTGGGCGACGACGTGCACCCGGTCGAGGCCCAGCGCGTCGAGCAGGCCGACGACGTCGGCCAGGAGCCGGTCGCGCGTGTAGCCGTCCGGCGGCGCGTCGGTCCACCCGGACCCGCGCAGGTCGGGGCACACGACGTGGTGGTCGGCGGCGAGCGGGCCGATGACGCCGCGCCACTCCCACCAGTGCTCCGGGAACCCGTGGAGCAGCAGCACCGGGTCGCCGGTCCCCTGCTCGACGACGTGCATCGCGAGCCCGTCGACGTCGACCCGGCGATGGGTGACTCCGGCCAGCTCCGGCATCGGCACCGCGGGCAGCGTCGTGGCGGGCCGCCCTCCGCTCACCGCGTTCTCGTCCATGCCGTCGACGCTACTACGTTCATAGTGAGAAGTCACTACATCCATAGTGGCCGGGTTAGGGTTCCGTCGTGACCACCACCGCCCCGCCCCGGCGACGCGCCCTCGACGCCGCGGTCGACCTGCTCGGCACCGAGGGGCTGCGCGCCCTCACCCACGGCCGCGTCGACGAGCGCGCCGGCCTCCCCCGCGGATCGACGTCGAACTACTTCCGCACCCGCGCCGCTCTGCTGGTCGGCGTGGCGGACGAGCTGGCCGCCCGCGACCTCGCCGCCCTCTCGGCCGCGCCCGAGCCCCGGAACCCGGACGAGCTCGTCGACGTGCTGTGCGCCGCCCTCCGGCAGGCCACGGGACCGGACCGCACCGCCACCGCCGCCCGCCTCGTCCTCTTCCTCGAGGCGAGCCACGACGCCGACCTGCGGGCCCGCGCCTCCCAGGGGCGCGACGCCCTGCTGGACTGGGGCGAGCGGATCGCGTCCCGCCTCGGCGCGCCCGCCCCCCGTGCCGCGATCGTCGCCGTCGCCGCCGCCTACGAGGGGCTGCTGCTCCACGCGATCGCGCGGCACGACCCGACCGAACCGCGCCCCACCCTCGCGCTCGTCGTCGACGCCGCGCTCGGTACCGCGAGATAGAGGTCCCGGTTCTTACCCGAGGACGCCTTTGGGGCGCGAGTCCCCGCGACTTCGCAGTCACGTGCCGCCTGCATGCCACTCACCGTTGATAGGCGCCTCGCCTTCGGACTGGCACATTCCCGCGGCGCAAAATACCTGAGCGGGCGTCGTCGTAGCGCGCCGGGCGACCGGCGTCACACACCGTACCGGCGACTTGACCTCTGGTGCGGTGGGTGGCGCCGAGTTCGCCGACCCGGGCCGGTTCAGCCGAACGGACCGGGTGCGTAGCCGCCCCCCGGGATGGCGGCGATGACACCGAGTCGGTTGCTGGCGTTGATCAGCGCGATCAGGCAGGTCAGGGCGGCCAGTTGATCCTCGTCGTAGTACGTCGCGGCGTTCGCCCACACCTCGTGCGGCACCCCGCCGGCGGTGTCGGCGATCCGGGTGCCCTGCTCGGCGAGGTCCAGGGCAGCCCGCTCCTCGTCTGTGAAGACCGTGGTCTCGCGCCAGGCGGAAACCAGGTTCACCCGGGTCGCGCTCTCCCCGGAGTGCGTCAGGTCCTTGCTGTGAATGTCGGTGCAGTATCCGCACCCGTTGATCTGGCTCGCCCGCAGCAGCACCAGGTCCATCGTGGTCTTGGGCAGCAGGCCGCTGGAGATCACCGCCATGCTCGCCGTGTTGATGCCTCTCATCGCTTTGCCCGCGATCGTGTTGTTCAGAAGGTTCAGGCGTGCAGACATGGGTCTCTCCTCATCGGGTGGCAGGGGCAGGAACGAGCGCGTCGTGCAGGAAGGCGTCGAAGCGCTGGAGCCAGGGGAAGTCGGCACGCAGGGCGGCGATGTCGGCCTGGTAGCCGTCCTCGGCGAACCACTCGTACATCCGCTCCTCGATCGGTGTGGCCACCAGACGGGTGGGGATGCCGGTGACCCGCTGGTAGATCGCCGCGACCTCGTCGAAGCTGACGGCGTCCCCGGCGATCGCCAGTCGGGCGCCGAGGTAGACCTCCGGATCAGCGAATGCCGCGGCGGCGATCCGGCCGATGTCCGCAGCGGCGATCATCTGCATCGGGCGGCCGGGGATCACCGGCAGCTCCAGGACGCGCTGGCCGGCGGCGTCGGCATACCCGAGCAGGTTGTCCATGAAGAACACCGGCCGCAGGATCGTCGCCGACGGGAAGGTGGCGGCGAGGTGCTGCTCGATGCGGGCCTTCGACTCGAAGTGGTCGACGCTGGTGCTGCGTTCGGCGCCGTCGACGGAGCTGTAGACCAGGTGCGCCACTCCTGCGGCCCTGGCGGCGTCCGCCACGGCGATCCCGCGCCGGACCTCGGTGGCCAGCTCCTCCTTGGTGACGGCCAGCGGCTGGACGCTGAACACACCGTCGGCGCCGTCGACCGCCCGTGCCAGCGACTCCGGGTCATCGAGGCTGCCTCGCACCAACGTCGCGCCGGCGCGGGCCAGGGCGTGGGCCGGTGCGACGTCCAGGTCGCGGACCAGTGCGCGCACATGCCAGCCGTCGGCGAGTAGGGCCCGGGCTGCACCGCCGCCCTGGCGGCCGGTGGCTCCGGTGACGAGCACGATCTTGCTCGGTCGCATAGGGGTCCTCGCTTCTCGCTCAAGTGCGGAGCGATTTGCTCCGGACAGTGGGGACACTACTGCGGAGCGATTCACTCCGCAAGGCCGTAGGATGACGGGCATGGGTGTCTCCAAGCAGCAAGAGGCCCGGCAGGCCGAAGTCGCCCGCAACGACGAGGCTCTACTGCGGGCGGCCCGGCGGGTGTTCTCCCGCGACGGGGAGCACGCCTCGGTCAACGCGATCGCCGAGGCGGCCGGGGTCGGCGTGGGCACGCTCTACCGGCGCTACAACGGCAAGGCCGCCCTGTACGAGCGGCTGCTCATCCTGTCGAACCAGCAGTGGATCGCGGCAACGCGCGCCGCCGCCGACCACCCGGACCCGTGGCAGGGCCTGCAGGACCTGATCGTGCAGAGCGTCGAGTACGGCCAGGGCACGCTGGCCCCGCTGCGGAAGCTGACCTCGGTGCCCGCGCAATCGGTGGAGCTGGTGGCTGCGGCGGACCGGGACTTCACGACGCTGGTGGACCGCGCGCACGAGTGCGGCGGGCTTCGGCGTGACGTGACCGCGACCGACATCGTCCTGCTCATCGAGCAGCTGGGCCGGTCACCGCTGGTCGAGCAGATCCAGGAGCTGGGAGACGATGCGCTCGACACGCAAGCGCGAGCCGCCCGTCGCCGCCTGATAGTGATAGCGCTGGACGGCCTCGCCGCCGTGCAGCGCGCCGATCTCCCCGGATCGCCGCCCTCGCCGCGCTTGCTGACGACGCGTTGGAAACGCCTGACCGCCCGGGGCCCCGGCGCCGGTCATGTGCGTGCATCACGTGCTGATGTGCTCTGACAGCACTCGGTCTCCAGGACGACGCGATGAGTGCCGGAGGTGGCGCGGTGACGGCGTATGGGCTGATGCACCGGGCCTGGCATGGTGACTGGTGGGCCCCCGACATCGGCCTGCGTACGCATCACCATGATGGCTGCCTGAGCGGGTCGCGACGGTGAGTCGCTGGCCGACCTGGCTCCTGGTTCTTCTTCCTCGAACGGATCGACCGTCGACGGCCTGGTCCCACCCGCCGCGGCGTCCAGCGACGGCGTGACCGAACCTGACCAGGTCGCCTGGCTGGAGTCCTAGCTGACGGCTCAAGCACGCCGAGCGTTCGTCGAACCGGCCCGGTTGTCCGGGGCCGTCGAGGCGATCCCATGCCGCGCGGTGCTGTGCGCACCCACCGGCGTTTCCGACGCCCCGCCTGCATGCGGCGATGTGGACAGGACCTCGATGACGTCGGACGGGGTCGATGGCGCGTCCGTCGGCCTGCTCAGGTGGGGCTTGGCACGTGCGTGGAACCTCCCACCTGCGTGGTCCCACCGAAGGGACCATAGGTCTCGCCGCCGATTCGTGCGGCTTCGTCGATGTAGTGGGCCAACGCTTGTCGGGAGCGCGTCAACGTGTGTATCTGGTCGTCCAGGTGCTGCAGCCGGGACCGCATCGCGGCCAGCAGGTCCGGGCAACCAGGGAGCTCGGGGGCTTCTCCGGTCGCGCACGGCAGCAGGTAGGCGATGTCCTCGGTCGACAGACCAGCGTCCAGCAGATGCCGGATCTGCTTCACCGTGACGACGTCCTCCCTGTCGTACACCCGGTACCCGGCCCCAGTGCGGTCCGGCTCCAACAGCCCTCGTGCTTCGTAGTACCTCAGCTGATGGGCGTTGACGTCAGTCCGGCGGCTCAACTCTCCAATGTGCACCGTTCCCCCTTGACCTTCACACGGGTATCAACGTTCACCATCCTGCTATGGCTCACCAGACAAATTCTGACGTGACACTCATCGGCCTCGGGCTCATGGGCAGGGCGCTGGCGGGCGCCTTGATCAAGGCGGGTCGCCAGGTCACCGTGTGGAACCGAACAGCCGCCAAGGCAGACTCGCTGCTCGCGCAGGGGGCGCTGACCGCCGACTTGGTCGGCACCGCGGTCGGCGCAAGCCCCGTGACGATCGCATGTGTCTCCGACTACGAATCACTCCAGCAAGCCTTCGCCCCGGTCGCCGGCGAGCTCGACGGGCGGCTCCTGGTCAACCTGACGTCGGGCGACTCGGCGCAGGCACGCGAGATGGCCCGCTGGGCCGAGCGACGAGCCGCCCACTATCTCGACGGCGCGATCATGGCCGTCCCCCCAGCCATCGGCACCGACGAGGCGGTGATCCTGCTGAGCGGCTCGAACACCGCCTTCACGACGAACCGACCCACCCTCGACGCACTCGGAACGGCCACCTACCTCGGGGAGGACCATGGCTTGTCCGCGCTGTACGACGTCGCGGGCCTGAGCATGATGTGGGGCGTCCTGAACGCCTGGCTTCACGGCGTCGCCCTGCTCCGCACCGCCGGCGTGGACGCGTCCACCTACTCGCCTTTCGCGGCGCAGATGGCGCAAGGTACGGCCGGGTGGCTGGCCGGCTATGCCGACCAGGTCGACAGCGGCACCTACCCACCCGACGACGCGACGCTCTCCACGCACGCCGGTGGCATGGCCCACCTCATCGAGGAAAGCGAGCGGCTGGGCATCAACGCGGACCTCCCGAAGCTCTTCAAGGCCCTCGTGGACCAGGCGATCGACGCCGGCCAGGCAGGACAGAGCTACCCCGTCCTGATCGAGCAGTTCACTCAGGGATCGCGAACCTCATGACGGGTGAGAAGCCCGACACTGTCACCGATCTGCTGAGGGCATACATCTCGGTGTGGAACGAGCGGACACCGCACACCAGACAGGCGATCGCCGGCGGCGTCTTCACGTCCGACGCGTACTACGTCGACCCTCACACCTCGGCCCAGGGCAGGTCAGCGATCGACACCTATGTCGCCGGCTGGCAGCAACAGTTTCCCCAATTCCACTTCGATCTCGGTGAGGTCCGCAGCCACCACGATGTCGCGCACTTCGCCTGGAGCTTCGGCCCCGCCGGCGGACCACCGGCGGCCTCGGGTCGGGACGTCGCGGTGATCGAGGAGGGCCGGATCAGCACGATCTACGGCTTCTTCGACTAGGTGCGGAGGACACCACCCAGGGAGACATGGCCACGGCCGCGGATCTGCAAGCCCCGATGGCCTCGTGCCACTGCGTGCCACGGCACGGGGCGGGCTGGTGCTGGCGGCCGGAACCCGTGGAATGTCGCGGATCGCAGGCCGTCGAGCGCCTGCCCTCTGGCACGCTGTGGCACGAACCTGGCGGCTCCGCGAACCGCAGCTCGGCTCGTCGGGCCGCCTCGCTCTCGTCTGGCGGGCGTGCGCGTGCCACCTGCGTGCCGCTGCGAATGGGTTCTCGGGTCCATCGTCGACCTCCGGTGTCCACGGCGAGTGGGCACGCAAAGAGGCCCGGACCTGCGGAACTCCGCGGGTCCGGGCCTCTGATCAGCCGGTTCGGCGACCTGGGTCTGAGACGGGTCTCAGAAGTCCCAGTCGTCGTCCTCCGTCGCCACGGCCTTGCCGATGACGTACGAGGAGCCCGACCCCGAGAAGAAGTCGTGGTTCTCGTCGGCGTTCGGCGACAGCGCCGCGAGGATCGCCGGGTTCACGGCCGTGTCCTCCTTGGGGAACAGCGCCTCGTAGCCCAGGTTCATGAGGGCCTTGTTGGCGTTGTACCGCAGGAACGCCTTGACGTCCTCGGTGAGACCCAGCTCGCCGTACAGCGCGTCGGTGTACTCGACCTCGTTCTCGTACAGCTCGAAGAGCAGCTCGAACGTGTAGGCCTTGAGCTCGTCCTGCTCGGTCTGGCTGACCTGCGCCAGGCCCTTCTGGTACTTGTAGCCGATGTAGTACCCGTGCACGGCCTCGTCGCGGATGATGAGGCGGATGAGGTCGGCCGTGTTCGTCAGCTTGGCGCGGCTGGACCAGTACATCGGCGCGTAGAAGCCGGAGTAGAACAGGAACGACTCGAGCATCGTCGAGGCGACCTTGCGCTTCAGCGGGTCGTCGCCGCGGTAGTAGTCGAGCACGATCTCGGCCTTGCGCTGCAGCTGAAGGCTCGCCTCCGACCAGGCGAACGCCTCGTCGATCTCCCGCGTCGAGATCAGCGTCGAGAAGATCGACGAGTAGCTCTTGGCGTGCACCGACTCCATGAACGCGATGTTGGTGTACACCGCCTCCTCGTGCGGGGTCAGCGCGTCGGGGATGAGCGACACGGCGCCGACCGTGCCCTGGATGGTGTCCAGCAGCGTGAGGCCGGTGAACACCCGGGTCGTCATGAGCCGCTCCGCGTCGCTGAGCGTGTGCCACGACTGGATGTCGTTCGAGACCGGCACCTTCTCCGGCAGCCAGAAGTTGCCGACCAGGCGGTCCCAGACCTCGAGGTCCTTCTCGTCCTGCAGACGGTTCCAGTTGATCGCGGTCACACGATCGATGAGCTTGAGCTTCCCCGTGGGCGACATGGCTCGATCTTCCTCTTCCTCAGGTGCCTTCCGGCGATTTCGCGTCCTCGGTGCAATACCTGCACTCCGGACTGAAGCGCCCTTGGTTGGTGTGGTAACGCGTGTGTGCACTCCGCGCGCTCGACGGCTTGGGTACGCCCTTCTGCGCAGCCGACATCTTCGCTCGGGTCTCTGCGCTCGCCTTCTTGCCGAAGTTGGGGTTGCGTTCACCCTTGCGCATCTCAGACAGCGCAGCCCGCGCCTCCGCTGTCATCGTGTGGCCGAAACTCGGGTGATCCTTGCCGAACTTGCCGTAGTTGGGATTGTCCGGGCCGACGAAAGTACCCTTCCTTTCTTCGGACCACTTCGCACGCTGCTGCACGGTATGACTCCGCCCGTAGAACGGGGCGAGCGGACCCGGACGGCTGACGCCCGTCCGACCGGTCGCTCGCTGCCGCGCCGCCTCGCGCATCTCCTCAGTCCACTCGACACCTGTCGGTCCGAGTCCGCCGTCCGCGAGGTTCAGAAGCCGGTGTCCCTCGTTGCGCAGCGAGGCGATCCAGATGATCTCCGACTCCCCCAGCGATTCAAGGCTCCCCCACTCAGTGTCCAGCTGGTCGACGACGACGTCCTCCGCGTGCTTCCGGAGCCAGTCGTAGAAGGCCGTCTTCCGACCCGAACGCGCGTTGCTCAGGTGACGTCGAAGGCGGACCGCTGGGCGCTTCGTCGTCAGGCCCACGTACCGGTACTCGTCCGACTCTCGCAGGCGCACGCCATAGACGACCCCGAATGCTTCTCGGGTGCTCGACTCCACGGAGATCATCATTCGTCAGTCCTCACAGCATGCAGCTGACGCAGCCCTCCACGGACGTCCCCTCAAGAGCCAGCTGCCGGAGACGGATGTAGTACAGCGTCTTGATCCCCTTGCGCCAGGCGTAGATCTGCGCGCGGTTGACGTCGCGCGTCGTCACCGTGTCGGGGAAGAACAGCGTCAGCGACAGGCCCTGGTCCACGTGCTGCGTCGCGGCGGCGTAGGTGTCGATGATCTTCTCGTAGCCGATCTCGTACGCGTCCTGGTAGTAGTCCAGGTTCTCGTTCGTCATGTACGGCGCCGGGTAGTACACGCGACCGAGCTTGCCCTCCTTGCGGATCTCGATCTTGGCGGGCACCGGGTGGATCGACGACGTCGAGTTGTTGATGTAGCTGATCGACCCGGTGGGCGGCACGGCCTGGAGGTTCTGGTTGTAGATGCCGTGCTCCATGACCGAGGCCTTGAGCGCGCGCCAGTCGTCCTGCGTCGGGATCGTCACGCCGGCCTCGGCGAACAGCCGGGCGACGCGCTCCGTCGCGGGCTTCCACTCGCCGTCGGTGTACTTGTCGAAGTACTCGCCGGTGGCGTACTTGGAGTCCTCGAACCCGCCGAACGCCTTGCCGCGCTCGATCGCGAGGCGGTTCGACGCGGCGATCGCGTGGTAGGCGACCGTGTAGAAGTACAGGTTCGTGAAGTCGACGCCCTCGTCGGAGCCGTAGTAGATCCGCTCGCGGGCGAGGTACCCGTGCAGGTTCATCTGCCCGAGGCCGATGGCGTGCCCGAGGTCGTTCGCGCGCCGGATCGAGGGGACCGACTCGATGCTCGTCTGGTCGGAGACGGCGGTGAGCGCGCGGATCGCGGTGTCGATCGTCTTGGCGAAGTCCGGCGAGTCCATCGTCTTGGCGATGTTGAGCGAGCCGAGGTTGCAGGAGATGTCCCGGCCGATGTGGTCGTAGGACAGGTCCTCGTTGAACGTCGACGGCGTCGAGACCTGGAGGATCTCCGAGCAGAGGTTCGAGTGCGTGATGCGGCCCTTGATCGGGTTCGCCTCGTTCACGGTGTCCTCGAACATCACGTACGGGTAGCCCGACTCGAACTGCAGCTCCGCGATGGTCTGGAAGAAGTCGCGGGCCTTGATCGTCGTCTTCGTGATGCGGTCGTCGGCCACGAGCTCGTCGTACTTCTCCGAGATGGAGATGTCGGCGAACGGCTTGCCGTAGACGCGCTCGACGTCGTACGGGCTGAACAGGTGCATGTCCGCGTTCTGCTTGGCGAGCTCGAACGTCACGTCCGGGATCACGACGCCGAGCGAGAGGGTCTTGATGCGGATCTTCTCGTCCGCGTTCTCCCGCTTGGTGTCGAGGAACCGCATGATGTCCGGGTGGTGCGCGTGCAGGTACACCGCGCCGGCACCCTGGCGGGCGCCGAGCTGGTTGGCGTACGAGAACGAGTCCTCGAGCAGCTTCATCACGGGGATGACGCCGGACGACTGGTTCTGGATGTGCTTGATCGGCGCGCCGTGCTCGCGGATGTTGCTCAGCAGCAGGGCCACGCCGCCGCCGCGCTTGGACAGCTGCAGGGCGGAGTTGATGCTGCGCGCGATGGACTCCATGTTGTCCTCGATGCGCAGCAGGAAGCAGGACACGGGCTCGCCGCGCTGCGCCTTGCCCACGTTGAGGAACGTCGGCGTCGCCGGCTGGAACCGGCCCGACACGACCTCCTCGACGATGTCGCGCGCCACCTGCTCGTCGCCGTCGGCCAGGCCGAGCGCGACCATCGAGACGCGGTCCTCGAAACGCTCGAGGTACTTCTTCCCGTCGAAGGTCTTCAGCGTGTACGACGTGTAGTACTTGAACGCGCCGAGGAACGACTCGAACCGGAAGTCCTTCGAGTACGCGAGCTGGAACAGCTCCTTGACGAAGGCGCGCGAGTACTTCTCGAGGACCGTCGGGTCGTAGTACTTGTTCTCGACGAGGTAGTCGAGCTTCTCGTCGAGCGTGGCGAACTGGATCGTGTTCGGCACCACGTGCTGCTCGAAGTAGGCCGTCGTGGCCTCGCGGTCCTTGTCGAACTGGATCTGGCCGTCCGGTCCGTACAGGTTCAGCATCGCGTTGAGGGCGTGGTAGTCGAGCTGCACGCCCTGCAGCGGCACGGGGGTGGCGCCGGGGACCTCCGGGGTCGTCGCGCTCACGCCGAGATCAGTGACTGTCGTTGCCAAAATCGTCCCAATCCGTCACGGACGCGCCGGGCGTCCTCAGCCGTCCCCAGGAGTTCGAAGGCGTACAGGTAGGGCACCTGGCACTTCGCGGAGATGATGTCGCCGGCGATGCAGTACGCAGCGCCGAAGTTGGTGTTCCCCGCGGCGATGACGCCGCGGACGAGCGACCGGTTGTGCGGGTCGTTGAGGAACTCACGCACGCGCCGTGGCACGGCGCCGCCCTCGTTCCCCCCGCCGTAGGTCGGGACCATGAGCACGTAGGGCTCGGTCACCGTGAGGAATCCGTCCGTCTTCCGCACCGGGATCCGGTGCACGGACATGCCGAGCTCGTCGAGCCCGAGGCGCTGCACGAACCGGTGGGTGTTCTCCGACACGCTGGAGAAGTAGACGAGAGAACCCATGATCAGCCTCCCCCCGGATGCTGCTGCCGACCGGCGTGCTGTCGCGCCGAAGACGCACGGCGCCCCGGGTCGGGATCGAAGCCCGGGGCGCCGGCCGTTCGTGGGGTGCGGGCCGCGACCGGCGGTCCCGCGTGTGTTGTCCTGCCTGTGTCGCGGTCCGCGTCAGGCAGAGACGGACTGCTGCGCCGCGACCGCGGCGATCTGGTCGGGGCGGAAGCCCGACCAGTGGGTGTCGCCGGCGACGACGACGGGGGCCTGCAGGTAGCCGAGCCCACGGACCATCTCGAGCGCCTCGGCGTCCTGGGTGATGTCGACCACCGTGTACTCGACCCCCTTGCGGTCGAGGGCGCGATAGGTCGCGTCGCACTGCACGCAGGCCGGCTTGCTGTAGACCGTGATGCTCATGTGTCTCTCCCTCTCTGCGCTCCCCGCCGGGGGGGCTTCGTCCGACCCGTGCCGATGCCCTGCGAGCGGTCCCTCGACGGGCCTCGAAAGGGCCCGGACCAGGGATGACGCCCGTGGAACTACGCCGGTGTGCTTTGTTCGAAGGGCTGTGCGCCCCGCGTGCTCCAAACACTACACCTAGTGGTCGGGGCGCGCGCGGGACCGACATCTTGTGGTTGACACCCGTGTCATTCGTCGAACACCCCTCGCGCCGCAACCCCACGAACAGCGTCCCACGGGGGTCCGACACGCCCCCGTCCACAGGTTCGGCGAGGCTCCGTCAACATCGTCCGCGGCGCTCTTCCGCGGCAATGTGCGCCTCGCGATCGGATGTCCACAGGCGGTGGGTGCCGGGCGTCCACAGCATGCGCGCGACGGCGGGACCGGCACGGCGGGGATGCCGACCCGCTCGAGCCCCGGCAGCGCGTCCGTCGAGGTCCGGGCAGATCGGACATTCCCGGCCTCGAGACGGCGGAAAAATTCGTCGAGGACATCGGCGTGTCGCGGTCGGTGGTGTGTCGCACACGCGCCGGGCGCGCGTCAGTCGGCGCCGCCCCGGGCCGGGGCCTCCCGCGGCACCGGACGCCAGCCCGCCGGGTCGACGCCGCCCGGCACCGGCGTCGCGGGGTCGTACGGCGTGCGGGTGAAGTGGAAGGTGCCGACGTCGAGCGCCCGTGCGGGCGTGCCCGACCCGGCCGGGCGCAACCGCTCGCCACGCCAGTACCCGCCCTCCGCACCGACCCAGCCGCCGTCGGACGACCGGGCGAACACGGTGTCCCGCCCTCCCGGGGAGCTCAGCTCCAGGCGGCCGTCGGCGCGCGGCGCGAGGGTGTACGGCGTCGGGCCCCAGTACCAGGTGCCGGCCAGGGCGAGGGCGTCGGGGTCCGCAGCACCCCCGGCGGCGGTGACGACGGGGCGCGGCTCGCCCAGGAGGTCGAGCAGGAAGGACACGTCGCCGAACCCGGCCGTCGAGCTGCCGCACACCGCGACGACGTCCCCCGTCGCGGCGTCGGCGCGCAGCGCTGCCGTGAACCCGGGCACGGAACCCCCGTGGCCCACGGTGCGCCGATCACCGCCTCCCGCCGGGTGCTGCACGGAGACCCCGAGCCCCCACGCGGTCGTGAACGGCGCGTCGTCGTCGACCACGGCCCGCGGAGCCGTCATCCGGCGCCGCCAGGCGAGCGGGAGCACGTCGTCCCCGGCCGCGCCGTCGCCGGCGCCGACCAGCCACGACCCGAACCGCACCAGGTCCGTCGGGGTCGACCACACCTCGCCCGCGGGGCCCATCGCGCCGTACGCCGCCACGGGCTCGATGAGGACCGCGGCGTCGAACGGGTGCACCGCGTACCCGACCGCCGCGTCCCCCGACGCCGTGCGCCCGGTGCGGGTCATGCCCAGCGGCGCCCAGACCTCGTCGTGCAGGACGGCGTCCCACGACCGGCCGTGCGCCTCCTCGAGCAGCCGGCCCAGGACGGCGTAGCCGAGGTTGGAGTAGTGGTGCCGCTCCCCCGGCTCCCACAGCGGCTCGACGCCCGACCCGACCAGCTCCTCCCAGGTGCCCGCGCCGTGCCGCTCCCACCACGGCCCCGGCGGCTCGGCCGGCAGGCCGGCGGTGTGCGTGAGCAGCTGCGCCACCGTGGCGTCGGGGGCCGGGGCGTCCGGGAGGTGCCGCCCGACCGGGTCGTTCAGGCCGAGCCGCCCCCCGGCCGCCAGGCGCAGCACGGCCACCGCCGTCATGGGCTTGGTGATCGACCCGATGCGGAACGCCGTGCCCGCGTCGGCCGACGCCCAGCCGGCGGCGCCGGCCCACGCCACCTCGCCGGCACGGCCCACCGCGGCGGACAGCGCCGGCACGCGCCGCTCCCGGCACCGCGCACGCAGCGCGTCGTCGAACCGAGCGGGGAGGCCGTCCGGGACGGGGACGGTCGGCGGAGCGGGGTGCGCGGCGGTCATGCCCCGCACGGTAGTGCCGAACAGGCGGTTGACACCGTGATCGACGGCTCGAGGCCGCGATCACGGTGCCGACCGCCTGGTCGGCGGAGCGCGGTCGGTCAGGGGGCGACGGCGGTGACCGGCGGCACCTCGCCGGAGGTGGCGAGGCGGCGGTACCAGTGCGCGGAGTCCTTCCAGGTGCGCTCGCCGGTCGGGTAGTCGACGTGCAGGATGCCGAAGCGCTTGGAGTAGCCGTAGCCCCACTCGAAGTTGTCCATGAGAGACCACGCGAAGTACCCGCGCACGTCCGCGCCCGCGTCTCGGGCCGCGGCCACGGCGGCGACGTGGTCGTGCAGGTACGCCACGCGGCGGTCGTCGTGCACGCGGCGCTCGCCGTCGTCCACCACGAGCTCGTCGTCGAAGGCGGCACCGTTCTCGGTAACGGCGAGCGGCAGGCCCGGGTACGTGCGGTGCAGGCGCAGCAGCAGGTCGGTGAGGCCGGACGGCTCGATGTTCCAGCCCATCGCCGTGTACGGGCCGGGCTGCTCGGCGAACTCGACGTCGGTGACGCCGATCCACGGGCTGTGGCTCGACGCGCCGTGGCCGTCGTTCTCCGACCGCTCCCCCTCGCCGGCGAACCGACGCACGGTGACCGTGGAGTAGTAGTTGACGCCGAGGACGTCGAGCGGCTGGCGGACCAGCTCGAGGTCGCCGTCCCGCACGAAGGCCCAGTCGGAGACGTGCGCCGTGTCGGCGAGCAGGTCCGCGGGGTACGCGCCGTCCAGGATCGGGCCGAGGAAGGCGCGGTTGGCGAGCGCGTCGATCTTCCGGACGGCGTCCGCGTCGCCCTCGGACGCCCCGTCGGCCGGGCGGATCGCGTGCAGGTTCAGCGTGATCGACACCTGCGCGGCCGGCAGGACCTCGCGGATCGCGCGGGCCGCCAGGCCGTGCGCCAGGTTGAGGTGGTGCACCGCGGCGAGCGCCGTCGCGGGCTCGGTGCGACCCGGGGCGTGCACGCCGGAGCCGTACCCGAGGTACGCCGAGCACCAGGGCTCGTTGAGGGTGGTCCACGCCTCCACCAGGTCGCCGAGCTCGGTCGCCATGTGCCGGGCGTACTCCGCGAAGGCGAACGACGTCTCCCGGTTCCCCCAGCCGCCGGCGTCCTCGAGCTCCTGCGGCAGGTCCCAGTGGTAGAGCGTGACGAACGGGCGGATGCCCCTGTCGCGGAGCGCCTCGAGGAGCGTCCGGTAGAAGCCGACGCCCTCCGGGTTGAGCGGGCCGCTGCCGCCGGGCTGGACCCGCGACCAGGAGATCGACAGGCGGTACGCGCCGACGCCGAGCCGGTCGAGATGGTCCACGTCCTCGGCCCACCGGTGGTAGTGGTCGCACGCGACGTCGCCGGTGTCGCCGTCCTTGGTGCGCCCCGGGGTGTGGGAGTACGTGTCCCAGATCGACGGCCCGCGGCCGCCCTCGGCGGCGGCCCCCTCGATCTGGTACGCCGCGGTCGCGGTGCCCCACAGGAAGTCGGCGGGGAAGGTGCGCGTGGCGGTCGCGTCGGTGACGGTGCTCGTCGTGGTCATGGAATTCGGTCCTCGATCGGGTCTCGGAATGGGTGGAAGCGCTCCCACCGGCTGTTCGGCAGTGTAGCCACCGACGCCCGGGTGCGCTGCTGCCGGGATGCCTTCGAGCATGCGATCCGTCGCGCCGTCGGGCCGGACGGCGCGACGGATCGCATGCTCGAAAGGTTTCAGAGGCGCAGGGTTCAGAGGTGCAGGGTCACGGTGCCGGGGCCGTCGCCGGCGGCGGCGCGGTCCCCCGCCCGGACGGTCCAGGCGCCGGGGGCGTCGTCGGTCGTGACGACGACGTCGTCCCCCGTGCGGCGGACACGGAAGGTCGCCGTCTCGCCCTCGGGCCCGCCCGTCGGCACGGCCGTGACGGCGTCGTAGCCGTCGGGCAGCTCGTAGCAGTGCAGGGTGACGCCGTCGGCCCACGCGTAGTCGGGCCGGTCGGTGCGCGCCCCGACCGGCAGCACCGTGCCCGGGCGCACCAGCACGGGCAGGGAGTCGAAGCCGTGGGTCTCGGTGACCCAGCGCGGGCCGGTCACGGTCTCCGCGTGCCCGCCGTCCGCGCCGTCGAGCAGCCGCGACCACGTGCCCTCGGGCACGTAGTACTCGACCGTGCCGTCGGCCCGGAAGACCGGAGCCACGAGCAGCGAGCCGCCCAGCATGTACTGCATGTCGACGCCGAAGGTGGCGCGGTCGGCGGGGAACTCCAGCACCATCGGCCGCATGATCGGCGTGCCCGCGGCGTGCGCCTCCTCTCCCGCCCGCGCGAGGTACGGCATCAGCGACATCTTCAGGTGCGTGAAGCGGCGCGCCACGTCGACCGCCTCCTCGTCGAAGGCCCACGGCACGCGGTAGGACGACGACCCGTGGAAGCGCGAATGGCTCGACAGCAGGCCGAACGCGAGCCAGCGCTTGAACACCCCGGCGTCGGGCGTGCCCTCGAAGCCGCCGATGTCGTGGCTCCAGTACCCGAAGCCCGACAGCGCGAGCGACAGCCCGCCGCGCAGCGACTCCCCCATGGACGCGTAGGTCGAGTCGCAGTCCCCGCCCCAGTGCACCGGGAACTGCTGCCCGCCCGCCGTCGCCGACCGCGCGAAGACGACGGCGTCACCGGTGCCGCGGCGACGCTCGAGCAGACGGAAGACCGCCTCGTTGTAGAGCTCGGCGTAGTAGTTGTGCATCTTGCGCGGGTCGGAGCCGTCGTGCCAGACCACGCCCTCGGTGGGCACGCGCTCGCCGAAGTCGGTCTTGAAGGCGTCCACGCCCTGGTCCAGCAGGCGTTCCAGGTGCCCGAGGTACCAGTCCGTGGCCTCCGGGTTGGTGAAGTCCACCAGCGCCATGCCCGCCTGCCACAGGTCCCACTGCCACACACCGCCGTCCGTGGTGCGCAGCAGGTAACCCTTCTCGCGGCCCTCGGCGAACAGCGGCGAGCGCTGCCCGATGTACGGGTTGATCCAGACGCTCACCTTCAGGCCGCGCTCGTGCAGGCGGGCGAGCATGCCCTCCGGGTCCGGGAAGACGCGCGGGTCCCACTCGAAGTCGCACCACTGGTACTCGCGCATCCAGAAGCAGTCGAAGTGGAACACGCTCAGCGGCAGGCCACGCTCGGCCATCCCGTCGACGAAGCTCGTGACCGTGGCCTCGTCGTAGTCCGTGGTGAACGACGTCGACAACCAGGTGCCGTACGACCAGGCGGGCACGCGCGCCGGCCGGCCGGTGAGGCCGGTGTACCGGCGCAGCACGTCCTTCGGCGTCGGCCCGGCGATGACGTGGTACTCGAGCGACTGGCCCTCGACGGAGAACTGGACGCGCGTGTTCACCTCGGACGCGACCTCGAGCGACACCCGCTCCGGGTGGGCCACGAAGACGCCGTACCCCTTGCTCGTCAGGTAGAGCGGCACGTTCTTGTACGCCTGCTCGCTGGAGGTGCCGCCGTCCTCGTTCCAGACGTCGACCGACTGCCCGTTCTTGACGAACGGCCCGAACCGCTCGCCGAGGCCGTACACGTGCTCCCCCGGGTCGAGGGTGAGCTGCTCGTGCACCCATGCCCCGCCCTCGAGCGGGCCCGACGTCGCGGTCATCGCGCCGACCGACTTGGGCAGGCTGGAGGTGAGCACGCGGCCGTCCTGCTCGAAGTCCACGTGCCAGCCGTCGCCGCGGTGCACCCGCACCGAGAGCCCGCCGGTCTCGAGCACGCCCTCCGTCTCGTCGACCTTCACGACCGGGAGGAAGCCCGGCTCGGGCGCGACGGCGAACTCCGGCCCGCGGCGCGCGGCGCCCGCGAAGTGCTCCACGCGCACCCGCACGACGCCCGGGGCGGGCGAGGAGTACGTGACCGTGAGCATCGGACGGTTGAGGGTGTCGCCCCGGTGGCGGATCCGGGCCGTCGGGGCGTAGACGGTCATCGTGCCCGCGGCCTCGTCGACGCGGACGTCGTCGACCTCCACCGCGTACAGCGGCTCGATGCCGCGGCGCGTCTGCCAGTAACCGTCGGTGAACTTCATCAGGTGCACCTACTCCGTGCTGTCGGGTCGATGATGGCGGAGTGCCCGGGGGCTCGCCGCGCGAGGGGTCGAGGGGGACGCGCTACTTCACCGCGCCGGCGGTGACGCCGCGGGTGAGGGTGCGCTGGAAGATCAGGAAGAAGACCAGGGCCGGGAGGAGGGACACCAGGGCGCCGGCGTTGGTCGTGGGGGCGTCCATCATCCGGTCGCCCTGCAGCGACGCCAGCGCGATGGGGATCGTCTGCGTGTCGTTGGTGGTGAGCATGACCAGCGGGATGAAGAACTCGTTCCAGGTCCAGATGAAGAAGAAGATCATCAGCACCATCAGCGTGGGACGCACGATGGGGAACACGACCTGCCACAGGATCCGCCAGCGACCCGCGCCGTCGAGCGCCGCGGCCTCGAGCAGCGCCGGCGGGAACGTGCCCAGCACCGACGCCAGCAGGTAGGTGCCGAAGGCCGACTGGATGACCGTGAAGATGATGATCACGGACCACTGCGAGTTCGACAGCCCCACCTGACGGGCCATGTCGAACAGGGGGTAGATCAGCGCCTCCTGCGGCAGCATGTTGGCGAGCAGGAACAGCAGCACCACCCACATGCGGCCCTTGATCCTGCCGATCCCGATCGCATAGGCGTTGAGGAGCGACAGGGCGCACCCCGCCAGCGCCACGACGGCCGAGATGAAGAACGAGTTCCACAGCTTCACCGGGAACTCGGTGCGCTGCCAGAAGTTCACGAGGCCGTCGAGGTACAGCCCCGTCGGGAGGCTGAGCGGCCCGTGCTGCGTGTAGTCGTCGGGCGACTTGAACGCGTTGAGCAGCATCACCAGCAGCGGCGCGACCACGAGCAGCGCGACGACGACGGCGCCCGCCAGCACGAACCAGCGCGCTGCGCCCCGGTGGTGGCGGTTCCCGCTGCGCGCCCGGACCGTCGCCAGGGTCGCGGCCATCAGCGCACCCCCTCCTCGGCCCGCTCGGCGCGCGTCTGCAGCGCGAGGATGACGACGGCGACGACGAGGATCACCACGGTGAGCACCGTCGCGACGGCGGCGCCGTAGCCCACCCGCGACTTGTCGAAGAAGTTGAGGTACGAGTAGTAGCTCGGCACGAGCGTGGAGCTCTCCGGACCGCCGCGGGTCAGCACGTAGATCGGGCCGAACACCTTGAGCGCCGCGACCGTGCAGGTCAGGGTCACGACGAACGTCTCGGGGCGGATCTGCGGGACCGTGATGGCGCGGAACCGCCGCCACCAGCCGGCGCCGTCCAGCTCCGCCGCCTCGTACAGCTCGGGGTCCACCCGCTGCAGCGCCGCCATGAAGATCACCACGGGGTACCCGATCTGCACCCAGATCAGCACGAGCATGACGCTCGGCAGCGCCGTGCTCGGGTCGCCCAGCCAGTTCGGCGGGTCTGAGACGCCCATGGCCCGCAGGACCTCGTTGAGCGCGCCGGTCTGCGCGTTGAGGATCCAGTTCCACAGGACGCCCGCGACCGCGACGGGGAGGATCTGCGGCAGGTAGTACGTGGCCCGCAGGACGGACGCGACCCGGCCCCCGAACCTCCGGCCCAGGTAGTCGAACAGCACGGCCGCGAGGAGCAGGCCGATCACGGTGGGCACGAGCACCATCGCGACGATCATCGCGATCGAGTTCTGGAACGACGTCCAGAAGGCCGCGTCGTGCCAGAGCTCCGCGTAGTTGTCGAGGCCCACCCAGGTCAGCGGGGCGAGCCCGCCGCGCCAGGAGAAGAGACTGATGTAGACGTTGGTCACCAGGGGGTACCCGATGACGAGCACGAAGAGCACCGCGCCGGGCAGCAGGTACACCAGGTAGGGCAGGGTGGCACGCCGCCGGCGTCGGCGCGTCCGGGCACGGGCCCGGGACGCTGTCGCGGGCGGGCTGAGAGTGGCGGTCACGTCGTCACTCGCCCAGCAGGTCGGCCTTGCCGTCCGTGTAGGCCGACTCGAGCCCGTCGAGCACCTGGTCGGGCGTCTTGGAGCGGTTGATCAGGGACTGCAGCTGGCTGACGACGGTGTCGTAGTAGCCCGGCACGGGCCAGTCGGGGTAGAACGCCAGGCCGTCGTCGTCGAGGATCGCCTGGAAGTTCTCGGTGAGCTCGCGCGTCTTGTCGTCGGTGATGGTGGACGCGTCGCCCGCGACCGGCAGGCCGCCCGTCTGCGCCAGCACGTCCTGCACCTCGGGACGCAGCGTGGTGTCGATGAACTCGGTGGCGAGCGACGGCGAGTCCGCGTTGGTCGGGACCACCCACAGGTTGCCGGACGACCCGGTGTGCAGCGCGTTGCCGGGGAAGTTGAACTGGCCCCAGTCGTCCTTCATCTCGGCCGTGACGCGGCCGAACCACCAGGAGCCGGAGACCATCATCGGGTAGTCGCCCTTCATGAACGCGACGCCCATGTCCTCGGCGGTGAGCCCGGCGGAGTCGGCCGCGACGTACCCCTTGTCGATCCAGTCGTCGAGCTGCTCGGTCGCCGCCGTCATCTCCGGGCCGTGGAAGTCGACGTCGCCGTCGAAGAGCTGGTACTGGTCGACGAAGTCCCGGTCGGCGTTCGCCAGCACGAGCTCGTACCAGAGCTGGCCCATCGGGTACTCGGCGCCGGCCTCGGCGAGCGGGGTGACCCCGTCGTCCTTGAAGGCCTTCATCACCTGCTCGAGCTCGTCGAGCGTGGTCGGCACCTCGAGGCCGGCGTCCTCGAACATCGCCTTGTTGTAGTAGACGCCCACGAACTCGCCGTAGTTGGGCACCCCGTACCAGTCGCCGGAGCCCATCAGCCCGTCCTCGTCGTACCGCGCGGTGGTCTGCAGGGAGCCGGAGAGCTTGTCGGCCCAGCCGTTCTTCTCGGCCGCGTCGGTCAGCGGGGCGATCAGGCCCTGCGCGGCGAGCTGGCCCGCCGTCGCGTTGCCCTTGTTGTACTCCATGACGTCGGGCACGTCGTCGCCGGTCAGCACGATCTTCGCGTTCTTCTGGATCTGCTCGAACGTCTGCTTCTCGACCTCGACGGTGACGTCCGGGTGCTCGCTCTCGAAGATGTCGATCGCCTTGGCCCAGGCCTGGCCCATCGCCGAGTCGTCGTTCTCGTAGTGCCAGATCGTGAGGGTCTTGTCGTCGGCGTCCCCGCCGCCGGCGCTCGTGCCTCCCCCTCCGCCGCCGCCCACGCAGGCGGTCAGCGTCAGGGCCGACGCGGCGATCAGGGCGGCCGCGGAGACGGCGCGCGCGCGGTGCAGCATGGGGTCCTCCTCGTCGAGTCCAGCGCCGCGGGGCACCGGGGATCCACCGCGGCCTCGGCGCGTTCGAACCTGTCGAAGCGCTTCGACGGGAGTATTGCCCTCTCCGCCTCGTCGCGTCAACCCCTTCCCGCCGGACCGGCCCGACCGCCGACCCGCGTGGCGAAACTCGCTGTCGAAGCGTTTCGCCGCCCAGTACGCTCCTGTCCATGGGCGACCTTCCAGCGACGACGCACGTCCTGCACACGGACCGCAGCGCGACCCGATGGGTCGAGGCCTACCCGGTGGGCAACGGCCGCCGCGGCGCGATGTCCGCCGGCCGCCCCGGCGTCGAGCACCTGTGGCTCAACGACGGCACCGCCTGGTCCGGGCCGCCCGAGGATCCCCTCGCCGGGGCCCGCGCACGCGGCCCCGAGCACCTGGCGCGCGTGCGCGCCGCCGTCGCGTCGGGCGACGTGCGGGGCGCCGAGGCCCTGCTCGCGGAGATGCAGACCCCGTGGGCGCAGGCCTATCTCCCGCTCGCGGAGGTCGACGTCGCGGTCGAGGCCCACGGCGCGGCCGACGCCGGTCGCGCCGAGCCCGCCGAGCACGACAAGCACGACGAGCACGACGTGCGGCGCGAGCTGGACCTACGCACCGCCGTCGCGACGCACGCGTGGGAGCATCCCGTCGCCGGACGCGTGGTGCAGGAGACGTGGGCGGACGCCCATGGCGGGGCCCTGGTGCACACCGTGCGCGCCGAGCGCCCGGTGCGCCTCACCATCCGGGTCGACAGCCTGCTGCGCGCGTCCGCCGCGGGGCCCGACCTCGGCGACGTGCCCGGCGCCGCCCTCGTGCACGTCGTCGAGCTGCCCGTCGACGTGCCACCGAGCCACCACCCCGAGGGGGAGCTGCGCTACGACACCCACCGCGGCCGCACCGGCGTCGTGGCCGTCGCCGCGCCGGCCGACCCCGGGGCCGCGGCGGCCGACGGTGCGCTGCGCACCGGGACCGCGCGCACCCACGTGCTGCTGCTCGCGACCGCCACCGCCGACCCGCCCGGCGACGCCGCCGGCCCGGTCGCCGAGCGACTCGCGGCCCAGCTCGCCCTCGCCCCCAGCGACGCCTCGCGCGACGGCGGGAACGACGCCGACGCCCTCCGCGAGCGCCTGCACGCCGCGCACGTCGCGGAGCACGCGCGGCGGTACGGGCGCGTGCACCTCGACCTCCCCGCGCCGACCGGGGCGGCCGACCTGCCCACCCCCCGGCGGGTCGCCGCCGCGGCCGACCGTCCCGACCCGGGCCTCGCGGCGCTCGCCTTCCACTACGGCCGCTACCTGCTGCTGTCGTCCTCCCGGCCCGGCGGCCTGCCCGCCACGCTGCAGGGCCTGTGGAACCCCTGGCTGCCGGGTCCCTGGAGCAGCGGGTACACGCTGAACATCAACCTGCAGATGGCGTACTGGGCCGCCGGCACCGCGGCCCTCGCCGAGTGCCAGGAGCCCCTCCTGCGCTACGTCCGCCGGACGGCCGCCGGCCTGGGCGCCGCCGTCGCGCGCGAGCTGTACGGCGCCGCGGGCTGGGTCGCGCACCACAACTCGGACGCGTGGGGGCACGCCGCCCCCGTCGGGAACGGCCGCGGCGAGGCCAAGTGGTCCGCGTGGGCCCTCGGCGGCGTGTGGCTGTCCCAGCACCTCGTGGAGCACCACCGGTTCACGGGCGACGACGCGGAGCTGCGCGCCGCGTGGCCCGCGCTGCGGGGGGCGGCCGAGTTCGCGCTCGACTGGGTGCAGTCCGAGCCGGGCCGGGCGGGCACCGGGCCCGCGCGCGCCTGGACCAGCCCGTCGACGTCGCCGGAGAACCAGTTCGTCGCCCCGGACGGCGCCCCCGCCGCCGTCACCACGAGCGCCACGATGGACGTGGCGCTGCTGCGCGCCCTCGCGGCGGGCTGCCGCGAGGCCGCCGGCACGCTCGGGCTCGACGACGCCGACGAGCCGTGGCTCGTCCGTCTCGAGGCCGTCGTCGCCGCCCTGCCCGACCCGGCGACCGGATCGCGTGGCGAGCTGCTGGAGTGGGGTGAGGAGGTCCCGGAGGCGGAGCCGGAGCACCGGCATCTGTCGCACCTGGTGGGGCTCTACCCGCTCGGCGACCTCGACCCGACGACCACCCCGGACCTGGCGCGCGCCGCCGCCCGCAGCCTGGAGCTGCGGGGCCGCGAGTCCACGGGCTGGTCGCTCGCCTGGCGGATCGCGCTGTGGGCGCGCCTCGGCGCGGGCGACCGCGCCCACGACCAGGTGCTGCTGTCGCTGCGCCCCGCCGACGACGCGGGCGCCCGGCAGCGCGGCGGCCTGTACCCGAACCTGTTCAGCGCGCACCCGCCGTTCCAGATCGACGGGAACCTGGGCCTCACGGCCGGGGTCGCCGAGATGCTGCTGCAGTCGCACCGCCGGGCGGACGGGCGGGTGCGGCTCGACCTCCTGCCCGCCCTGCCCGGCGCCTGGCCCGACGGCGAGGTCACCGGGCTGCGGGCCCGGGGCGGCGCGGAGGTGGACCTCGTCTGGCGCGACGGCGTCCTCGACCGCGTCCGGCTCCGCGCGCCGCTCGACCGGGCGCTCGACGTCGTCGTCCACCACGGCGCCCCGGACGCAGCGGGAGCCCACGGGAGCCCGGTGAAGGTGCCCGCGGGCGCTACCGTGATCCTCCACGTGCCGCGTGACCTCCCGGTCGCGGGCACCGCCGTCCCTCACGCCCCCAGGAGCTAGCCGTGGCCACCATCGAGGACGTCGCGAAGGCGGCGGGAGTCTCGGCGTCGACCGTCTCCTACGTGCTCTCCGGCAAGCGGTCCATCTCGGCGCCCACCCGCCGCCGCGTGGAGCAGGCGATCGCCACGCTGGGCTACCGCCCGCACGCCGGGGCGCGCGCGCTCGCGTCGAGCCGCACCAACGTCATCGGCCTGATGGCTCCCCTGCGCTCGGGGGTGGACGTCTCGGTCGTCATGCAGTTCGTCACCGGGGTGGTGACCCGGGCGCGCGACGTCGACCACGACGTGCTGCTCCTCACCCAGGACGACTCCGGCGGTCTCGAGCGGGTGGCCGCGGGGTCGATGGTCGACGCGATCATCGTCATGGACGTGGAGGCCGACGACCCCCGCCTGCCGGTGCTGCGGTCGCTGCGCCAGCCCACGGTGCTCATCGGGCTCCCGCACGACCCGGCCGGGCTCAGCTGCGTCGACCTCGACTTCGAGGCGGCGGGCCGGCTGGGTGCCGGGCGGCTCGCCCAGGACGGCCACCGGGAGGTGGCGCTGATCGGCTCGCCCCCGGAGGTGATGGACCGGCACACGTCGTACGCCGACCGGGTGGTGCGCGGGTTCCGTCAGGCGTGCGCCGACCAGGGGCTGCGCCACGACGTCGTCCACTGCGTCCCCACGCCCGACGGTGCTCGCGCCGCCGTGGACGCGGTGCTCGACGCGGCACCCGGGACCACCGGGCTGGTGGTGCACAACGAGCGGGCGCTCCCCCACGTGCTCGCCCGCCTGGCCGAGCGCGGGCACGACGTGCCCGCCGAGGTCGCCGTCGTCGCGATCTGCCCGACCGACGTCGCGCTCGCCCAGCGGATCCCGCTGACCAGCATCGACATCCCCGGCGAGCACATCGGCGGCGTCGCGGTCGACATGGTGATGGCACGGCTCGAGGGCGACCGGCCGGCCGAGACCCGGCTGATCGCCCCCGAGCTCACCCCGCGGGCCAGCACCGCCGCCCGCGGGGCCTGAGCCGGCCGCTCCGTGGCGGTCAGCCCTTGATCGCCCCGAAGATGACGCCCTTGGTGAAGTGCCGCTGAACCAGCGGGTACACCAGCAGGATCGGGATGATCGCGAGCACCATGACCGCCATCTTCACCGGCAGCCCGGTGACGGCGCCGGTCGCGACGTCCACCTGGCCGGTGCCGGAGCCCGGCAGCGTCACGCCCTGCAGCACGTAGGACTGCAGGACGAGCTGCAGCGGCCACTTGGCGTTGTCGTTGATGTAGAGCATCGCGTTGAAGAACGCGTTCCAGTACCCGACGCCGTAGAACAGGGCGACGACGGCGATCGCCGCCTTCGACATCGGCGCCACGATGCGGAACAGCACGCGCCAGTCGCCCGCCCCGTCGATCCGCGCGGCGTCCGTGATCGCCGGGTCGATGCCCATGAAGAACGCGCGCAGGATGAGCACGTTGAACGCGGACACCGCCGTCGGCAGGATGAGCGCCCAGTACGAGTTGATCAGGCCAAGGGCCGAGACCAGCAGGTACGTCGGGATCATGCCCGCGGTGAAGAACATCGTCAGCAGCAGCGTGAACAGCAGCGGGCGGTGCCCGAACGACCCCGGCCGGCTCAGGCCGTAGGCCGCCAGCAGCGACACCAGCGTGGAGATCACGGTGCCCACCGCGGTGATCCCGATCGACACCAGCGCGGCCCGGGTGACGATGCCGCCCGACAGGATCTGGTGGTACGCGGCCAGCGTGAGGTTGCCGGGCACGGTCACCAGGCCGCCGGCACGGGTGATGTCGTCCTGGCTGGACACGCTGGTCAGCACGATGGAGTACAGCGGGAACAGCACCGCCAGGCAGATGGCGGCCAGGACGACCACCTTGACGGTGAACCCCGCCGGGCCCGGCGCCTCCTCCCACACGGGGCGGTGCTTGGACCGCCACCGCCGGCGGGGCGCGGCCGCGCCCGGACTCGTGCTCGCCTCGGTCATGCTCGCCCCCGCCGTCGGGTCGCTCGTCGTACGTCTCGTCGTCGTCATGCCTTCTGGTACACCCCCGCCTCACCGAACAGATGCGCGACCTTGTTCGCCACGAGCACGAGGATCACGGCCACGACGCCCTTCACCAGGCCCGCGGCGGCCGCGAACGACCAGTCCCCGTTCACCACGCCCTGGTAGTAGACGAACGTGTCCAGCACCTCGGCCGCGTCGGCGCCGACGGCGCCGCGCTGCAGGATCAGCTGCTCGAAACCGACCGTCAGCGCGTCGCCGAGGCGCAGGATGAGCAGCAGGATGATGGTCGGGCGCAGGGCGGGCAGCGTGACGTGCCACATCCGCCGCCACTTGCTCGCGCCGTCCATCACGGACGCCTCGTAGAGCGCCGGGTCGACGGTCGACAGCGCCGCGAGGAAGATGATCATCCCCCAGCCCGCGTCCTTCCAGATCGCCTGGGAGGTGACGAGCAGCAGGAACGAGTCCGGGTTCGTCATGAGGTCGAACCCGGAGTACCCGTGGTCCGCGAGCCGCTGCGCGAGGAACCCGGCGCCGCCGAACATCTGCTGGAAGACCGTCACGACGATCACCCAGGAGAAGAAGTGCGGCAGGTACACGACCGACTGGATCGCGGTCCGGATGCGCGGCGTCATGACGCTGTTCAGCAGCAGCGCCATGATGATCGGGATCGGGAAGAAGAACACCAGCTGGAACCCGGTGATCAGCAGCGTGTTGCCGACGGCGTGCCAGAAGGCGGCGTCGGCGAACAGCCGCTGGAAGTTCCACCAGCCCACGAACGGGCTGCCGCTGATCCCGACGTACGGCGAGTAGTCCTGCCAGGCGATGACGTTGCCCGCCAGCGGCACGTACGCGAAGACGGCCAGCAGAGCGATCGCCGGCAGCGTCATGATGATCAGCGACCGGTCCCGCGCGAAACGGGTGCGCCAGGAGACCTTGCGGCGGGGCGGGGCGGCCGGCCGCACCCGCTCGGCGGGCGCGGTGGCGCCCGCCGAGCGGGTGACGACCTCGTCGTCCTGCGCGACGGAGGGTGCGGTGTCGCTGCTCACTGCTCGTCCAGGATCCCCTGGTAGAAGTCACGCAGCTCGTCGCCGCCCGAGGACTTCCAGGTCTCGATGGCCTTGTCCAGGTCGGCCATCGTCTTGCGACCGCGGACGATGTCCTTCTGCAGGTCGTCGAACGGCGTGGCGATGCCCGAGAACTGCGAGGGCTCCGTGATCTGCATGCCGAAGAACAGCGGCTCCTCGACGTACTGGGCGGCGTCCGCCATCCAGGTGCAGTACGCCTCGACGAAGCCGGGGTACTGCACGCGGGACTGCACGACGGCCGGGGAGTCCAGGAAGATGTAGGTGGGCTGCACCTCCGTGGCCGCCAGGTCGGTGGGGACGGGCAGGTTGTCCTTGTCGAGGGTGAAGTGCACGCCCTCGACCCCGTTGTTGATCAGCTGGAACTCCTGGGTGCCGAACGGCGCGGCGAGGAAGTCCGCGACCGCGAGCATCTCCTCGATCTTGGCCTTGTCCTCGTTCTTCTTCAGGAACGAGTACATGCCCGTCGGGTCGGCCTTGAAGAGCCGCGGCGTCCCGCCGTCGGCCGCGATGGGGGCGAACGGCTGCTGCTGGAAGTCGGGGTTGCTGGCGAGCTGGCGGCCGAGCGCCTCGGCCCACGCCCCGACGCCGTCGTTGCAGATGAGGGTCTGCCCGGCCTCGAAGCGCTGCTTGGAGTCCTCCACCTTGTCCGCGACGGCGTCGGGGTGGACGACGCCGGCGGCGTAGAGCTTGGTCAGCCACTCGAGCGCCGCCCGGTACTCGTCCGTCTCGACACGGTTGAGCAGCTTGTCGCCGTCCAGCTTCCACTTCGGCGGGACCGCGAACATGTAGGTCGCGCCGGTCCACAGGTCCTCCGCGGCCCACTGCTTCTTGGCGGGGGCCGTGATCTCCTTGGCCAGGTCCAGGAGCTCGTCGGCGCTCTTCGGCTGCGCGTCGATGCCGAGGTCGTCGAGGATGTCCTTGCGGTAGTAGATCGCGTTGGTCTGGAGCTCCGCGGGGAACGGCAGGCCGTAGAGCTTGTCGTTGAAGACGCACAGACGCCACAGGTCGGTGGGGATGTTCGCCAGGTTCTTGTACTTGCTGACCTTGTCCCCGGACAGGTACGGGCCCAGGTCCTCGAAGAGCGCCTCGACCGCCTGGCCGAACTTCGGCGGGATGTTCCACGACGGGATGGTCACCCAGTCGGGCACGTCCTTCTCGGACGCGAGGACCGCGGCGAGCTTGTCGCCGTAGGTGTTCCCGTCGGAGATCTGGAACTTGATCGAGGTGCCCATCGCCTTGTTGACGGCCTCGTAGTACTGGTTGCCCTTGCTCGGCGGGATCGTGCCCCACAGCGGCGTCATCGCCGTGTACGTGCCGCCGGACCCGGGCGGGCTGGAGAACGCCTGCACCAGCGTGTCGGGAATCTTCGCGAAGCCCGCGGTGGAGCCGTTGACGCTCGGGAAGTCGGGCTTCACGTACTCCACGGCCGTGTAGGTGGGCAGGACGCCGGTGCTGACGGTCCCCCCGCCGCCGGTGACGGACGCCGGGGCCCCGCTGCTGCACGACGTGAGCAGCGACGGCACCCCGACGGCCGCGACCCCGAGGCCCGCGAGACCGAGGAACGACCGTCGGTTGAGCCTGGTTGCCGCGATCCCTGACCCGGACGACTGCGTCTTCATGCGATGTCACTCCTTCGTGGACACCGGGCACGTCCACGTGCCGCGGTGGGGTGGCGCACCCCGTAGTCGAAGCGCTTCGACGTGGGAGCGTATCCATGTCACGAAGGTCTGGCAATACCCGACCGCGGATCGATATCCGGCGGTGATCCCAGTCCGCGCCGGGCGTTGTGGGCGCGGCCGGGCCTGTTGACGCCCGACCTCGATGACGTATCGTCACCCCGCAGAGCGCCGCCACTCGAGCGATCGATGTCGAACCGTTTCGAACCCGTGCGGAACCGCCGGACGACGGCGGACGGCTCGTTCCCGACGACGAGAGGAGCCCCGTGAGCCCGCAGCACCCGCCCGTGGCCGCGCCCCGCACGCCCCCCGCCACCGAGCGCGCCGACGCCGCCGTCCCCGCCTTCCGCGACCCTCGCCGGCCGGCGAGCGAGCGCGCCGCGGACCTGCTGTCGCGGCTCACCCGCGACGAGCGGCTGGCGATGCTGCACCAGGCCGCGCCCGCCGTCGACCGCCTCGGCCTGGCGGCCTTCCGCACCGGCACCGAGGGCCTGCACGGCGTGTCCTGGCTCGGCACCGCCACGGTGTTCCCGCAACCCGTCGGCCTGGCCGCCACCTGGGACGCCGATCTGCTGCGCCGCGTGGGCGACGCCGTCGCGACCGAGGTCCGGGCGAAGCACGCGGCCGACCCGACGGTGAGCCTCAACGTCTGGGCACCGGTCGTGAACCCGCTGCGCCACCCGGCGTGGGGCCGCACCGAGGAGGGGTACTCCGAGGACCCGCACCTGACCGGGCTGCTCGGCACCGCGTTCAGCCGCGGGCTGCGCGGCAGCCACCCGCGCGTCTGGAAGACGGTCCCCACGCTCAAGCACTTCCTCGCGTACGGCAACGAGACCGACCGCGCCGTGACGAGCTCGTCGCTGTCCCTGTGCACGCTGCACGAGCTGGAGCTGCCGGCCTACCGGGCCGCGATCGAGTCCGGCGCGGCGGGTGCCGTGATGCCGTCCTACAACCTCGTCAACGGGCGGCCCAACCACGTGGCCCGCGAGCTGCTCGACGAGCTGCGGAGCTGGGCACCGGGCTCCGTGGCCGTCGTCTCCGACGCCGGTGCGCCCACGAACCTCGTGGTCGGCGAGCGGTACTTCGCCGACCACGTCACCTCGCACGCGGCCGCGCTGCGCGCCGGTGTCGACTCGTTCACCGACAACGACGCGGACGCCGGCCCCACCACCGAGCGGTTGAGGGCCGCGCTGGAGCAGGGGCTGCTCACGGACGACGACGTCGACCGCGCCGTCCAGCGCCTGCTCGAGCTGCGGGTCCGCACCGGCGAGCTCGACGGCGACGCCGACCCGTACGGCGCCATCGGGCCGGACGCGATCGACCTGCCGGAGCACCGCGCCCTCGCGCGCGAGGCCTCGGCCCGCTCGGTCGTCCTCCTCGCGAACGACGGGCTACTCCCCCTCGCGCCCCCGCACCGCGTCGCCGTCCTGGGCGCGCTGGCCGACCGCGTGCTCACCGACTGGTACTCCGGCACGCCGCCCTACGCCGTCGGCCTCGCCTCGGCGCTCGCGGAGCGCTACCCGGACGCGCGTATCGACGCCGTGACCGGCGCGGACACCGTGGTCCTCCGCGCGCTGTCGACCGGTGCCTACGTGTCCGCCTCTCCCGACGGCGCGATCGTGGCCGCGACGGCTGCTCGCGGGGACGACCGCGCGTGGTTCGAGGTGACCGACTGGGGCGAGGGCGTGCTCACGCTGCGCTCGGCCGCCAGCGGGCGGCTGCTCACCGGGGCCGGATGGATGCTGCGCGCCGACGCGGACCGGGTGGGCGGCTGGGTGGCGCAGGAGACGTTCCGGCGCCACCACCACGCGGACGGCACGTGGTCGCTGCAGCACCTGGGCAGCGGGAGGTGGGTGCGCGTGCAGCACGGCACGGCGACGCTGGTGGCCGAGGCGCAGCGACCCGAGGACGCCGAGCGCTTCGCGTGGCGCACCGTCCGGTCCGGGCTCGCCGACGCGGCCGCGGCGGCCGGCTCGGCGGACGTCGTGCTCGTCGTGGCCGGCAACGACCCGCACGTCGCGGGGCGCGAGACGGAGGACCGCCCGCACCTGTGCCTGCCCGTCACGACGACGGAGCTGTGGCGCACCGCGCGCGAGGCCTGCGACCGCGCCGCGCTCGTCGTGACGTCGAGCTACCCCTACGTCCTCGGCCCCGAGACGGCCGACGCGGACGCCGTCGTCTGGTCGAGCCACGGCGGGCAGGAGCTCGGCCACGGGCTGGTCGACGTCCTGTCCGGCGACGTCGAGCCGTCCGGCCGCCTCGCCCAGTCCTGGCCGGCCGACGAGGACCAGCCCGGTGAGCTCCTCGACTACGACCAGGCCGCGCATGGCGCCACGTACCGGTACGCGGCCGGCGACGCGGGGTTCGCCTTCGGGCACGGCCTGAGCTACACGACGGTGGCCTACGAGCGCCTGGTCGTCGACCGGCCCACGGTCACGGCGCCGCCACCCACGCACGCGCACCCCGCGCTGGGCGCGCCCGTACCCGGAGCGCCCGGCGCCGTCGCCGCGCGGGTCACCGTCCGGAACACGGGCACGCGCCCGGTCGAGGAGCTCGTGCAGGTGTACGCGCTCGGGTCGGACCTGCCGATCCCGGCCCCGCGGCGGCTCCTGCTCGCGTTCCGACGCGTGTCGCTCGCCCCCGGCGAGGCGGCGGAGGTCGAGCTGTCGTTCGACGTCGCGCGGCTCGCGGTGTGGGACGTCGCCGCGCAGGTCTCGGACGCCCCCGACGACTGGGTGCACGCCGGCGCGCTGCGGGTGCAGCCCGGGGAGTACGTGATCGCGGCCGGGCCGTCGAGCGGCGACCTGCCGCTGCGTGCGGGGCTCGCCGTCACCGGCGACACCCCGTCGCCGCGCCGGGCCGCGGGCGCCCGGCTCCTGGCCGTGGCCACGTCGGCCACCGAGGCGCTGGTGCTCGGCGACCGGACCCCGGAGGCTGGCGCCGTCCTCGAGGTCGCGCCGGGACACCGGCGAGGCCGCGCCGAGTACGCGGGGCTCGACCTCGCGGGGGCGCGCACGATCACGCTCGAGCTCGCCACCACGGGCCCCGTCCGCGGGGACGTCCTCGTCGAGACCCGCGACGGCGCGACGTGGCGGCCGCAGGCCCTCGTGCCCGTGCCGCCGCACGCCGACGGCGGTCGCTACCGCTGGGCGGTGCGAACCGCGGAGCTCGCGCCATCGTCCGGCCCCACCGACCTGCGGGTCAGCCTGCCGGCGGGGGCCCGCCTCGCCTCGCTGTCGTTCGACCGGTGACGACGGTGGCGACAGCGACCGACCGCGTCGTTGCGTGCCCCGGCCCGCCCACCGTACTGTGAGTCGAAGCGCTTCGACGGCTTGGTGGCCGGCTCAGGCGCTGGTCAGTGGCGGGCGGCGGAGCCCGCCCGCGCAGATTGGAGCGACGCCGATGACGACGTTCGACACCCCGGACGGACCCGTGACCCCGTGACCGCGACCCGCTCGCACGTGACGCAGCCGGAGGCGTGGGCCGACGCGACCAACCCCGTGCTGCCCGGCTTCCACCCCGACCCGTCGGTGTGCCGCGTCGGCGACGGCGAGGACGCCTGGTTCTACCTCGTCACCTCGACCTTCGAGTATCTGCCCGGCATCCCGGTCCACCGCTCGCGCGACCTCGTGTCGTGGGAGCTGGTCGGACACGTCATCACCGACCAGCTGGACTACGCCCGCATCGCCGACTCGGACGGGCTCTACGCGCCGACCATCCGGCACGACGGCGAGCGGTTCCTCGTGGCGTGCAAGTTCGTCGGCGACCCGGAGGGGGCGAGCGGGAACTTCGTGGTCACCGCCGTCGACCCCGCCGGGCCGTGGTCGGCACCGGTGTGGTGGCACGACTCGACGGGGGGCGACACCTCGCTGTTCCTCGAGGACGGCAGGATCTGGGCGCACGGCGCGCGTCAGGCCCTCGAACCCCGATGGCACGCGCAGGGCGAGATCTGGGTGCGGGAGGTCGACCCCGTCACCCTCCGGCTGACCGGGCCCGAGACGGTCGTGTTCGAGAGCGCGGTCATCGGGGCGATCTGGACCGAGGGGCCGCACCTGTACCGGAACGGGTCGTCGATGCACCTCGTCGCGGCCGAGGGCGGGACGGGACGGGACCACGCGGTCGTGGCAGGGCGCAGCGCCGGCCCGACGGAGGTCTTCGAGGTCACCGCGAGAAACCCCGTGCTCACCCACCGCCACCTGGGCCCGGACGCCTGCGTCGTCAACGTCGGCCACGCCGACCTCGTCGAGGCGTCCGACGGCTCGTGGTGGGCGCTCGTCCTGGCGTCCCGTCTGGTCGACGGCGTCGACCTCCTCGGGCGCGAGACGTTCCTGACCCCCGTGGTCTGGGTGGACGACAGCCCCGTCCTCGCCCCTGGAGAGGGCACCCTGGTGCCCGAGCCGGGCGGGCCCGCCCGGCCCGACGGCCACGGGACGCAGGGTCCGCCGACGCGAGGTGCGGACGAACCCTGGATCGCCGTCCGCCGCCTCCCGGCCGAGATCGCCGAGCCCGCCGTCGACAGTGCCGGGACGACGGCTGCCCTCCGGCTCACCGCCGGCCGGCCGCTCGACGACCCGCTCCCCGCGTTCGTCGGCCGACGCCTGCTCGCACCGTCCTCCACCGTCACGCTCGACGTGCCCGTCGCGCCCGCCGACGGCGTCGAGGAGGTGGGCCTGGCGCTGCGGCAGTCCGGCCGGCAGTGGTTGACGGCGGGCCTGGCATCCCGGTCGACCGGACCGGAGGGCGGCCACGATCTCGTGGTCACGCGGTGCGTGCACGGCCGGCGCGAGGAGGCGGCCCGCTGCCCGGTCGCGGGGCCGGGGCAGGTGCGTGTCCGCGTGCACGGCCGCACCGCGGAGGTGTCGTGGTCGGCCCGCGACGAGACCACACCGGTCGTGACCGTGGACGTCGCCCATCTGTCCACGACGCACGCGGACGGCTTCGTCGGCGTCGTGGCCGGGCCGTACGCCGTCGGCACCGGTGCGATCGACGTGGGGCCGTTCATGCAGCAGCGGTGACGCGCCCCAGCAGCGCCCGGGCCGGATCCGGCGGCCCAGACATTTGACAGATATCGGTTGGAGCACGCATTCTGACCAGGCTTCGCTGTCGAAGCGTTTCGACCGAATGAAGGTCCTCACCCCTGTCGAAGGAGACGCGGATGCGCAAGGCGTGGCCCCTCGCGGCCGCCACCACCGTCCTGGCGGTCGGGCTCTGCGCCTGCTCGTCGGACGACCCTGCCGCCCCCACGGCGGACGACGGCCCCGTGGTGCTCGACTACTGGGGGTGGGGCACGGCGCAGAAGCCGATGATCGACGCCTGGAACGCGACGCACCCGGACATCCAGGTGCGCCACACCGACGCCGGCGGCGGCACGGACTCGTCCGCGAAGCTCGTGACCGCCACCCGGGCGGACAACGCCCCCGACGTCGCACTGGTCGAGTACAACACCCTGCCGGCGATGATGGTCGCGGGCGTCGTCGCGGACATCACGCAGTACACGGAAGGGCTCGACGACGAGTACGCCCCCGGCGTGTGGAACCAGGTCTCGTTCGAGGGCGCGACGTACGGCGTGCCCCAGGACGCCGGGCCCCAGGCGCTCACCTACAACAAGGCCCGCCTCGACGAGCTGGGCATCGACGTCCCGACGACGTGGGACGAGTTCGCCGACGCCGCGCAGAAGGTCCGCGAGGCGGACCCCGACGCCTACCTCACGACGTTCGCGCCGGCCGAGTTCGGCGGGTTCGCCGGCTACGCGCAGCAGGCAGGCGCGCAGTGGTGGCAGGTGGACGACGCGCGCTGGACCGTCGACTTCGACGACGACGCCTCGGTCGCCGTCGCCGACTACTGGCAGGACCTCATTCACCGCGACCTCGTCCTGGCCGAGCCGCTGCTCACCCCCGAGTGGAACGCGAAGGTCAACCAGGGCGACGTGCTCTCCTGGCCCACCGGGCTGTGGGCTGCCGGGGTCCTGTACGGCGTGGCCGAGGACACCGCCGGGGACTGGGCCATGGCACCCCTCCCCCAGTGGACGGAGGGCGACCCGGCGGTCGGGTTCCAGGGGGGCTCGGCGCTCGTCGTGACGACCTCCAGCGAGCACCCGAAGGAGGCCGCCGAGTTCGCCCGGTGGATGGGCACCGCCGACGAGGCCGCCGCCGCGCAGATCGAGCAGGGCCAGTACCCGGCCTCGTTGGCAGGCCAGGAGCTGACCCTGCACAGCGACCCGCCGCTGCTGATGCCGGAGCAGAAGGACTACTGGAAGATCGCCGCCGAGATCACCCGGACCACGATCCCCGAGATCAGCTGGGGTCCCAACGTCAACGTCGCCTCCAGCGCGTTCCAGGACGCGATGTCGAAGGCCGTCACCCAGGGCACACCGCTGCGGGACGCCCTCACCGAGACCGAGGCTGTGGTGGTCGACGACATGGAGACCACCGGCTTCGACGTCGCCCGGTCCTGACCCCCGGCGTGGCGACCGCCACGCCGCGCCTCCGAGGAGTGCACCACCATGAGCGCTGTCGCCGACACGCAGAGCCACGACCCCGCGGGCGCCGCCACGGCCCCGCGGCCCGACGCCGCACCCCAGCCGTACCGCCGCAGCCGGCGGCGGCTGGCCGCACCGCTGCTGTTCCTGCTCCCCGCGGCCGTCCTGTTCCTCGCCTTCCTGGCGATCCCGATGTGCTACGCCGTGTTCCTCAGCGTGCGCGGCATGCGGGTCACGCCGGGCGGAGGCCCGTTCGGCATCATCCGCGAGACGTGGGTGGGGCTCGACAACTACGCCGCGGGGCTCACCGACCCCGAGTTCCTGGCGGGCTTCGGCCGCCTGTTCGTCTACGGGATCATCGCCGTGCCCGTCACGCTCGGGCTCGCCCTCACGTTCGCGCTGCTGCTCGACCTGCCGCGCGTGCGCGGCACGCGGTTCTCGCGCACGGCGATCTTCGTGCCGTACGCCGTGCCCGGGGTCGTCGCCACGCTGCTGTGGGGGTTCCTCTACCTGCCGTCCACGAGCCCGCTGAACTGGATCCTCGAGCGGGTCGGGCTCAGCGGGATCGAGGTGCTCGAGGGCCCGATGCTGTTCCCTGCCGTCGCGAACATCGCGATCTGGAGCGGCGTCGGCTTCAACATGATCATCCTGTTCACGTCCCTGCGCGGGATCCCCGCCGAGATCTACGAGGCCGCGCGGCTCGACGGGGCCGGCGAGTGGGACATCGCCTATCGGATCAAGGTCCCGCTCGTCGGCCCCGCGCTGGTCCTCACCGGGCTGTTCGCCCTCATCGGCACGCTGCAGGTGTACGGCGAGCCCACCACGCTGCGGCCGATGACGAGCGCCATCTCCCAGACCTGGGTGCCGCTCATGACGATCTACCGCGACGCGTTCACCCGGGACGACCTGTCCCTCGCTGCCGCCTCGTCGGTCGTCCTGGCGCTGGGCACGCTCGTCGTGTCCGTCGTCCTGCTCCGGGTGACCCAGAAGCGATCGTTCGGAGAGAGCTGATGACCACCACCACCGCGTCTCGGGCCGTCCCGACCCGGACGGCCCCGCGCACCCGCGGGCGCGTCGTCCCGACGGTCGCGCTGATCCTCGGGGCCCTGTACTGCCTGGTCCCCGTCGCCTGGGTCGTCGTCGCCTCGACGAAGACCAGCTCCGAGCTCTTCACGAGCTTCACGTTCCTGCCCGGCACGGGGCTCTGGGAGAACCTGCAGGACCTCTTCGCGTACGGCGACGGACAGTACCTGCGATGGGCGCTGAACAGCCTGGTCTTCGCCGGGGTGGGCGCCCTGGCCAGCACCCTCGTCTCGACGATGGCGGGCTACGCCCTGGCGAAGTACGACTTCCCCGGCCGCCAGGTCGCGTTCTACGCCATCCTCGGCGGCGTGCTCCTGCCCGGCATCGTCCTGGCCGTGCCGCAGTACCTGCTCATGGCCAAGATCGGCCTGGCCGGAAGCTACTGGTCGGTGCTGCTGCCCTGCCTGATCTCGCCGTTCGGCATCTTCCTGGCGCGGGTCTTCGCCGCGTCCGCGGTGCCGTCGGACACGATCGAGGCCGCCCGGATCGACGGCGCCCACGACGCCCGGGTCTTCACCTCCATCGCCCTCCCGATGATGGTGCCCGGCATGGTGACCGTCTTCCTGCTGCAGTTCGTGGGCATCTGGAACAACTTCCTCCTGCCGTTCATCATGCTGTCGGACGAGTCGAAGTACCCGCTCACCGTCGGCCTCTACACCCTGCTGTCGAAGGGCTCGGGAACGCCGTCCCTCTACAGCCTCGCGATCGTCGGCGCCGCCGTGGCCATCGTGCCGCTCGTCGCGATGATCCTGTTCCTGCAGCGCTACTGGCGCCTCGATCTCATCAGCGGAGGACTCAAGGGATGACCGCGTTGCTCTACGGCGGGGACTACAACCCCGAGCAGTGGCCCCGGGAGGTGTGGGCCGAGGACATGGAGCTCATGCGCCGGGCGGGCGTGAACACCGTGACGATCGGGGTGTTCTCCTGGGCGCTCCTCGAGCCGCGCGAGGGCGAGTACGACGCGGGCTGGCTCGACGACGTGGTGGCGACGCTCGACGACGCGGGCATCGGCTTCTTCCTCGCGACCCCGACCGCGTCCCCGCCGCCGTGGTTCACCCGTGCGCACCCGGACGCGATGCCGGTCCGGCCCGACGGGACGCGGCTGACGCACGGCTCGCGCGACACGTACGCGATCAGCGCCCCCGCCTACCGCGCGGCCGCGCGGCGCGTCGCCCGGTTCCTCGCCGAGCGCTACGGCCGTCACCCCCGGCTGCGCGGCTGGCACGTGCACAACGAGTACGGGACGGTCGACCACGGGCCGCACGCCGAGGCCGCCTTCCAGCGCTGGCTGCACGACCGGTACGGCACCCTCGACGCGCTCAACGACGCCTGGACCACCGCGTTCTGGTCCCAGCGGTACGACGACTGGGCGGACATCACCCCGCCGCGGGTCACGCAGTACCTGCCCAACCCGGCGCACGTCGTCGCGTTCCGGCGGTTCTGCTCGGACGAGATGCTGGCGGCGTTCACGGAGCAGAAGGAGCAGATCCGGGCGGCCGGCTCCACCGCGCCCGTGACGACGAACTTCATGCTCCCCACGTGGAACCACCTCGACCAGTGGGTGTGGCGCGACGAGCTCGACCTCGTCTCCGTCGACCACTACCTCGACACGCCCGGCCCGGACGGCGAGGCTCACGTGGCCTACGGCGCCGACCTCACCCGCTCCTGGGCGGGCGGCCCGTGGTTGCTCATGGAGCAGAGCGCCAGCGGGATCCGCGAGGGGTCGCGGCTCGCGTTCAAGGAACCGGACCGGATGATCCGCAGCTCCCTCGGCTACGTAGCCCGCGGCTCGCAGGGCGCGCTGTTCTTCCAGTGGCGCGCTTCCGCGGGCGGGGCCGAGACCTGGCACAGCGGCATGGTGCCGCACGCCGGTCCCGACAGCCGGCAGTTCGACGGCGTCGTCGCCCTCGGCGAGCTGCTGGACCGGATCGCCGAGGTGGTCGAGCCGCCGGCCGAGGGGCCCGTCGTCGAGGCCGACGTCGCCGTGCTGTGGGACGCGCACGGCTGGTGGTCGCTCGAGACCCCGCACCTCCCCCACGACGGCCTCGACTACGCCACCGAGGTCCGGGCGACGCACCGCGCCCTGTGGCGCGCCGGCGTGGCCGTCGACTTCGTGGCGCCCGGCGGCGACCTCTCCCGGCACCGCGTGCTGTTCGTGCCGAGCCAGCTCGCCATGGACGACGCGACGGTGGAGTGGCTCACCCGCTACGTCGCCGACGGCGGCCACCTGGTCGTCTCCCGGTTCACCGGCGTCGCCGACGAGCACGAACGCGTGGTGACCGGCGGCTACCCGGGCCGCCTGCGCGACCTCCTCGGCATCCGCGTCGACGAGCTGCGGCCGCTGGCCGACGACGAGCGACTGCGGCTGAGCGACGGGTCCGTCGTCGACCAGTGGACCGAGCGCGTGCACCTGACCGGCGCCGACCCCCTCGCCACCTACGCCGACGGGGACCTCGCCGGGCTCCCGGCGATCACCCGCCGCGCCAGCGGGTCGGGGACCGCGACATACCTCTCGACGCGGCTCGTGCAGCACTCGCTCGACCGGTTCGTCGCCGACCTGCTCGCCGCGCACGACGTGCGCCCCGTGCTGCCCGGCGGCCTCGGCACCGGCATGGAGGCCGTCCGACGACGGGCCGCCGGCGGCACGTACCTGTTCCTGCTCCACCACGGCGACCGGCCGCTGCGCGTCACCGGACCGGGGGTCGACCTCGTCACCGGCACGTCCACGGCGGCGGGGATCGTCGTGCCGCCCGGCGGCGTCGCCGTGGTCCGCGAGGACGGGCCGGGCGCGGAATGGGCCGTGACGGCGTCCTGACCCGCCTCGCCGCGGCGGTCAGACCCGGACGACGTCCACGCCGCCGCGCAGCACGCGCCGCACGCGCAGGTCGCCGTCGGTGACGACGAGGTCCGCGCGGCGCCCGACGACGAGCCCGCCCACGTCGGTGAGTCCAAGCACGCGCGCGGGCACCCACGACGCGGAGCGCACCGCGTCGACGAGCGGGACGCCGGCGGCGACCGTCTCGCGCACGACGTCGAGCAGGTGCGCCGTGCCGCCCGCGATCGCGCCGCCCTCCGGGTCGTCGGTGTCGGTGAGGCGGGCGACGCCGTCGCGCACCGTCACGGCCATCGGGCCCAGCTCGTAGGAGCCGTCGGCCATGCCGGCGGCGGCCATCGCGTCGGTGACGAGCGCCACCCGGTCGGCCCCGACCGTCTCGACGACGGTGCGCACGGTGGCCGGCGCCAGGTGCACGCCGTCGGCCACCAGCTCGACGACCAGCGCGCCGCGGGCCGCGGCCGCGAGACAGGCCGCGACCGGCCCGGGCGAGCGGTGGTGGAGGGGGCGCATGCCGTTGAAGAGGTGCGTGGCGGTCATCTCGCGGGCGGGCGCCTCGCCGGCCTCGGCCGCCCCGGCCAGCGCAGCGGCCACCTGCGCGACGAGCACCTCCGCCTGCTCCGTCGTCGCGTCGGTGTGCCCGAGGGACGGCACGACGCCGGCCCCGACGAGCGCCTCGGCCACGCCCCCGGGCCCGACGACGCCGTCGACCTCCGGAGCCACGGTCATCGTGCGCAGGTGCCCCCGTGCCGCGTCGACGAGGTCCCGGACCAGGCCGGTGTCGCCCGGGAGGAGGTCGTCCGGGCTCTGCGCACCGCGCCGCTCGTGCGACAGGAACGGGCCCTCGGCGTGGATCCCGGCGATCTCGCCGGCGTCGGCGAGGTCGGCCAGCATCGCCGCCCGGGTGAGCAGCGTCTCGCGGTCGGCGGTGACGAGGGAGGCGAGCATCGTCGTCGTGCCGTGCCGCCGGTGCTCGAGCACGGCGACCAGCGCCTCGTCGGTGGTCGTGGCGTCCGGGAAGCCGACCCCGCCGCCGCCGTGGTCGTGCAGGTCCACGAGGCCGGGCAGCAGCGCGGTGCCGGGCTCGGGGGCGGCGGCGCGCGCCACCGCCGCGGCGACGTCCGGGTCGGCGTGCTCCGCCGCGGCCGTGGGCCCCACCCAGCGCACGAGGCCGTCGGCGACGACGACGGCGCCGTCCTCGACGTCGTCCTGCGGCGTCACCACGCGCCCACGCAGCGCGACCAGCGCGCCGGGCTCGGGGACGGGGGCCGTGGGGAGGGCAGCGCTCATGCGCCAATCCTGCCGCACGCCACCGGGATTGCGAAACCCTCCTGACAAACCCATCGAGGGGTCAGAAGAGGCGCGACTCCACGTCGTCCACGCCGCGCATCGCGTCGTAGTCGAGGACCAGGCACTCGATCCCCCGGTCGGTCGCGAGCACGCGCGCCTGCGGCTTGATCTCCTGGGCGGCGAAGACGCCGCGCACCGGCGCCAGCAGCGGGTCGCGGTTGAGCAGCTCCAGGTAGCGGGTCAGCTGCTCGACGCCGTCGATGTCGCCGCGGCGCTTGAGCTCCACCGCGACCGTGGCGCCCGAGGCGTCGCGGGCGAGGATGTCGACCGGGCCGATCGCCGTCATGTACTCGCGGCGCACCAGCGTGTGGCCCGCGCCGAGGCGGTGGATCTGGGCGGCCAGCAGCTCCTGCAGGTGGGCCTCGACGCCGTCCTTGACCAGCCCCGGGTCGACGCCGAGGTCATGGGCGGAGTCGTGCTCCACCTCGTGCAGCTCGATCTCCAGGCGGTCGTCCGACTTCTGGTGCTGCACCGTCCAGACCTGGGTGACGCCACGCTCGCGCGCCTCGTCGTCGGGCTCGCCGACCGACGTCGAGCAGGGCGGGCTCATCCAGTTGAGCGGCTTGTACGAGCCCCCGTCGGAGTGCAGCAGCACGCTGCCGTCGGCCTTGACGACGATGAGCCGCGTGGCGAGCGGCAGGTGGGCGGTGAGCCGGCCGGTGTACCGGGCCGAGCAGCGGGCGACGACGAGACGCACGGTCCCCCTCTTCGTTCGTGGCAGGAGCTGTGGGGTGGGCGCCACGGACGGCGCCACAGGACCCTACAGGACCAGGTCTCGGCGGCCCGGGGGCGCGGACTCGAGCCACGACGCCAGCCCGGCGTACGCGCCGGAGGACATCAGCAGCTCGAAGTCGGTGCCGTCGTATCGGCAGCGGACCAGCACCTGGTCGGGCTGGCCGGCCTGGTCGAGCGGGGCCCGGCCGGTGATCGAGAGCCCGTCGCGCAACCAGACCCGCGCGGGGCGCGGCGCGAGCGACCAGCCGCGCCACCAGTCGATGCGGCCCACCGCGTAGTGGGCGATCCCCACCATCCACGCGGCCTGCGGGTCGTCCGCGGGCCGGGCGTGGCAGGGGAAGGAGCCGACCCTCCGGGAGAGGGTCCGCAGGCGGGAGGCACCGGCGGCGAGCACCAGTCCGAGCGCGACGACGATCCCGATCGCGATCCAGACTGCGTACGCCACCGGCACCTGCCTCAGCGCAGCGCCGGCTCGCGGCCGGACAGCTCCGTGACCTCGTCGACGACGATGGTCACCAGGTTGCCGTCGACCGAGACGAACCCGCCGGTGACGTGCGCCTCGACCGCGGTCTCGTGGGCCGTCGACACCTTGACCGTGCCCGGCCGCAGCACCGCGAGGAGCGGGGCGTGGCCGGCGAGGATGCCGACCTGGCCGTCGACGGACGGGGCGCTGACCTCGCGCGCCGCGCCGGACCAGACCTTGCGGTCGGCCGCGACGAGGTCCACGTTCAGCTCTGCCATCTCCATGTCCTCTTTCCGATCGTGCGGGGTTCCTCAGGCGATCACGTCGCCCCGCCGGGAGGCGGTGCCTCCCGGCGGGGCGACGCGGCGGGACGAGACCGTCAGGCCCCGTACTCCTTCTGGATCCGGGCCCAGTTCTCCTCGAGCATCTCGAGGCCGCCGATGTTGTAGAACGCCTGCTCGGCGATGTGGTCGAACTCGCCCTCGGCGATCTTCTTGAACGCCTCGATGGTCTCGCTCAGCGGCACGGTGGAACCCTCCACGCCGGTGAACTTCTTCGCCATGTAGGTGTTCTGCGAGAGGAACTGCTGGATGCGGCGCGCACGCGCGACGACCGTCTTGTCCTCCTCCGAGAGCTCGTCCACACCGAGGATCGCGATGATGTCCTGCAGCTCCTTGTTGCGCTGCAGGATCGACTTCACCTGGGTGGCCACGTCGTAGTGCTCCTGGCCCACGTACCGCGGGTCGAGGATGCGCGACGTCGAGGTCAGCGGGTCGATCGCCGGGTACAGACCCTTCGACGCGATCTCTCGCGAGAGCTCGGTCGTCGCGTCCAGGTGGGCGAACGTCGTCGCCGGCGCCGGGTCGGTGTAGTCGTCCGCCGGCACGTAGATCGCCTGCAGCGAGGTGATCGAGTGACCGCGGGTCGACGTGATGCGCTCCTGCAGGACGCCCATCTCGTCGGCCAGGTTCGGCTGGTAGCCCACCGCGGACGGCATGCGGCCGAGCAGCGTGGAGACCTCGGAACCGGCCTGCGTGAACCGGAAGATGTTGTCGATGAAGAGCAGCACGTCCTGCTTGCGCACGTCGCGGAAGTACTCCGCCATCGTCAGCGCGGACAGGGCGACGCGCAGACGCGTGCCCGGCGGCTCGTCCATCTGGCCGAAGACCAGGGCGGTCTTGTCGAAGACGCCGGCCTCCTCCATCTCCGCGATGAGGTCGTTGCCCTCACGGGTGCGCTCGCCGACGCCGGCGAACACCGACACACCGCCGTGGTCCTGCGCGACGCGCTGGATCATCTCCTGGATGAGGACCGTCTTGCCGACGCCCGCACCGCCGAAGAGGCCGATCTTGCCACCCTGCACGTACGGCGTGAGGAGGTCGATCGACTTGATGCCGGTCTCGAACATCTGCGTCTTCGACTCGAGCTGGTCGAAGGCCGGGGGCTTGCGGTGGATGGACCACCGCTCGTTGATCTCGATCTTCTCGCCCGGCTCGGCGTTGAGCACGTCGCCGGTCACGTTGAAGACCTTGCCCTTGGTCACGTCGCCGACGGGCACGCTGATCGGCGCGCCGGTGTCGGTCACGACCGAGCCGCGCACCAGACCGTCGGTCGGCTTGAGCGCGATGGCGCGGACCAGCGAGTCACCCAGGTGCTGGGCGACCTCGAGCATGAGGGTGAAGGACTTCTCCCCCTCGCCCTGCGTCGACAGGTCGATCTCGACCGTCAGGGCGTTGTAGATGTCGGGGATCGCGTCCTCGGGGAACTCGATGTCGACGACGGGGCCGATCACGCGCGCGACACGGCCCACGCCGGGTCCGCTCTGGTGCTCGACCGGGGCTTCCACGGTGGTGGCGGTCATTGCTTGCCTCGCTTCGAAGGGGTCGTTCCGGGTGTCAGGGTCGTCCGCGGCATCAGGGTCATGATGCCGCGAGGGCGTCGGCACCCGAGACGATCTCGCTGATCTCCTGGGTGATGTCCGCCTGGCGGGCCTGGTTCGCCAGGCGCGTGTAGGTGCGGATCAGGTCCTCGGCGTTGTCCGTCGCCGTGTGCATCGCCCGCTGGCGCGCGGCCAGCTCGGACGCCGCTGCGTCGAGCATGAAGCTGAAGATCCGGCTGCGCACGTACCGCGGCAGGAGCGCGTCGAGGACGCTCTCCGGCGACGGCTCGAAGTCGTACAGCGGGAACGCCTCGTGCTCGCCGGGCACGGCCACGCCCTCGACGACCTCGAGCGGGAGCATCCGCACGACGCGCGGTCGCTGCGTGACCATGTTGACGAACTGCGTGTACACGACGTGCAGCTCGCCCACGCCGCCCTCGGCCGCGGGGGCGAGGAACGCCCCGAGCAGCGTCTGGGCGATCTCGCCGGCGACGTCCGAGTCCGGGCTGTCCGAGCCGTACGACCACTCCCCCGCGAGCTGGCGCCCGCGGTAGCTGTAGTACGAGACGGCACGGCGGCCGGTCGCGTAGAGGTCGACCTGCTTGCCCTCGGCCTTCAGCTGGGCGACCAGACGCTCGGCCTCGCGGATGATCGACGCCGAGTAGGCGCCGGCCATGCCGCGGTCCGACGCGATCACGAGGACCGCGACGCGGTCGGTGTCGTGCCGCTCGCTCGTCAGCGGGTGCTTGGTCGACGTGTGCGTCGCCACGGCGGACACCGCGCGGGTGATGGCCCGCTCGTACGGCGCCGCCGCGGCGGTGCGCGCCCGCGCCTTGCCGATGCGGGAGGCCGCGATCAGCTCCTGCGCGCGGAACATCTTCTTCAGCGACTGCGTCGACTTGATCCGCTGCTTGTAGATGCGCTGGGCTCCACCGGCCATGCTCAGGCCTTCTTCTGCACGACGAGCTGCTCCTGCTCGACGTCCGCGGCCTCGTCCTCGGCGTCACCGCCGACGAGCGGGGTGCCGTCGGCCTTGAGGAAGCCGTTGCGCACGTCCTCGACGGCCGCGGCCAGCGCGTCCTCGGTGTCCTGCTCGAGCTTGCCGGTCTCCGCGATCGTGGAGAGCACCGAGGTGTTCCGGCGCAGGTGGTCGAGCATCTCGGACTCGAACCGCTTGACGTCCTCGACGGGGACGTCGTCCAGCTTGCCCTTGGTGCCGGCCCACACGGACGCGACCTGGTCCTCGACCGGGTACGGCGTGTACTGCGGCTGCTTGAGCAGCTCCATCAGCACCGCACCGCGCGCCAGCTGGCCCCGCGACGCCGCGTCGAGGTCGGACGCGAACATCGCGAACGCCTCCAGCGAGCGGTACTGCGCCAGCTCGAGCTTCAGCGTGCCGGAGACCTTCTTCATCGCCTTGATCTGCGCGTCACCGCCGACTCGGGAGACGGAGATGCCGACGTCGACGGCCGGGCGCTGGTCGGCGTTGAAGAGGTCCGACTGCAGGAAGATCTGGCCGTCGGTGATCGAGATGACGTTGGTCGGGATGTACGCCGAGACGTCGTTCGCCTTGGTCTCGATGATCGGCAGGCCGGTCATCGAGCCCGCGCCCAGGTCGTCCGAGAGCTTGGCGCAGCGCTCGAGCAGCCGGGAGTGCAGGTAGAAGACGTCGCCGGGGTACGCCTCGCGGCCCGGCGGGCGGCGCAGCAGCAGCGACACGGCACGGTAGGCCTCGGCCTGCTTCGACAGGTCGTCGAAGATGACCAGCACGTGCTTGCCCTGGTACATCCAGTGCTGGCCGATGGCCGAGCCGGTGTACGGGGCGATGTACTTGAAGCCCGCCGGGTCGGAGGCCGGGGCCGCGACGATCGTCGTGTACTCCAGCGCGCCGGCCTCCTCGAGGGCGCCGCGCACGGAGGCGATCGTCGAGCCCTTCTGGCCGACGGCGACGTAGATGCAGCGGACCTGCTTGTTCGGGTCGCCCGACTCCCAGTTGGCCTTCTGGTTGATGATCGTGTCGATCGCGATCGCCGTCTTGCCGGTCTGGCGGTCGCCGATGATCAGCTGGCGCTGACCGCGACCGATCGGGATCATCGAGTCGATCGCCTTCATGCCGGTCTGCAGCGGCTCGTGCACGGACTTGCGCTGCATGACGCCGGGCGCCTGGAGCTCGAGGGCGCGGCGGCCCTCGCTCTCGATGTCGCCCAGACCGTCGATCGGGTTGCCCAGCGGGTCGACCACGCGGCCGAGGTAGCCCTCGCCCACGGGGACGGACAGGACCTCGCCGGTGCGGCGGACCTCCTGCCCCTCCTCGATGCCCGTGAACTCGCCGAGGACGACGACGCCGATCTCCCGGACGTCCAGGTTCAGGGCGAGGCCGAGCGTGCCGTCCTCGAAGCGCAGCAGCTCGTTCGCCATCGCGCCGGGGAGGCCCTCGACGTAGGCGATGCCGTCGGCGGCGACGGTGACGCGGCCGACCTCCTCGCTGACCGCGCCCTCGGGCTCGTACGACTTCACGAAGCTGTCCAGAGCGGCCCGGATCTCCTCCGGCCGGATCGTCAGCTCAGCCATTGCTCTCTCCTGTCGTGGCCGCGACTCGCGCGGCCTCACGTTCTGCGTAGCCGACCAGGGGCCGGCGCTGGGCCTAGGGGTTCAGCCGGCCAGCCGGCGACGGGCGTCGGCCAGGCGGGACAGCACGGTGGAGTCGACGACGTCCGCGCCGACCTGGATGCGCAGGCCACCGATCACGGCCGGGTCGACCGTGACGTTGAGCTGCACCGCGCGCCCGTAGGCGCGCTCGAGCAGCCCGGCGAGCCGGTCCTGCTGGGACTGGCTGAGGACGGCGCCGCTGGTGACCGTGGCCACGAGGCGACGGCGCCGCTCGGCGGCGATCTCCCCGTACCACAGCAGCGTCGCCACGAAGCGGCGGCCGCGGAGGTGCGTCGTGGCCCGGCGGGCGAGCGCCTGCGTGACGCCGTCCACCTTGCCGGTGAGCAGGGCGTCGACGAGCTGGGCCCGGCGCTCGGGGTCGGTCGCACCGTCCGAGAGCACCTGGCGCGCCTCGCGCTGACCGACGAGCGCCCGGGTCAGCCGGAACAGCTCGTCCTCGACGGTCTCGAGGGCGCCCCGCGACTCGGCCGACGCCAGCACGGCGTCCAGCCCGAGGCGCTCGACGGCGTCGGCGAGGTCCGCGTCGCCGGACCAGCGCGACCGCGCCAGCCCCGTGACCAGGTCCACGACCCGCTCGTCGAAGCCGCCGGCCAGCACGCGGCCGGCCAGGGCCGCCCGGTCCTCCGGGTCCCGCGACGGGTCGGCGAGCGACCGACGCAGCGGCCCGGAGGCGTCCAGGGCGGCGACGACGGCGAACAGCTGCTCGCCGAGCGTCTGCCCGTCGGCCCCGGCGGACCGCAGGACCGGCTCGAACCGCTCCTGCGCCGCGGCGAGGGAAGCTCCGCTGGTGCCCCGCATCAGCCCTCCTTGCCGGCCGAGCTGCCGGCCGACGCGGTCTGCGCCGAGCGCGACTCGTCACCCGCAGCCTCGAGCTCGTCGAGGAAGCGGTCGACGACGCGCGACTGACGCGCGGAGTCCTCCAGGGACTCGCCGACGATCTTCGACGCGAGCTCCGTGGCCAGCGTGCCGACCTCGGCGCGCAGGGAGACGGCCGCCGTCTGGCGCTCGGCCTCGATCTGGCGGTGCGCCGTCTCGACGATCCGGGAGGCCTCGTCCTGCGCCTTGCTGCGCAGCTCCGCGACGATGGCCGTGCCCTCGGCACGCGCCTCCTCGCGGGTCTTCGCGGCGTCGGCGCGGGCCTCGGCGAGCTGCTGGTGGTACTCCTTCAGCGCCTCGGCGGCCTCTTCCTGCGCCTTCTCCGCCTTGGCGATGCCGCCCTCGATCTTCGCGGTGCGCTCGTCGAGCACGGCCTGGAACTTCGGCAGGACGTACTTGTAGAACACGATCCCGACGATGACCACGATGACCAGCGACCAGATGATGTCCGGGGGGTGCGGCAGGAGGATGTTCTGCTCGGTCTCCTCGGCAGCGAGGACCGCTGGCGCGGAGACGTTCAGGGGGGAGACCATCATCACGGGACGATGAAGCCGGCCACCAGGCCGAGGAGCGCGAGCACCTCGACGAAGGCGATACCGATGAACATCGTGGTACGGAGCTGGCCGGAGACCTCGGGCTGGCGGGCCATGCCCTCGATCGTCTTGCCGATGAGGATGCCGAGGCCGATGCCCGGGCCGACCGCCGCGAGGCCGTAACCGATGGTGCCGATGTTCCCGCTGACCTCGGCGAGGGTGGTGACGTCCACTGGGTTTCCTTCCGGTTGGCGCCGGGCCTCGGTGGCCCGGCGTCGCTTTCGTGGGGTGCAGTTCTGGAGCTGGTCCGGCCTCAGGCCGGGTACCGCGAGACGGTCAGTGCTCCGCCTCGACGGACATGTTGAGGTAGACGGCGGTGAGGATCGCGAAGACGTACGCCTGGAGCGCCGCGACGAAGATCTCGAAGAAGAAGAACGCCGCGCCCGCCACGAACGTGCCCGCGCTGAACAGCTTCATCGCGCCGGCGGCGTCGAACAGGAAGTACGACGTGGCCGCGAAGCAGATCGCGAGCATCAGGTGACCCGCGACCATGTTGGCCAGGAGTCGGATGACGAGCGTCGCGGGCCGGAGGATGAAGACCTGGAGCGCCTCGATCGGCACGAGCAGCACGTAGAGCGGCTTCGGCACGCCCGGGGGGAACAGCGAGTTCTTGAGGTAGCCGCCCAGGCCGTGCGCCTTGACGCCCGCTCCCAGGTACATCACGTACGTCCAGGCCGCGAGCACGATCGGCAGGCCGATCACGGAGGTGCCCGCGATGTTGAGGAACGGGATCACGGCGGCGATGTTCATCACCAGGACCGTGCAGAAGATCGTCGCGAGCAGCTTGAAGTACTTGCGGCCGTTCTCCTGGCCGAGCACCTCGATCGCGATCGAGTTGCGCACGAAGTCGAGGACCATCTCGACCCCGTTCTGGAACCGGCCCGGCACCAGGCGCGCACGTCGCGCGGCGAGGCAGAAGACCAGCAGCAGGACGGCCGCCATGATGACGCGGACCAGGATGATCCGGTTGAACTCGAAGGGCGTGCCCTCGAAGAAGATGGCCGGCGGGAAGAAGTCCGCGATCGTGGGCGCATGGAACTCGCTGCCACCTTCGGCGGCGAGCAGCAGGGGGATCGCTGGCGTAGACAGGGGGTTCTCCCGGAGGTCGTACGGGCCGGGCGCGCTCCACCGCTGGGGGCACGCCATCGGACCTGGCCGTCATGGATTCGCGGACAGCCTACCGGATGTTCACAGGTGCTCCGTCATCCCGGAGCAGAATTTCCGGCCAGATCCCGCGGCTTGTGAAGAAGGGCACGATGTTGCCCCCGGCGACGGATCGTCGCCCGGCGCAAGCACCCTGGTCAGGCGGCTCGGCCCGACCACCCGGTCACGGCTGCACGTACGGGACGCGGCCGCGGTTGACCGCGCGGTAGTCGAGGAGCGCCGACCCGATCGCGCCGACCGCGAGCACCGCGAGCAGCACCCAGGGGTCGTAGAACGTCCTGCCCTGGAGCAGGGCCAGCACGACGATGAGGACGACGATCTTGGCCACCCAGGCGCCCATGACGAACGCCGCCATGCGCGCCGGGCTCGAGCCGACCGTGCGCATCATCGACCAGATCGTCGTCGCGCAGAAGAAGGCCGCGATCGCGGCGCCTACGAGCGCGCCCCACAGCCCGGGCAGGCCGGCGACCAGGAGTCCGATCCCGCCGCCCAGCACCACCAGCGCCCCGACGAGGAGCAGCGTGTCCCGCAGCGCCGTGCGCAGCACGCGACGCTCGGCGGCGGTCGCGTGCTCCGCCGCGGCGTCGGCGGCCCCGTCGGGCACGGGCCCCGGGGCGCGGTCGGGCGTCGGGCCGGGGGTGTCGGGCGTCGTCATCGCTGGCGTCCTTCGTGCGTGGTCAGGGTGGGAGCGGCCGGGGCGGCCGACGGCGGGGCGGTGCGGGACGTCGCGGGCGCGGGGTGCGCCGGCGCGACGGTGGGGTGGCTCCCCGTGGCGACGTCGTCGTCCAGGAAGCGGCCGCGGGTGCGCAGCGGGCCGAGGGTGAGCAGCAGCGCCACCACGACGGCGACGGCCAGCCCCGCGAGCACGGCCTTCCAGTCCCACAGCACGAGCGCCGCCACGCCGTAGGAGAAGACGGCGGCCCACACGTAGAGGATGAGCACGGCGCGCCGATGGGAGTGGCCGAGGGCCAGCATCCGGTGGTGCAGGTGCATGCGATCGGGGTGGAACGGCGACTTGCCGGCCGCGAGGCGGCGCACCACGGCCATCGCCATGTCGAGCAGCGGCAGCAGCACCACGGCGACCGGCAGCAGCAGCGGGATGAACAGGGGCACGCGCTGCGCCCCGGAGAGCGTGGCGCCCATCGAGACCGGGTCGACGTTCCCCGTGATGGTGATGGCCGAGCCGGCGAAGACCAGCCCGAGCACCATCGAGCCAGAGTCGCCCATGAAGATGTGCGACGGGAAGAAGTTGTGCGGGAGGAAGCCCAGGCACGCCCCGACCAGCACGGCCATCATGAGGGTCGCGAGGTTCGCGTAGTTCTCGGGCGTGGCCTGCTGGGTGAGCCCGTAGGTGTAGAGCAGGAACGCGGAGCCGCCGATCGCGATGAGGCCCGCGGCCAGCCCGTCCAGGCCGTCGACGAAGTTCACCGCGTTCATCGCCACGACGACCACCAGGATCGTCAGGAACAGCGAGATCCGCGACGAGGTGATGAACAGCCAGTCCGGCGTGGGCAGCGACGTCAGCTGCACCTGCTGCAGCGCCATGAACCCCGCCGCGAGCACCTGCCCGGCCAGCTTGGTCATCCAGTCCAGGTCCCACACGTCGTCCGCCCAGCCCAGCAGGCAGACGATCGCGGCGCCCCCGATGATGCCCCACGCCTGCGGCCCGCTCTCGAAGACGCCCGTGAGGAACGGCATCTGCGAGGAGAGCACCACCGCGACGACGATGCCGAGCAGCATGGCCAGGCCGCCGAGCCGCGGCGTCGGCTGCACGTGCACGTCGCGCGCCCGCACCGCGGTGATCGCGTTCGTGCGCCGCGCGACCCAGCGCGCGCCCGGCGTGGCGAGGTACGTGACCGCCGCCGCGACGAGCATCAGGAGCAGATAGGCCCTCACCCGGCGGACTCCTGGCCGGGGGCGGAGCTCTGCTCCTCGTTCGGCGCGTCCGAGGGCGCGCCGGCCGGCTCGTCCGGCGCGTCCGTGGTCTGGTCCCCGGGCTCGCCCGCGGTCTCCTCCGCGGGCTCGTCGACGCCGCGGACGGGCGCGACGTCGTTGAGCGCCTCGAGCGTGATCGCCCCCTGGCGGACGACCCGGAGCTGCGCCCCGGTGGCGTCCACGATGGTCGAGGCGACCCCGCCGGGCGCGTCCCCGCCGTCGAGGTAGACGGTCACCGCGTCGCCGAGCTGCTCCTGCGCGTCGGCGACCTCGAGGGCCGCCGGGTTGCCGGTGGCGTTGGCGCTCGACACCGCGAGCGGGCCGGTGCGGCGCAGCAGCGCCAGCGCGGCCGGGTGGTCGGGCATGCGCAGCGCGACCGTGCCGTGCGTCTCCCCCAGGTCCCACTGCAGCGACGGCTGGGCCTGCAGGATGATCGTGAGCCCGCCCGGCCAGAACGCCTCGGCGAGCTTGCGCGCGTCGTCGGGGACCTGGGTGGCCAGCCCGTCGAGCGTGCGCACGTCCGGGATCAGGACGGGCGGGGGCATCTGGCGCCCGCGGCCCTTGGCCGCGAGCAGGGCCGCGACGGCCTCCGCGTCGAAGGCGTCGGCGCCGATGCCGTAGACGGTGTCGGTCGGCAGCACCAGCAGGCCGCCGCGGGAGACCGTGTTCACCGCCTCGTCGATCGCAGGGCCCCAGGTGTTCGGGTCGGTGACGTCGTGCACGCTGCTCACGGGCTCAGTCTGTCACGGTTCGACCGGCCGCCGGCCGGGCGTCCGGGCCGGATCCCGCGCCGCCGGAGCGCCGCGCCACCACCATCCGCGGCCGACCGGCGAGGTCCTCCGCGGTGCTCGCCGCGTCGAACCCGCCGGCGTCCGCCACCATCGCGCGTGCCGCGGCGTCCTGGACCTCGGCGTGCTCCATGACGTACAGCCCGCCCGGGCGGAGCAGCCGCGCCGCGGCCGCGGTGACGCCGCGCGGCACCTCGAGCCCGTCGTCGCCCAGCCCGTAGAGCGCGACGGCCGGGTCGTGCTCGGCCACCTCCGGGTCGCGCGGCACGGCGCCCGGCGGCACGTACGGCGGGTTCGACACCACGACGTCGACCCTGCCGCCCAGCTCGCGCAGCGCCGTGCGCGCGTCGCCGCGGACCAGGTGGACGACCGCCGCCGGCGTCGCGGCGGCGACCGCCGCGACGTTGCGCCCGGCCCAGCCGTGGGCCGCGGCGTCGAGCTCCACCGCGTGCACCGTCGCGCCCGGCACCTCGGTCGCGACGGCGAGCGCGATGGCACCCGAGCCGGTGCACAGGTCGACCACCACCGCCGCGCCGGCGCGGGCCACCACCCGGGCCGCCTCGTCGATCGCGACCTGCGCCACCTGCTCCGTCTCCGGCCGCGGCACGAAGACGCCCGGCCCGACGGCGAGCTCCAGGTGCCGGAACGGGGCCACGCCGAGCAGGTGCTGCAGCGGCTCGCGCGCGGCGCGGCGCTCCACCAGCGCGACCAGCCGGGCGGCGGCCGCGCCGTCGCCCCCGTCGTCCGTGCGCAGCGGCGCGTCGAGCACCGCGAGCCGGCGCACCTCGCCGCGCTCGACTCCGAGCACGTGCGCGAGCAGCAGCTCGGCGTCCACGCGAGGGCTGGGCACGCCCGCCTCGGCGAGCCGCGCCGTCGCCCACCGCGCGGCCACCCCGGTCGTGGTGAGCGCGAGCTCCACGTCAGGCACCGGGGCCGCCCGCCGCCGCCAGCCGTGCCGCCTCGTCGGCGTCGACGGCCGAGCGCACCACCGGGTCGAGGTCGCCCGCGAGCACGTGGTCGAGGTTGTACGCCTTGTACCCGGTGCGGTGGTCGGCGATGCGGTTCTCGGGGAAGTTGTAGGTGCGGATCCGCTCGCTGCGGTCCACCGTGCGCACCTGGGACCGCCGCACGTCGGCGGCCGCGGCGGCGGCGGCCTCCTGCTGCGCGGCCAGCAGCCGCGCGCGCAGCACGCGCACCGCCTGCTCCTTGTTCTGCAGCTGCGACTTCTCGTTCTGCATGGACACGACGATCCCGGTGGGCACGTGCGTGATGCGCACCGCGGAGTCCGTCGTGTTCACCGACTGGCCGCCCGGGCCGGACGAGCGGTACACGTCGATGCGCAGGTCGTTCGGGTCGATCTCCACCTCGCCGGGGTCGTCCACCTCGGGCAGCACCAGCACCCCGGCGGCCGACGTGTGGATGCGCCCCTGGGACTCCGTGACCGGCACGCGCTGCACCCGGTGCACACCCCCCTCGTACTTGAGGCTCGCCCACACGCCCTCGGCGGGGTCGGAGACGCCGCGCGCCTTGATCGCGACCTGCACGTCCTTGTAGCCGCCGAGCTCGGTCTCCGTCGCGTCGAGCACCTGGGTGGCCCAGCCGCGCCGCTCGGCGTACCGCAGGTACATGCGCAGCAGGTCGCCGGCGAAGAGCGCCGACTCGTCGCCGCCCTCCCCCGCCTTGATCTCGAGGATGACGTCGCGCGCGTCGTCGGGGTCGCGCGGCACCAGCACGCGCCGCAGCCGCTCTGCCGCGGCGTCGGCCGCGGTGCGCAGGGCCGGGAGCTCGGCCGCGAAGGACTCGTCCTCGGCGGCGAGCTCGGCCGCCGCCTCCGCGTCGTCCTGCGCCTGCTCCCAGGCGCGGAAGGCGGCGGCGACCTGGTTCAGCTCCGCGTACCGGCGCCCGAGCGACCGTGCCCGGCCGGCGTCGGCGTGCACGGCCGGGTCGGCCAGAGCACGCTCGATCTCGGCGTGCTCGGCGAGCAGCGGCCGCGCGGCGGCGAACGAGTCGGTCATGGCGTCTCCCAGTCGAGCGCGAGGTAGTTCAGGGCCCCGCGAGGTAGTTCAGGACACCGCGAGGTAGTTCAGGGCTGCCGGGTGCGAACTACCGCGCCGAGGATCGACGACCTCGGCGGGACGCGAGCTCCCTGGGCACAGCAGAAGCGCCGGTGGTCCGTCGTCCGACTGCCCCTGGAGAGGTTGTCGGGCGGACCACCGGCGCTTGCAGGCAGCTACTTCTTCTTGCCGTAGCGAGCCTCGAAGCGGGCGACGCGGCCGCCGGTGTCGAGGATCTTCTGCTTGCCCGTGTAGAACGGGTGGCACGCGCTGCAGACCTCGACGTTGATCTTGCCGGAGGTCGCGGTGCTGCGGGTCGTGAACGTGTTACCGCAGGTGCAGGACACCTCGGTGGTGACGTACTCGGGGTGGATACCGGACTTCATGATGCTCCTTGGTGTGATGCCGCCGGGTCGCCCCGCAGGACAGCGGGCCGTGAACCGGAAGGCCGACGAACCATTGTGCCAGAACGCGGACGCGCCCCGGAAATTCCTCGGTGGCCGAGGATCAGACCGTCTCGCCCGGGTTGTCGTCGGACAGCCCGGCCGGCGTCGTCTTCTGCACGTGCAGCAGGAACTCGACGTTGGTCTTGGTCTTCTTGAGCTGGCCGAGCAGCAGCTCGATCGCCTGCTGCTGGTCGAGCGCACCCATGACGCGGCGCAGCTTGTAGACGATGCCGAGCTCGTCCTTCGCCATGAGGATCTCCTCGCGGCGCGTGCCGGACGCGTTGACGTCCACGGCCGGGAAGATCCGCTTGTCCGCGAGGTTGCGGGACAGGCGCAGCTCCATGTTGCCGGTGCCCTTGAACTCCTCGAAGATCACCTCGTCCATCTTCGAGCCCGTCTCCACGAGCGCCGAGGCGAGGATGGTCAGCGAGCCGCCGTTCTCGATGTTGCGCGCCGCGCCGAAGAACTTCTTCGGCGGGTAGAGCGCCGCGGCGTCCACACCACCGGAGAGGATGCGGCCCGACGCGGGCGCCGCGAGGTTGTAGGCGCGCGAGAGGCGGGTGAGCGAGTCGAGCAGCACGACGACGTCCTGACCCAGCTCGACCAGGCGCTTGGCGCGCTCGATCGCGAGCTCGGCGACGATCGTGTGGTCCGACGCGGGGCGGTCGAACGTCGAGGCGATGACCTCGCCCTTGACCGTCCGCTCCATGTCGGTGACCTCTTCGGGCCGCTCGTCCACGAGCACCACCATGAGGTGGACCTCGGGGTTGTTCGCGGTGATCGCGTTGGCGATCTGCTGCATGATGATCGTCTTGCCGGCCTTCGGGGGCGCGACGATGAGGCCGCGCTGGCCCTTGCCGATGGGGGCGACGATGTCGATCACGCGCGGCGTGAGGCGGGTGGCCTCCGGGTTCTCCAGGCGCAGCCGCTCCTGCGGGTACAGCGGCGTCAGCTTGGTGAACTCGGCGCGCTGCCGCGCCTCCTCCGGCGTCATGCCGTTGACGGAGTCCAGGCGCACCAGGGCGTTGAACTTGCTGCGCACGTTCTTGCCCGACGGCGGCTCCTCGCCCTCGCGGGGCTGGCGGATCGCGCCGACGATGGCGTCGCCACGGCGCAGGCCGGACTTCTTCACCTGGTTCAGCGACACGTAGACGTCGCCCGGGCCCGGCAGGTAGCCGCTCGTGCGCACGAACGCGTAGTTGTCGAGGATGTCCAGCACGCCGGCGACGGGCAGCAGGACGTCGTCCTCGCGCACCTCGACGTCGTCCAGACCGGCGACGTCCGGGGCGCCCGACCGGCCGCCGCGGTTGCGCTTGCGGTCCCGGCCGCGGTCGCGGCCCCGGCGACGGCGCGAACCGCCGCGCTCGTCGTCGTCGTCACGGCGCTGGCGCTCCTCGCGCTGCCCGCCCTGTCCCTGACCGCCCTGCCCCTGGCCACCCTGCGCGCCGGAGCGCTGCTGGCCGGAGCCGTCGTTCGCGCGGGCCTGGCCGGAGCGCTGGCCGTCGCCGTCGCCCTGGTTGCCGTTCTGTCCGTTGCCGGAGCGACGGCCGCCGCGCTCGCGCGGCGCCGCGACGGCCTCCGCGAGCTGGGCGAGCCGCGCCTCACGGTCGGGGTCGTTCTGCTGGCCGCCGCGCTGCTCGCCACCCCGGGCGGGCTGCTGCTCGGCGGGTGCCTCGCTCGCGCGCTGCTGCGGCGCGGCGTCGCCCTCGGCCGAGCCGGCGGAGCGCGTGGCGCGGCGCGAGCGGCGCGGGGCGTCGGCCCCCTCGGCACGCGCGGCGGGCGCGCTCTGCCCGGAGCTCTGCTCGGCCGGCGCCTGGGCCGGGGCGTCGCTGCGGACCGTGGGCGCCACGGCGGTCGCCGCGGCGACCGGGGCACCGGCGGTGCGCGCGCCCTGGCCGCGGGCGGCCCGGATCGCGTCCTGCAGGTCGCTCTTGCGCATCCGGGACGTGCCCTTGACGCCCATGCCGGAGGCCAGCGCCTGGAGCTCGGCCAGACGCATCGAGCTCAGGTTCCCGGATGCGGCGGTGCCGTTCCGGCTGTCGGTGGTGTTCGTCACGAAGGACCCTTCCCCCTCGTATGCGGCCCGCAGATCTCGGGGCCGGGGTGGTTGCCGTCCGGCGCGGGGAGCGCCGTGACGCGTGGAACCTCGCATCAGTGGTACGACGACGTCGGCTGGCGGGGTTGGTGTTTCACCCTCTCGCGGGACTGTCGCGGCGGATCCTGCACCGCATCACGACCACCACGCACCTGGCTCTGACCCGGCACGCGGACGCGCGGCGCGGTCAAGAGGGGCCGTGCGGTGGAGAGGGAGTGTGCCCTCGCGGTCGATCCCGAAGGCTCACCGCATCATATCACCTCACACACCGTCCCAGGCCGACGCGCCGGGCGCCGTGCCGCCTGCCACGCGGCGCGCCACCGCGCCGTCGTGGTCCACCCCCGGCCGCAGCGCGCGCCAGCCCGCCACGTCGTCGACGAGGTCCGCGAGCACGCCGTCGAGCCGGGCCGTGCCGTCGCCCGCGGTGAGCACGAGGACCGTGGGCCCGGCGCCCGAGATCGTGGCGGCGAGCCCCTCGGCGCGCAGCGCGCGCAGGAGCTCGGCCGAGCCCGCCATCACCCCGGCCCGGTAGTCCTGGTGCAGGCGGTCCTCGGTCGCGTCGAGCAGCAGCTCCGGACGCCGCGCGAGCGCCTCGACCAGCAGCCCGGCGCGACCGGCCGTGAACGCGGCGTCGCCGTGCGGCACCTCCGCCGGCAGCACGCCGCGCGCGCGACTCGTGGCCAGGCGCACGTCGGGCACCAGCACGGTGGCCTCGATGCGCTCGTCGACGTCGAGGTCCACCGCGCGCGCCCCGTCCGCGGAGTGCCAGGCGAGCGTCGCACCGCCCCGGATCGCGGGGGCCGCGTTGTCGGGGTGCCCCTCGAACTGGGTCGCGATCCGCAGCACCGCGGTCGCGTCGAGCACGTGCGGGTCCGCGAGCAGCGCGCGCGCCGCGACGACCCCCGCGACCACGGCCGCCGCCGACGACCCGAGGCCCCGGCCGTGCGGGATGCGGTTGAGGCAGCGCAGCCGCAGCCCGGTCCGCGGGGCGCCGGCCAGGTCGAGCGTGTGCCGCAGGGCGCGCACCACGAGGTGCTCCTCGCCGAGCGGCACCTCCCCCGCGCCCTGCCCCTCCACCTCGACCACGACGTCGTCGCTCGCGAGGAGCTCGACCTCCAGGTCGTCGTACAGGGCGAGGGCCAGGCCCATCGCGTCGAACCCCGGGCCCAGGTTGGCGCTGGTCGCGGGAACTCGGACCAGCACGTGGTCGGCGCCGAGCTGCATGCGCTACTCCCTCTCGGGGCTCGGTCGGAACGGTCTCGTGGGGTGCGGGCTCAGTCGAGGCCGAGCGCGTCCGCGATGGACACGACGTCGGCGCTCACGCGGGTCGGGGCCACCTCGCCGCCGTCGGGCGTGCGGAGCGCCCACTGCGGGTCCTTGAGCCCGTGGCCGGTGACGGTGACGACGACGCAGGCGCCGGCGGGGACCAGGCCGCGCTCGGCGCGCGCCAGCAGCCCGGCGACGCCGGACGCGGACGCGGGCTCGACGAACACCCCGACCTCGGCGGACAGGACGCGGTGCGCGGCGAGGATCTGCTCGTCGGTGACCGACTCGATGACGCCGCCCGACGTGTCGCGCGCGGCCTCGGCCTGCTCCCACGACGCCGGGTTGCCGATGCGGATCGCGGTGGCGATCGTCTCGGGCTCGTCGACGGGGTGCCCGAGGACGATCGGCGCGGCGCCGGCCGCCTGGAAGCCCCACATCTGCGGCGTGCGCGTCGCGACCGCGCCGTGGGCGGCACCGTCGTCGAGGCCCGCGTACTCGCGGTAGCCCTTCCAGTACGCGGTGATGTTGCCCGCGTTGCCCACCGGGAGGCAGTGGATGTCGGGGGCGTCGCCCAGGGCGTCGACGACCTCGAACGCCGCCGTCTTCTGGCCCTGGATGCGGTCCGGGTTGACGGAGTTGACCAGCTCGACCGGGTGCACCTCGGCGAGCTTGCGCGCCGCGATCAGGCAGTCGTCGAAGTTGCCGTCCACCTGGAGCAGGCGGGCGCCGTGCGCGATCGCCTGGCTGAGCTTGCCCATCGCGATCTTGCCGTCCGGCACGAGCACGGCGCAGGTCATGCCCGCGCGGGTCGCGTACGCCGCCGCCGAGGCGGACGTGTTGCCGGTCGACGCGCACACGACGGCCTTCGCCCCGCGGCCCGCGGCAGCGGAGATGGCCGTCGTCATGCCCCGGTCCTTGAACGACCCGGTCGGGTTCATGCCCTCGACCTTGACGTAGACGTCGGCGCCGGTACGGTCCGACAGCGCGGGGGCGGCCACGAGCGGGGTGCCGCCCTCGCCCAGCGTCACGATCCGCTCCGCCACGTGGGCGGGCAGCCGGTCGGCGTACTCGGTGATGACACCGCGCCACTGGTGGGCACGCTGGTCGATCGGCATGGGTCAGGCTCCCTCGACTCGCAGGACGGACGTGATCTCGTGCACCGGCTCGAGGCCGCGCACGGCCGCGACCGTCGCCGCGAGCGACGCCTCGCGCGCGGAGTGCGTGGTGAGCAGCAGCGCGGCGGTGCCCTCGGCGACGTCGACGGCGTACGGCTCGTCGGGCGCCTGGCGGACGGTGTCGATGGAGACGCCGTGGTCGGCGAGCACCTGCGCCACCTGGGCGAGCACGCCCGGGCGGTCCGCCACGACGAGGCGGACCTGGTACCGGGTCACGGCGGCGTCGTGCGGCAGCACCGGCAGCGACGCGTAGGCGGACTCGCGCGGGCCGCGACCCCCCACCATCCGGTCACGGGCGGCCGAGACCACGTCACCGAGCACCGCCGACGACGTGGGCCGCCCGCCCGCGCCCTGGCCGTAGAACATCAGCGGGCCGGCGTCGTCCGCCTCGACGAAGACGGCGTTGAACGCGCCGCGGACGGCCGCGAGCGGGTGCGCCGCCGGCACGAGCGCGGGGTGCACGCGCACGGACACGCCCTCGGCGGTCTGCTCGGCGATCGCCAGCAGCTTCACGACGTGCCCGGTCTGCTGCGCGGCGGCGACGTCGGCCGCGGTGACGCGGGTGATGCCCTCGCACGCCACCTGCGCCAGCGAGACCCGGGTGTGGAACGCGAGCGACGCGAGGATCGCGGCCTTCGCCGCGGCGTCGTGGCCCTCGACGTCGGCGGTGGGGTCGGCCTCCGCGTACCCGAGCGTCTGGGCCTCCTTGAGCGCCTCCTCGAGGTCCAGCCCGTGCGTCGCCATCTGGTCGAGCACGTAGTTCGTGGTGCCGTTGACGATGCCGAGCACGCGGCGCACCTGGTCGCCCGCGAGCGACTCGCGCACCGGCCGGACGATCGGGATCGCGCCCGCGACGGCGGCCTCGAAGGACAGGTCGACGCCCGCGGCGTCCGCGGCCTCGAACAGCTCCGGGCCGTGCGCGGCGAGCAGCGCCTTGTTCGCGGTGACGACGCTCGCGCCGCCCGCGATCGCGCGGTGGATCAGCCCGCGGGCCGGCTCGATGCCGCCCATGAGCTCGATGACCAGGTCGGCGCCGTCGACGAGCGACCCGGCGTCCTCGGTGAGCAGGTCGGCGGGCACGACCGTCCCGACGCCGTCGCGCGGGCGGCTCGCGTCGCGCACCGCGATGCCCACCAGCTCCAGGCGCGTGCCCGCGCGGGCGGCGAGGTCGTCCGCGTGCTCGATCAGCGTCCGCGCGACCTGGGAGCCGACGACGCCGCAGCCGAGCAGCGCGACGCGCAGCGTGGCCGTCGGCTCGGTGGCACGGGTCGGGTCGGCGACGGCCCCGGACGGGGGCCCGGGCGGAGGGGCTGCAGGCACGGGAGAACCTTCTGACGGGATGCCGGGACGGGGTCAGGATAGCCGCGGGGCGAGACCGGCCGGTCCGCCGTCCACGGGCTGCGACGGCGGGCCGGACGACCATGCGGCCGACGGGGACGGCGGCGCGGCGAGTGGCGTCAGCCCTGGTCGAGCGCGAGCAGGTCGTCGACCGTCTCGCGGCGCACCAGGACGCGCGACGCGCCGTCGGCGACGGCCACCACGGGCGGGCGGGTCAGGAGGTTGTAGTTCGACGCCATCGAGCGCCCGTAGGCGCCGGTCGCCGCGACGGCGAGCAGGTCCCCGGCGCGCACGTCGCCGGGCAGCCACGTCTCGTGCACGACGATGTCGCCGCTCTCGCAGTGCTTGCCCACGACCCGCGCGAGCACCGGCTGGGCCGCCGACGTCCGGCCGACGAGCTCCGCGTGGTACTGCGCCTCGTACAGCGCGGGGCGGATGTTGTCGCTCATGCCGCCGTCGACCGAGACGTAGGTACGCACCCGGCCGTCGTCGAGCGCGACGGGCTTGACCGTGCCGACCGTGTAGAGCGTCAGGCCCGCGGGGCCGACGATCGCGCGGCCCGGCTCGATGGAGATGCGCGGCAGCGGCGTCCCCAGCTCGGCGCAGACCGCGGCCACGGCGCTCGCGACGTCCTTCGCGATCCGGTCCGGGTCCAGCGGCACCTCCCCCGGCAGGTACGCGATGCCGTACCCGCCGCCGAGGTCCACCTCGTCGACCAGCACGCCCGTGCGCTCGGCCAGCTCCGCGCGCAGCCGCAGCACGACGCGCGCCGCCGCCTCGAAGCCCGCCGGGTCCAGGATCTGCGAACCGATGTGCGAGTGGATGCCCAGCAGGCGCAGCTCCGGGCGCGCGACCGCGGCGAGCAGCGCCCGCATGGCGGGCGGGTCGCCGCCGTCGCGACCCGGGTTCACCGAGAGGCCGAACTTCTGGTCCTCGTGCGCGGTGGAGATGTACTCGTGGCCGCCGGCGTGCACGCCGGTCGTGACGCGCACCATGACCGGCGCGACGACGCCGCGCGACGCGGCGAGGTCGGCGACCCGGTCGATCTCGACGAGCGAGTCGACGATGATGCGGCCGACGCCCGCGTCGAGGGCGGCCAGGACCTCGGCGTCCGACTTGTTGTTGCCGTGCAGGCCGATCTCCGCGCCGGGGACGCCCGCGCGCAGCGCGACGGCGAGCTCGCCGCCCGACGCCGTGTCGACGCGCAGCCCCTCCTCGCGCGCCCAGCGCGCCACGGCGACGGTGAGCAGCGCCTTGCCCGCGTAGTACACGTCGACGCCGGTGCCGACCTCGGCGAACGCCGTCGCGAACGCCGTCCGGTAGCCCCGGGCGCGGGCGCGGAAGTCGGCCTCGTCGAGCACGTACGCCGGGGTGCCGTGCTCGGCGGCGAACGCGTCCACGCCGACCCCGGCCACCTCGACGACGCCGTCCTCGCGCCGGCGCACGCCCGACGACCAGGGCACGCCGAGCACGCCCGTGACGCTGCCGGCCGCACCGGTGCCGGGCGCGGTCACATCCGCTCCGGCGCGGAGACGCCCAGCAGGTCCAGGCCGTTGGCCAGCACCTGGCGGACCGCGTCGTTCAGCCACAGGCGCGTGCGGTGCGTGTCCGTGACCTCCTCGTCCGGGTACGGCGTCACGCGGCACTCCTGGTACCACTTGTGGTAGTCCGCGGCGAGGGACTCGAGGTAGCGGGCGACGCGGTGCGGCTCGCGCAGCTCCGCCGCCTGGGTGACGATCCGCGGGAACTCGGTGAGGGCGCCGACGAGCGCGGCCTCGGTCTCGTGGGTGAGCAGCGCGGGGTCGAAGGCGTCGGAGCCGTCGGCGGCGGTGCGCGCGACGTCGCGGTCGGCCGCGTTCCGGTCGACGGCGCACGTGCGCGAGTGCGCGTACTGCACGTAGTAGACGGGGTTGTCGTTGCTCTGCTTGAGCATCTCCTCGCCCGACAGCGACAGCGGGGAGTCCGCCGGGTAGCGCGCGAGCGAGTAGCGCAGCGGGTCGGAGCCCAGCCACTCGATGAGGTCGTCCATGTACAGCGCGTTGCCGCGGCGCTTGCCCATCCGCTCGCCGCCGATGTTGACGAGCTGGCCGATGAGCACCTCGATGTTCGTCTCCGGGTCGTCGCCCGCGCACGCGGCGATCGCCTTGAGGCGGTTGATGTACCCGTGGTGGTCGGCGCCCAGCAGGTAGATCTTGCCCGGGAACCCGCGGTCCTTCTTGGACAGGTAGTACGCGGCGTCGGCGGCGAAGTACGTGGGCTCGCCGTTCGCGCGGATCATCACGCGGTCCTTGTCGTCGGCGAAGTCCGTGGTGCGCAGCCACACGGCGCCGTCGACGTCGAACACGTGGCCCTGCTCGCGCAGGCGGGCGACCGCCTGGTCCACGGCACCCGAGTCGTGCAGCGTGCGCTCGGAGAACCAGACGTCGAAGTGCACGCCGAACGCGTCGAGGGTGCGGCGGATCGCCTCGAGCTGGGCCTGGTAGCCGAGCTCGCGCGCGGTCGTGAGGGCCTCGTCCGCCGGGAGCGACAGCAGGTCGGGCTGCTGCTCGAGCACCTCGGCGGCGCGCTCGGCGACGTACTCGCCGGGGTAGCCGCCCTCGGGCACCTCCTCGCCCTTGGCGCGGGCCAGGATCGACGCGGCGAACTTGTCCATCTGCGCGCCGGCGTCGTTGATGTAGTACTCGGCCGTCACGTCGGCGCCCGCCGCGCGCATGATCCGCACCAGGGCGTCGCCGAGGGCGGCCCAGCGGGTGTGACCGATGTGCAGCGGGCCCGTCGGGTTGGCCGAGATGAACTCGAGGTTGTGCACCTGGCCCGCGAGCGCGTCGGTGCGGCCGTACGCGTCGCCGGCCGTGACGATCGTGCGGGCCAGCTCGCCGGCGGCGCCCGCCTCCAGCGTGATGTTGAGGAAGCCCGGCCCGGCGACGTCGGCCGCCTTGATCCCCGGCGTCGCCGCGAGGCGGGCCGCCAGGTCCTCCGCGAGCGCCCGCGGCGTCGTCCCGGCCTTCTTGGCGAGCTGCAGCGCCACGTTCGTGGCCCAGTCCCCGTGCTCGCGCTGCCGCGGTCGCTCCACGTGCACCGACGCCGGGACGGCGTCGGCGGGCAGGGCGAGGGTGCCGTCGGCCACGGCCGAGGCGAGGGCAGCGCTGAGTGCTCCGGAGAGCTCGTCGGGGGTCACCGGGCGATTCTACAAAGGCGGCGGGCCCCGGGGCGCTCGCCGTCGTCGTGCGGTCGCCGGCCGTGTGCCACCCGGGGCTCAGGTGCTGGTAGTCTCGTGCACCGTGCCGAACGGTTCCGTTCGGCGCCCGCGCCTGTAGCTCAGTGGATAGAGCGTCTGCCTCCGGAGCAGAAGGTCGGGGGTTCGAATCCCTTCAGGCGCACCGAAGAGAGCGGCCCGTCACCTGCTGAAGGTGGCGGGCCGCTCTCGTGCTGTCCTGCGACCTCTCCGGCGACATAGCGATCGCCCATGGATCCCGGCGGGGAACCATGGGCGATCGCTACGTCGACGCGGTCAGTGCGCGGGGACCAGGCCGGGCATCGCGTCGAGGTCGAGGTCCGGGTTCTTCTCCTGCGTCTTCACGAGCGCCTTGGCCTCGGCGTCGGTGTCGACCGACGGCATCGAACCGGGCAGCGGCTTGCCGGCGCTCTCCTTGACGAAGCCGACGGCGACCGCCCCGACGAGCGCGAAGGCCATGAGGTAGTAGGCCGGGGCCATGCTCGACCCGGTGGCCTGCGTCAGCGACTCCACGATGAGCGGCGTCGTGCCGCCGAAGATCGCGAGCGCCACGTTGTACGCCAGGCCCATCGACCGGTAGCGCACCGCGGTCGGGAACATCGCGGGCAGCGTCGCGGCCTGCACGCCGACCATGCACGCCACCGGGACGGCCATGAGCACGAGGCCCAGCAGCGTGGACCACACGTGGCCCATCGCCAGCAGCAGGAAGGCCGGGGCCGCGACGACCGCGAGCGAGCCGGCGCCGAACCACAGCAGCGGACGGCGGCCGACGCGGTCGCTGATCGGGCCGGCGACGAGGATCATCACCGCGAGCAGCACCAGCACGGGCACTGTCAGCAGGGTGCCGGACGTGGCGTCGTACCCGAGGGTGTCCGTCAGGTAGGTCGGCATGTAGCTGGTCAGGGCGTAGCCGGCGGTGTTCGCGACGGCGACCAGCACCATCGCGACGGCCAGGGGCCGCCACTGCGAGCGCAGGGTCACGTCGGTGGGAGCGGGCGCCGCGGCGCCCTGGTCCTTGGCCGCCTCGGCCGCGACCTGCTGCGCCTGGAACGCCGGCGACTCCTCGATCTTCAGGCGGAACCACACGGCGAACGCGCCGATGGGGCCCGCGACGAGGAACGGGATGCGCCAGCCGCCGTCGAGCATCGCCTGCTCGCCGAGCGTCACCTGCAGCACGGTCACGACGACGGCGCCGAGCGCGAAGCCGAGGTAGCTGCCGAAGTCGAGGAACGACGCCGCCCAGCCGCGTCGGCGGTCGGGGGCGTGCTCGGCGACGAAGGTCGTGACGCCGGCGTACTCGCCGCCGGTGGAGAAGCCCTGCGCGAGCTTGAGCAGCACGAGCAGCAGCGGTGCGGCGACGCCGAGGACGCCGTAGGTGGGCAGCAGGCCGATGAGGAAGGTCGAGCTCGCCATCATCACCAGCGTGAACGCGAGCACCTTCTGGCGGCCGATCCGGTCGCCGATGCGGCCGCAGACGATGCCGCCCAGCGGGCGCGCCACGTACGTGGCGGCGAACACGCCGAGCGAGAAGAGGATCTGCACGCCGGACGACGCCTGCGGCAGGAAGACGGCACCCATCGTCACGGCGAGGTAGCCGTAGACGCCCACGTCGTACCACTCCATGAGGTTGCCGACGGCCGTGCCGCCGATCGTCTTCTTCAGCATGGAGTTGTCGACGACGGTGACGTCGGAGACGCGGAGCCTGCGGCGCGCGGCCCGGGTGGCCGGGGCGTTCGCAGGGGTGGTGCCGGTCGGTTCCTGAGGGAGTACGGCGGTCATGTTTCCTTCCGTGGCCGGCGCGGCGTGCACGCGGTGTGACGCGGCGGCCCGGCCCGTGACAGGGAGCCGGCGACCGCTACGAGAGCGGACGCCGAGCCCGAACATGGGCGGCCACGTTACCGGCCCTTGACCCAGAATCAAGTTCGCCGGGGCAAACATGACCCTGCCGGCCGCCGGTCGCCGCACCTCTGACCTGCGACGACACCATTCCTTGACAGGCCGTTCGTGAAGCCCACCACACGGCTCATCACGCCTCCTCCACGGCGCCCGCAGCGGCCTCCGACCCGTCTCGCTCGCTGGACCGTGCGGACGTCGAGGGTTACGTTCTCGGGGCGGCCCGGGACCACGGGCGGCGACGGTGCCTGCACGAACCGGAGGACTCCCCCGCATGATCGACCACGAGGTCCGCGTCTACCGTTCCGACGAGCCGCTGCCGCGCGAGGGCCAGCTCGCGTGGAAGATCGCGGGGGTCGCCGCGGAGCAGCTCGAGCCGACGCCGGAGGTCACGGACATGGTGATCAACCGCGTCATCGACAACGCCGCGGTGGCGACGGCGTCGCTGGGCCGCGGCCCGATCCTCGCGGCGCGCTCCCAGGCCGAGGCGCACCCGGTCTCCCGCGGTGGCGCCGGGGCCACGGTGTTCGGCTCCCCCGCGCGCACCAGCCCCGAGTGGGCGGCGTGGGCGAACGGCGTCGCCGTGCGCGAGCTCGACTACCACGACACGTTCCTCGCCGCGGAGTACTCGCACCCGGGCGACAACATCCCGCCGCTGCTCGCCGTCGCGCAGCACCTGGGCCGCAGCGGCGCGGAGCTGCTGCGCGGGATCGTCACCGGGTACGAGATCCAGGTGGACCTCGTCAAGGGCATCAGCCTGCACGCGCACAAGATCGACCACGTGGCCCACCTCGGCCCCTCGGCGGCGGCGGGGCTCGGCACCCTGCTCGGCCTGCCCGCGGAGACCGTGTACCAGGCGGTCGGCCAGGCCCTGCACACGACCACCGCCACCCGGCAGTCGCGCAAGGGTGAGATCTCCACCTGGAAGGCGCACGCCCCCGCGTTCGCGGGGAAGATGGCGGTGGAGGCCGTGGACCGTGCGATGCGCGGGCAGACCTCCCCCAGCCCGATCTACGAGGGCGAGGACGGCGTGATCGCCTGGCTGCTCGACGGACCCGACGCCCGCTACACGGTGCCCCTGCCCGCGGCGGGCGAGCCCCGGCGCGCCATCCTCGACACGTACACCAAGGAGCACTCGGCGGAGTACCAGGCGCAGGCGTGGATCGACCTCGCCCGCCGCCTCGGCACCGAGCGCCCGGAGCTGCGCGACCCGGCCCGCGTGACGTCGGTCGTGCTGCACACCAGCCACCACACGCACTACGTCATCGGCTCCGGCTCCGGCGACCCGCAGAAGTACGACCCGACGGCGAGCCGCGAGACGCTGGACCACTCGATCCCCTACATCTTCACGGTCGCGCTGCAGGACGGCGCCTGGGACCACGTCCGCAGCTACGCCCCGGAGCGCGCCGGCCGGCCGGACACCGTGGAGCTGTGGCGCAAGGTCACCACCGCCGAGGACCCCGAGTGGACCCGCCGGTACCACTCGACCGACCCGGAGCTGAAGTCGTTCGGCGGCCGGGTGGAGATCGAGCTCGCCGACGGCTCGCGCGTCGTGGAGGAGATCGCCGTCGCCGACGCGCACCCGCTGGGGGCGCGCCCCTTCGCCCGGGCGCAGTACGTGGCGAAGTTCCGCGCGCTGGCCGCCGGGGTGCTGGCCGACGAGGAGACCGAGCGGTTCCTCGACGTCGCGCAGCGGCTGCCGGAGCTCACCGCCGACGAGCTGTCCGGCCTCACCGTCACGCCGCTCGACGACGCGCTCGTCGCGCACCCCGTCGCGCCCGGCATCTTCTGAGGAGTGCCCGTGCTCTACTCGACCGCCACCCCCGCCGCCAAGCGCGCGGCCTTCCGCGAGCGCCTGCGATCGGGCGAGCTGCTGCAGCTGCCCGGCGCGTTCAACCCGCTCGCGGCGCGGCTGATCCAGGACAGGGGGTTCGACGGCGTCTACGTCTCGGGCGCCGTGGTCGCGGCCGACCTGGGGCTGCCCGACGTCGGGCTGACCACCCTCACCGAGGTCGCGACGCGCGCCGGGCAGGTCGCCCGCATGACGGACCTGCCCACGCTCGTGGACGCCGACACCGGCTTCGGCGAGGCGATGAACGTGGCGCGGACCGTGCAGGCGCTGGAGGACGCGGGCGTCGCGGGCCTGCACGTCGAGGACCAGGTGAATCCCAAGCGCTGCGGGCACCTCGACGGCAAGCAGGTGGTGGACGAGCCGACCGCGCTGCAGCGGGTGCGCGCCGCCGTCGCCGCCCGCCGGGACGAGAACCTGCTGGTGATGGCCCGGACGGACGTGCGGGCCGTCGCCGGCCTCGCGACGGCGATCGACCGCGCCAAGGCGCTCGTCGACGCGGGCGCGGACGCGATCTTCCCGGAGGCCATGCGCGACCTGGCGGAGTTCGAGGCGGTCGCGAGCGCCGTCGACGTCCCCGTGCTGGCCAACATGACCGAGTTCGGCAAGTCCGAGCTGTTCACGACGACGCAGCTCGCCGACGCGGGCGTGGCCCTCGTCATCTACCCGGTCTCGCTGCTGCGGCTCGCGATGGGCGCCGCCGAGCGCGGGCTGGACGCGCTGCGCGCGGAGGGCTCGCTGGCCGGGCAGGTCGGGCACATGCAGACCCGGGCCCGGCTGTACGAGCTCGTGGACTACGCCGGCTACTCGACGTTCGACACGGGCGTCTTCGACTTCACCCTGGACGACAACCACGCGGGCTGACGAGCGCGGCGCCCCGGCGCCACCCGCCCGCCGCATCGCAGCGAAGGAGCATCGATGACACAGCACACCGGGTCCGAGCCGGAGATCCGCCGCGGGCTGGCGGGGGTGGTCGCCGACGAGACGGCCGTCTCCAAGGTGGACCCCGAGACCAACTCCCTGCTGTACCGCGGCTACCCGGTCCAGGACCTGGCGGCTACGCGCCCGTTCGAGGCGGTGGCGTGGCTGCTGTGGCACGGCGAGCTGCCGACCGACGGCGAGCTGGAGACGCTGCGCGCGACCGAGCGGGAGCACCGCTCCCTCGCCGACGACGTGCGCGCGGCGATCGACCTGCTGCCCGTCACCGCGCACCCGATGGACGAGGTGCGCACTGCGGTGAGCGTGATCGGCGCGCGCGAGGCCGCCGGACTCACCGCGCAGGAGGCCGCCGCCGACCGCACCGTGAACCTCGAGCGGAGCGTGCGGCTCTTCGCGGCCCTGCCCGCCGTCGTCGCGTACGGGCAGCGCCGGCGCCAGGGGCTCGAGCCGGTGGCGCCGCGCGACGACCTCGACTTCTCCGCGAACTTCCTGTGGACGACGTTCGAGGTGGAGCCGGACCCGGTCGTGGTCGACGCGTTCAACCGGTCGATGATCCTGTACGCCGAGCACTCGTTCAACGCCTCGACGTTCACGGCGCGGGTCATCACGTCCACGCTGAGCGACCTGCACTCGGCGGTGGTGGGCGCGATCGCGGCGCTCAAGGGCCCACTGCACGGCGGCGCCAACGAGGCCGTCATGGAGACCCTCGCGGAGATCGGCTCGGCCGAGCGCGCCGCGGGGTGGCTCGACGAGGCCCTCGCCGCGAAGCGCAAGATCATGGGCTTCGGGCACCGGGTGTACAAGCACGGCGACTCGCGCGTGCCGACCATGAAGGCCGCACTCGACACGCTCGTCGAGCACTACGACCGACCCGACCTGGCCGCGCTGTACGACGCGCTCGAGTCCGAGTTCGTCAGCCGCAAGGGCATCTACCCGAACCTCGACTACCCCTCGGGTCCGGCCTACCACCTCATGGGCTTCGACACGCCCACGTTCACGCCGCTGTTCGTCGCCGCCCGCGTCACCGGGTGGACCGCCCACATCATGGAGCAGCAGGCCTCCAACGCCCTCATCCGTCCCCTGTCGGCGTACGTGGGCCCGGAGCGGCGCGAGGTGCCGCGGCCGTAGGCGCACGCCCGGGCACTAGGCTCGGGCCCATGTCCGCCGACTACTCCGACTTCGAGTTCGAGCGCCGGTTCTTCGTCCGCGAGCTGCCGGACGCCCTGCGTGACGCGCCCGCCCTGATCGTGCAGTCCTACTTCCTGTCCGACGGCGGCTACGCGCTGCGCGTGCGCGTGCAGGCCACCGGAGTCGAGGCGCGCCTAGGCCCGGACAGCGACGCCCGCGACGTGCTGGAGCTGTACCGCTCCCGCGTCGACTTCGCCGCGGTCACGGTCAAGGGCCCGTCGGTGGGTGGCACCCGGTACGAGGCGGAGCGCCAGCTCGACCCGAAGGTCGGCGCGGAGCTGGTGCGCCGCGGCGGCGCCCAGGTCCTCAAGACGCGCTACGCGGCCTGGCTGGGCGCCGACGGCTGGTCGATCGACGTCTTCGGCGGCGCCAACGCCCCGCTCATCGTCGCCGAGTGCGAGCGCTCGGGCCCGGTCACGGACCTCCAGATCCCCGACTTCTGCGTCACCGAGCTCACCGACGACCGCCGCTTCTCCAACGAGTCCCTCGCCGTCGACCCGTTCCGCGGCTGGTCCGCCGCCTACGCGCAGGAGCTCGCCACCCAGGGCCCCCGCTTCCGCGACGACTTCGGCGGCAACACGACCCTCACCACCTGACGCGGCCCGCTCTCCGCCCCCGGCCTGTCGCGCACTCGGTGGAGGTCGCAGGCTGTGCACGTACGACGTCGGCCGCCTCGACGAGCGCCCGGCTCCGCCGCGCCGGGCGCGTGCAAGGGAGAGATCGAGACGACGCTCAGGGCGAGGGATCAGGAGAGCGGGAGGTGCAGGATCCTTCGCGCGGTCGTATCCCTCCCGAAGTGGAGCGCCCCCTGGGGCGCGTGAACGCGACCGCGCGAAGGATCCTGCACCTCCCGCGGCGGCGACCCGGGTTTCGACAGGCTCAACCGCCGGGTCCGCGAACCAGGTTTCGACAGGCTCAACCAGCGCTCAGTGCCAGGGCGTGATCTCCACGACGCCGGGCTTGTACTCGAAGTGCCAGGGCTCGTAGTTCCCCATGCCGCCCCGCTGCGCCCACGGCGGGTTCTCCCACCCGTACGCGGGCCCGTTCTCCCACAGCCACCCGTAGACGTCGCTGTTGCGGTACTCGTCGCCGCACAGGTCGATCGCGAGCCCCCAGCCGTGCATGGAGGTGCCGGGGGTGGCGGCGAGGTAGCCGCGGCTGGCCTTGACGGCGTACTGCGAGGAGATGGAGCGGTAGCTGTCGACGAGGCAGAGGTCGCGGCCGAAGCGGGCACGGAACGCCTCGTTGAGGCCGCTGAGCGCGACGGCGGCGTCGGCGCGGAGCTTCTCGCCGGGCTGCCAGATGTCGCAGAGGGAGTGGTCGGCCAGGGTGCCGTTGCCGCCGTCGATCGGGGCCCCGGCGTCGCAGCCGGGCAGCGGGCTGCGCTCGGCGGTGCGGCTGGCGGCGGCCGCCTCGACCCGGACGTCCTTGGGGGCGGCGGCGATGCCCTGGGAGGTGCGGGGGGTGTCGACGCCCTGCTCGAGGAGGGCCAGGGTGGACGGGCCCGTGGGCTGGGTGTCGAGGTCGAACGGGGTGCCGCCGTGGGCCTGGTCGTCGGTGACGAGCGGGGCGACGACGGTCGCGGCGGCGAGCGATCCGAGCACGGTCAGCCGGGTGACCCAGGCGTGCCCGGCGGGGGCGGCGTGGCGCCCGGAGGAGCGGTCGGTCCGGGACGACGACGCGCGCTTGCGGGGCTTCTTGCCGGCCCTGGCGAGCTCGGCCTCCCGCATCTCGCGGCGGGAGCGCGGCGCGGCTGCGTCACCCTGCGACGTCGCCTCCACGGCACCTCCGCGCTCGTGCCGGGCGGCCGCCGTGGCCGCCCGGGTTCTCCGGACCCGAACACGGACCGCCCGGCGCCGCGTGCCCTGCACGCGGCCGCACGACGCGATCCGTCACGGAACCATAACGGTGTCGGGCTCCCCCGCCAAGTCCCTGTCCACCGTCGCCCGGGCCGCAGCACGGGCCGCCCGGCGTGGGAGGGTGTCCACCCTGCTCACGGGCCTGCTCACGGGCGGCGCTGCATGGCGTCGCGCACCTCGCCGACGAGCTCCTCGAGGATGTCCTCGAGGAAGACGACGCCGAGCACGCCGTCGGGCCCCTCGACGCGGGCCAGGTGCGCACCGGAGCGCTGCATGGCTCGCAGCGCGTCCTCCACCTCGTCGCCGGGCCGCACGGACGCGAGCGCGCGGACGCGCCAGGCCGGGACGGGGTCGAAGCGGTCGCCGTTCGACGCGTACAGCACGTCCTTGAGGTGGAGGTAGCCGCGCAGGGCGCCGTCGTCGCCCCGCACGGGGAACCGGCTGAAGCCGGTGCGGGCGACCAGGTGCTCGACGTCGTCGGGCGTGGACCTCGGGCCGACGGTGACCAGCTCGTCCACGGCCACCATGACGTCGCCGGCCGTGCGCGACGAGAACTCGATCGCCCCGGCCAGCAGGCCCTGCTCGTCGCGCAGCACGCCCTCGGCCTGCGAGTGCTCGACGATCGACTGCACCTCCTGGGCCGTGAACGCCGAGGCGACCTCGTCCTTGGGCTCCACGCCCCCGAGGCGGACGGCGTGGTTGGCCACCCAGTTGAGCGCCGCGATGACGGGGCGCACGACGCGGCCCAGCAGGACGAGGGGCGGCGCGAACCAGAGGGCGGCCGTCTCCGGCCCGGCGACGGCGAGGTTCTTGGGCACCATCTCGCCGAGCACGACGTGCAGGTACACGACGATCGCCAGCGCGAGCACGAGCGAGACGGGGTGCAGCAGCGCCGCCGGGACGCCCAGCGCCTCGAACGGCACCTCGAGCAGGTGCGCCAGCGCGGGCTCGGCGACGATGCCCAGGCCGGTGGAGCACACGGTGACCCCGAGCTGCGCGCACGCGAGCATGAGGGAGACGTGCTCCATGGCCCACAGGGCGGTGCGCGCGCGCCGGTCGCCGGCCTCGGCCCGGGGCTCGATGGAGCTGCGGCGCGCGGAGATGACGGCGAACTCGGCGCCGACGAAGAAGGCGTTCCCGGCGAGCAGCAGCACGCCGACCAGCAGGGCGGTCCCGGTGGTCATCGGCCCGCCTCCCCGTGCTCGGGCTCGGCCGGGTCGACGGCGAGCACGCGCAGCCGCTCGACGCGCCGGGCGTCCATCGCCTCCACGCGCAGCAGCACGCCGTCGGTCTCGATCTCGTCGCCCACCTCGGGCACCCTCCCCAGCTCGGCCATGACCAGGCCGCCGAGCGTCTCGTAGGCGGGCCCCTCCGGGACCACCAGGCCGGTGCGCTCCTCCAGCTCGTCGGGGCGCAGCACGCCGGGCACGACCCACGACCCGTCGGCGCCGCGCACGACGCCCGCACGGCGCGGGTCGTGCTCGTCCGCGACGTCGCCCACGAGCTCCTCCACGACGTCCTCGAGCGTGACGATGCCCGACGTCCCGCCGTACTCGTCGACGACCACCGCCATCTGCAGCCCGAGGCCGCGCAGCTCGACGAGCAGCGGCCCGAGACGCACCGTCTCCGGCACGCGGGGCGCGTCGACCATGAGGGCGGCCGCCGGCACCTCCCCGCGCCGGTCGTGCGGGACGCCGACGGCGCGGCGCAGGTGCACCAGCCCGACGACGTCGTCCCGGTCCTCGCCGATCACCGGGAACCGCGAGTGGCCGGTACGCCGGGCGAGGGCCACGACCTCGGCGGCCGTGGTGTCGCGCTCGACGACGGCCATCCGCATGCGGTCGGTCATGACGTCGCGCGCGGACAGCTCGTCGAGCTCGAGGGAGTTGGTCAGCAGGGTCGCGACCGACTGGTCGAGCGTGCCCTCCTGGGCCGACCGCCGCACCAGCGACAGCAGCTCCGAGGACGACCGCGCCCCGGACAGCTCCTCGCGGGGCTCGACCCCCACGCGCCGCAGCAGCGCGTTGGCGGAGCCGTTGAGCACCACGATCAGCGGGCGGAACAGCATGGTGAACACGCGCTGCACGGGGACCACCAGGCGTGCGGTCGCGTGCGGGGCCGAGAGCGCGAAGTTCTTCGGGATCAGCTCGCCGAACAGCATTGAGAACGCGTTGACCACGACGAGCGCGAGGACGCCGGCCAGCACCCCCGCGACGCCTCGGCCCATCGCGGTGGCCGCGAACGCGTCGGAGAACAGGGACAGCAACGCGGGCTGCGCGGTGTAGCCGAGCAGGATCGTGGTGATGGTGATGCCGACCTGCGCGGAGCTGAGCTCCGTCGACAGGTGCTTGAGCCCGGCGCGGACGGCGCGGTCCCGTCGGTCCGACGGGCGCCTCCCGCCGGGCGGCGGACTGTCGCCCTCCTCGTCGTCGGCCGCCAGGACGGCCGGGTCGAGGGTGACGAGGGAGAACTCGCTCGCGACGAACACCGCGGTCCCTGCGGTGAGCACGACGCCGAGCACGATCATGAGGACGTCGCCTAGCACGGGCGGCCCCCGGTGGGGCGGCCGCACCGAGCGTGTGGAGCACGGCGGGCGTGGGGTGGCGGCGGGGCGGCCAGGCGGGACGGCGCGGTCGGCCGCGCGCGATATCGACTCTCGTCCATCGTGCTCCGATGCTATCGGCAGGCCGGGCTCCGGCGAGTCGGCGTCCACCGCCCCACCGCGCCGCGAGCGCCCCGGACAGCGTGTGCTCAGCGCTCCCGCAGGGAGCCGGTGCAAGATGGCACCATGACCACCGCGACCCCTCCGGGCACCCCGGGCACCTCGGGCACGTCCGGCCAGCAGAACGCCACCGTGCTCGTCGTCGAGGACGAGCCCGCGATCGCGGCCGCGATCGCGCAGCGCCTGTCCGCCGAGGGCTGGCGTGTCGAGGTGGCGCGCGACGGCCTCGCCGGCGTCGACGCCGCCTCCCGCCTGAACCCGGACGCCATCGTGCTGGACGTCATGCTGCCCGGCATCGACGGGCTCGAGGTCACCCGCCGCATCCAGGCGGAGAACCCGATCCCGATCCTCATGCTCACGGCGCGCGACGACGAGACCGACATGCTCGTCGGCCTCGGCGTCGGCGCCGACGACTACATGACCAAGCCGTTCTCGATGCGCGAGCTGGTGGCCCGCGTCAAGGCGCTGCTGCGGCGCGTGGAGCGCGCGCAGCAGGCGGCGGTGACGACCCCCGCCGACCCGCCGATGGTCATGGGCGACGTGACGATCGACCGGGCGCAGCGCCGCGTGCACCGCGCCGGCGACGAGGTGCACCTGACGCCGACGGAGTTCGAGCTGCTGGTCATGCTCGCGAGCTCGCCCAAGACCGTCCAGACCCGCGAGCGCCTGCTCGCCGAGGTGTGGGACTGGGCCGACGCCAGCGGCACCCGCACGGTCGACTCCCACATCAAGGCGCTGCGCCGCAAGCTCGGGCCGGACCTCATCCGCACCGTGCACGGCGTCGGCTACGCCTTCGAGCCGCCGGAGGCCTGATGGACCACGCCCCCGGCGACGACGACGCCGGGCCGGCAGCGCCGGTCGCACCGCGGCGCAAGGAGCACCACCGGCTGCCCGACGTCCGCCCGCTCGACCCGCTGCGGTCCCTGAAGACCAAGCTCGGCGTGCTGGTCGTGGCGACGGTGACGTTCGCCGTCCTCATCACGTGGATCGGCCTGCAGAACGAGCTCGGCCCCACCCGCACGCTGCCCCTGGCCATCTTCCTGTCCCTGGTGATCGTGCAGCTGCTCGCGCGCGGCATGACGTCGCCGCTGCGGGACATGACGGCGGCCGTGCAGGCGATGGCCGCCGGGGACTACTCCATCCGCGTGCGGGCGACGAGCCGCGACGAGGTGGGCCAGCTGGCCGAGGCGTTCAACGTCATGGCGGCCGACCTCGACGCCTCCGACCGCGTGCGGCGCGAGCTCATCGCCAACGTGTCGCACGAGCTGCGCACCCCGGTCGCGGCGCTGCAGGCCCAGCTCGAGAACATGGTCGACGGCGTCACCGAGCCCACGCCGTCCGCCCTGGAGCTCTCCCTGGAGCAGACGGAGCGGCTCACCCGCCTGGTCACGTACCTGCTCGACCTGTCGCGCGTGGAGGCGGGCGCGTCGGCGCTGGTGCTCAGCGAGTTCTCCGTGGGCGACTTCCTCGAGGAGTCCGCGCAGGCGATGTCGATGGTCGACGCCGCCAAGGGCCTCAGCTACGTCGTCGACGTCACCCCGCCGGACCTGGCGCTCGAGGCCGACGTCGAGCGGCTGCGCCAGGTGGTCACCAACCTGCTGCAGAACGCGATCCGGCACTCGCCGCACGGCGGCACGGTGCGCCTCGACGCCTACCCGGTGGACGACGACATCGTCCTCGAGGTGAGCGACGAGGGGCCCGGCATCGCGCCCGAGGACCGCGGCCGGATCTTCGAGCGGTTCGCGAGCGGGGCGGCGGCTGGCCGGCCGCACGCCGCGCCGCCGTCGGGCATGGCGAGCGGCGGCACCGGCATCGGCCTCGCCATCGTCCGCTGGGCGGTCGACCTGCACGGCGGGCACGTCGAGGTGGCCGACACCGACCGCGGCGCGACGATGCGCGTGACGCTCCCCGCCCAGGCCCGGCCCGCGCCCGGGGTCACGACCGAGCCCTCGGACTGATCCGGCGCCGCGCCGCGGCACGGGTGCCCCGGGTGACGTTGGTCACACTCGTTCGTCACAGGACGGCGCGCGTGGTCCGGACATGACGTCGGAACACGGAGTCATCGGGTCGACCCGAAGAGTCGTTGCCCACCGCATTACCGGACGGTCACGATGCCGCGCCGCGAGCCCGGGAACGGCCGTCTGACGCCGCTCGACCTCCCCGGTGGGACGTCTCGAAGGACGTAGGCTGGACCTGCGCACCGGCGCTGTCGGGCGCATTTCCGGTCGAACGAGTTGCAACTGTGTGAAAGTGGGCGATCCGCGCGTGGTGTCCCCGAAGGACGGGTCAGAGTCGATCAGCGTGGCGAGCGCGTTCGGAGCCAACGAATGGCTCGTCGACGAGCTCTACGAGCAGTACCTGAAGGACAAGAACGCGGTGGACCCCGCGTGGTGGGACTTCTTCGCCGACTACGAGCCGGGTGAGTCCAACGGCGCCGCGGCGGACGCCGCCCCGGCGGCACCGGCCGCCCCTGCGGCTCCCGCGCAGCCCGCGGCCACCGCCCAGCCGGCCGCCGCACCCGCTGCCCCGGCGCAGCCCGCGGCTCCCGCCACCCGGTCGGGCACCGCCGCCGCCGAGGCCGCGAAGTCCGAGCGGAAGGCCGCGAAGCCGGCCCCGGTCCCGGCCGACCCCGAGGTGAGCGCCGTCCGCCCGGTCGCCGAGGCCCTGCCCGCGACCGCCCCCTACGCCGAGGTCGCGAAGTCCTCGCCGAAGGCCACCGAGGACGAGGCCACCGACGACGTGCAGAAGTTGCGCGGCCCCGCCGCGCGCGTCGTCACCAACATGGAGGCCTCGATCGAGGTCCCGACCGCGACGTCGGTGCGCGCCGTGCCCGCCAAGCTCATGGTGGACAACCGGATCGTCATCAACAACCACCTGGCCCGCGGCCGCGGCGGCAAGATCTCGTTCACGCACCTCATCGGGTTCGCCCTCGTCGAGGCGCTGTCCGACATGCCGGTGATGAACGCGCACTACGAGAGCATCGACGGCAAGCCGCACGTCGTGCAGCCGGCCCACGTGGGCTTCGGCCTCGCGATCGACCTCGCCAAGCCGGACGGCTCGCGCCAGCTGCTGGTGCCCAGCGTCAAGAAGGCCGAGGAGCTCGACTTCGCGGGCTTCTGGGCGGCGTACGAGGACCTCGTGCGCAAGGCCCGCGGCGGCAAGCTCGGCATGGACGACTTCGCCGGCACCACGATCTCGCTGACCAACCCGGGCGGCATCGGCACCGTGCACTCGGTGCCGCGCCTCATGGCCGGGCAGGGCACGATCATCGGCGTCGGCGCCATGGACTACCCCGCGGAGTTCGCGGGCGCGTCCGAGGAGCAGCTCGCCCGCATGGGCATCTCGAAGGTCATGACGATCACGTCGACCTACGACCACCGCATCATCCAGGGCGCGCAGTCCGGCGAGTTCCTCAAGGTGCTCGCGAACAAGCTGCTCGGCCTGGACGGCTTCTACGACCGCGTCTTCGCGGCCCTGCGCGTGCCGTACGAGCCCGTGCGCTGGGTGCGCGACAACACGGTCGACGCCGACGTCGAGGCCGCGAAGCCGGCGCGCATCGCCGAGCTGGTGCACTCCTACCGCTCCCGCGGGCACCTCATGGCGGAGACCGACCCGCTCGCCTACCGCCAGCGCAAGCACCCCGACCTGGACATCCAGAACCACGGCCTCACGCTGTGGGACCTGGACCGCACGTTCCCCACGGGCGGCTTCGGCGGCAAGACCAAGGACACGCTGCGCGACATCCTTGGCCTGCTGCGCGACTCGTACTGCCGCACCATCGGCGTCGAGTACATGCACATCGCCGACCCGGCCCAGCGCAAGTGGCTCCAGGAGCGTCTCGAGTCGGGCTACGCCCGCACGCCGCGCGAGGACCAGCTGCGCATCCTGCGCCGCCTGAACTCCGCCGAGGCGTTCGAGACGTTCCTGCAGACCAAGTACGTCGGCCAGAAGCGCTTCTCGCTCGAGGGTGGCGAGTCGGTCATCCCGCTGCTCGACGCGATCCTGTCGCGGGCCGCCGAGGGCGGGCTCGACGAGGTCGGCATCGGCATGGCGCACCGCGGCCGCCTCAACGTGCTGGCGAACATCGCGGGCAAGAGCTACGGCCAGATCTTCAAGGAGTTCGAGGGCCAGCTCGACCCGAAGAGCGTGCAGGGCTCCGGCGACGTCAAGTACCACCTCGGCACCGAGGGCGTGTTCACGGCCGAGTCCGGCGCCACGACCAAGGTGTACCTGGCCGCCAACCCGTCCCACCTCGAGGCGGTCGACCCGGTGCTCGAGGGCATCGTGCGCGCCAAGCAGGACCGCATCGACCTGGGCGGCGACGGCTTCTCCGTGCTGCCGATCCTGCTGCACGGCGACGCCGCGTTCGCGGGCCAGGGCGTCGTGCCCGAGGTGCTCAACCTCGCGCAGCTGCGCGGGTACCGCACCGGCGGCACGATCCACGTGATCATCAACAACCAGGTGGGCTTCACCACCGGGCCGTCGTCGTCGCGCTCCACGACCTACGCGACCGACGTCGCCAAGGGCTACCAGATCCCCGTCTTCCACGTGAACGGGGACGACCCCGAGGCCTGCGTGCGCGTGGCCGAGCTCGCCTTCGCCTACCGCGAGCAGTTCGACCGCGACGTCATCATCGACATGGTCTGCTACCGCCGCCGCGGCCACAACGAGGGCGACGACCCGTCGATGACGCAGCCGCTGATGTACAACCTCATCGAGGCCAAGCAGTCGGTGCGCAAGCTGTACACGAAGAACCTCGTGGCACGCGGCGACATCACGGTCGAGGAGGCCGAGCAGGCGCTGCAGGACTACCAGGCGCAGCTCGAGCGGGTCTTCACCGAGACCAAGTCGGCCGGCAAGGCCACCACGCCCGACGGCGACGACGAGATCCTCGGCCTCGAGCGCCCGGAGGCGCAGCGCGAGGGCGCCGGCGACATGGTCGGCTGGCAGACCGCCGTCCCGCACGCCGTGCTCGAGCGCGTGGGCGCCGTGCAGGTGTCCGCGCCCGAGGGCTTCACGGTGCACCCGAAGCTCGCCCAGATGCTGGCCAAGCGGCAGCTCATGGCGAAGGAGGGCGGCATCGACTGGGGCTTCGGCGAGCTCGTGGCCTTCGGGTCGCTGCTCATGGAGGGCACCCCGGTGCGCCTCGCCGGCCAGGACTCCCGCCGCGGCACCTTCGTCCAGCGCCACGCCGTGCTGCACGACCGCAACACGGGCGCCGAGTGGACGCCGCTGCTGTACCTGTCGGGCGACCAGGCGAAGTTCTGGGTGTACGACTCCTCGCTCAGCGAGTACGCCGCCCTCGGCTTCGAGTACGGCTACTCCGTGGAGCGCCCGGACGCCCTCGTGCTCTGGGAGGCGCAGTTCGGCGACTTCGTCAACGGCGCGCAGACCGTCATCGACGAGTTCATCTCGTCGGCGGAGCAGAAGTGGGGCCAGCACTCGTCGCTGGTCATGCTGCTGCCGCACGGCTACGAGGGCCAGGGGCCGGACCACTCGTCCGCCCGCATCGAGCGCTTCCTGCAGCTCGCGGCCGAGAACAACATGACGGTGGCGCAGCCGTCCACGCCGGCGTCGTACTTCCACCTGCTGCGCCAGCAGGCGTACGCCCGCCCGCGCCGCCCGCTGGTCGTCTTCACGCCGAAGCAGCTGCTGCGCCTCAAGGCCGCCGCCTCGAGCGTGGAGGACTTCACCACGGGCACCTTCGAGCCGGTGCTGGCGGACGCCTCGGTGGACGCGGCGCAGGTCGACCGCGTGCTGCTGTGCACCGGCCGCCTGTACTACGACCTGCTCGCCGAGCGGACCAAGCGCCAGGACACCCGGACCGCCATCCTCCGCCTGGAGCAGCTCTACCCGTTCCCCCAGGAGCAGCTCCGCGCGCAGCTGGCGCAGTACCCGGGCGCCGACGTCGTGTGGGTCCAGGACGAGCCGGAGAACCAGGGCGCCTGGTCCTTCCTGCACCTGGCCCTCCCGGAGGACCTGCCGCGCGTGCGCGTCGCGTCGCGCCCCGCGTCTGCCTCCACCGCCGCCGGCACCGCCAAGCGGCACAAGGAGCAGCAGGAGATCCTGGTGGCGCAGGCCTTCGACCGGGAGTGACCTCGCCGAGGTAGTCCGAAAATCGCCGAGGTAGTTCGAGGGGCGGCCCGCATCTGATGCGGGCCGCCCCTCGAACTACCTCGGCGATTTTCGGACTACCTCGGCGAAAGACGAACTACCTCGGCGTCACCACTTCTCGTGCACGTGCTCCCGGATCGCGTCGTCGTAGATCTCGCGCACGCCGGAGGTGAAGAGCGGGCCGAGCACCCCGGCCTCGCCGGCGGCCGCGTTCAGCCGCGCCTGCTCGGGGCTGCGCGCGCCGGGGATGACGGTGGAGACGCCCGGCTGCTGCCACACCCAGGCGATGGCCGCCTGCGCCGGCGTGAGGTCCTGGTTGAGGGCCGAGCCGGCGAGCTCCGTGAAGCGGGCGGCCGCGTCGACGCCGACGTCGAACGGCACGCCGGAGAACGTCTCGCCGACGTCGAACGCCTTGCCCTCGCGGTTGAACGTGCGGTGGTCGTCCTCGGAGAACGTGGTCTCGTGGGTGTACCGGCCCGACAGCAGCCCGGAGGCGAGCGGCACCCGCGCGATGATGCCCACGCCGGCGTCCGAGGCCGCGGGCAGCACCTGCTCCAGGGGCTTGAGCCGGAACGCGTTGAGGATGATCTGCACGGTCGCGACGCCGGGCCGGGCGATGGCGGTGAGCGCCTCGTCGACCGTCTCCACGGAGACGCCGTACGCGGCCGTCACGCCCTCGGCCACGAGGGTGTCCAGCGCGTCGTACACCTCGTCGTCGGAGTAGACCGACGACGGCGGGCAGTGCAGCTGCACGAGGTCGAGCCTCTCGACGCCGAGGTTGCGGCGCGACCGGTCGGTCCACTCGCGGAAGTTCGACAGGACGTAGTTCTCCGGCACCTGGTCCATCCGGCGGCCCATCTTCGTGGCCACCGTGATCCCCTTGTCGCGGTGGTCGGCGAGGAAGGCCCCGAGGGCCTGCTCGCTCCGCCCGTCGCCGTAGACGTCCGCGGTGTCGAAGAAGGTCACGCCGGACTCGAACGCGGCATCGAGCACCGACCGGGCCTGGTCGTCGTCGACCGTGCCCCAGTCCGCCCCCAGCTGCCAGGTTCCCAGGCCGACGACCGACACCAGCCGACCGGTGCGTCCGAGCACCTGTTTCTCCATCGTTCCCCCGTTCGGTGGCGCCGCGCGTCCCCCTGGACCCGCGACCGCGGAACCCCTCGCGCGCGCGAGGGGACGTCTCGTCAGATATCTGGCTCCCCTACGCTACGTCGCCCGCACCGATCCGGCGTGCCGACTACGGTGTGAGCGTGAACACCGCTGATTCCTCCGCCGTCCCCGCCCCGTCGGGCCGGCAGTTCCGCATCTCCTCCGGCGAGCACCGGGCCACCGTCACCGAGGTCGGGGCGATGGTGCGCGAGTACACCGTCGCCGGCCGCGACGTGTTCGTCCCGTTCGCCGAGGACGAGGCGGCCCCCGTCTTCAACGCCGCCGTCCTCGCCCCCTGGCCGAACCGCCTGCGCGACGGCGCCTACACCGTCGACGGCGTGGTCCACCAGGTCGCCGTGAGCGAGCCCGACCGCGGTACGGCCCTGCACGGCCTCGTGTGCTGGTACCGGTGGACGCCGGTCGAGGTGGCCGACGACGCGGTGACGCTCGAGCTCGCCCTCCCGGCCCAGAAGGGCTGGCCGTTCCAGCTCGTGCTCCGGACGCGCTACGCGGTGTCGGACGCCGGCCTGGAGGTCGTGGTCAGCGCGCGCAACGTCGGCGCCGGGACCGCGCCGTACGGCGTCGGCTTCCACCCGTGGCTGTCCACCGGCGGCGCCGCGCTGGACGACTGCACCGTCAGCCTGGACGCCACGACGCACGTCGCCGTCGACGACCGGCTGCTGCCCACGGGCACCGAGCCCGTCGCCGGCCCGTACGACCTGCGCGCCACCCGGCCCCTCGCCGGCCTGGACCTCGACGACGCCTGGACGGGCGCCACACGCGACGACGCCGGGCTGTCGTGGGCCCGGCTCGGCCGCCCCGACGGGAGCACCGCCGCGATCTGGATGGACGACTCCATGGACTGCTGGCAGGTCTGCTCGGCCGACCACATCACCGGCTACGAGCGGTTCGGGCTCGCGGCCGAGCCGATGAGCTGCGTGGCCGACGCCTTCAACTCCGGCGAGCGCCTCGTCCGCCTCGCGCCCGGCGACGAGCACGTCGTGCGCTGGGGCGCCACCCTGCTCTGAGTTGTAGAACCAGCGCGGTGCATACCCCCCTGTGGCTCTGACAACTCGGGGTGCCGCGCGGCGTGGGATCCTGCGTCGCGGTCGGCGTGCGGCGACAATGGCCGCGCAACTGCGAGACAGGACTTGGACGGTGAAGGCTCAGTGACCCAGACCGAGGTGCGCATCTGCGTCGTGGGCGACGAGCTCAGTGTGGGCGTCGGGGACGCCCGCGCCCTGGGGTGGACGGGCCGCGTCATGGCCCGCACCCGCTTCGGGCGGCCGGCGATGGCGTTCACGCTCGCCGTGCCCGGGGAGACCAGCTCGGCGCTCGGCGCCCGCTGGCAGGCGGAGACGGAGTCGCGCTTCGGCCCGGAGGACACGTGCGAGAACCGTCTCGTCGTGGCGCTCGGCCGGCACGACGTCGACTCGTCGCTCTCGGTGGCACGGTCGCGGCTCAACCTCGCGAACATCCTCGACGTGGCGGAGACGAGCCGGATCCCGGCGTTCGTCGTCGGGCCGCCCCCGGGCCGGCCGGAGGACGGCGGCCGCATCGCGGAGCTCTCGGCCGCGTTCTCCGACGTCGCGAACCGCCGCCGCGTGCCGTACGTCGACACGTACACGCCGCTGGCCCAGCACGAGCAGTGGCTGGCCGACCTCGCGACCAACGGCTCGACCTACCCGGGCCAGGCGGGCTACGGCCTCATGGCCTGGCTCGTGCTGCACACCGGCTGGCACGCGTGGCTGGGGCTGCCCGCCGACGAGTGACCTGCCGGCGTCCCGTCAGACGCCTGCCCGCTCGGCCAGGCCGCGCACGTACGCGGCCTGGCCGACGTGCTGCAGGTCGTCCCCGACGACGCTGACGAGCCGCACGCCGAGCGTGACGGGCGGGTCCCAGCTGGTGTCCACCACCCGCTCCAGGTCCTCGGCCGTGACGGTCGCCAGGTACGCCGTCGTCGCGGCGTGGACGTCGTCGAGGTAGCCGCGCAGCAGGTCGGCGTCGGCACGGACGGCCGCGACCTGCTCGGGCGTGTGGCCGTAGCCCGTGTCCGCGACGTCGAACGGCAGGCCGAACTTGTCGGCCCAGCCGCCGGCCGTCCACCGCTGCTCGGTGCCGGCGACGTCCGCGACGTGGTCGTCCTGCACGCGCGCCAGGTGCCACACCAGCCACGCCACGGTGTTCGCCTCCGGGTCGGGGCGGTACGCCAGTCGTCCGGGCGTGATCCCGCGGAGCACGCGGTGCACCGACCCGGCGATCCGCCCGAAGGCGTCGGTCAGCAGCGCGACGTGAGGTACGGACGGTGTCGGCTGTGCGGTCATCGTGCTCCTCCTCCCCGACGCCCCGGGCGGGCGACGGTCAGCGACGGTCGACGGTGACGTGCGCGGACGTCACCGTCGTGGACAGGTAGGCGGCGCTGCGGCCGTCGGCCGGCGGTTCCGCGTGGTCGACGACGAGCGTCGCGCCGGCGCTCGGCAGCACCGAGCCGTCCAGGACCACCTGGCCCGACGCGCCGCGCACCTTGAGGTTCACCGGGGTGCCGGCCGGGAGGCGCAGGTCGATCGCGCCCGAGACCGTCTTGGCCGTGATCAGCGGGCTCGCCTGCGTCGCGGTGACGGTGGCCGCGCCCGACACCGTCGTGAGCGACACGCGGGCGAGCGCGCCGGCCAGGGCGATCGACCCCGCCGCGCTGTTCGCCGTCACGTCCCCGGTGTGGCCGTCGGCCGCCAGCGCGCCCGAGACGGTCTTGAGCGACATCGGGCCGGTGGTGCCGGTGGTGCGCACGTCGCCCGTCACCGTCTTCACCGCGACCTTGCGGCCCCCGGTGAGCTCGACGTCCGCGCCGAGCGTGCCGACGTCGACCGCCCCGTCCGCCGGGACGACGACGCGCACCACGGCGCGCTCGCTCTGGCGGGGGTTGCGCAGCTTCGCCATCACGGAGTCGAGCACGGAGCTCTCGTAGCCCACGCGCAGCCGGTCGCCGTCGCGCGTCACCTGCAGCGGCTTGGCGCCCACCTCGAGCAGCTCGATCCGCACGCCGGTCGCCGCCGCGTCGGCCACGACGTCGGCGCGCCCGTCCTGCAGGCGCAGCGTCACCCCCGTGGCCTGCTCGACGTCGATGGTCTGCGGGGCGGCGACCGCCCACGACTCCGTGCTCATGAGGCTCCCTGTGGTGCTCGGGTTGTGCTGGGGACGGGGACCACCCTGGCAGAGCCCGTGGACGGGCGGATCGGGGATCCCCCGGATTCCGACCCCGGCCCTCGGGTGTGGGACCATGGGGACCGACCCTCGTCCATCCTTCGTGAGGAGACCACCATGAGCAAGCGCGGTCGCAAGCGCCGTAGCCGCAAGGGCAACGCCGCCAACCACGGCAAGCGTCCCAACGCCTGACGCGCCGAGGTAGTACGACATTCGCCGAGGTAGTTCCGGTGGAGCAGTGGCCACGGGCCACGCCGCCGCCGGAACTACCTCGGCGAATGTCGTACTACCTCGGCGAGAGCGCTACTCGGCCGTGGACATCACCGTCAGCTGCGCGTGGATGCGCACCCGCAGGGTCTCCGGCGCACGCTCCGAGCAGGAGCGGCGGACCAGCTGCTTGACGAGCTCCTCGACACTCAGCTCCGCCAGGCACGGCGAGCAGTGCGCCACGTGGGCGCGCATCCGCTGCTCGTCCTCCGGGGTCATCTCGGAGTCCAGGTACTCGTTCAGGTGCACGAGGGCGTGCTCGCACTCGTTCTCCCCCTCGGCCCGGTCGTGCGGGATGGGGGTGATGGGGTCGGTCATGACGCTCCTCCACGAGCCGGGACCAGGCCACGCTGGGCGGCGTAGTCGGCGAGCAGCTCGCGCAGCTGCCGGCGCCCGCGGTGCAGCCGGGACATCACCGTCCCGATCGGCGTACCCATGATCTCGGCGATCTCCTTGTAGGGGAAGCCCTCGACGTCGGCGTAGTAGACGACCATCCGACGGTCCTCGGGCAGCTCCTGCAGCGCCCGCTTCACGTCCGAGTCCGGGAGCCGGTCGAGCGCCTCGGCCTCGGCCGAGCGCAGCCCCTGCGACGTGTGCGACGCGGCGCGCGCGATCTGCCAGTCCTCGACGTCCTCGGCCTGGGACTGCTGCGGCTCGCGCTGCTTCTTGCGGTAGCTGTTGATGAACGTGTTCGTGAGGATGCGGTACAGCCAGGCCTTGAGGTTGGTGCCCGGCTTGTACTGGTGGAACGCGGCGAACGCCTTGGCGAACGTCTCCTGCACCAGGTCCTCGGCGTCCGCGGGGTTGCGCGTCATGCGCAGCGCCGCCGAGTAGAGCTGGTCCAGGTACTGCAGGGCGTCGCGCTCGAAGCGCGCGGCACGCGCCGCGCTGCTCTCTCCCTCGGGGGCACGCTCGGTGTCCTCGGGGATCTCCTCGCTGTCCTGAGTCATCACCGTCGAGCCTAGTCCAGCCACTGGGTGGGGTCCTCCGATCCACGGGGCGTGCAGGTCTGTCGTGCCGCCGACCGCCGCGCCGTCCGCGCCCGCCGTCAGGGCGTCGGCCGGTACGGCGAACAACCGCACGGGCTTCGGTCCGGCTGCGGGGACGGCGGTCGCCGTCGGCGAGGTGGGGGTGCTCACGTCGGTGTGCAACCGCGAGGCGGGCCCCGACATTCCCGCCGGGGGCCTGCGCGGCCCCCTCAGGAGGCCACGGGCACGGCGAACCGTCGCCGGTACGCGACCGGGCTGGTGCCGAGCTGGCGGGCGAAGTGGTGCCGCAGCACCGGCGCGCTGCCGAAGCCGACCAGGCGCGCGATCTCGTCCACGGGCGCCTCGGTCGACTCGAGCAGCTCCTGCGCCCTCGCGACGCGCTGCCGCGCGAGCCAGGCCGCCGGCGTCGTGCCGGTCTCCTGCCGGAAGCGGCGGGCGAAGGTCCGCTCGGACAGCGCGGCCCGCCGCGCCAGCCGGGGCACGGTGTGCTCCTGCGCGAGGTGCTCGCGCATCCAGGCGAGCAGGCCCGCGAGGGACTCACCCTCCCGGGGCAGCGGGTCGACGACGAATTGCGCCTGCCCGCCCTCCCGCTGCGGCGGCACCACCATGCGCCGCGCGACGGAACGGGCGGCGTCGGCGCCGACCTCCGTCCGGACGAGGTGCAGCGCGGCGTCGATCCCGGCCGCCGTGCCGGCGCTGGTGAGCACGCGGCCGTCCTCGACGTAGAGCGCGTCGGGGTCGACGTCGGCGGTGGGGACCTCCGCCGCCAGCCGATCGGTGTACATCCAGTGCGTCGTGCAGCGCCGGCCGTCCAGCAGCCCGGCACGGGCGAGCGCGAACGCGCCGGAGCAGATGGCGAACAGCCAGGCCCCGCGCTCGTGGGCGCGTCGGAGCCCGTCGAGGTACGCGGGCGGCAGGGCGCCGCCGTCGTCGATGCCGTAGGCGACGGCGACGACGAGGTCGGCGTCGTCCAGCGCCTCGAGGCCGTGCTCCACGACCACCGGGAACCCGCCCTTGGTCATGACCGGTCCGGGCTCGGGCGCGCAGAGGGTGAAGTCGAACGACGGGCCGCCGGTGTCGCTGCGGTCGATGCCGAAGACCTCGTACGCCACGCCGAGCTCGAACGGCGCGACGCCGGGGACGACGACGGCGGCGACCTTGCGGATCATGCGGCCCATGGTGCCACGCGAATGGCGGGATGTCGATGGATGATGGCACTCCTGCCACTCGTGGCAGGAGTGCGACGCGCGAATCATTACTGCCATGAGCCTTTTCCTGCTGACCCTCGCCCTCCTCCTGCTGGCCGTCTACGGCGCGGGCCTCGTCCGCACGGTCCACCGCGACGGCCTCGGCACGCGCCGGCCGCCGCGCTCACACCCCGACTGGTGGGACGGCGCGCCCACCTGAGGCCCGGCCCCCGGGCGCGCCCGCAGGTCGCCGCGCAAGCCGCCGGACGCTCTGCCACAGTGGGCCCATGCTGTTGCGCCGTATCGCCCGCCCCCTCCTGGCCGCTCCGTTCGTCTACGACGGGATCCAGGCCGTGCTGCACCCGGCCGAGCACGTCGACGCCGCCCGCGAGGGCTCGACGCTGGTCACGGACGCCGTCGGCACCCGGCCGCTCAGCGACCGCCAGCTCGGCCTGCTGGTCCGCGCGCACGGCGCCGTGACCGCCGCCGCCGGCGTCCTGCTCGCCGTCGGGCGCACCCCCCGCACCGCGGCCCTCGCGCTGGCCGCGCTCACCGCGCCGCTCGCCGTCGCCCACCAGCCGTTCACCAGCAAGGGCGCCGAGCGCAGCCTGCGCACCGCGGCGTTCGTCAAGGACCTCGGCAAGGTCGGGGCCGCCGTCATCGCCGGCGTCGACCTCGAGGGCCGGCCCGGCGTCACCTATCGCGTGCAGCAGGCGCGCCAGCACGCGGCCCGTCTGGCGGAGGCCAAGGCCGGCACCGTCAAGGCCGCCACGAAGGGCGAGGCGGCCAAGGTCGCGGCCGCGGCGGACGCCGCGAAGGCCGCGACGAAGGCCGAGGCGGCGAAGCTGCGCGCGAAGGTCGCCGAGGCGGTCTGACGCGCCGCCGGGAGGACGTCGGGCCGCGAGACGCGCCGCCCCGCGGACGGCCCGTGAACTAGCCTCGGAGCCATGACCTCAGCCGTCCCGCCGCACTCCGCCCCGCCCGCCCCCGACGTCGTCGACGAGTGGGCGGCGCCGGTCGCGACAGGGCCGCTGGACGCGACGGTCGAGGTGCCCGGCAGCAAGTCGCTGACGAACCGCCTGCTCGTGCTCGCCGCGCTCGCCGACGGCCCGGGCACGCTGCGCGGGGCGCTGCGCTCGCGCGACGCCGACCTCATGATCGGGGCGCTGCGTGCCCTCGGCGCCCGCATCGACGAGGGCGACGACCCGAGCACCCTGCACGTGACCCCGGGCTCGCTGCGCGGCGACGTGGACGTCGCCACGGGCCTGGCGGGCACCGTGATGCGGTTCCTGCCCCCGGTCGCGGCCCTGGCCGACGGACCGGTCCGCTTCGACGGCGACCCCGAGGCCCGCGTCCGGCCCATGCTCCCGGTGCTGGCGGCGCTCGGCAGCCTGGGCGTCCGCGTCACCTCGCCCGACGGCGGCACCCCCACCCACCTGCCCTTCACCGTGCACGGCACAGGCCGGGTGGCGGGCGGCGCGGTCGACGTCGACGCGTCGGCGTCGTCGCAGTTCGTCTCCGCCCTGCTGCTCGCGGGGGCGCGCTTCGAGCGCGGCCTCACCCTGCGGCACATCGGCACGACGCTGCCGAGCCTGCCCCACATCGCGATGACGGTCGCCACGCTGCGCGACGTCGGCGTCGAGGTCGACGACTCACGCGACGGCATCTGGCAGGTCTCCCCCGGCCCGGTCGCCGCGCGCGACGTGCGGGTCGAGCCCGACCTGTCGAACGCGGCCCCGTTCCTGGCCGCGGCGCTGGTGGGCGGCGGCACGGTCCGGGTGCCGGGCTGGCCCGCGGAGACCACCCAGCCGGGCGCGCTGCTCCCCGACCTGTTCGCGCGGCTCGGGGCGGAGTCCCGCCTCGACGGCGGCGTGCTGACCGTCACCGGGACGGGCGAGGTCCGCGGCGCCGACCTGGACCTGCACGCGGCGGGCGAGCTCGCCCCGACCTTCGCCGTCCTCGCCGCGCTCGCCGACTCCCCCAGCCGCCTGCGCGGCATCGCGCACCTGCGGGGCCACGAGACCGACCGGCTCGCCGCGCTCGCCACCGAGATCACCCGGCTCGGCGGGCAGGCGGAGGAGACGCGCGACGGGCTCGTCATCACGCCCCGGCCGCTGCACGGCGGCCTGTTCCGCACGTACGCCGACCACCGCATGGCGACGTCGGCCGCGGTCCTCGGCCTGCGGGTGCCGGGCGTCCGGGTGGAGAACGTCGGCACCACGGCCAAGACCCTGCCCGGCTTCGACCAGATGTGGGAGCGGATGCTCGGCGCCGGTGCCACCACCAGCCCCATCAGCGAGGGCGGGGCCTGATGGCACGGCGCGCCGTCGACGAGCACGCGCAGTACGCGCGCCCCTCGAAGCGCGGCTCGCGCCCCCGCACCAAGCAGCGCCCCGAGCACGCCGACGCCGAGACCGGCATGGTCACCGGCGTCGACCGCGGCCGGTACACGCTCGTGGTCGACGACGGCACCGCCGACGAGCGGACCGTCCACGCGATGAAGGCCCGCGAGCTCACGCGGACGCGCGTCGTCGTGGGCGACCGCGTGGACGTCGTCGGCGACACGTCGGGCGACGAGGGCACCCTGGCGCGGATCGTGCGGATCCAGGACCGGTCGTCGGTGCTGCGGCGCACCGCGGACGACACCGACCCCTACGAGCGCATCGTCGTCGCGAACGCCGACCAGCTCGTGGTCGTGACCGCGCTCGCCCAGCCCGAGCCGCGCACCGGCATGATCGACCGCTGCGTCGTGGCGGCCTACGACGCCGGCATGGACGTGCTGCTGTGCCTCACCAAGGCCGACCTCGCGGACCCGGCGCCCCTGCGCGACCTGTACACGCCGATCGGCGTCGACGTCGTCGTCACGCGGCAGGACGACCCCGCGAGCGTCGAGTCGGTCCGCGAGCGCCTGGCCGGACGGACGTCCGTGCTGGTGGGGCACTCGGGCGTGGGCAAGTCGACGCTCATCAACGCTCTCGTCCCCGCGGCGGGCCGCGCGACCGGGATCGTCAACACCGTGACCGGACGCGGCCGCCACACGTCGACGTCGGCGGTGGCGCTGCGGCTGCCGGCCTCGCCCGAGCAGGGCGCCGCCCAGGACGGCTGGGTGGTCGACACCCCGGGCGTGCGGTCGTTCGGCCTGGCGCACGTCGAGACGGACCACCTGCTGCAGGCGTTCGAGGACCTCGCCGAGGTGGCGGCCGACTGCCCGCGAGGCTGCACGCACCTCGCGGACGCCCCCGACTGCGCCCTGGACGACTGGCTCGCCGCGTCGTCCGACGACGAACGCCCCGCGCGCGAGGCCCGCGTCGCGTCGTTCCGGCGGCTGCTCACCGCACGCCACGCCGCCGACTGACCGCCCCGCCGGCGCGCTCACGGTGACGAGCGCTGTGACGAACGCTGTGACGAGCGCTGTGACGAGCAACTCGTCAGGTGAAACTTGTCAGTCTGAACTGACGAGTTTTACCGTGAAGGGGTGCCCACCTCCCCCGAACCCCTGGCCGCCGAGGCCGCGCGCGAGCTGCGCTCGCTCGTGGGCCGGCTGCGTCGCCGCTTCCTCGAGCTGAGCGACAACCAGGAGCTCACACCGTCGCAGACGGCGCTGCTCTCGCGGCTCGCCAAGCACGGGCCCGCGTCGCCGGGCGCGCTGGCCGCCGCCGAGCGGGTGCGCCCGCAGTCGGTCGGCGCGACGCTGGCGGTCCTCGTCGAGCGCGGCCTCGTGCACCGCGCCGCCGACCCGACCGACGGCCGCCGCCAGGTGATCTCCCTCAGCGACGACGGCCGGGCGTTCCTCGACGGGCGGCGCGAGGCCGGTCACGGCTGGCTGACGCGCACGCTGCACGAGCGCCTCACCGCCGCCGAGCTCGCCGAGGTCACCGCGACCCTGCGGCTTCTCGACAGCACTCTGCTCGAGGACCACCGCCCATGACCCTGCTGCACCGCCACCGCGGCGCCACCGACGACGACACCCGCGAGGCCGCCGCGCCCGAGGGCTACGACACGCGCCTGACCGTCCCGCTGGCGCTGGGGTCGCTGCTCAACCCGATCAACTCGTCGATGATCTCGGTGGCGCTCGTGCCCATCGGGATCGCGTTCGGCGCCCCGGCCGCGCAGACGGTGTGGCTCGTCACCGCGCTCTACCTCGTCACCGCGGTGGCGCAGCCGGTGGTCGGCCGGGTGGTCGACCTCGTCGGGCCCCGCCGTCCGTACCTGGTGGGGACCGCGCTGGTCGGCCTCGCCGGCCTGCTCGGCGCGCTCGCACCCACCCTGGGCGTGCTGGTGCTGGCCCGGGCGCTACTCGGCCTCGGCACCTGTGCCGCCTACCCGGCGGCGATGTTCCTGGTGCGGCGTGCGACCGACCGGTCCGGAGAGGGTCGCAGCACCGCCGCCGTGCTCACCGCGCTGGCCGTGACCAACCAGGTCGTGATGATCGTGGGGCCGACGCTCGGCGGGCTCCTCGTCGGGCTGGGCGGCTGGCGGGCCATCTTCCTCGTCAACGTGCCGCTCGCGGTCGCGTGCCTCGTGCTCGGCGGGCTCCGCCTGCCCCGCGTCCCCGGGATCGCCCTGCGCCTCGGCGACGACGAGCCCCGGCCGTCGGTCGCGACCCGGCTGGACGTCCTCGGCGTCGCCCTCTTCGCCGCGGCGCTCACCGCGTTCATGCTGGTCCTCGTCGGCGCTACCGGAGGGTGGGTGCTCGCCGTGACCGTCGTGTGCGGGGCCTGGTTCGCCCGTCACGAGCTGCGCGCCGCCCACCCGTTCATCGACCTGCGCGTACTCGCGGGCAACCGGCCGCTGCTGCTCACGTACGCGCGGGCGCTGCTCACCGCCGTCGCCACCTACGCGTTCATGTTCGGCTACGTCCAGTGGCTCGAGCAGAGCCGCGGGATGGGCGAGGCCGCCGCCGGGATGCTCATGCTGCCCACGTCCGTCGTCGCGGTCGTGGTCGCGTCGGCCACGGGCCGACGGGCGCCGGTCCGTGCGGCCCTCGTCGTCGGCGCCTCCTGCCTGCTGCTCGGCGGCGCCACCCTCGCCGTCGTCCAGCCGGACAGCTCCACCTGGGTGCTGGTCGTCGCGGGCGTCGGCATCGGCGGGATGCAGGGCCTCGCCGGCCTCGCCAACCAGAAGGCGCTCGCACGGCAGGCGGACGCCGCGTCCGTCGGCGCCGCGTCCGGGCTGCTGCGCACCTTCATGTACATCGGCGCGCTGATCTCCACGGCGGCCATCGCCGCCCTGTACGCCGACGGCCCCACGACGGCGGGTCTGCACGACCTCGCCCTCGCGATGGCGGCCTGCGCCGCCCTCGTCCTCGTCCTCACGCTCGTCGACCGCTCCCTGCGCGGCCGGCGGCCCCTCGTTCCCCGCCCCGCTCCAGGAGAGAACCGCTCATGACCTTCACCGCCCTCGACCCCCGCACCGCGCTCGTCGTCGTCGACCTGCAGGCCGGCATCCTCGCCGCGCCGACCGCGCCGCACGCCGCAGACGCCGTCCTCGCCCGCAGCGTCGAGCTCGCCGACGCCTTCCGCGCCCGCGACCTGCCCGTCGTCCTCGTGCGGGTCACGGCCGCCCCCGACGGCGCCGACGCCGTACCCGGGCGCACCGACGCGCCGCGCGGCGCCGCCCGCCCCGAGGGCTGGGACGTGCTCGCGCCCGAGCTGCGCACCGCCGCCTCCGACATCGTCGTGACCAAGCGGAACTGGGGCGCCTTCTACGGCACCGACCTCGACCTCCAGCTGCGTCGCCGCGGCGTGACGCAGGTCGTGCTGACCGGCATCGCCACCAGCATCGGCGTCGAGTCCACCGCCCGCGCCGCGCACGAGCACGGCTACCACGTCTCCCTCGTCACCGACGCGATGGCCGACCGCGCCGCCGAGGACCACGACCACAGCGTCGGGCGCCTCTTCCCCCGGCTCGGCGAGTGCGGCACCACGGCCGAGCTGCTGACGCTGCTGGGCGCCTGACCTCTCCGTCTCACCCCCGCGCGGCGGGGCCCTGGGGGCGGCGGCGTACCGCTACCGTGTGAGGCGTGTCGTACACCCAGCCGTCTCCCAGCCCGACCAGCGGGCCAGCGCGCACGTACGAGGACGACCTGCGCCTGGCCCATGTGATCGCCGACCAGGTCGACGCGATCACGATGTCCCGCTTCAAGGCGCTCGACCTGCGCGTGGAGACGAAGCCCGACAACACCCCCGTGAGCGACGCCGACCGCTCCGCCGAGGAGTTCATCCGCGCCCAGCTCCACCGGGCGCGGACCCGCGACGCGATCGTCGGCGAGGAGTACGGCTCGGCGGGCAGCGGCGCGCGGCGCTGGATCATCGACCCGATCGACGGCACCAAGAACTTCGTGCGGGGCGTGCCGGTGTGGGCGACGCTCATCGCCCTGGCCGACGGCGAGGAGGTCGTCATGGGCCTCGTCTCGGCGCCGGCGATCGGCCGCCGCTGGTGGGCGGCGAAGGGCTCCGGCGCCTGGACCGGCAAGTCGCTCGCGTCGGCGTCACGCATGTCGGTGTCCGGCGTGGGCACGCTGGCCGACGCGTCGTTCGCCTACTCCTCCCTGTCCGGCTGGGAGGAGCACGGCAAGCTCAACGGCTTCCTCGACCTCACCCGCCAGGTGTGGCGCACCCGCGGGTACGGCGACTTCTGGTCGTACATGCTCGTCGCCGAGGGCGCCGCCGACATCGCCGCCGAGCCCGAGCTCGAGGTCTACGACATGGCCGCCCTCGTGCCCATCGTCACCGAGGCCGGCGGCCGCTTCACCGCGCTCGACGGCGCCCCCGGCCCGTGGCACGGCAACGCGCTGGCCACCAACGGCAAGCTCCACGACGAGACCCTCGTCTACCTCGGCTGAGCGTTGTGGGTGTATTCGTGGCCCCGTTCCACGCGTGAACGGGGCCACGTTCACACCCACAACCCCTCGGGTCGGCCGGCTACTCGCGGCGCAGGAGCTCCGGTGTGATGCGCGTGCGGATCAGCGGCACCGTCGCGAGCGCCACCAGCACCCCGCCCCCGACGACGAGCGCGACGGCGAGCCCCCACCGCCCGGGACCCAGCAGGTCGTCGATCCCGCCCATGCGCGCGTAGGCGCGCGCGAGCACGAGGCCGCAGCCCGCGCCCAGCGCCGCCGAGATCGTCACCGGCACCAGCACCTGGACCAGCTGCCCCGCGCGCAGCACCCCGCCCGGCACGCCGACCATCACCTGCCGCGCCACGGCACGACGGCGTTCCACCGCGCGGTCCGTCGCCGTCAGTGCCAGCACCAGCAGGCCGACTCCCAGCGCCAGCCCGGCCAGCGTGAGGACGGCCGCACGGACGCGGTCGACCTCCTCGACGTCGTCCACCGGGTAGGGCCATGCCGTGTAGCCCTGCGCCTCGGCCCACGCCGCGACCCGCTGCTGCACGTCCACCCCGCCCGCGGCCACGACGTCGGCCCGCGAGAAGGCCTGGAAGGCCTCCGGGGCCTGAGCCACCGGGACGAACGCGATGTCCCCCGATCCGTAGATCCAGCGGTCGGACTGCTCAGCCACGTCGACGACGACCGGCGGCCCGGAGGTCTGGATCGTCGCCTGCGGCGCATCCGGGTCGGCCTCGTCGGTGGTGAGGACGATCGGCGTCGACGGGTCCCGCCCGGCCGCGTAGCCCAGGTCGCCCACGTTCTCCACGTCCGTCCGGTCGGGGACGAGCCAGGCCGCACGCTGGTCCGAGCAACCCGTCTGCGCGGCGACGAGCGCCAGCTCGGCGCAGGTGCCGACGAAGACGCTGCCGCAGGCGCCCGTGTCCACCTCGGGGTCGCACGGCAGGGACGCACCGCGGCTCGGCACGACGCCCAGCACTCCGGGAACCCGCGTCAGGCCACGGAGCGCGCCCGGCTCCAGGGTCGCGTCCGGGTCCTCGTCGAGGTTCGTGGCGTCGAGCCAGATCTTCTGCGGGCCGTCCTCGACGCTCTGCAGCGCGTACCTGTACTGCGGGGTGTTCTCGAACGCCCCGATCACGGCGAGGGCGCCGATCGCGAGGAACGTCGCGGCGCCCAGCCCCGCGACCACCCGCGACGCGCCGGCCGCATCCACCTGCACGGACCTGCCTGCCAGCACCGCGACCACCCCGCGCGAGCGCACGAGGACGCGCGCCACCCATGATGTGACGAGCGGCGTGACCAGGGCGATGCCGACCACCGTGACGGCCGCGCCGCCCAGGAACAGGCCGGTGTCGTAGCCGGTGAGGCTGCCGGGCTCCGCGAGCGCGAGCAGCCCGAGCGACGACAGCCCCAGCGCGAGGACCACCAGACGCCACGGGCGCGGCACGCGGGCGGTGGCCTCCGACCGCGCCCGCCCGGGCAGCTCCCGGTTCCAGGTGGCGCCGGTCCCGACGACGACGGACAGGACGGCGACCGCCGCGACGGTCGCCGCGGCCGCCGGCCAGGAGACGTCGAGCGGCTGGGTCAACCATCCGGGCCCGTCGACGACGGCGCGACTCGCCGCGGGTGCCGCAAGCACCGTCGCGACCGCCCCCACGACAGCCCCCGCGAGCGCGAGCGCACCGTTCTCCACGGCGGCGACGGCACGCACCCGGCCGGGGGCGACGCCGATCATGCGCAGCGCCGCGAGCCGGCGGTCGCGGACCCCGGAGGAGAGTCGACCGACCGTGACGAGCAGGACGACGGCCGGCAGCAGCAGGAACAGGTCGATCCCCGCCAGCTGCACCCGGGCAAAGGCGCGCTCGACGGGGTCCGGGTAGATCGCCGCAGGCAGGGAGACCGCCACCAGCAGAAGCACGACGCCGACGGCGTTGCCGGCGGCGATCGACCACGCCCGCAGCGGCCCGCCCGCACGCACGAGTCGCAGGCCGAGGGCGAGGGTCGCGCTCACGCGCCGACCGCCGTCGTCCCGGCCACGGCTCGGGCGCCGGCGCCGCCGACCACGCGGCCGTCGCGGAGCAGCACGTCGCGGTCCGCCCACGACGCCACCCGCAGCTCGTGCGTCACGAGGAGGACGGCGGTCCCCTGGGCCGCGGCCGCGTCGACCAGAGCCTCCAGCACCAGCTCGCCGGTGGTGGTGTCCAGCGACCCGGTGGGCTCGTCGGCCAGCACCACGGGCGGCCGGTGCACGAGCGCCCGCGCGACCGCGCCCCGCTGGGCCTGGCCACCGGAGACCTCGCTGACGCGCTTGTGCGCGTGGTCCGCGACCCCGAGCCGATCGAGCATGGCGAGCGCCCGCGCCCGGGCCGCCGTCGCGCGCACGCCCGTGAGCCGTAGCGGAAGCTCCACGTTCTCGGCGATCGTCAGCTCGGGCACGAGGTCGCCGAGCTGGAAGACGAACCCCATCCGGCGCAGGCGCAGGTCGGAACGCCGGCGCTCGGACAGCGTGTCGAGCCGCTCCCCCGCGAGCCAGACCTGGCCCCCGTCCGGTCGGAGCAGCCCCGCGAGCAGGTGCAGCAGCGTCGACTTGCCCGAGCCCGACGGGCCGAGCAGCGCCACCACCTCGCCGGGCTCGAGCGCGAGATCCACGTCGTCGAGCACCGGGGTGGCTCCGTAGGCGTGCCGCAGGCCGCGCCCGGAGAGGACGGCGCTCACCGCCCGGACTCCCGCACCTGGTCGGCGATGGTCGCGAGCCGGGCCGACGCGAGCTCGATCCAGCGCAGGTCGGCCTCGAGGTGCGCGATCTCGTAGTCGCCGGCGAGCCTGTCGATCACGTCTCCTCCGCGACGGGCCGCGGTGAGCTCCCGCATCCGGTCGAGGTACACGCGGCGGTGCGCGTCGAGCACCTGGTCGGCGGGCCGGCCCGCGACCAGCGCGAGCACGACGCGGGTGAACAGCTCCGACGGCCGGCCGCCGGGCGGGTTCGGGGCCGCGAGCCACTCGTCGAGCTCGGTGACCCCGGCGGGCGTGATCGCGTAGACCTTCCGGTCCCCGCCCCCGCCTGCCTCCACGCCGACCCCGGACGCGAGCCCGTCGCGCTCGAGCCGCGCAAGGGTCGAGTACACCTGCCCGTACTTGAGCTCCCGGTCGTGGCCGAGCAGCGCGTCGTAACGCCGCTTGAGGTCGAAGCCGTGGGAGGGGCCGTCGTCGAGCAGCGCCAGCAGCGCCATCGGTACCGTCATGAGTCGAACCATACACCCGGTGTATACCCTGAGTGAGTACTCGCCCCCGGCAACGCTGTGAGCGGGCGTTTGGCCCTGTTCAGCGGCTCGAACGGGGCCAAACGTCCGCTCACAACACCTACGGGCGGGGAATCTGGGGGATCTCGGTCGGGTCGTACCAGAGCAGGTCGCGGTCGGTGACGCGCTGCAGCGCGGCGTCCAGCGCCGCCTCGGACGCGGCACCGACGTCGCCGGTGCGCTCGGCGTCGTTCTCCTCGTCCGCCGCGGCGAGCACGGCCCGCACGTCTGCTGCGGCCTCGGGCTCGTCGACGTGGACGGCGACCACCGCCACCCCGGCCAGGCCCGCCACGTCGACGGCGCTGGGCTCGTCGGCGCCGTCGGCCGCGGTGACCTCCCCGTCCGGCACGTCGAGCGAGACGACGACGCGCAGCGGCACGACGTCGCGGCGCGCGGCCACCAGGGCCAGCGAGTCGTCGGCGGCGGCGAGGAAGGCCTCGTACTCGCGACCCTCGTCGTCCTCGTCGGGCAGCTCACGGGCCAGGGCAGGCGTCACCGCGTGCGCGCGGCGGGCGGGAACGTCCCACCGCGCTCCGGCGGCGACGGTGGCGCCCTCGAGCTCGTCCAGCGTGGCGGGAACGTAGATGCGCATGGGCACAGTCTGCCGCGTTCCCGGCGTCGAGCTCGGTTGCGACAGGCTCACCCGGCGGCCGGGACGGGCGCCGGCGCCGAGACGGTCGCGCGCACGCGCCGGGCCAGCTCCTCGAACGCCGCGGTCGCGGGCGACCCGGGCGCGTCCTCCACCAGCGTGCGACCGGCCAGCAGCGCGGCGTCGAGGCCCGCGGCGTCCGACGGCACGAGGTGCACGTCGTCGACCCCGGCATAGCGCGCGAGCGCGTCCCGCACCGCCTGCTCGGGGCGGGAGCCCACGGCCGACGCACGCACCCGGTTCGCGACGACGAGGCGCTCGCCCGCCACGGGGACCGGCGCCTCGCGCAGGTCCTCCAGACCGCGCACCAGGCGCTGGATGCCGATCGGGTCGGCCGCGCCCACCACCACGACGACGTCCGCCGCCTGCAGCGCCGCGAGCGTCGCGCCGTTGCGCTGCGGGGCGTGCGTGTCGTACATCAGCAGCTCGTCGGCCTCCAGGAGCGGCCCGCAGTCCACGACCGTCCAGTCGGCGAGCTCGCGGGCCCGCTCGAGGACCACCTCGATCGCGCTCGCGGGCAGCTCGGGCCACCGCGCGGCGCGGGTGATCCCGGTCAGCACCCGCAGCCGGCCGCCGACCACCGGGCTGTGCCGGGCCAGCGTCGGCAGGTCGAGAGACCCGTGCGCCGCGGACCGCGCGACCGCGGCGAGCCCCGGGGCGTCGTCGAGCAGGCCCAGCCGCGCCGCCACGGACGCGCCGTAGGTGTCGGCGTCCACGACGAGCGCGCTCTCGGCTGCCGTCGACGTCTCGTCGCGCCGCCCGCGGCCGTGCCGGCGCCGCCCACGGGAGAGGCCGCCGAGGACGGCCGCGAGCTCCAGGGCCACGGTCGTGCGACCCGGGGCACCCACCGGGCCCCAGACCGCGACCACCGTCCCGCGGCGGGGCGCGGCGCCGTCCGCGACGACGTCCTCGAGCCCGAGCTCGTCCTGTCCGTCGAGCGGGTCGTCGACCTCCGGCCCGCCGTGGCCCAGCACCAGGTGGTCGGGTCCGCTCGCCGCGGGTCCCGGCGCGGCGTCCCGGACCGCGGCGAGCAGCAGGCCCTCGTCGTACCGCTCGGCGACCTCGTCCACGCCCAGTGCGTGCAGCCGGGCCGCCGGGGCGGCGTCGTCGCCCAGCGCGACCACGCGGACGCCCGCCGCGTGCAGCCGGCCCACCGCCTCCCTGTCCAGGCCGGGCAGGTCGCCGGAGACCAGCGCGACGGCCCCGGCGCCCGCCGCGGCCGCCGCGAGCAGCTCGGCCACGTCGCCGCAGCGCCGGGTGACGGTGGCGCCGGAGCCCGGGGCACCCAGGGCGAGGACGACGTCGGTCTCCGCCGCGCCCCGCACCGCGCACAGGACGGTGACGCTCGCCATCAGACGCCTGCCCCGGCCTGCGGCACCACGGTCACGCTGCCGGGGACCGCCAGCGCCTGGAGGACCACGGGCAGGTCGTCCGCGGGGACGAGCACGTGCAGCGTGGCGCCGTCCGAGACGACGAGCCCCGTGCCCGCCTCGTCGACCTGCTCCACGACGACGCCCTCCACGAGAGGCGCCGGCTCTCCGGCCGCGTCGGCTCCGGCCGGCGCCTCCGGCGTCGACCAGAGGTCGACGGCGGACCCGGGCTTCACCCGCGACGACATGGCCTGGTCGACGGGCACGGAGACGGAGCGCACGTCGACGTCGGCGGCGTCGCCGAGGGCCGACCGGGCGACGAGCTCGCCGTCGTCGACCACCCGCAGCGCGACGACCTCCTCCGGCAGCTCCTGGTCGGCGCGCAGGTAGAGCTCGGTGCCGGCGTCGATCCGGACGTCGACCGTGCGCAGCCGTGAGATGTCCACGGCCTCCCCCGGCGTCAGGGCGCCGTCGGCCGCGTACACCGGCACCGTGCGCCCCGCGGAGGAGACGGCCCACGAGCCGAGGGCCACGGACGCCGCGACGATGACGACGCCGACGACGAGGCGGGGGTCGCGCCAGGTGGGGCGGCGCAGGCGTGCAGCCACGGGTGCCGGCAAGGGGTCGGTGCTCACGGACGTCCTCCGGGGTTGTCTGGGGCGCAGCAACGGCGCAGCGTCGCGCCGGAACCTATCATCAGGCACCCCACGCGTGCTTTCGGCAACCACTGTGGACAACTGCCGTCATCGCTGGTGACCGGTGTGCCAGAATTGCCCGTATGGCCAGCCGGTTCCTCTCCCTCGCGGACGTGCAGGAGATGCTCAACATCTCCAGCACCCAGGCCTACTCGCTCGTGCGCTCGGGCGAGCTGCCCGCCATCCAGGTGGGCCCGAAGAAGGTGTGGCGGGTCGAGGCCAGCAAGCTCGAGGAGTACATCGAGCACCAGTACGCCCGCACGCGCGAGCGGATCGCGTCGGGCGACCTCTGACCGCCCTCGCGTCGAGCTCCCCCGGCGACGTCAGGCCTCGCTGACCCGCAGCACGGCGCCGAACGGCACCGTCCGCACGACCGGTCGCGCCCGCTCCGCCTCCTCGACGTCGAGGTGGTCGGCTCCCACGCGCCCGATCCGCCCGGTGACCGACCCGCCCGCCGTGCGGACCAGCACCCGGGCTCGGTCGCGCTGCAGCCCCCGGAGCACGTGACCCAGCCCGAGCCCGTCGGTCCGCGCCTGCGACGGCGTCGCGAGCCGGCCCAGGCCGACGACGGAGGCGAGCGCGGTCAGCGGCACCAGGTGCTGCACCCGCCCGCGGGCGCCGCGCGAGTCGAGGAGCACCCAGGCGTGCGCGACGCGGGCGAGCCGGCCCTCGATCCCCTCCCCGTCGAGGAGCTCGAGCCGCAGGACGGCGCCGGTCGCGGCCCGCAGCCGGTCCGCGAGCGGGATCGACGCCTGCTCGGCGCGCGTCAGCTCGGCGACCGTCCCTTCCCGCTCGGCGGCCTCCTCGGCGTCGAAGCGCGCCTCGAGGTCCGCGAAGAGCAGCTCCCACCTGGCCGGACCGGCGGCTGTCATGAAGCTCCTCTCGTCGTGGACCGGTGCCCACAGGATGCCCGGGTGGACAGACCCGGCACCAGTCCGCTTCAATATCGCCCATCAGAACACATCAACCGCTATCAACGAGCATCACCATGGATGATCAGAGGCGATGGCGGTAGGGCGAAGGAGACCTGGATGGCCGGCAGCACGGAGCACGAGCGGCTCGCACGACGAGACGGCACGCCAGCCCGCCCGGGCGGGCTCGGCCGGCTCGCCGTCCTCACGGTCGCGGCCGTCGCGGCCGGCACAGCCCTGCTGCTGCGCGCGGCCACCCTCGCCCCGCGGACCGGCGCCGCGGCGTCCGGCCTCACCGTCGACCGGTGGGTCGAGCTCGCCGTGCTCGCCGCCGGCCTCGCCGCCGCCGCCTGGCTGGCGCTGAGCGGGGCGCTCGCCCTCGCCTGCGTCGCCGCGTCGCGGGCCGGCCGCCGGTGGCGCGCGGGCGAGGCCGCCGTCGAGCGGATCGCCCCGGCCGCGGTCCGCCGCCTCGTCCGGTCCACGGTCGGTGTGGGCGTCGGCGCGGGCCTCGCGCTCGCCCCCACCGCGGCACTGGCGGCCGACGTCGCGCCCGCCGAGCCCACGACCGACGGCGCGTCGGTCGTGCTGGACCTCGGGTGGCAGCCCACCGCCGAGTCCCCCGACCAGGCCATGCCCGACCGCACGCCCGACCGCACGCCCGACCGCGGCGCGGGCGACACGGACGCCGCCGCCATCCCGCCCGCCGGCGACGACGTCGATGCCCTGGCGACGGTGGACGACACCCTCGCCGAGGAGGTCGCCGCCACGCCCGTCGTGCGCCGCGCCGCCGACCAGGTGGACGACGACGGCACGACGACGCGCGTGGTGCTCCGCGGCGACACCCTCTGGGACATCGCGGCCGCGTCGCTGGGCGGCTCGGCCACCGACGCGGAGATCCTCCGCGAGGTGACGCGCTGGCACGCCGAGAACCGCGACGTGATCGGCGCGGACCCCGACCGACTCCTGCCCGGCCAGGTCCTGCGCGTCCCGGCCTGACGCCACCGACGACCCCACCACTCCCCGCACCCACCGGAGGGCAGCATGACCGCGACGACGACAGCGCCGAGCGCCCCGGCACCGGACTCCCCGACCCCGGCGCCCACGGGCGGCGCCGCCCCGGCGGCCCCCGTCGCGCCCGACCAGGCGCCCGGGGCCGGCGACGGGGCGGGCCGCGCCCCGGATGCTTCGCCCGACGGCCTGTCGGACGGGACCGCCCCGCCGCCGCGCACGCTCCGGGTGTCCGCCCCGCCGCGGCCGGCCGGACCGGCCGGCTATCCCGCGGCGAGCACCCGGCCGGCGTCCCGCGCGCGGCGCGTGCGCGTCGGCGCACCGGGCGTACGCCGCGCTCCCGCCGAGGACGAGGACCTCTCGGCCCGGCCGGTGCGGGAGCCGGTCCCGGCCCCGCTGCCCGACCCGACGGCGCAGTGCTGCACCGTCGTGCGCGCCGCGGTCGAGGTGCTGCGCGGGGAGCGGCCCGCGTCCCAGCTCGCCCGCTGGGTCACCCCGCAGGTGCGCGACCAGCTGGCCGAGCGCGCCCGGATCGGCCTCGCGCACGACCTCCGGCGAGGCGAGGAGCACCACCGGCCCGTGCAGGTGCGGCGCGTGCGGCTGGTCCGGCTGGGCGAGGACGTGGCCGAGGCCACCGTCGTCCTGGACGACGACGGCCGCGTGCGCGCCGCGGCCGTCCGGCTGGAGGCCCGCCGGGGCGCGTGGCGGGTCGCCGTCCTCGAGGTGGGCTGACCGGCGCGGGCAGAGAACGACGGAGCCCCGGCCCGCACTCGCGGGTCGGGGCTCCGTCGTCGGGAGGCCGCTCAGGGCGCGCCGGTCAGCTCCCGGTCACTCCTCGTTGATCCCGTGGCACACCTTGTACTTCTTGCCCGACCCGCAGGGGCACTGGGCGTTGCGCGGCGTGCCGGGGAACGTCCGGCCGTCGCTGGTGGCCGCGGTGGCCTCCCCGTGCAGCTCGCGGCGCGAGCGTCGCGTGGGGGCGCCCGTCGTCGTGGTCGAGCCGTCCTCGCTGGGCGACGAGTAGGACAGGCGCTGCGGCGCCGGGGCGTCGAGCCCCTTGGCCAGGAGCACCGGCTCCTCCGCCGCGGTCTCCGCGGTCGGGGCGGCCGGGACCGGCTCGGGCTCGGCCGGCGCCGCGGGAGCCTCGGGCTCCGCGACGGGGGCGACGTCGGCGGCCGGGGCCGCGCCCGCCACCACCTGGCCGGCGTCCGACTGCGCGGCGGCCGCCGCGCTGGCCGTGGAGATCACCGGGGCGCCGGGGGCGCCCGGGGCGCCGGGCTGCTGCACCTGGACGTCGAGGTTGAACAGGAACCCGACCGACTCCTCCTTGATGGCCTCGGTCATCGCCTGGAAGAGCTGGAAGCCCTCGCGCTGGTACTCGACCAGGGGGTCGCGCTGCGCCATCGCGCGCAGGCCGATGCCCTCCTTGAGGTAGTCCATCTCGTAGAGGTGCTCGCGCCACTTGCGGTCCAGCACCGAGAGCACGACGCGGCGCTCGAGCTGCCGCATCGCGGGCTCGCCGAGGGACTCCTCGCGCGCCTCGTACGCCACGCGGGCGTCCGAGAGCAGCTCCTCGAGGATCATCTCGTGGCTCAGCCGGCCGACGCCGCCCGCCTCCTCGACCACGTCCTCGGGCGTGATCGAGACCGGGTACACCGACTTCAGCGCCGTCCACAGCGCGTCCAGGTCCCACGCCTCGGGGTTGCCCTGGGCGGTCGCGCCCTCGACGTACGCGGTGACGACGTCGGTGAGGAAGTGCTGCACCTGCTCCTGCAGGTCCTCGCCCTCGAGCACGCGCTTGCGCTCGGCGTAGATCACGGAGCGCTGCCGCGACAGGACGTCGTCGTACTTGAGGACGTTCTTGCGGATCTCGAAGTTGCGCGCCTCGACCTGCGACTGCGCGCTCTGGATGCCGCGCGTGACCATCTTCGACTCGAGCGGCATGTCGTCCGGGAACCCGGCGCGGTCCATCATCGACGACGCGAGGCCGGAGTTGAACAGGCGCATGAGGTCGTCCTGCATGGACAGGTAGAACCGCGACTCGCCGGGGTCGCCCTGACGGCCGGAGCGGCCGCGCAGCTGGTTGTCGATGCGGCGCGACTCGTGGCGCTCCGTGCCGAGCACGTACAGGCCGCCGAGCTCGGTGACCTCCTCGTGCTCCGAGGCGACGGCCTGCTTGGCCTTCTCGAGCACGTCGGGCCAGGCCGCCTCGTAGGCCTCCGGGTCCTCCGCGGCGTCGAGCCCGCGCTCGGCCATCTCCGCGACGGCGAGGAACTCGGCGTTGCCGCCGAGCATGATGTCGGTACCGCGGCCGGCCATGTTGGTCGCGACGGTGACGGCGCCCTTGCGGCCCGCCTGCGCGACGACGGACGCCTCGCGCTCGTGCTCCTTGGCGTTCAGCACGCTGTGCGGCACGCCGGCCCGCTTGAGCAGGCCCGAGAGCAGCTCGGACTTCTCGACGCTCGTGGTGCCGACCAGGACCGGCTGGCCCTTGGCGTGCCGCTCGACGATGTCGTCGACCACCGCGTTGAACTTGCCCTCCTCGTTCTTGTACACGAGGTCGGCCTGGTCCATGCGGATCATCGGCCGGTTGGTGGGGATCGGCACCACGCCCAGCTTGTAGGTGCCCTGGAACTCCGCCGCCTCGGTCTCGGCGGTACCGGTCATGCCGGCGAGCTTGTCGTAGAGGCGGAAGTAGTTCTGCAGCGTGATCGTGGCGAGCGTCTGGTTCTCCGCCTTGATCTGCACGCCCTCCTTGGCCTCGATGGCCTGGTGCATGCCCTCGTTGTAGCGGCGGCCGGCGAGGATACGGCCGGTGTGCTCGTCGACGATCATGACCTCGCCGTTGAGCACGACGTAGTCCTTGTCGCGCTTGAACAGCTCCTTGGCCTTGATGGCGTTGTTGAGGAAGCCGATCAGCGGCGTGTTGAGCGACTCGTACAGGTTGTCGATGCCGAGGTAGTCCTCGATCTTCTCGATGCCCGGCTCGAGCACGCCGACGGTCTTCTTCTTCTCGTCGACCTCGTAGTCCGTGTCGACGTTCAGGCGGCGCACGACCTTGGCGAACTCGGTGTACCAGCGGTTGGCGTCGCCGGACGCCGGCCCGGAGATGATGAGCGGCGTGCGGGCCTCGTCGATGAGGATCGAGTCCACCTCGTCGACGATGGCGAAGTGGTGGCCCCGCTGCACCAGGTCGTCGGGCGACCAGGCCATGTTGTCGCGCAGGTAGTCGAAGCCGAACTCGTTGTTCGTGCCGTACGTGATGTCGGCCGCGTACTGCTTGCGGCGCTCCTCCGGCGTCTGGCCCGACAGGATGACGCCCGTCGTCATGCCGAGGAAGCGGTACACGCGGCCCATGAGGTCGCCCTGGTACTTCGCGAGGAAGTCGTTGGTGGTGATGACGTGCACGCCCTTGCCCTCGAGGGCGTTGAGGTAGGCGGCGGTCGTGGCGACGAGCGTCTTGCCCTCACCGGTCTTCATCTCGGCGATGTTGCCGAGGTGCAGGGCGGCGCCGCCCATGAGCTGCACGTCGAAGTGCCGCTGCCCGAGGGTGCGACGCGCGGCCTCGCGCACCGCGGCGAACGCCTCGGGGAGCAGCTCGTCGAGCGTGGCGCCGTGCTCGAGGCGCTCCTTGAAGCGGTCGGTCTCCTCGTGCAGCTCGGCGTCGCTCAGCTCCTCGAAGCTGGGCTCGAGCCGGTTGACCTGCTGGGCCAGGCTGTTGAGCTTCTTGACAATCCGGCCCTCGCCAAGACGGAGGACCTTCTCGAGGATCGCAGGCACGCAGTACTCCAGGGTCGGTGGCGCCCCGGGGATGGCCGGGACCGTGCGGGGCGACGACGGGCGACGACGGGCGGTCGTCCGCGCCGTCGCCTGGGTCACACCCCCGCCATCCTAGGCCGATCGCCTGGGAGCCCGGCACGGGTTCGCGACGGACGAACGGCTCTGGACCCCGTCCGGACGCTGTGAGCGGGCGTTTGGCCCGGTCTCGCGTCGGGACCGGGCCAAACGCCCGCTCACAGCGTCTCGTGGTCGCGGCCCGCGCCGGGGGCGAGGTCCGCGGCCGCGCGGTCGGCGAGCTCGGCGCCCGCGGCGCCGTAGAGGTGGTAGACGGCGTCCGCGCCGTGGCGCCGCAGCTCCGCCGCGTCCTCGTCGTAGCGGGCGATCGCCGCGACCCGGCCCGCGAATCCCGCGGCGCGCAGCCGCGCCAGCGCGATGAGGTTCGCCTTGTGGAACGGCATCGCGAGCACGGCGAGACGTACCTGGCCGGCCCGCTTGACCCGCGCCCAGAACTCGGTGTCCGTGGCGTCCGCGGGCACGACGGCCACCCCCTCGGCCCGCAGCGTCGCGACCCGGGTGCGGTCGTGCTCGACGCCCATGACCGACAGGCCGTGCACGTCGCGCAGCCGCCGGTACGTCGCGGAGCCGACCCGCCCCAGGCCCAGCACGACGGCGTCGGCGCGGCCGATGTCGACCGGCCGGTCGTCGGGGTGCAGCCGAGCGACGTCCCGGCGCGGCAGGAGGCCGGTGAGGCGGGTCGCGAGCTCCACCCCGCGCCGGTTGACGATCGCGGAGACGACGAAGCTGGCGGCCACCGCCAGGGACACGACGACCGTCCACCCGTCGTCGAGCAGCCCCGCCGTCGCGCCGAACGCGACGACGATGATGCCGAACTCCGAGAAGTTGCCGAGCGCGAGGCCCGCGAGGAACGACGTGCGCCGGCGCAGCCGCATCAGCCACAGCAGCACCGCGTAGCCGGCCACCTGCAGCGGCAGCAGGAGGAGCAGCAGGCCCGCGAGCGCCAGCTCGCCCGGCGCAGGCATCCCGTGCAGCCCGATCTGCAGGAAGAACGCGACGAGCGCGAGGTCCTTGACGGTGAGCAGGGACCGCGACAGCTCGGTGGCCCGGGGGTGCCCGGCGAGCAGGGCGCCCATCACGAGCGCACCCAGGTCGCCCGACAGCCCGACGGACTCGAACAGCCAGAAGCCGGGCACGAGGGCGACGAACGCCCCGAACAGCGCCTGCAGCTCGCCGTGCCCGGCCCGGTCCCAGACCCGGCGCAGCACCCAGGCGCCGGGGACCAGGGCGACGACGGCGAGCGCCCACGGGCTGGGCGGCTCGCCGGTCGAGACCGCGAGGAACGCCACGGCGACGATGTCCTGGACCACGAGCACGCCCACGGCGATGCGTCCGTACAGCGCCGTCGCGTCCGAGCGGTCCTCGAGCACCTTGACCACGAAGACGGTCGAGGAGAACGACAGGGCCAGGCCGACCAGCGCCAGGGAGCCGAACGACTCGTCGGCGAGCAACCGGAGCCCGACGACGGCCAGCAGGCCGAGGAACCCGACGGCCACGGCGACGCTCAGCACCAGGTGGGCCACCGTGGTGAGCCACACCTCGGGGCGCAGCAGCGAGCGGACGTCGAGCTTCAGCCCGATCGCGAAGAGGAGCAGCGCCACGCCCAGCTCGGCGACGACCTCCAGGCCCGGCAGCTCGGGCGCGCCCGCGGCCCCGAGCGCGAACCCCGCGGCGAGGAAGCCGACCAGCGGCGGCAGCCGCAGCAGCGTCGCCGCCAGGCCGCCCGCCAGCGCCGCGGCGAGGTACAGCACGGCCGTGGCCATCGGCGCTCCCGCCCTTCCGGGTCTGACCGGCGCGGGACTCCCCGACACCGTGGCGCCGATCCTACGAGCGCGGCCTCCGCCCGGCGCCCTGTGCCCTCAGACGACCGCGCGCACGACCCCCGCCAGCGCCGGCGCGAGCTCGCCCACCGGCGCGACCGTCGTCGCGCCCAGCCCGAGCCAGCCGGCGAGGACGGAGAGCTCCGCGCCGAGCGCGGCCGCGGTGCCGGGCCCGGCGTGGGCGGTGGGGTGCGCCGCCTGGACGCGCAGCACGCCCGCCTGCCGGTCGGCCTTGAGGTCGACGAACGCCGTGATCGCGTCGCCCTCGAGGAACGGCAGCACGTAGTAGCCGAGCACCCGCTGCGGCGCGGGCACGTAGATCTCGATCCGGTAGAACACGTCGAAGAGCGCCTCGAGGCGGCGCCGCTCCCACACGAGGGGGTCGAACGGGCTGAGCAGGGTGCATCCCTCGGCCCGGCGCGGCACGCGCGCGTCCCGGTGCCGGTACGTGCGCTCGTCCCAGCCGCGCACCTCGACCGGCACCAGGACCCCGTCCTCGACCAGCTCGTCCCGGGCCCGGCGCACCGCCGGCCCGCGCAGGCGGAAGTAGTCCGCGAAGCACCGGATCGTGCCGACGCCGTGCGCCCGCGCGCCGAGCTCCAGCAGGCGCCGCACCGCCTCGTCGTCGGGCACGGGAGCCGCGGACCGCACGGCGGGCGGCAGCACCCGGTCGGGCAGGTCGTAGCAGCGCTCGAACGCGGTGTTGCGCCTCGCCGCCATCACCTCGCCCGTGAAGAACAGGAACTCCAGGCACCGCTTGGCCGTGGTCCAGTTCCAGCCCCACTCCTCGCGCGAGCGGGGCCCGGACCGCCCGGCGGCCACCAGCTCGTCGTGGATCTCGCGCGCGGTCACCGGCCCGCGCTCGGCGACCATCCGGCGCACCAGGTCGACCTCCGTCGCGTGCGCCATCGGCGTGCCGGCGATCGTGCCCCACGCCTCGTCGAGATAGTTGCGCCGCCGCCACTCGAGCAACGGGTACGTCGCGGCGGGCACGAACGACGCCACGTGCGCCCAGGTCTCCACGATCCGGCGCGGCGCCCGCCCCGACGCCCGGTCCAGCAGCCCGACGTCGTACGGCCCGAGCCGCGAGTACAGCGGCATCAGGTGCGCCCGCGCCAGCACGTTCACGGAGTCGATCTGCAGCAGGTTCAGCCGCTCGATCGTCGCCATCGCGCGGCGCATCGTCACGCCGCCGTCGGCGGCACCGGCGACGGGCCGCGGCCGGTGCAGCCCCTGGGCCCCGAGGGCGGCACGGCGGGCCTGCGCGAGCGAGAGGGAGTCCACCCGACGATCGTGCCGGTCGCCACCGACAGGACCCTGCCCCGCGCTGGTCGAGCCTGTCGAAACCCGTCCCCGGGTTTCGACAAGGGGTTCGACAAGGGGTTTCGACAAGAGGTTTCGACAAGCTCGACCGACGGAGACCGCGAGCAGACAGACAAGAGCCGGTCGAGGCCTTCGTCGCGGGGACGTATCCCTCCCGAAGTGGAGGGCGCCCTGGCGCCCGTGAACGCGTCCCCGCGACGAAGGCCTCGACCGGCTCGGACCGCAACCGTGGTTTCGACAGGCTCAACCGGCGAAGGTTTCGACAGGCTCAACCAGCGATCGGCGGATCACGTCAGCTCGGTCACCGGCTCCACGCCACCGACGGTCGAGTCGAGCTCGATGACGCCGTACGTCCAGCCCCGGCGGCGGTACACCGCGGACGGCCGGGCGGTCTCCTTCGAGATGAACAGGAAGAAGTCGTGGCCCACCATCTCCATCTGGTAGACGGCCTCGTCGACGGTCATCGGCTCCGCGTGGTGCAGCTTGCGACGGATCACCACCGGGGAGTCGCCGAGCTGCTCCTCGACGGCGTCGCCGGGCTCGGCGAGCGCGACGGGCGCGGACGGGCGGGCGGCGGCCTGGGCGGCCTCGGCGGCGGCGACCTCGTCGTAGGGGCGGACGTCCACGGACGGGAGGACGCCGTCGGCGCGCCGGCGGTGGTCCTTGCGGCGGTCGCGCGATCGGCGCAACCGCTCGCTGAGCTTGTCCAACGCGATGTCGAGGGCACCGAACCGGTCGTCCGCCGCGGCCTCCGCGCGGATCACGGGTCCCTTGTCGTGCACGGTGAGCTCTACCCGCTCGCGGACCTCGGAGAGGCGCGGGTTGTTCTCGCGCGTCACCTCCACGTCCACCCGGCGCGCGGCCGGTGCGAGCTGGGTGACCTTGCTCAGCTTGTCCTCCACGTGACGGCGGAACCGGTCCGCCACCTCCGTGTGCCTGCCGACGACGACGATCTCCATCGTGTTGCTCCACTTCGTCGTGAGGCCGCCCACTGCTCGAGCGACCCGAGTTGTCTCTCTGGGCACCCCGTGGGGCGCCGCGTGTGGCACCACCTCCCGGGTCGCCGGACGCGTGGTCCGGACCGCTCGTGGGTCGCACGGGCGAGCCTCCCGGACCGAGGTCTCGAGGCGGTTCGCCCGCGTGGGACCCTCAGGCTAACCCGCTCCCGCACACCAGCGATACCGCTGGCGCGAGGAGGTTCCGCGCGTCGTTCGTGACGGCCCCCGGAGGCGGGGTCGCGGCCAGCACGAGGGCCCCGAGGACGTCCGCCCCGGCGTCCTCGAGCGCCCGCTCCGCGGCCGCCAGGGTGGCGCCGGTCGTGAGCACGTCGTCGACGAGGAGGACGGCGGGCCGCGAGCCGCCGGCACGCGCGAGCACCCGGTCCCGGGTCACCACCGACCCGACGAGGTTGCGCCCACGGGCGCGGGCGCCGAGGCCCACCTGGTCGCGCCCGCGGCCCCGTCGGGCCAGCGCCGGGACGACGGCCGCCCGGGCGCCGGCGTCCCGCAGCCCGGCCTCGGCGGCGCGCGCGAGGACCCCCACGTGGTCGCGTCCGCGGGCCCGCCGGGACGACGCGGTGGACGGGGCGCCGACCACGAGCACGGGCCGTCCGGCGGCTGCTCGGCGCGTCGGCCCGGCGACCGCGTGCGCCGCGGAGCGCACGGGAGGGCCGACGAGCCGGTCCAGGTCGGCGCGCCCGCGGTCCTTCCACGCGACGACGAGCTCGCGCACCGGCCCGGTGTAGGCCGCGAGCGCCCACACCGGCAGGGCGGGGACGTCGTCGAGCCGGTCCAGGCGCGGGGCCGACGCCTCGACCCGGCGCGGGGGCCCGTCCAGCAGGGCCCGGCAGCCCGGGCACCAGCGCACGTCGGGGGTGCCGCAGCCGGGGCACGCCACGGGCACGACGAGGCGGGCCAGCTCCCGCGCCCAGCGCACGGGTGGGGCCGTGCTCGGCGGGTCGGGCGGCGGGTCGGGCAGAAGATCGGGCAGAGGATCGGGCGGGGGCGGGCTCATGCACCCAGCGTGGCGGACGGTCCGGCCGCGCGAGCTCGTGGCCCCGTGGCCTGGGGACGAGCGCCGACTGGGGGCAGCGTCCGTGCCGTCGGGCGTCGCGGCACCGTCCCCGGGTTTCGACAAGCTCAACCAGCGGGGACGCGGGGTTCGACAGGCTCGACCAGCGGGGGCGTCAGCCCGGGAAGGCGACGAGGTCCACGTCGTCGGACACCATCGACCACAGCGCGGAGCTCTGCCGCGAGTAGAGGGTGCCCCCGCCGTCGATCGCGAGCATCGCCCCGGTGCCGACCGACCCCGTCACCGACCGCGGGTCCGGGACGCCGGGCTGGGCGCGCGAGAGCCCGCCCTGGCCGGAGAGGCCGCCGACGCCGGAGAGGAACACGGCCTCGTCGCCGTCGGACTCCTGGCCGATCAGCGCCAGCGCCGTCTCGTCCTGCCACACCGCCTGCGTCACCTGGCGCACGGACGCGCCGACCTGCACGGGCGCCGAGAGGCCGGTCGGGACGTTCTCGGCGTCGCGCACGACGCCCGCCACGTGCACCAGCCGGCCGCTCGGGCCCGAGCTGACGATGGCCACGCGCGCGCCCTCCGGGGACACCCGCACCGACTGGATCGTGCGCGAGGAGAGCCAGTCGACGTCCAGCTTCCGCACCGCCCCCGACGGCATCGCCACGAGGAGCTGCGCGCCCTGCGCGCTCCACACGGCGCCGAACCGGTCGACGGACGGCGCGACCAGCTTCGCGCCGGACAGGAGGACGTCGGGCGCGCCGTCGCCCGTGACGCGCACGATGCGGCCCGCGCCGTCGCGGACGACGACCGGCTCGTCGCCGGGGCCCGAGGCGAGGGCGGTCGGGTCGAGCCCGTCGAGGGAGACCGGCTCGTCCGGCTCCCGCAGCTCGCGCCCGACGACCCGCAGGACCTTGCCGCCGGACAGGGCGAGCGCCTCGCCGGTCGTGCGCGGGGCGGAGATCGCGTCGGTGCCGGCCGTCGTGAGGGGCGTGTTCTGGTCGGAGAGCACGACGGTGCGCCCCTCCCCCTCGGCGAGCGACGCCTGCAGCTGCGCGACCGCGAGGGAGCGCTGCTCGGCGGTGGCCTGCGTGATCGTGGACGTGAGGCTCACGTCGATGGTGCCGTCGTCGGCCACCGTCACCGCGTCGATGGCCAGGGACGTGCCCTCCGGGATGACGGTCGTCGTGGAGTCCTGCAGCCACTCCGGGGGGCCGGCCAGGATCTCGCTGGTCGCGTCGGTCCGCCAGGTCTGGCGCGGGAACCAGCGCATGTCCGGCACCCACCAGGTGAGGTCCGGCGTCGGGAAGTAGAGGGTCGTCGGGTGGAACGCCTGGCCGAAGAACGCGGCCGGCAGCATGAGGCCGTCCTCGAGCTGCGAGATCCGCCACTCGCCGCCCGGGCCGCGGGAGAGGCCGAAGGGCACGGTGAACTCGTTGGCCCGGGCCTCCTCGGTGTACACGCCGCGCTCGTCGAGCGTCGCGACCACGCGCACGGTCGCGTCGACCGTCGCCTCCGTGGCGTCCGCGGGGATGTCCGTGACGTCCAGCTCGGGGTCCTCCTCCAGCACGAGCACGCGCGCGTACCGGTCCCAGCCCTCCCACGCCTCGTCCGTGACGTACTCCTGCGCGACGGCGAACGACGAGCTGGACGTGGGGCCGAGCTGCGCCACGCTCAGGAAGCCCTGCACCACCTGGTCCGGGCTGGCGCCGGCCGCCGGGCCGGACGCGATGTACCCGATCTCGCTGATGTTCTCCAGCTCGGTGTCGCCGTTGCGCACCGGCCCGTTCGTGGGGATGCGGGCGCACCCGACGGTCACGGCGAGCACGGCCAGGACCGTCAGCGCGGCGGCGACCGCCGACGCCCCGGGGCGGCGACGACGCTCCTGCTCGGGCGTGCGTGCGGTCGTCATCGGGCCTCCTCGTCGACGTCGGGGCGGACGGGCGGGACGGGCGCGTGGGCGATGTCCACGCCGTCGACGTCCACGACCCCGAGCTCGGGGATGGCGGTGGGCGTGGGCCCGGTCGGCGGGTTCACGACCGGCAGCTGACCGGTGGGCGGGGCCGCCACCCCCGTCGACGGGCCCTCGAGCGGCAGCGGCGACCCCCCGAGCCGGATGCCGGCGCGCCGCGGCAGCGTGAGCCGGAAGCTCGCGCCCTCGCCGAGACGCCCCCAGGCCTCGAGCCGGCCCGCGTGCAGGCGCGCGTCCTCGAGCGAGATCGCGAGGCCCAGCCCGGTGCCGCCGGTCGTGCGGGCGCGGGCCGGGTCCGCGCGCCAGAAGCGGTGGAAGACGCGGTCGATGTCGTCGGGCGCGAGCCCCACGCCGTGGTCGCGCACGACCACCGCGACGGCGTCGGCGTCGACGCCCACGGTCACCTCGACGGGCTTGCCCTCCGCGTGCTCGACGGCGTTGGCCACGAGGTTGCGCACGACGCGCTCGACGCGGCGCGGGTCGACGTCCGCCGTCGCCGGCTCGTCCGGGAGGGTGACGGAGAGGAAGACGTGCTTGGTCTCGGCGAGCGGCATCGACGCGTCGGTCACGGCCGCGACGATGTCGCGCAGGTCCCGCTGCTCGACGTCGAGCACCGCCGCGCCGGCGTCGAAGCGGCTGATCTCCAGCAGGTCGGTGAGCAGGATCTCGAAGCGGTCGAGCTGGGTGTACAGCAGCTCGGCGGAGCGGCGGGCGGCCGGGTCGAGATCGTCGCGGGAGGCGTGGATGACCTCGCCGGCCATCCGGATCGTGGTCAGGGGGGTGCGCAGCTCGTGCGACACGTCGGAGACGAAGCGGCGCTGGGCGGCGGAGAGCTCCTCCATCCGCGCGATCTGGTCCTCGAGGTTGCCCGCCATCTCGTTGAACGTGCGCGTGAGCGTGGCCATCTCGTCCTGCCCCTTGGCGTCCGGCAGGCGCTCGTCGAGGTGCCCGTCGGCCAGGCGCGACGCCACCGTCGCCGCCCGGCGCACGGGCGCGACCGTCTGCCGGGTCACGACCCACGTGAGCACGCCCAGCAGGGCGAGGATCGCCAGCGCGCCGATCGCGAGGGTGCGCTGCACGAACGACAGGGTCTCCTGCTCGGCCTGCAGGGAGTAGATCGCGTACAGCTCGTACGTGCCGATCGACGGCACCTCGACCGTCGACCCGACGACGACGCCCGGCTCCGGCGCCTCGGAGTCGGTGTACTCGGCCGGGATCTGCACCGACTGCAGCACCTGGCCGTCGGAGGCGCGCGTGGCCTCGCGCAGGTCCTCGCTGATGATCTCCTTGATCGCCGGCTGCGTGCCCGTGTCGGCGAGCTTGTCCGGCTGGTCCGGCGCGCTGAGCAGCAGGAAGTCCTGCGCGCTCGACGCGCTCGACGCGAGGGTCTGCACCATCTGCGTGAGCAGGAGCTGCTGGTCGGAGCGCGACGTGGCGGGCGAGATGGAGAACGAGGTGCGGACCTGCTCCGTCATGGACGCGCTCTCGCGCTCGATCCGGTCCACCCGCTGCTCGAAGAGCCCGTCGCGGATGGAGATCGACAGGTACAGGCCGAGCAGCGCGACCGCGACCACGCCCAGCGCGAGCGCCGACGTCACGACCCGCAGCTGCAGGGACGACCGCCACCGCCGGACCAGGTACCGCGACCGCGAGACGGTCCAGGCGCGCCACCGCCGCCACGTCCGCCGGACGCGGCGTGCGGCGGGCTCAGCGCGGGGCACCGGCCTTGTAGCCCACGCCCCGCACGGTCAGCACGACCGTCGGGTTCTCGGGGTCGCGCTCGACCTTGGAGCGCAGGCGCTGCACGTGCACGTTGACGAGGCGGGTGTCGGCGCTGTGCCGGTAGCCCCACACCTTCTCCAGCAGCACCTCGCGGGTGAAGACCTGCCACGGCTTGCGGGCCAGGGCCACGAGCAGGTCGAACTCCAGCGGGGTGAGGCTGATGCGCTCGCCGTCGCGCACCACGTTGTGGCCCGTGACGTCGATCTCGACGTCGCCGATGCGCAGCCGCTCGGGCCCGGGCTCGTCGGTGCGCCGCAGCCTGGTCCGGATGCGCGCGACGAGCTCCTTGGGCTTGAACGGCTTCGTCACGTAGTCGTCGGCGCCGGACTCGAGGCCGAGCACGACGTCGACCGTGTCCGTCTTCGCGGTGAGCATGATGATCGGGACGCCGGACTCGGCGCGGATCTCGCGGGCGACCTCGATGCCGTCCTTGCCGGGCAGCATGAGGTCGAGCAGGACGAGGTCGGGCTGCTCGTCCCGGAAGGCGACGATGGCGCCGTCGCCGTCGGCGCAGAACGTCGGTTCGAAGCCCTCGGACTTCAGGACGATACCGATCATCTCGGACAGCGCAGTGTCGTCGTCGACCACCAGGACACGGGACTTCATGGGGCCATGATGCCAGGCCTGGGCCGTGCTCCTGCGGAATCGGCCGGTGGAAAGCCGGGTGAGGGACCGACCGCGCCGTACTAGGGTCGGGGCGACCGGCGTCACAGCCGGTCCCGTCAGCACTCCACCCAGCACTCCACCGAGCACGACCCGACAGTCCCGTCCGCCGACGACACGTCGGCAAGACCCGACCGCCCTGCAGCCCGGGAGGCCGCGATGAGCACGCCCGACCAGCCCCAGCCGCCGTCCGGCTGGGGGGACGCCCCCGAGCCGCCCCGCTACGGCCAGCGCGCGCCCGAGGGTGCCCCGCAGCCGCCCGGCTACGGGCAGTACGGGCCGCAGTACGGACAGGGGCAGTACGGGCAGCAGTACGGTCAGGGCCAGTACGGCCAGCGCCCCCCGGGCGCGCCGGGGCCGGCGGGGCCGCCCGCGACGAAGCCCGGCGTGGTGCCGCTGCGCCCGCTGTCGCTGGGCGAGATCTACGACGGCGCGTTCACCGCCATCCGGCACAACCCGAAGGTCATGCTCGGCGCCGCCACCCTCGTGATCCTCGTGGCGACCGTCCTCGGCGTGCTGGTCGCGCAGCTCATCGTGCCGGCGCTCTCCTCCTCGTTCACGTCCCTCACCGAGGCCGACCCGGAGCTCGCCGACCTCGGGTTCGACAACCTCATCGCCCAGTCGCTCGCGTCGTCCCTCGGGATGAGCGTGACCCTGCTGCTCGCCCAGCCCGTGGTGGAGGGCATCCTCACGGTGTCGGTGAGCCAGTCGGTCATCGGCCGGAAGCTGAGCCTCGGCGAGGTCTGGGAGCGGCTGCGCGGCCGCGTGGGCCGCCTGATCGGCTGGTCCCTCCTGCGCGCGCTCGCCGGCGCGGTCGGGACGTTCGCCTGGTTCTTCGTCCTGGTCCTGCTCGTCGCCCTGGTGAGCGAGCAGTCCACCGGGGCGGCGGTGGGCCTCGGCCTGCTGCTCGGCGTCGGGTACGTCGTCCTGGTCGTCTGGCTCGGGGTGCGCGTGGGGCTCGTCGCGCCGGCGCTGGCGCTCGAGGGGCAGGGTCTGGGCCGCACGCTCGCGCGCGCCTGGCGGCTCACGCGGGGGTCGTTCTGGCGCCTGTTCGGCATCTACCTGCTCGCCATGATCATCGTCAGCGTGGCGTCGTACATCCTCACGATCCCGATCAGCGTGGTCGCCGGCGTGATCGGCGGCACCGGCGGGAGCACCGAGACGTTCACCACGGCCACGGTCGTCGCGAGCGTGCTGTCGTCGGTCATCTCGGCCGCGATCACCACGATCTTCGTGGCGTCGGTCGTCGCCCTGCTGTACATCGACGTGCGGATGCGCCGCGAGGGCCTGGACGTGCAGCTCGCGGCCGCGGCCCAGGCGCCCGACGCCGGCCGGACCGGCGGCGACCCCGGCGCCAGGCCCGGCCCCCCGCCCGGCATGCTCGCGTGAGCGGCGCGGCGGCGGTGGTGCACGGGTCCCTGTCTGGCCTGTTCGCCGGCGTGCCCGTCGACCCCGACCGGGAGACGGCGCACCGCTGGCTCCTGGAGGAGCTGTCCCGCCCGGAGTACTCCACCGAGCCGTCGCTGCTGGATCGCCTGCTGACCTGGCTCGGCGACCTGTTCGACGGGCTGACGCTCGGCGAGGGGCGGTTCCCGCTGGCGTTCGTGATCGTGGTGGTCGCGGTGCTCGTCGCCGCGATCGCCTGGTGGGTGGCCGGGCCCGTGCGCCTGGCGCGGCGCCGCCGGCGCTCCGTCGTCGTGCTCGACGGCGACGAGCGCACCGCCGCCGAGCTGCGGGCGTCCGCCGACGCCGCCGCCGCCCGCGGCGACTGGTCCGCGGCGGCGCTCGACCGGTTCCGCGCCCTGGTGCGCTCCCTGGAGGAGCGCGTCGTGCTGGACGAGCGCCCGGGACGCACGGCGCAGGAGGCCGCGCACGACGCCGCCGACCGGCTGCCCGCGGTCGACGCCGAGCTGCACGCCGCCGCCCGCCTGTTCGACGACGTCTGCTACGGCACCCTCCCCGCCGGCCCGGACGACGACCGTCGCCTGCGCGACCTCGACGAGCGGGTGCGCGGGCTGCGGCCCGCGCCCCTCGCCGGTGCGGCGGCGGCCGGCGGGGTGGGGGCGCCGTGACGACGAGCACCGGGACCGGCACCGTGGCCAGCACCGGGACCAGCGCCGTGAACACCCCCGCGGCCGCCGGGTCGCCGGACGCCGTGGTGTCGCCGGTCGTGACGGGCGACGGCACCACCGGGCGCGGCCGCGCGGGCCGGCGCTGGCGGCGGGCCCGGTGGACGCTGCTGGTGCTCGGCGTGCTCGCGCTGGTGGTGGCCGTCCTGGCCGTGCAGCGCCCGGTCACGTCCGGCACGCCGTACGCCCCCGACAACGCCCAGCCGAACGGGGCCCGCGCCGTCGCGCAGGTGCTGGGCCGCCAGGGAGTCCAGGTCCGGCACGTCACCCGCGTCGCGGACGCGGTCGCGGCGGCCGGCCCGGGCACGACGCTCGTCGTGACGCCCGGCAGCCTGCTGCTGCCCGAGCAGGTCGACGCCCTGGCCGGCGTCGAGGCGGACCTCGTGCTGCTCGGCGCCGACGACGAGCTCGTGCGCGCGGCCACCGGCGACGCCGTGAGCCGCACGCCCGGGGCCGCCCCGCCCGCGTCCGCCGTCGCGCCCGGGTGCGACCTCCCCCTCGCCGCGCGCGCTGGGGACCTGTCGCTCGTCCCCGGCCTGCAGGCCGAGCCCGGCGCCGCCGACGTGACGCTGTGCTGGCCCGCCGACGGGCCGTCGGCCCTCGCCCGGGTGAAGCTGCCGGGCGCCGACGGCGCGCGGCAGGTGACCGCGGTCGACGACGCGGCCGTCGTCACCAACGGCGCCGTGCTGGACGACGGCAACGCGACGCTCGCGCTGGGCCTGCTCGGCGCGCACGAGACGCTCGTGTGGCTCGTGCCCGACCCGCTGGACACCAGCTCGACCGGCGAGGGCGGCTCCCCGTCCGGCGGCGCCGGGATGCTGCCGCCCTGGGCGGGCGTCGTCGGGCTGTGGGCGCTGCTGGTCGTGCTCGTCGCCGCCGTGTGGCGGGCGCGCCGCCTGGGCCCGCTGGTCGCGGAGGAGCTGCCCGTCGTGGTCCGCGCCGCCGAGACCACCCGCGGCCGCGGCCGCCTCTACCGGCGGGCGGGTTCCCGCGGCCATGCCGCCGCGGGCCTGCGCGCCGCCACCGCCGAGACCGTGGCGCGCCGCCTGGGCGTGCCACGGTCCGCCGACGCCACGGCGCTGACCGACTCCGTCGCCCGCGCCACCGGGCGGCCCGCGCACGACGTGGCCGACCTGCTGTACGGCCCCCCACCCCACGACGACGACGCGCTGGCCGAGCTCGCGCGCCGGCTCGACACCCTGGAGAGCGAGGTCCACCGATCGTGACCACCCCCGACGAGAACCCGCAGGCTGCGCCCCCGGCAGCGCCCGCCGGCCCTCCCGCACCGCCGGCGGCTCCGCCGGCCCAGCCCGCCGAGACGCCGGCTCACCGGGCTCCGACGAGCTCGACCAGCGGTGACGGCGCCTCGACAAGCTCGACCAGCGGTGGCGGCGGCGCCCCGTCGCCCGAGCTGCGCGGCGCGCTCGCCGGCGTGCGCAGCGAGGTGGGCAAGGCGGTCGTGGGCCAGGACTCGGCGGTGACGAGCCTGCTCATCGCGCTGCTGTGCTCGGGCCACGTGCTGCTCGAGGGCGTGCCCGGCGTGGCGAAGACGCTGCTGGTGCGGGCGCTCGGCGCGTCGCTGGACCTGTCCACCAAGCGCGTCCAGTTCACCCCCGACCTCATGCCCGGCGACGTCACCGGGTCCCTGGTGTACGACGCGCGCACGGCCGAGTTCTCGTTCCGCGAGGGCCCGGTCTTCACGAACCTGCTGCTCGCGGACGAGATCAACCGCACGCCCCCGAAGACGCAGGCCTCGCTGCTCGAGGCGATGGAGGAGCGGCAGGTGTCCGTGGACGGCACCCCACGGCCGCTGCCGGACCCGTTCGTCGTCATCGCCACGCAGAACCCCGTGGAGCACGAGGGCACCTACCCGCTGCCGGAGGCCCAGCTCGACCGCTTCCTGCTCAAGGTGGTGCTGCCCGTCCCGGAGCGCGACCAGGAGATCGAGGTGCTGGCCCGGCACGCCGCCGGCTTCGACCCGCGCGACCTGGGCGCCGCGGGCGTCCGCGCGGTCGCCGGCCCCGGGCAGCTCGCGGCCGCGCGCGCGGAGGTGCGACACGTCCAGGTGTCGCCCGAGGTGCTCGGCTACGCCGTCGACCTGTGCCGCGCGACCCGGCGCTCCCCCTCGCTCTCCCTCGGCGTCTCGCCCCGCGGCGCCACCGCGCTGCTGGCGACGTCGCGCGCCTGGGCGTGGCTGTCGGGGCGCACGTACGTGACGCCCGACGACGTGAAGGCGCTCGCGCACCCCACGCTGCGGCACCGCGTCCAGCTGCGGCCGGAGGCGGAGCTCGAGGGCGTCACCGCCGAGAGCGTGCTGACCACCGTGCTCGCGACCGTCCCCGTCCCCCGCTGAGCGGGACGCGGACATGGCGCTGACGTGGCGCGCCGTCGTGCTGGCGGCGCTCGGGGTGGTCCCGGTGGTGCTGTTCCCCGTGCCCGGGACGGTCGTGGTGTGGGCGCTGGTCGTGGCGGCGGTGTGCGCCGTCGACGTCGCCCTCGCCGCGTCCCCGCGCGCCGTGGCGCTCCAGCGCCGGACGCCCCGCTCGGTGCGGCTGGGCACGACCGCCCGGTCGGAGCTCGTCGTCACCAACACGGCGCGGCGCCGGCTGCGGGCCGTCGTCCGCGACGCCTGGCCGCCGTCGCTCGTGCCGGACGCGGCCCTGCGCACGGACGGCGCGGCGGCCGGCGAGCCGCTCGAGGCGCGCTCGGCCCGGCACGACGTCGACCTGCCGCCGGGCGAGTCCGCCCGCGTGCGCACCCCGCTGCGGCCGACCCGGCGCGGCGACCGCGTGGCCGGCCCGGTGACGATCCGGTCCTTCGGGCCCCTGCGCGTCGCCGCCCGCCAGGCATCGGTCGCCGTGCCGGCGCGGCTGCGCGTGCTCCCCGAGTTCGCCAGCCGCCGCCACCTGCCGTCGCGGCTGGCGCGGCTGCGCGAGATGGACGGCCGGGCCGCCGTCCAGGTGCGCGGCGAGGGCACCGAGTTCGACTCGCTGCGCGAGTACGTCGTGGGCGACGACGTCCGCTCCATCGACTGGCGCGCCACGGCCCGCCGCGGCGACGTCGTCGTGCGCACGTGGCGGCCCGAGCGCGACCGGCGCGTGGTCGTCGTGCTCGACACCGGCCGCACCTCCGCGGCGCGGATCGGCACGGGCGCCGCGCCCGACGGGGCGGACGGCAACGGGCAGGACGGCGAGGCGGACTCGTCGCTCGGCGGCACCCGCCTGGAGGCGAGCATCGAGGCGGCGCTGCTGCTGGGGGCGCTCGCCGACCGCGCGGGCGACCGCGTCCAGGTGCTGGCCTACGACCGCGTGCTGCGGGCGCGGGTCGCGGGCGCCTCCGGCCCGCGGCTGCTGCCCGCGCTGGCCGAGTCGCTGGCGAACGTCGAGCCCGCGCTGCTGGAGACGGACTGGCCCGGCCTGGTCGGGCAGGTGCGCCAGCGCGTGTCGCAGCGTTCGCTCGTCGTGCTGCTCACGTCGCTCGACCCGGCGGCCGTCGAGACCGGGCTGCTGCCGGTGGTCGACCGGCTCTCGGGGACCCACCAGGTGGTCGTCGCCGCCGTCGCTGACGCGGACGCGGCCCGGCTGCGCGCCGACCGGTCGTCGGCGTCCGCCGTCTACGACGCGGCCGCGGCGGCCCGCGCCGACCTGGAGCGCGCCGCGGTGCAGGCCGTGCTGCGCCAGCACGGCGCCGAGGTGGTCGAGGCCCTCCCCGACGACCTCGCCCCCCGGCTCGCGGACACCTACCTCGCGCTCAAGGCCGCCGGCCGCCTCTGAGCCCTTCGTCGGTTGAGCGTGTCGAGACCCCATCCGCCGGCTGAGCTTGTCGAGACCCCATCCGCCGGTTGAGCTTGTCGAAACCCGGTGACCCAGCGAGGCGTCCGGGTTTCGACACGCTCAACCAGCGGCGGGATCAACCGACGGTCGGCACGACCTCGCCGGCCCGGTCGGCGTCGAGGTCGCCGGTGAGCCCGGCGGCGGTCGCGCGGCGGCCCAGCACGACGACGTAGGCCCAGAAGCCCGCGAGCGCGACCGCGCCGACGGCGATCTTGAGCCACCACGGCAGTGTGGAGCCCGTGACGAACCCCTCGATCAGCCCGGACACCGCGAGCGCGCCCGCGAGCCCGATCGCGACGGTCACGAGCGCGCGCCCCTCCTGCGCCAGCGCGACGGTGCGCGGCCGCGGACCGGGCGACACCGCCGTCCAGAACAGCTTCAGCCCGGCGGCGCCGGCGACGAACACCGCCGTGAGCTCGAGCAGCCCGTGCGGCGCGATGAGCTGCAGGAACACGTCCAGCTCGTCGTAGGCCGCCATCATGCCGCCCGTGGCGCCCACGCCCACCGCGTTCTGGATCAGCACGTACGCCGGCCAGACGCCGGTGATGCCCAGGCCCACGCACTGCGCGGCGATCCACGCGTTGTTCGTCCACACCATGGCGGCGAACGACGCACCCGGGTCGTAGTACGACGCGAACGCCTCGTTCACGTACGCCTCCCGCTGGGCGGGCGTCCCCATCTGCGCGAGGACGTCCGGGTCCGTCGCGACGCGGTACCCGGCGACGATCGCGAGCGCGAGGCACACCACGACGACCCCGAGCGTCCACCACCGCACCCGGTACAGGGCGGCGGGGACGGTCACCCCGACGAACCGCACGACGTCGGCCCACGCCGGCTCGTGGGTGCCCGCGACGCGCACCCGGGCCCGGCTGAGCAGGTCGGAGAGCCTCGTGACGAGCACCGGGTCGGGCGCGGCGGACCGCACCGTGGACAGGTGCGTGGCCACCGCCTGGTAGAGCCGCACCAGCTCGTCGGCCTCCGCCCCGTCCAGCCGGCGCTTGCGGGTGAGCACGCGGAGCCGCTCCCACTGCGGGCTGTGCACGGCGGTGAAGGCGTCGAGGTCCACGGCCGCTAGCCTTCCACACGGGAGACGTCGCACGAGCGGGGGATGCACATGGCAGGCGGGATCAACGGCGGGATCCACGACGGGATCGTCATCGGCGAGGGCGTGGTGCTCGACGCGCGCCCGGCCTCGTTCGTCAGCCGCGCCCTCGCGGCGCTGCTCGACCTCGCCGCGCTCGCCGTCGTCGGGATCGCGCTGCTCGTCGTGGTGGCCCTGCAGGACGTGTCGATCGACGAGCAGTGGGCCGCGGTGGCGGGCATCGTGGTGGCGGTGCTCGTGATGGTCGTGGTGCCGACGACGGTCGAGACGCTGAGCCGCGGCCGTTCCCTGGGCAAGCTCGTGACGGGGCTGCGCGTGGTGCGCGACGACGGCGGCCCGGTGCGCTTCCGCCACGCCTTCACCCGTGCGCTGGTTGGGGTGGGCGAGCTGTGGCTGACGGTCGGCAGCGTGGCGCTGGTCGCGTCGCTGTCCAACTCGCGCGGCAAGCGGCTCGGGGACCTGCTGGCCGGCACGTACGTCATCCGGGTCCGGGGCGGCCGGGGCCGGACCGTCCCGCTCGGCATGCCGCCCGAGCTGGCCGCCTGGGCCCGCACGGCCGACATCCGGCGCCTGCCGGACGGGCTCGCGCTCGCCGCCCGGCAGTTCCTCGACCGCGCGCCCCGTCTCGCGCCGGCGTCGCGCGCGGGACTGGCCGACGACCTCGCCGGCCGCGTGGAGCCGTTCGTCGCCCCCGGGCCGCCGCCGGGCACGCCGCCCGAGGCGTTCCTGCACGCCGTCCTGCACGAGCGCCGCGACCGCGAGCTCGAACGCGGGCAGGCCGAGCAGCAGCGGGCCGAGGCCCGGGCCGCGACGCTGCACCGCCTCCCCTACGCCGTCCCCGACCCGCCCCGCTGACGCCCCCACCCCCGTTGGTTGAGCTTGTCGAAACCCCGGATCCCTATCGCTCACCGGGTTTCGACAGGCTCAAGCAACGGCGAGGCGGGATCGGCGGCGGCCCTCGAAGCGGCCGAACACGCGCACCAGGCCGAGCAGCACGAGCAGGTACGCCGCGAACCAGACCGGGCGCGACGCCCACCAGTCCGCGCCCCAGGCCGCGGGCAGCTCCTGGCCGAGACCGAGCAGCGCGACGCCGACGACGGCGAACATCGCCGTCAGGTGCCACAGGTAGACCGTCATCGACCGGCGGGCCAGGGCGTCGACCGCCCGCTTCCCCGCGCCGTTCGCGGCACGACGCACCAGCGCGGCGCGGAACAGCAGCACCAGGCACACCTGGGCGACGGCGTGCGCGACGACCGGGGCCGTCGGCGGGCCGAGGTTGGAGATCTCGTCGCCGGGCATCCCGACGAGGCTCAGCGGGTACGGCCCGACCGCCACGAGCACCGCGGTCGCGGCGACGGCGGCCACGGCTCCCGCGGCGAGCAGCCACCGGGCCGTGCGGCCGGCCAGCGGCTCGTCGGCCCGGTCGGTGACCGGCCTCCGCGGGGCGCTGCGCTCGGTGGCGTACGCGATCCCGGCCAGGAACGGCGCGGCCCAGGCGAGCAGCACGTTGGCCCAGGCCAGCGTGCCGGTCAGCTCCCCGGGGAGCCCGAACCGCAGCGCGTCGAGCGCCAGCGGCAGCGCCACGGCGACGGCGAGGGCGCCCCACCGCCAGCGCTGCCAGGCCGCGCGGAGCACGGGGGCGAGCGCCATGAGGACCACCCACACCCCGAGGAACCACAGCAGCTGCGGCGCCATCCGCGCCATCCGCCACACGGCGTCGTCCGGCACGCCGAGCGCGAGGAGCGCGGCGACCGCGAGCGCCCACGCCCCGACGAACGCCCCGACGGGCCGTGCCGTCGCCCGCAGGCGGGCCAGCATCGTCCCGCCCCAGCCACGGCCGCCCGCGACGGTGGCCCCGCGCTGGTACCCGGCGGACGCGCCGGCCGCGAAGAACAGCAGCGCGAGCGGTTGCAGCCAGGTCACGAGCCAGCCGGCGCCGTGCCCGAGCGCGTTGCCCACCAGGAGGGTGTCGCCGTCCCAGGTGGCCTCGGCCATGAGCCAGTGCAGCAGCACCACCCCGAGGGTGCCGAGCGCCCGGACGACGTCGACGAACGGGTCGCGCGCCCGGCGCGGGCGGTCGGCGGGCGCGGTGACCCGCGCTGCTGCCGGGGCGAGGGGTCGCGATCGCGCGACCGGGGCTGCCGGGGCGGGTGGGGCGGGGGCGTCGAGGACGGCCACGATGGCTCCTGAGGCTGGGCGACGAGAACCCCTCCAGCCTCGTGACCTGCCACGTCACCCGGAATGGGCCTGACCTCCGTCGCCGCCCGCCGCCTCCCCCGGACCGCGCGGGGGACATCCCCCGCCGTCGGTCGAGTGTGTCGAGACCACGGCACGGGTTTCGACAGGCTCAACCAGCGGAGGGCCTCAGGCGTCGACGCCGAGGTAGCGCAGGACGGCGCGCACGCGCCGGTGGTCGGCGGAGTCCTGCGGCAGGTCGAGCTTGGTGAAGATGGACGCCACGTTCTTCTCCACCGCCCCGTACGACAGGTAGAGGTGCTCGGCGATGGCGCCGTTGGACCGGCCCTGGGCCATGAGCTCGAGCACCTCGTTCTCGCGCGGCGTCAGGCGGGCCACGCCGTCCTCCTGCGACCGGTGCGCGCCCATGAGCTGGCGCACCACCTCGGGGTCCAGCACGGTCTCCCCCGCCGCGACGCGGCCGAGCGCGGCGACGAAGTCCCCGACGTCGGCGACGCGGTCCTTGAGCAGGTAGCCGACGCCGCGCGGGTCTCCCTCGAGCAGGCGCGACGCGTAGCGCGTCTCCACCCACTGGGAGAACACCAGCACCGGCAGGCCGGGGTGCGCGGCCCGCAGGGCCTCGGCCGCCCGCAGCCCCTCGTCGGTGTGCGACGGGGGCATGCGGATGTCGGCGACGAGCACGTCGGGCAGCGCGTCGACCGCGGCGAGGGCCGTGACCTCGCGGACGAGGGCGTCGCCGTCGGGCACGGCCGCGACGACGTCGTACCCGCGGCGGGACAGCAGCGCGACGAGACCGTCGCGCAGGATGGCGGAGTCCTCGGCGACGACGACGCGCAGGCCGTGCGCGGGGGTCGAGGTGTCGGCCGTCATCGGCGGGACCCGGGGGCGGGCAGCGGGATGGTCACGGAGATCACCGTAGGCCCTCCCGCCGGGCTGACCACCCCGAGCGTCCCGTCCACGCCCGACAGCCGGTCGGTGAGCCCGGCCAGGCCGCTCCCCCGGCCGGACGCGTCGGGCGCGCGCACCGCGGCGCCGCCCACGCCGTCGTCGTGCACGCGCAGCACCAGGGCGCGCACGGCGGCGCCGGTCGCCGCGTCGGCGATCGGCTCGACGCCCGCGACGACGTCCACGCCGGTGGCCCGGGCGTGCTTGGTCGCGTTGGCGACGAGCTCCGCGACGGCGAAGTAGGAGATGGCGGTGACGCTGGGCGGCAGGTCGGCGCCGTCGAGGCCGACGGCGTGCACCCGCACGGGCAGCGCGGCCCGCGCGGCGAGCGTCTCGAGGGCGACGGCGAGGCCGGCGTCCAGCGCCGGCGGGCGGATGCCGCGGGCGAGCTCGCGCAGCTCGGCGAGCGTGTCCTTGGTGCTCGAGTGCGCCGTCTCCAGGACAGCGGCGAGCTCCGCGGTGTCGATGCCGTCCGCGCCGCGGGCGCCGTCGCGCAGCAGCTCGCGGGCCTCGCCGATCTGCATGGCGACGGCGACGAGGTGCGCCTGGGTGCCGTCGTGCAGGTCGCGCTCGATGCGCCGCAGGCGCTCGTCGGCGTCCTCGACGGTCACGGCGCGCGCCCGCTCGGCGTACGCGACGCGCTGGCTGGCGCGCGTCGGGCTGAGCAGGCCGGTCGCGAGCAGGCGGAACAGGCCGACGACCAGGGCCTGCACCTGCGGCCACAGGTACAGCAGGACCACGCCTACGGCGACCATCAGCAGCTGACGGGCCGGGGTGTCGGCGAACCAGTCGGTGCTGCTCGTGGAGATCGAGAAGCCGCGGTGCCACGTGCCGTCGTGCGCCTGCTGCAGCGGCAGCCAGCGCGACCAGAACCAGTGCGTCATCCCGCCGAGCGCCACGGCCAGGAACACGGTGCTCACGACGAACCCCGCGATGGCCAGCGGGAACGTCACCACCATGTACAGCAGCGCGCGCCACGCGGTCGCGTCGCCGAGCATCCCGCCGAGGCGCCGCCAGAACCCCTTGCGGGGCGTGCGCGGCGCGGGCTCCGCGATCTCCACGCCGAGGAACCGGACCGCCATGCGCCGGTACATCGACGCCCAGCCGCGCGCGCCGAGCAGCACGCCGCCCGCCACGAACAGGCCCACCACGGTCACGGCGACGCCCGCCATGAACGACACCGTGAACAGCGCGTAGGCGAGCGCGAACGGCGCCAGCAGCAGCGCGAGCCACAGGAAGCCGTAGGCCCGCCAGGTGCGGCCGTCGAACGGCGCGAGCAGGAAGGGCGGCGCGCCGTCGACCGACGGCCGCGGGGAGGCCGCCGGGCGGCCCGCCGTCCGCGGGGTCGACGACGTCGGCTGCGGGGTCTCGGACGCCGGAACGGTGCCGTCGGTGGACGTCATGGTGGTCATGGTTCCAGGCTGCCGCCCGCGGCGCCGACCCGATATCCGGCGGACCGCCCGCCGGCCCGGGGGACATCCCCCGGGCCGGTGGCGGGCGCGGCGTCAGTACCGGTAGTGCTCCGGCTTGTACGGGCCCTCCACCGGCACGCCGATGTACTCGGCCTGGTCCTTGCTAAGCTCGGTCAGCCGCACGCCGAGCGCGTCGAGGTGCAGGCGCGCGACCTTCTCGTCGAGCACCTTGGGCAGGCGGTACACCTGCCGCTCGTACTGCCGCTCCTCGGCCGGACGGGCCATGTCGGCGAACAGCTCCATCTGGCCGATGACCTGGTTGGCGAACGAGTTCGACATGACGAACGAGGGGTGCCCGGTCGCGTTGCCCAGGTTGAGCAGGCGGCCCTCGGACAGCACGATGATCGACCGCTCGGGCCGCTCCTCCCCGTCCGGCCCGACGCCGGCCGGCAGGGTCCACTCGTGCACCTGCGGCTTGATCTCGGTCTTCACGACGCCCGGCACGGCGGCGAGGCCGGCCATGTCGATCTCGTTGTCGAAGTGCCCGATGTTGCCGACGACGGCCTTGTCCTTGAGCGCGAGCATGTGCCGGGTCCGCACGACGTCCTTGTTGCCCGTCGTGGTGATGACGAAGTCGGCCTCGCCGATGGTCTCGTCGAGCCGGGCGACCTGGAAGCCGTCCATCGCCGCCTGCAGCGCGCAGATCGGGTCCACCTCGGACACGATGACGCGCGCGCCCTGGCCGCGGAACGCCTCGGCGGCGCCCTTGCCGACGTCGCCGTAGCCGCAGACGAACGCGACCTTGCCGCCGATGAGGATGTCGGTGGCACGGTTGATGCCGTCGGGCAGCGAGTGGCGGATGCCGTACTTGTTGTCGAACTTCGACTTGGTGACCGAGTCGTTGACGTTGATCGCCGGGAAGATCAGCTCCCCCGCCTCGGCCAGGTGGTAGAGCCGGTGCACGCCGGTGGTGGTCTCCTCGGTGACGCCGCCGATGCCCTGCGCGATCGTCGTCCAGCGCAGCGGGTCGGACTCCAGCGCGCGCCGGAGCACGCCGCGCACCACGTTCATCTCGTGCGTGTGGTCGGGCTCGCCCGGCAGCGTGTCGGGCGGCACCACGCCGGCGCGCTCGTACTGCAGGCCGAGGTGCACCAGCATCGTGGCGTCGCCGCCGTCGTCGAGGATGAGGTTGGGGCCGCCCTGGCCGTTCTCCGCCCCCGGCCACACGAGGATCTGCTCCGTGCAGTCCCAGTACTCCTCGAGGCTCTCGCCCTTCCACGCGAAGACGGGGACGCCCTGCGGGTCCTCGGGGGTCCCGTGCGGCCCGACGACGATCGCCGCGGCCGCCTCGTCCTGCGTGCTGAAGATGTTGCAGCTGGCCCAGCGCACCTCGGCGCCGAGCGCGACGAGCGTCTCGATGAGCACCGCCGTCTGGACCGTCATGTGCAGGGAGCCGGCGATGCGGGCGCCGGCGAGCGGCTGCGCCTCGCCGTACTCGGCGCGCAGCGCCATGAGGCCGGGCATCTCGTGCTCGGCGAGCCGGATCTGGTGCCGCCCGGCCTCCGCCAGCGCGAGCGAGCGCACCTTGTAGCGGCCGGGTGCCTCGTCGAAACCGGTCGTGCCGGGTGCCTCAGCGGTCGTGGACATGGTCGCCCTCCTGGGGTCTGCGATATGGCCGTGTGCGCTGGGGGCTCCCGTCTGCGCGCGGCCCGCCGTCGTCGGCGCGGGCCAGCACCCAGGGTAGACCGCGGCGCGTCCACGACGCAGCGAGGCCGGCACCCCGTCAGGGTGCCGGCCTCGTGCGGCGACGTCGGCGGTCGGACGACGGCGGCGCCTCAGCCGTTCTTCGACGCGCGGTAGCCCGCCTTGCGCGCGGCGGCCGCGGTCGTGAAGCACACCTCAGGGGTGGTCACCTTGTAGTACCGGCCCCCGGGCACGTGGTAGATCCCCGACTGGTTGCCCTTCACGGGAGCCCAGCTCGGGCAGTTGTACTTGCTCACCGGCGCCGTGCGCGACGGCCTCTTGCCCTGCTTGACGACGAGCTTCTGGGTGAGCTTCTTCGACTTGGTGGCCGACCAGACCTTCTTCTTGGCCGAGGTGAGCCGGTACGTCTTGTAGGTGACCTTCGTGGTCACGGTGTACGTGCCCGCCTTGAGCGCCACGGACTTCTTGTTCTTGGCGACGTACTTGCCGCGCTGCGCGACCGTGAGGGTCTTCGACTTCACCGAGACCTTGCCCTTGGCCGTGACGTTCGGCTTGATCGTCGCCTTCTTGGAGTAGGGCGCGGTCTTGGTGCCGATCTTCTTGACCGTCACGGACGTGGCGGTGGCGGCCGACGCCGACGGCGCAGCCAGGCTCGCGGGGACGACGGCGAGCGGCGCGGCCAGCAGCGTCACGGCGGTGACGAGGGCGACGAGGCGGCCGGGTCGGCGCGCGGGCAGCAAGGACTTCACAGTGCCTCCAGGTGGGTGGCCCCGTTCCCGGGGCGGGGATCCGCGACACGGCCCGCGGACGCGCCCCTCCTGGGCGGTGCGCCGGCGTCGCCGGACAAGTATGTCCAACGGCGCCCGCCGCTCAGCCCCGATCCGGCCCACGAGCGGCGGAATTCACCCGTTCACTGGGTCAGGACCTGCAGCTCCCCCACGGTGATCGTGGTGGTCGACGAGAAGTCGTTGGTGAGCTGCCCGGACTGGTTGCCGCCCGTCCAGTCCGCGACCCAGTAGGTCGTGGCCGTCACCTGGTACTCGCCCTGGCGCGTGTAGGTGTACCCGCAGTCCGGCGAGTCCTTCTTGCCGTAGGAGTCCTGGTACGGCGTGCCGGCGCCGTCGCACGTCACGGTGTTGCCGTCGCCCATGTTCCACACGACGCGGTCCACCCGCGCGTCCAGCGTGACGGTCAGCCCCTGGTCCGACGCCGACGTCTCCCGCGGCCCGATCTGGTTCGCCGTCGGGTTCTGCGCCCACATCCACGTGGGCATCCCCACCAGGCCCACCCGGCCGGGCTCGTCCTCCGGCACGATGCCGATGTCGACCGGCTCGATCGGCAGCGACGCGAACGCTTCGCGCGCCAGCTCCTCCGGGTCCACCGGCTCGACGCCGGGCAAGTTCTCCTGCCAAGAGGGCTGCGACTGGAGGCACGCGGCCGGGCCTGTGCCGTTCGGGATCGCGTACTCCATGCACCACTTCTCGGAGGGCTTGCAGAGAACGATGTAGCCCTCGTTGTTGCCCCTCCACACGTCGTCGCTCTTCGGGGGCTGAGGGTCCACAAGCTGCTCGTAGCAGTGGTCGGCGTCGTTCCAGATGCCGTCCTCGGTCACGCAGTCGACCACGACGTCCGGGAGGGTCCCGTCGGGTGTACCGGGCACCTTGCACACCCGCGGTCCGCTTGGCCCCCCGCCGTCGTCCTGATTCTGGTCGTCCTGATTCTGGTCGACCTGATCCTGCTCGTCCTTGGCACACGAATCGAATCCACCGGTGCCCGACCCACCGCCGGTTCCGCCCGGGCAGCCCGCGGAGAGCATCGACACCGCCGGTACAACCGCGGATGCCGACGCCGTCGGCACCCACAGGGCGGTAGCGACCAGGAGCGCCACCGCGGCCGCGCACACCGCGTACCGCCGCGCGTGACGCACGCTCAGCACGACTCCTCCTGAGGATCGGATTCCGTGACCCGCCATGACTTCCCCTCACCCTGGTGCTCGAGCCGATAGACGTTGACGTATCGGTCGTCGAGGTCGTCCGGGTTAGGGAGCACCTTGCCATCCTTCTCGTGCAGCTTCAGCGAGGACCGGTCGAGGCACGTGGTGAACTCCACCTGCTCGTACCCGGCGTCCTCGGCGACGTAGTCCGTGACCTCAGACGACACCAACTCTGGCTCTCCGGTCGTGAACCGCTTCTTCGCGGACATCTTCTGGAACATGGGAACAACGGCCTGCGCCAGGTCGCTGCCCCAGTACTCGTTCACCAGCCGAGGCCAGCCCGTGAAGCCCGACTGCATGGAGTCGACCTCTGCCTGGCGCATCTCTGCGAGGAAGTCCTCTGCCTCCTCGATGACCTGCTGCTTCTCCTGCTCCTCCGCGCTGAGGCTCGGGCTCGGGCTGGCACTCGCTGAGGCCTGCAGCTCTTCGAGCGACGGGCGCTCCGCCGCGTCGTTGGTGCTGCACGCGGCCAGCCCACCGGCGACCGCCAGGGCGAGCAGGGCGACGCCTGCCGTACGGGTCCTCGTCATCCGTGCGCTCTCCTCGTGAATGGTGCGGCGCGGTTCGCAGGCGAACGGGGTGCAGGTCAACCTAGCGCGACGGCCCCGGCCCGGGGCAAGCGTTCCGGACGCCGAGACGCCCGCCCGGTACGACCGGACGGGCGTCTCGACTCACGGAGCGCTCCGCGGGAAGTGCTCGGCGAGCGGGTGCTCAGCCCTCGAACGCCGGGATGACGTCCGGGTTCTCCTTGAGCCACGCCTCGACACCGGCCTGCGGGTCGTCGGCGTTGTCCTGGGCGACGGCCTTCTCCAGCGAGGAGTACTGCTGGTCGTCGAGCTTGATCTTGCCGAGCCAGTCGGCGACCTCGGGCTGCTCGTCGCCGAACCCGGCGGTGGCCTGGAACTCCAGGTTGTTCTCGATGTCGAACGCGCCCTTGGGGTCCTTGAGCTGCTTCAGCGGGTACACGGCGTTCGGCCAGTACGGCGTCCACATGGTCACGAGGATGTCTTCCTTGCTCTTGACCGCGTCGTCGAGAGCAGCCAGCATCGCCGCGCCGCTCGACGGCTTGAGCGTGTACCCCGCGTCGTCCAGCCCGTAGGCCTTGATGACCTCCCGGGTGTCGTCCATCACGCCGGCGTTCGGCTCGATACCGGTGATGACGCCGTCGAACTTGTCGACGTTGTCGGGCAGGTCCTCGATGGAGTCGACGTCCGTGTACTCCGGCACCCCGAGATACGTCGAGCCGCCCTCGTAGAAGGAGCCGAGGTTCTCGAGCTTGCCCTCGTACTTCTTGTAGTACGACTCGTGGAGCCCCGACCAGGCGGACGGGTAGATGTCGACGTCGCCCTCGGCGACCGCGGTGTACAGCACGCCCACGTCGTTGAGCTCCTCGAGCTCCACGTCGTACCCGGCGGCCGTCAGCTGGTGGTCCAGCAGGTTCGCCATGGTGACGCCGTCGGGCCAGCTGGGCACGTAGCCGAGCGTGACCTCCTTGTCGCCGCCCCCGCTACCGGCGTCGTCGCTGCTGCAGGCGGCCAGGGTGAGGCCGAGCGCGGCGGTGGCCACCACTGCGGCGCCCCGACGGGCGTGGGTGTTCAGACGAATACTCATTGCTCTTCTTTCCTTCCGTGCCGACGCGCACGTCGACGTGTCGAAGCTTGCGGTCCCGTGCCTCGGGACGAAGGGGCCGGCGCTCAGGCCGCGGGGGCCACGCGACGCCGGCGGCGCCGCAGGGCCGCGAGGAGAGACCGGTTCTCGGCCTGCCCGATGGCGCCGGTGAGGCGGTCCAGGTAGATCGCGATGACGACGACCGAGAGCCCGCCCTCGAAGCCGGTCGCGACGTCGAGCTGCGAGATCGCCCCGACGACGACCTGGCCGAGCCCGCCGGCTCCGACCATGCCCGCGACGACCGCCATCGACAGGGCCAGCATGATGACCTGGTTGACGCCGGCCATGATGGTCGGCAGGCCGAGGGGCAGCTGGATGCCGCGGAGGATCTGGCCGCCGGTGCCGCCGAACGACTCGCCGGCCTCGACCGTCTCCCGGTCCACCTGGCGGATCGCGAGCTCGGTGAGCCGGACCCCGGGCGGCAGCGCGAAGACGATCGTCGCGCACACGCCGGGCGCCACGCCGATGCCGAAGAAGATCACCACGGGCACGAGGTACACGAACGCCGGCATGGTCTGCATGAAGTCCATCACCGGCCGGACCACCGCGCTGAACCCGCTGCTGCGGGCGGCGAGGATGCCGAGCGGGACGGCGATGATCAGCGCGATCACGGTGGCGACGACCACCAGCGCGAGGGTCTCCATCGCCGGCTCCCACATCTCCATGCTCACGATGAGGAGCATGCCGACCAGGGTGACGACGGCGAACGACCACGAGCGCACGAGCAGCGCGAGCAGGGCGAAGACGACCACCATCACGAGCGGCAGCGGTGCGAGGAGCAGGTCGGAGATGCCGTCGACGAGGGCCCCGAGGCCGTCGCTGATCCCGTCGAGCAGGGGCTCGAAGGTCGCCTTGATCCAGTCGACGCCGTCCGCGACGTAAGCGCCCAGGTGCAGGTTGGGGATGGTCATCAGTTCGCTCCCGCGGTGTCGAGGACGGTGTCGCTGTCGCCGGCGGGGGTGGCCGCGGGCTCGTTGCCCGCCTCGCCGTTCTCGCTGTCGGGCATCGACAGGGCGCTCAGCAGCGTCACGCGGGGGATCACGCCCAGCAGGCGGTCGTTCTCGTCGAGGACGGCGAGGGGCGCACGGCTGGACGCCGCGTCGCCGAACAGCTCGATGAGCGGGGTGTCGGGGGTCACGCGGACGGCGCCCTCGGCGCTCAGCGGGAGCCGCTCGGCGCCCTGCTTGACCGCACTCGCGACGTCGTCCTCCCAGACCACGCCCACGAGCTTCCGGTTCTTGCCGGTCACCAGCAGCGCGGGCACCTGGTGCTCGCGCATCAGCTTGTGCGCGGCCTTGGGCCCGGACTCCGTCCCGATGACTGCCACGGGGCGCTCCATGACGGCGGACGCCGTGAGCACGCGGCTGCGGTCGACGTCCGCGACGAACTGCGCCACGTAGTCGTTGGCGGGCTCGTTGAGGATCTGCTCGGCCGTGCCGACCTGCTCGATGCGGCCGTCGCGCATCATGGCGATGCGGTCGCCGAGGCGCATGGCCTCGTTGAGGTCGTGGGTGATGAACAGGATGGTCTTGCCCAGGTCGGCCTGGAGCTCCAGCAGCTGGTCCTGCATCTCCTTGCGGATCAACGGGTCCAGGGCGCTGAACGCCTCGTCCATGAGCAGGACGTCGGTGCCCGCGGCGAGCGCGCGGGCGAGGCCGACGCGCTGGCGCATGCCACCCGACAGCTCGGACGGCAGCGAGCCGCCCCAGCCGGCCAGGCCGACCAGGCCGAGGGCCTCCTCGGCGCGCTGCTCGCGCTCGGCCTTGTTCACGCCCCGCAGCTGCAGCGGGTAGGCGGCGTTCTCGCCGACGGTGCGGTGCGGCAGCAGCGCGAAGTGCTGGAACACCATGCTCACCTTGGTGCGGCGGACCTCGCGGAGGCCGGCCTTGGACAGGTGCGTGACGTCCTGCCCGTCGATGCTGATGGATCCCGCGGTGGGCTCGAGGAGCCCGTTCACGGTGCGGATCAGGGTGGACTTGCCGGAGCCCGACAGTCCCATGACGACGAAGATCTCGCCGGGTGCGACGTCGAACGTGGCGTCGATGACCGCGGCGGTGAGGCCTTCCTTGCGCAGCGTGGCGCGATCGGCGCCCTCTTCCAGCAAGCGGACGCCGCGCTGCGGGCGGCGTCCGAAGATCTTCGTCAAACCACTGGCTTGGATGGCTGACACAACTCTCCCGAGGTCGGGGACATGGCCTGCCCGGTGCGACGGCGACGCTCGTCGGCCGGGCGTGGGCGGCGTCCGTACGGGATCAAACCGGCACGACGCGGCCACACACTGTTCACGACGTTAGGCCATCTCCGACACGGTCCTGTACGCGATCCTGGCGAATCGGCGGTGATCTTTATCATGCTGTGACCAACGGGGCAGGTTAGACACGGATCCGTCGCGTCGCCACCTGGATCTGTCCAGCGCCCCGGGCACCCACCTGCGGCCGCTCGATACGGTGGCCCGGTGCCCTCGCTCCTCGGACCGCTCCGGCGTGACCGCGACCGCCTCCACCTCGCGCTGATGCTCGCCCTGACGTTCTCGACGGGGATCGCCGACGCCGTCGGCTATCTCGGCCTGGACCGGGTGTTCACCGGCAACATGACGGGCAACGTCGTCATCCTCGGCATGGCGCTGGCAGGCGGCGACGACCTGCCCGTCGTCGGGCCGCTCCTCGCGCTCGGCACGTTCATGGCCGGGGCGGTGGTCGCGGGCGTGGTGCTGCGCCCCGTGCAGGTCGGGTGGACGACGCGCACCACCGCGATGTTCGCCACCGTCGGGGTGCTCCTCGGCGCGATCACGGTGCTGCTCGTGGTCGCCGACGACGACCTGTCGCACCCCGTGCAGCTCACCGTGACCGGCCTGCTGGCCCTCGCGATGGGCACGCAGGCGGCGACGGCGCGCCATCTGTCGGTCAAGGACGTCACGACGGTCGTCGTCACGTCGACCATCACCGGCCTGGCCGCCGACTCCCGCCTCGCGGGCGGGCACGGCACGAACTCCGGGCGGCGCATCGCCGCGATCGCCCTCATCTGCGCCGGCGCGGCCGCCGGCGCCCTGCTGCTGCAGGCCCACCTGGCGTGGGGCGTGGGCGTGAGCGCCGTGCTCACGCTCCTCGTCGCCGCCCTCGGACACACCACGGAGGACCCCGCATGACGTTCACTCCCCCGGGCCCCCACCCCACGCGCCCGGACCTGCGCGGCACGTTCGGGATGGCCGCCTCGACGCACTGGCTGGCCAGCGCCAGCGCCCAGTCGGTGCTGGAGCGCGGCGGCAACGCCTTCGACGCCGCCGTGGCGGGCGCGTTCGTGCTGCACGTCGTCGAGCCGCACCTCAACGGCCCGGGCGGCGACATGACGGCGGTCCTCGCGACGGCGGACGACCCGGCGCGGCCGCGGGTGCTCGTGGGGCAGGGCCCGGCGCCCGCCGGGGCGACGATCGCGCACTACCGGGACGTCGAGGGGCTGGACCTGGTGCCGGGCTCGGGCGCGCTGGCCGCCGCCGTGCCCGGCGCCGTCGACGCGTGGCTCCTGCTGCTGCGCGACCACGGCACCTGGACCGTGGCCGACGCCCTGGCCCCCGCCGTCGGGTACGCGCGCGACGGGCACCCCGTGCTGGCGGCGGTCGTCCGCACGATCGAGGGCGTCGCGGAGCTGTTCCGCGAGCACTGGCCCACGTCGGCGGAGCGCTGGCTGCCGGGCGGGCGCGCCCCGGAGCCCGGCGAGCTCGTCACGAACCCGGAGCTGGCGGCGATGCTCGAGCGGCTCGTCGCCGCCGAGGCCGACGCCGTCCGGGACGGTGCCGACCGGGCCGGCGCCGTCGACGCCGCCCGCGCCGCCTGGCGGGCCGTCGTCGGCGAGGCGGTCGAGGAGTTCGTGCGCACGCCGCACCGGCACGCCGACGGCCGCGACCACGCCGGCGTGCTCACCGCGGCGGACGTGGCCGGCTTCGAGGCGTCGTTCGAGGACGCCGTGACGGTCGACTTCCGCGGGTACACGGTCGCCAAGACCGGCGCCTGGGGCCAGGGGCCCGCGCTGCTCGAGGCGCTGCGCATCCTCGACGGCCTCGACGACGCCCGGCTCGACCCGTCGACCGAGCTCGGCGCGCACACCGTGCTCGAGGCGCTCAAGCTCGCGCTCGCCGACCGCGACACCTGGTACGGCGACGCCGTCGGAGACGACGGGCCCGACGGCGACGGCGTGCCGCTCGACGTCCTGCTGTCCGAGGAGTACGCCGCCGCCCGCCGCGCGCTGATCGGCGACCGCGCCTCCCACGAGGTGCGCCCGGGCGACGTGCCGGGCCGACGGACCCCGGCGGCCCCGCCCCTGCGCACGACCTACGCCACCGACGTGCCCGCCGCCGCCCTGCCCGGCGCCCCGGCCGGGGGCGCGGCCGCCGGCGTGGGCGAGCCGACCGTCGTCGTCGGGGCGAGCGCGCCCCTGAACGGCGACGGCCTCGAGACCGACGCCACCGGCGCCACGCGCGGCGACACGTGCCACCTGGACGTCGTGGACCGCTGGGGCAACATGATCAGCGCGACGCCGTCCGGCGGGTGGTTGCAGTCCTCCCCCACGGTGCCGGGGCTCGGCTTCGCGCTCGGCACGCGGCTGCAGATGACGTGGCTGGACGATTCCTCGCCGTCGGCGCTGACCCCGGGCCGCCGGCCGCGCACCACGCTCACCCCGACGCTCGTGCTGCGCGACGGCGAGCCGGTGCTCGCGTGCGGGTCACCGGGCGGCGACCAGCAGGACCAGTGGCAGCTCGCGTTCCTGCTGCGCGTGCTGGTGGGCGGGTACACCCCGCAGGAGGCGATCGACGCCCCCGCCCTGCACACCGCGTCGGCGCCCGGCTCGTTCTGGCCCCGCACGTGGACGCCGGGCGGCGCCGTCGTCGAGGACCGGCTCGGCGCCGACGTCCTCGCCGGGCTCGCCGAGCGCGGCCACGTGCTCACGCTCGCCGGGGACTGGGCGCTCGGCCGGCTCAGCGCCGTCACGCGCGACCCCGCCACCGGCATCCTCGGCGCGGCGGCGAACCCGCGCGGCGCGCAGGGCTACGCCGCCGGGCGCTGACGTCCATGGGTCGAGCCTGTCGAGACCCTTGCCGGCTCTCGACAGGCTCGACCAGCAGCGTCAGGCGCCGTCGACCCACTGGACGTAGGTCGGGTACGCCGACGAGTCCGTGAGGCGCCAGGTGCCTCCGCTGACCGCACCGTTCGAGACGACGGCGTACGCCGTGAACGACGTGCAGCCGCCCGCGTAGAGCTCGGTCGTGCCCCAGATGTCGTCGTCGAAGAACTCGTAGTTGTCGTCGTAGACGACGCCGTTGCTGCCCACGTACTCGATGTCGAGATCGAGCCACGGCAGCGCGCTGTCGTCGCCGTAGTAGCAGACAGCCATCGGCGCGGAGACCAGCTTTGTCGAGGTCGTCGAGCTCGTCGAACCGGTCTTGCCGATGACCGCGGACCAGTCCAGCGTCGAGAACGCGACGTTCGGTCGATACGGGTCGCTGCGCGTCGAGTCGACCCAGAGCATGGCCGCCTTGCTGGTGGCCGTGCCGGCGACGTTCTTCACCACGGCACGGACCCGCGACCCGTCACGGGACGCGCGCACCGAGAGCTTCAGGGTCGACGACGTCTTGCCGGACAGATTGCTCCACTTCGTGCCGTCCGGTGAGATCTGCCACTGGTACCGCAGGTGCCCCCCGGTGGCCTTGACCGAGAACGTCGCGGTCTGGCCGGACGTGACCCACTTCTGGGCCGGGTTGCCGGTCACCTTCGGTTTGCTGACCCCTACCGGCCAGGCCACCTTGGCCGTGGCCGAGCTGCTCCGCGACGCCGTCGCGTATCCCGACCGGACGCCCGAGACGGTGACCGTGATCCGCTTGCCGTGCTGGGCGGACGTGAGCTTGAACGACGACCTGGTGGCGCCCTTGATCGCGGTGCCGTTGGCCTTCCACTGGTACCTCCAGGTCTTCGGCGCCGGGCTCCAGGTCCCCTTGCTGCCGACCTTGAGAGTGGAGCCCACGCGGACGGTCCCCGAGATCCTGGGCGCCGACGTCTTCGCGTAGACGCGCAGCACGGTCGTGCTCGAGCTCGTCACGGTGCGCGTCGTGTAGCCGCTGCGGCTGCCCGTCACGGTCACGGTGAGCTTCTTGCCGGCGTACTTCGCCGGGATCGTGTACGTGGAGCGGGTGGCCCCCGGGATCGACCTGCCGCCGACCTTCCACTGGTACCGGTACGCGGTGGCTCCGGGCTTCCAGGTGCCGCGCGTGACGGAAACCGTGCTGCCCGCCTTGACGGTGCCCTTGATCTTCGGCTTCGGCGCGGACAGCACGCCTGCCGCCACCTTCGTGCCGAGGCTCGTCCGCGTGACGGTGGTGTAGCCGGTCTTCTTCCCCGTCACCTTCACGGTGAGGGTCCGCCCCTTCGTCCCCGACGTCGGCGTGTACGTCGACGTCGTCGCCCCCGAGATCTTCGCGCCCGACGCGTACCACTGGTAGTCCAGCGTGGTCCCGGAGGTCCAGGTGCCCGGCTTGGCCGTGACCTTCGACCCCACCCGCACCGTGCCGACGATCGTCGGCGTCCCTGTCGCGAGGCCGGCGGCGGCGACGGCGGACGTCGCCTGCGAGGTCAGCGTCAGGGCGGCGTATCCCTCGGCCGTGCCCGACACCTCGACGGAGATCGCCTTGCCCAGGTCGGCGGCGGTCACGGTGTACGTCGACTTCGTCGCGCCGCTGATCGCGGCGCCTGCCCGCAGCCACCGGTACGTCGGGTTGACGGCCGGCTCCCAGGTCCCGGCGTGCGCCGAGAGCGTCTGCCCGACCTGCGGGGTCCCGCTGATCGTCGGCGCAGTCGCCACGATCTCGCCGTCCGCCACCGTCCCCGATGCGGGGACCAGGACGGAGGCCGAGCGGGCTCCGTCGACGGCGCCCTCGGGCGCCGTCCCCGTGACCTCGACGCTGACCTGCACGCCCGCCGTCTCCGGTGCGAGCGTCAGCGTGGGCTCGGCGCCCTCGGCGATCACGGTGTCGCCGGCGATCCAGCGGTAGGTGAAGGCGAGCTCGACGTCAGCGGGCGCCCACAGCTCGGGCCGGGGGTCGATCGTGACGTCCTCGCCGACCTGCAGCACGCCGTCGACGAGAAGCTGGTCCGCCGCCGGGGCGACGACGTCGGTCGCGGCCGCCGACGGCTCGTCAGCGACCTCCGCCGCCACGGGGGCCGCCGAGGCGTTCGGCGCGACCACGAGCGGCGCGAGGAGCAACGAGAGGGTCGCGACGAGCGACGCCGCACGACCGCGGCGCCGGCGCGACGCCGGGGTGAGAGGTTCCACGGGTCCTCCGAGGATCAGCCGGCCGATGCTGCGGCCGCGGGGCGGAGCACGGCCGGCACGGCCACGACCGCTCAGGGCCGGTCGCCTCGTCGCGGGGGCGCGGTCCGGCGGTGCTGAGCCTCAGTATGGAGACGCGAGGAAGACTCATGACCCGGTATCGACGCAGGTCAGCCCATTTTCACCCGCTGACGTCGGGTGAATCCTGCGTCCAGGACGAAGGACGGCCCGCAGCACGCTGCGGGCCGCCCTCCCCGACCGTCGTTCTGGGTCAGCCCAGCGTCACCGCGTCGAGCGCGTCGACCAGACCGCCGCCGAAGAACGAGTTCTCCTGCGGCGTCCCGACGCACACCGGCCCGGCGGACGTGGTGCCGCAGGGGCGGTCGTCGGCCTGGTCACGGACCGCCTGCTCGAGCTGGGCGGGCGTCCAGTCCGGGTGCGTGGACGCCATGAGCGCGAGCACGCCCGCCACGTGCGGCGACGCCATGGACGTGCCGCTCTTGGTGTCCCACGTGCCGTTCAGCTCGGTCGAGACGATGGCGCTGCCCGGGGCGGCGACGTCGATCTTGCCGAGGCCGCGGTTGGAGAACGAGCTGAGCGCGCCCGTGCTCGTCACGGACGAGACCGTCACCACGCCGTCCGCCTCCGTCGGGATGTCCTCGCAGCCCGAGTTGATGGTGCGGTCCACCGGGGTGGAGTCGTTGGGGCTGGCGGTGTCGCGGGTGTTGGTCGCCAGGTCGGCCGCCGAGTTGCCGGCCGCGGCGGCGTGCACGGCGCCCCGGTCGGTGGAGAAGTCGATCGCGCGGCGCACGGCCTCCTTCACCGCCGCCTGGTCGGGCTGGTCGTCGCACCAGTACTCGAACGGGTCGATGTAGTAGGAGTTGTTCGTGACGTCCACGCCGTGCAGGCCGGCCCAGACGAAGCCGCAGACGGCGTACTCCGGGTAGATGAAGCCGTCGTCGTTGACGACCTTCACGGACGCCATCTTCACGCCCGGCGCGACGCCGACGATGCCGATGCCGTTGTCGGCGGCGGCGATCGTGCCGGCCACGTGCGTGCCGTGGTCGGACGTCGTGGGCAGCCAGCCGGTGGCCGAGGTGTCCGGGCGGCCCGCCGCCGTGCAGTTCACCGACGCGTCCCGGTCCACCTGCGTCGCGAGGTCGGGGTGCGTGACGTCGATGCCGGAGTCCAGGACGCCGACCAGCACGTCGGGCGAGCCCGGGTTGATCTCGATGGCCTGGTCGGCCTTGATCATCGCCATGTCCCACTGGGTGGCCTCGCCCGGGTCCGGGACGGCCGTCGTGCCGGCGTCGCCGTCGGCTCCCGCACCGGGCTTCTTGGTGACCGTGGCCTTCCAGCGGCCGCCCTTGGCCCCCGGCACGTCGTCGGCGGCCGCGGGCGTGCCCTCGCTCACCGGGACGGTGCGGGTGACCCCGACGGACTCGACCGCGTGCCCCTTCGCGAGGCGCACGACGTCGGCGCGGAAGTCCGCGCGCGCCGCGTGCGCGACGACGACGCCGACCTCGGGCCACGACTGGACGACCACGCCGCCCGCGGCCTCGACGGCCCGCTCGGCGAGGCGGGTCTGGCCCGGGTTGGCGTGCTTGGCGTTGACGACGTAGGAGAAGGTCTGGCCGTCGGGTGTGGCGACCGGGACCGGCGTGGACGGCGGCTCCGCCGCGGTGCCGCCGGCGACGGCGGCGCTGCCGGCCCCGGCAACCAGGAGGGCGGTGGCGGCCCCGACGGCGACCAGACGCGCGCGATGGGTGGTGCGCAGGCTCATGGTGTCCCCTTCGTGAGTGCGGCCGCGACGTTGCGGCCGTCACAGGTGAACGTAGGGCTCCCCGACCGATCGGGCGCGTCGAAACTCCGTCCGCCGCCGCTGGTTGAGCTTGTCGAAACCCGGTTCCTCGATTTCGACAGGCTCAATCACCGGGGGTGGCGACGGCGAGCGCGGCGCGGACGCCGTCGGCGACCTCGGGCGCGAGCGTGCGCGCGAACGACGCGGTGAGGTGCCCGTGGTCGAAGTACGCGGCGACGCCCCCGATCACCGGGTGGCAGACCTCGTCGTCGCACATGAGGTCGGTGACCTCGCGGACCGTGACGAGGCCCGACGTGTCGGCCCGGCCGGCCGCCGCGAGCGGGTCCGGCTCGAGCGCCTCGGCCGGCGGGGCGCCGCAGTCGTCCCAGGAGACCGGCCCGGTGGCCAGGCAGTCCGGCACGCTGTCCGGCATCGCGGGGGTGTCGCGCAGCACGAGCACCGGGATGCCGGCGTCGGTGAACGCCCGCAGCGTCTCGGCGTACGCGGCCTGGGCGGCGTCGGCCTGCTCGTCCTCCGGGACGTCCGCCAGGAGCTGGTTGGTGCGCGCCGACATGATCACGACGTCGTAGCCGCCGGAGACGACGGAGTCCACCGCCCAGCGCGTGGTGTCGAGGCAGCCCTGCGCGTCGTCGTCGGCCTCGTACTCGAGCAGCTGCTCGACGGGGTAGCACGACGACTGCAGGTAGGTGTCGACCTGCCAGTCCCCCGCCTCCTCGCCCGCCTCCAGCGCGGGGGTCCAGTGCCCGGCGTGCGAGTTGCCCAGGAGCGCCGCGCGCACCGGGGCGTCGTCGGGGCCGTAGGTGCAGCTGTTGCGGGAGGTGAACGGCGGGTCGTTCCAGCAGCCGTCGGCGTACACGTCGGGCTTGTCCTGCGCCGCCGCCTCGGGCGGGGTCAGCAGGCCGTCCACGTCGCAGGACGGGTCGCGCACGGAGCCCGCCCCGGCGCACTCCCCCGCCTCGGCCACCTTCGCCGGGGCGGACGCGACCGCCTCCCGGGTGCGCTCCTGCGCCGCCGACGCCGCCGTGACGCCCCAGACCGCCGTGACGCCGACGCACACCGCGAGCAGCCCGAACGTCGCCGCCCGGCGCCGCACCAGCACCGGCTGGCGGCGCAGCGGGTCCTCGACCCACCGCTTGGTCGCGGCCGCCAGCAGCAGCGAGGCCACGACGACGGCAACCAGCTCGAGGCCGCCCAGCGCGCGGCCGAGCGCGTACGGCACGACGACGATCAGCGGCCAGTGCCACAGGTAGACGCTGTACGAGACGTCGCCCAGCCACTGCACCGGGCGCAGGGCGAGCAGGCCGCCGGGCCCGCCGCGGGCGCCGTCCGCCGCCGCCGCGATGACCAGCGCCGTGCCCACCGTGGGCAGCGCCGCCGCGACGCCGGGGAACGGCGTCGACCCGTCGAACAGGACCACGGCCGCGACGACGGCCGCCAGCCCCGTCCACGCCGTCGCCGCCCGTGCCGGCGCGGACAGCCGCCACGGACGCGCCGTCACCGCCGCCGCGACGAGCCCGCCCAGCGCGAGCTCCCACAGGCGGGTCGTCGTCACGAAATAGGCGGCCGACGGGTTCGTCGCCGTCAGGTGCACCGACCACGCCAGCGACACGACGACGACCAGCCCCACCACCGCCGTCGGCAGCCACGTCGATAGCCGCGTGCCGCGCCCGCGCAGCCGCACCGCGAGCCACACCGTCAGGCCGACCAGCACCGGCCACAGCACGTAGAACTGCTCCTCCACCGACAGCGACCAGTAGTGCTGCACGGGGGACGCCAGCTCCTCGGCCGCCAGGTAGTCCGTCGCCGACCGTGCCAGGGCCCAGTTCTCCACGTACAGCGCCGCGGCCGCCACCTCCCGCGCCGCCCGCGCGTGCACCGTCGACGGCAGCCACAGCAGCGTCGCGCCCAGCGTCGCCAGCAGCACCACCGTCGCCGCGGGGATCAGACGGCGCACCCGCCGCGCCCAGAAGTCCAGCAGGTCCCGCACGCCGCGCACCGGCCGGCGCAGCAGGTGCGACGTGATGAGGAAGCCCGAGATGACGAAGAAGACGTCCACGCCGACGTAGCCACCCGTCACCGTGTCCGGCAGCAGGTGGTAGATCAGCACCGCGCTCACCGCCAGCGCCCGCAGTCCCTGGACGTCCGTGCGGACGTCGGTGCGCGCAGGCGCGACGGAGTCCGCGCGCTCGGACGTGCCGGCAGGTGCTGACAAGGGAGAGCTCCTCGGGGGTCGCTGGCCGGACCGGCGGGTGATGCTACCCGACACACGCGATGGGTTATGGCGCTTTGTCGTAATGCGGGTGCATGATCGGTCCATTCCTGCTGGCACACCGACCGATGGCGCACACGTGGCACAGATCAAGCGGATACTTCACCGTCTCGCCCCTTCGTCCCTCCTGGCCCGACTCACTCGTCCGCCCAGGCTCATCGCTTTCGAGGGAGACACGGCCGACGCACGGCTTGTCATCGAGTCGAGAGACTCACGACATGCGCTCGAACTCCTGCTCAAAGGCAGGACGAGCGGGCTCGGGGTCCGGCTCCCGCTGCGTGCGGAAGCGCGCGGACTGACCGTCGACGTGAGCGACGACGACCTGACGGTCCTCAACGGCGAGACCATCGACCTCTACACCGTCCATGCGGGAGCGGCGGACCGGTTTCGGCGTCGAGTCGCGTCGAGCGTGGACCTCGCCGCGTACGCCGAGCCTGGTGCACCGCGACGCTGGTACACCACAGTCCAGGGCAACGCCAGCCTCGGACGACGAACACCCGTGGAGATCATCGCCGCGTCCGGGACCTTCGACGTCGAGCACTACCTCGGGCAGCTCTTCGACATCGGGCTGGACGGTCTGCCCGACGGGATGGACCCCATCGAGCACTACGTGGCGAAGGGCGCGTCCCTCGGCCTCGACCCATCCCCGATGTTCCAGACGCGCTATTACCAGCGCATGAACCCGTTGGTGCGCCGCAACCCCCTCGCCCATTACTGCGAGTACGGCTGGCGCGAGCTGCGCAATCCTGCACCGGAGTTCGACACCTGGTGGTACTGGTCGACGCATCTCGACGCGGCCGACGACTGCGTCAACCCGCTCGCGCACTACCGCACGACCGGACGCCGAGAAGGCCTCTCGACCCGTCCCGACCCCTCACCGTCACGTCGTCTTGGCACTGGCCAACGGTTCGTCCCCGGACAGGAAGTGCGGCGCGTCTGCCTGTTCGCCGGATACGACCCGGACGGGCTCGTCGACGACTACGTGGTGGCCTACGTGCGGGAGCTGGCTCGTCACGCCGACGTGTACTACCTGGCCGACGCGGACATCGCCCCCGAGGAGCTCGACAAGCTGGCAGGACACACCAAGGGCGCCTGGGCCGAGCGCCACGGGGAGTACGACTTCGGCTCGTACGCCCGGTTGGCCGACCGTGTCGGCTGGTCGACGCTGGAACAGTACGACGAGATGCTGCTGGTCAACGACAGCGGATACCTGCTGCGACCGCTCGACGACGTCTTCGCCCGGATGGACGGCCGGGCGTGCGACTGGTGGGGGCTCCAGGCCACCAAGGGGATGCATCGCACCCGCAAGGTGCCGGTGAACCAGTTTTACGAGCCGATCCCGATGGAGTCGGTGCGAGGCCCGCTGCTGGACCGATTCGAGCAGGACTACACGTACGACTTTCATGTGGGCTCCTACTTCCTGGCGTACCGCCGACCGGTCATCGAGAACCCCGCGTTCCGCCGGTACCTCGCGTCCGTCACGAAGCAGGAGATCAAACGCTCCGTCGTGCAGAAGTACGAGATCGGGCTGACCCGATGGCTCGTGCACCAGGGGCACCCGTTCGACACCTACGTGTCGCACCTCTATCCGCTTCATCCCCTCTACACTCCCTGGTACTTCCGTCTCCTGGACGAGGGATTCCCCCTCTTCAAGAGGTACTTCCTGACCCGCAACCACTACGAGGTGGCCGGGCTCGCGAACTGGGCCGACCGGCTCCGCCAGAAGGTCCCCGGCGCGGACATCGAGATGTTCGAGCGCAACCTCGCCCGGGTCGCCGACCCGGAGAGCCTGCGGCGCAGCCTCTCGCTCGGCAGCGAGACGGGCGTCGAGGACCCTCCCGTACCCGCGAAGCTCCTCACCCGGCAGCAGTTCGCCGCGGCCGACCGGACGAGCCCCAAGCACGGGAGCTGGTGGGCCTTCCCGGTGTGCGCCTTCACGCACAACTTCACCGGCAACGAGCGGGCGATCTTCGAGCACGTGAAGGACGACCCGTCGATCCGCAAGATCGTCCTCACCCGGGAGAAGGAGATCGAGGTCGACGGTGTCAACGTCGAGGTCCTCCCGTTGCAGAGCCCGGAGGGACAGCACCGACTGCTGCGCTCAGGCACGATCTTCATCAAGCACAGCCGGTCCCGGAACCTCGTGCACCCCGTCTCGAGCTCGCTGCACAACCTCGTCCAGGTCTGGCACGGTATCCCGTTCAAACGGATCGGGTATGCGTCGGCCGACTTCCTTACCAAGCTCGACCGGGTCGAGGAAGATCAGGCCCAGTACCGTGCGGTGATCGCGTCGTCCAAGATCGACTCTCTCGCCATGACGGCCGCGTTCTACCCGTTGACCCTCCACCAGGTGTGGAATACCGGCCTCCCTCGCAACGACTTCATCGTGCGTGACGAGGGCCTTCTGCCTTCACATCTCCGCGGCCAGCTCCAGGCCCTGCGCGACCTCGTGGGGAGCCGTCGACTGCTTCTGTTCCTCCCGACCTTCCGGAACGCTGCGGACGGCGGTGCCTACCACTTCTCGGCGGACGAGCTCACCAAGCTCGACGCGTGGCTCACGGCGAACGGATGTGTGCTGGGGCTCCGTGAACACATGGCCGCACGAGATGGTGGATACGGCGCTCAGCTGGCCGGACTTCCTGTACTCAACCTGTCGGACGATGAGTTCCCCGACGTCGAGATGTTGTACCGCGTCTCGTCGGCGTTGATCACCGACTACTCCAGCGCGTTCATCGACTACATGATGACTGGCAAGCCCGCGGTCAGCTTTGCCTACGACTACGAGGCCTACCAGCTCGAGCGCGGCGGCTTCTACGACCTCGACCATGTCTTCCCCGGACCGATCTGCCAGACGTTCGACGCACTCCACGGCGCACTCGACGGCCTGCTCTCCCCCACAGCCGACGAACAGTACGAGTTTCGACGCCGGCTCTTCTTCGATCATGTGGACGACGGAGCCGCCGCCCGCGTCGTCGCGCGGTTGCGCAATCTCACCGAGGTGCGGGGCATCGGCAAGGCTCCCGCTGAACGCATCGCCTGAACGGAGCCGGTCGATTCCCAGGGAACGACATCCCGTGCCAGGCCCTTCCGGTCCGCGGGGCGCGGCGCCTTCCCTGTCCGCGTCAGGGTGGCCATGATGTGTCTCATGTCACAGAAGGCCCGCACCCCGCAGACCCGCCTCAGTCGGCACGCGCTGCTGACCGGCCTCCACCGACAGCTCCGTCCGCGCACCTACCTGGAGGTGGGCGTCGCCGACGGCTCGAGCCTGCGCCTGTCGTCGGTGCCGAGCGTCGCGATCGACCCGGCGTACGCGATCCGGAAGGAGCTCAGCGCCAAGGTACGGCTCGCGCGCACCACCAGCGACGAGTACTTCGCCACGACCGACCCGAAGAAGTGGCTCGGCGGCCCGATCGAGCTGGCGTTCATCGACGGGCTGCACCTGTTCGAGTACGCGCTGCGCGACTTCATCAACGTCGAGAAGCACTGTCGCTGGTCGAGCGTCGTCGTGCTCGACGACATGCTGCCGCGCAGCGTGGACGAGGCGGCACGCGACCGGCACACGCGCGCGTGGACCGGGGACGTGTTCCGGGTCGCGGACGTGCTGCGGGACTACCGCCCCGACCTGACGGTGCTGCCGGTCGATACCAGCCCGACCGGCGTGGTGGTCGTGCTCGGCCTGGACCCGACCAGCACGGTGCTCAGCGACGCCTACGACCGCATCGTCGAGGAGTACGTGCACGACGACCCGCAGCCGGTGCCGGCGTCGGTCCTCGACCGCACCGACGCGTGGGACGGCACCCGGCTCCTCAATCGCCCCGTGTGGGGGTTGCTGCACCGCGGGGACCGGCCGTGGCGGCGGCGGGACCGGGGCCTGGCGGAGCTCCGCGAGGCCCTCGAGCACCCCAAGGACTACCGGCGTCGTCGTCGGGCCGCGCGCGAGTGGGCGCAGGACAAGGTCAGAGCGATCGCACCAGCGCGTTGAGCTCCCGCTGGTGTCGGGGGAGGTCGAACGTCCAGTCGGACTTGTACGCCTCCTCCGTCCAGCCGCCGGGCGGGTGCGGGATCCGGGGTCGGTTCCAGAAGTAGTGCAGCCGCACGCCGAGCGGCAGCGCGATCAGCACCTCGTTGCGCGCCGTGTAGGCCTCCTGGGTGAGCACGATCATGTGCTCCAGGTTCTCCGCGAACACCGTGTTGAACATGGCCGAGCCGCCGAAGCCGGCGACCACGCGTGCGTGCGCGAAGATCGCCGCCTGCCTGCCCAGCGAGTGCTCCTCGGGGTAGATCACCTCGAACCCCGCCGCCGCGAAGTAGTCCTCCACGTCCGTCCGGTTGAGGCAGCGCCGGTTCCCGTACGTGTCCTTGCGCGACACGAAGACCCGGTCCCAGACGGGTCCGGGATCCGCCGGCAGCCCGTCGCGGATCCGACGCCACACCGCGCGGACGTCCGGATGCACGTAGTACGGCCGGGCGTTGTGGAACATGGGCGTCGCGGCGTACATCGACTCGAGGTACACCGGGTGGTCGACGGTCACGATGTCGTCGGCGTCGATGCCGAAGGCGGTGAGGATCGTGCGCTCGAGACGGGGATCCCGCTCGGCCGCGTGCCGCAGCCGGAAGATCGCCTTGAGCCCCGGGTCGTCCGCCTTGGCGGCGTCCCACCCCCACAGCCGCGAGATCACCTCGGTCATGAGGTGCCCGTAGTGACCCGAGTTCTCCGAGTCCAGCTGGTAGTAGGAGCCCGACAGCTCCTCCGTGGGCTGCACGTGCCGCGGGATCCGCGCGAAGTTCTCGTCGACCTGGATCAGCCGGCGGTTGCGGGAGTTGGACAGGTGGTGCCGGAACGAGTCCGGCAGGATCTCGTGCGACGTGAACGTCAGCGCGTTGCTGACCAGGCCGATCCGCCCGCGGTAGTGGCGCAGGTGGTGCGGCGGGACGGCCACCGTCGTCTCGAGCCCGTGGAGCGGTCGCGAGGAGCCGTGCGAGTCGATCGTCGTCGACGACGCGAACTCCTGCGCCGGGAGCAGCGCCAGCTCGTGCACGGTGGTCGACTCGCGGTTGCGCGTCGACAGCATGCGGTTCGCCCACCGGTCCGACAGCTTGAGGTAGTGCGTCCCGCTCTTACGGATCACGATCTCCTCGCGGTCGAGGCGCAGCTGGGCCACGGCGTGCGACAGCTCCGCGAAGTCGTCGTCGTCCGGCTCCCCGCCCGACATCGCCCGGGCGAAGTGCGCCAAGCGCACCTCGAGGGGGTTGCCCGGCTTGTATCCCGTGAGCGCAGACCGCGGGATCACGTACTCGCCGCCCGGCAGGAGGTGGAACAGCAGCCGCCGCAGCGTCGCCTCGTGCTCCTTCGGCCACCGCTGCCGGATGTCGACGATGCGGTCGACGGGTCCGTGGAGCTTGAGATACCACTGCAGGTTCGACTCCTTGACAAACCTCAGGTACCGCTGGTGCGGTTCGTCGAGCCCCCACTCCTCGTACGGGCTGGGCGCGATGACGAAGAGGTCGTCGTCACGGTAGGGCTCCACCGCGGCGCGCAGCACCGCCGGCACCACGTCGTCCGCGATGACGACGACGCGCCTGCGTGCCTCACCGTTCTGGTCCTGCGACCTGCCAAGTGCCACGACAGTCTCCTGCCTTCGCTCCTCGCGCAGGTCCCAGTATGCGTTCCTACCGGGGCCACGTCACGCGGGCGGCGACTACGCCCGGCGTCGCTCCCGGTCGCGTCCCACGGGACGGCGCGGCTCCGCACCGACGCGGCGTGCGATCCGGCGCGCCGAGTTCCACGCGCGCACCGTCGGCAGGCTCTCCAGGGCGGCGACCTGGGCGTTCGCCTCCTCGAGCTGGGCGCGGAGCCGGGCGACCTCCTGCTGCTCGCCGGACTCGGCGTGCGCCGTGCGCGCCGCCAGGTACGCCTCGACCGAGCCACCCAGGGCGTCGGCGATGTCGTCCCGCCCCTGCGCCCGCGCGAACTCCAGGTTCTCGCGGGCGAACGCGAGGTCGGTCTCGCTGTGCACGCCGAGCCTCCGCACGGCTTCGGGGTCGACCCCCTCGGCGAACGTCGTGAACGTTCCGAGCTGTCCCTCGAGCTCGAGGGCGATCTTGGTGCGCACGCACTTCTTGCACCGGTCGCAGTTGTAGTCGCCGGTCTTCTGGAAGCAGACGCGCAGGTGCTCCTGCGCCACCGGGTCGTGGGCGATGGCGCGGGTCTTCGCGACGCGGGTCGCGCCGGCCCCGTCGTGCCGGACCGTCAGGTACTCGGTCGACCACAACGGGTCGACGAGCGGGTGGCTGCCCCAGGGAAAGAGGTCGTTGTAGGAGTACGACGCCGGGAGGTAGAGCGTCCCGTGGGTGCCGGACAGGAGCAGGACGAAGCTGATGATGGCCGCACCGTGCGACATCGTCGACCACTTCATGTGCGGGTTGAGGAACCGCCGGAGGTTGGTGGCCCCCTCGATCAGCTCCTTGCCCGCCGCCGCGGCAGACGCCTGCAGGTGCTCCGAGGTGACCTTGCGGAACTCCTTGTGCGCCAGCGGGATGTCGAACCCGTGCACGAACAGCAGGCTCGAGATGGCGTCGGAGTTCCGGTGCAGCGTGTAGAACGAGTCGACGCCGCCGGTGAAGGTCGACAGCGCGCGCTCGCCCGTGGGGGGCGCGGAGCCCGTGCGCGGCGCGACCTCCAGCCGGGCCCGGGAGAACGTGCCCGGGTACCACGCGGCGAAGACGTCCTGGATCGTCTCGCTCTGGGCGAGGAGGGCCGGCGAGACCGGTGCGTCGAGCACCAGCTCGTGGTCGGTCGCCATCGCGAGCATCAGACCGATCGGGAAGAGCGCGTCGGCCATCGCCTCGGGGGTCGGCTCATAGGCGACCGGGAAGCGATAGCGGATCGTGCCCGCAGGACGGATGCCGGACAGCTCGGCGGTGACCACGGCGTCGTCGCCGTCGCGCGCCACCTCGGGCGTGCTGATTCGAACCATCCGGGAACACTAGTGCGCCGCCCCGGCGTGTCTGAAATCTGCAGATCGTGCCCGTGACGGGGCGGACCGGCGCTACTTCTTGGCCCCCTCCAGTGCGGCACGTGCCGCCAGGAGGCCCCGGCGCAGGGACGCGGCGCGCAGCGCGACGGGGCCGCGCGCCCGCAGCGCCCCACGGGACGGGGCGACGGCGCGCGCCGTCGTCGTCGCGACCGAGCCGAGGTCCGGCCGCAGCCCCGAGGACAGCACCCCGAGCAGGGAGATCATCGTCGGCAGCAGGTGCTTGAGCGTGCTGAAGTGGTCCGCGGCCCGGGGGGACGACGCCACGAGCACGTTGAGCGCGGTGAGCCGTGCCGCGACGGACGCGTGCTCGACGAGCCCGTCGAAGCAGTTGTCGTCCCCGGGGCTCGTCAGGACGTAGTAGTAGCCGTCCCGGTTCGTGGCCTCGGCCAGCGCACGCGGCACGACGCCGTCGAGCCAGGCGACGGCCTCGTCCGTCCGGGAACCCGCGATCGTCTCGAGGAACGGCTCGGAACGCCCCCGCAGGTAGGTGCCGATCGCGACCTGCGGCACCAGCGACACCACGGTCGCGCCCGGCAGCCGCGCCCCGACGATCAGGGCGGCGGCCCCACCCTTGGACATGCCCGTGAGGATCACCCGTTCGAGACCCACGCCGCGCCTCTCGGCCAGGTCGCGCACGAAGGCGGTCACGGCGCGCGCCACCTGGTCGTCCCGGTTCGTGCCGTAGTAGTAGCAGAACGCCGTGTCGTGGTCGTCGTGCACGAACACGAGCTCGGCGCGGTTGCTCGCGAGGTACTTGCCGTCCGGGCCGTCGAAGTCGAGATCGGTCGCGACGTTCCGGATCGACGTGAAGATCACGACGATCTGGTCGCAGTCCTCCTTGGGTGCGCGGCGCACGTAGTTGACCGAGACGCCGTCGTGCGTCCAGGTCGACTCCTCCACCGCGCCCGAGCGCGCGACCGAGGCGTCGAAGATCGCCCGGTGCGCACGCCGCATCGGACCCAGCAGGCTCTCGGCAGCCCCGTCGCCATCGAGGTCGGCCGTGCCGAGGCGCAGCTTGTGCGTTCCCGGCACCGGCTCGACGAACTCGGCGCAGGCGGCACGGATCGCCTCCCGCGACCGGTCGTCGCGACCCGCCACCGCGACGGTCGCGGTGGAACCGTCGACGGTGATGTCGAACGCGAACGCGGCGCCGTTCGGGCTGCGGTAGTCGGCCGCGAGGATCCGTCCCTTGTAGATCCAGACCTTGCTCAGCCCCTCGGGGATCGCGCCCCCGATGTCCAGCGTCGAACGGAGCCGGGTGAGGACGTCGTCAGTCACGCAGCCTCCACGGCCAGTCGTAGAACGGGTCGGGCGTGCCCCAGCCCTCGCCGTAGCGCTCCGCGAGGAACGCCTCGGGCTGGGCCGGCGCCAGCATCTCCTCGCCCAGGAACGTGATCGTGGACGGCGGCAGCACCACCGAGGTGGGGATCGCCCGGAGCTGCATCTTCTCCATGTGCAGCTGCGTGCTGTCCCCGTCCACCAGGAGCGGGAAGACGTCGATGTGCAGGCGCGTGTCCGGGTCGATCAGGTGGAAGTTCGTGTACGTGTTCGGCCGCGACACCCTCCACCCCTTGGCCCGCAGCTCCTCGTGGAGCCGGGCCAGGATCTCGTCCGCCTGCTCGCGCGTCGCCGCGTCGAGCGGGATCAGCATGTCGATGTCGTCGTCGTGCGCGAGGAAGTTCCCCTCCCGTACGGCGCCGAGCAGCGTGCCGTACGCGAGCATCGCCGAGTAGCCGCACTCCTCCAGCACCCGCGCGGCCTTGCCGATGAGCGCGACGTACTCGTCGGAACGGCGGCGCAGGCCCCCGACGTCGGTGAGCCCGTGCCGCGTGAGCACCGCCCGCGGGGTGCCGATCACCTCGCCGGCGCGGTTCACCTCCGACTCGAGCCGGCTGAGCGTGGCGTGCGAGTCGAGCACCCGGTGGTACGACCTCATCGACGTGCTGGTGGCGGGAAGCCGGTGGCGCTCGGCCGCGAGCAGGTGGCCGAGCAGCGCCCACTCGTCGTCGGTCAGGGTCTCGCCGTCCGCCAGGCGGTGCGTGCGGATGAGCGACGCCAGCAGTCTCTGCTCCTCGCGGTCCGCGGTCAGCAGCCCTTCACCCGCGCGCCGGGCGAGCTCCCCGAGCACCTCGGTGCGGGCCGCCGCGGCGGCCTCCTCCGAGGCGAGGACGGACGGCTCCAGCTCGCGGCCGGTGAGTCGCGACAGGAGCTCGAGGGTGGACGTCACGACGCGGTCCGAGTCCACGGAGCGCACGGTCGAGAACTTCCCGTCCTCGCCGGCGACCGCCACGGTGAGGTGGCGCGAGCGGGCGCCCCAACCGTCGAGCCGGTTGAAGACCCGGATCTCGTCCGCGACGACCGGGGAGTCGAACTCGACGGTCCACCAGGCCCCGACCTCCTTCCGCGACCGGATGCCGCCCAGGAGGAACGGGCTGCGCCCCTTGCCCTGGCGCCGACCGTCCGAGCTCTGGTCCACCGTCGTCTTCGCGTCGTCGACGGTGACCCGCTTGCCGGCCTGGTAGAGCTCGAGGCCGCGCAGGTCGAGCTCCCCCTCGATCTTCGGCAGGAAGAGCCGGATCCGCGAGACAGGGCCGTCGACCGGGACACGGAAGTAGTTCACGGCGTTGCCGCCGAAGTACCCCAGCGACGGCAGCAGCACCCCGCGTCCGGGCTGCCGCTGGAGCCGGGCGGGCTCCCGTGAGGGCAGCGCCTGCTTCTGCTGCGCCTGGGTGGGCCGCTTCCGGGCGCCCTTCTTGCGCCGCAGGAACGGCGACGCGTCGAGCAACGGGCGGTAGTCGTAACGGATCGCCTCGCCGCTGAACGTGAGCCCGTCACGCAGGCGCTCCTGCGTGACCGGGCCGTCCGTGAGGTCGAGGGTCTGCGGGTTGCGGAACTTCTCGACGGACGCGAAGTAGTCGTAGAACTTGTAGACGCCGCCCCGCGGCGAGTCGGAGGCCAGCCACGCGTTCGGGATGCCGTAGGCGTCGGCGACGATCAGCCCGTGCAGCGACGACGTGACGATCCGCTTGCACGAGAGCAGCTCGCGGACCACGGCCTCGACGTCGCTCCGGGCGAAGTCGATCATCTTCACGCCGGGGCCGAACGTGGCCTTCGCCCACTTCCGCTCGCTCCAGCGCACGACGACGCCGTACTCGTGCGTGATCGGCACCTCGGGCATGTAGTACAGGGGCAGCAGCAGCGCCGGGTCGCCGTAGACCTCCGGCACCTTGATGCCGAAGCCCTTGTGCGCACCGAGCTTGGCCCGGGTGAGAGGGCCGCGGACGGCGGTGTAGTGCGCGCGGGGCGAGACCTCGTCCTTGCCCTCCGTGCCGTAGGTGCCGCTGCCCCACACGACCGACTTGCTCGTCGCCTGGTTGATGATCGACCCGATCACCACATAGTGCGGCTTCTTGCGGTCCGCCACGACGACCTCGCGGCCGGTCATCTTCTCCACGAGCCACGGCGACAGCAGGTCGCCGAAGTTGGGCCGGTAGGTGAAGTAGTTCAGCGGGATCTTGCCGTCCACCTCGATGAGCGACGCCACCTCGTAGTCGTCGAGCAGGTGGCGGAAGCGCCGCATCCCGAAGCGGTCCGGGAACCGGCGGCCGAGGCGCGTCTTCGCCTCGCGCGCGAGCCCGTCCCGGGCAGAACGGTAGATCGACATGATGTGTGCTCCGGTGCTGGTGGGGTCGGTCAGGAGGTCAGGCCGGCGGCGTCGAGCACGCGGGCCGACGCGGCGCCGTCGTCGTGCGGTGCGAACTCCGCGACGAACCTATCGTGTGCCGCGCCCCAGCCGGACCAGTGGTCGGCGCCCAGCGCCGCCACCAGCTCGGACGTGTCGGCGCACAGCGGGCCGGGCGCGACGTCGACAAGGTCGCGGTAGAAGCCGCGCGTCGTCGACCCGTACAGCTCCAGGTCGGGCACCAGCAGGTAGATCGGGCGCCGCAGGACGCCGTAGTCGAACATGATCGACGAGTAGTCGGTGACCAGGGCGTCCGACGCGAGCATGAGCTCGTTCACGTCCGGGTGCTGCGTCACGTCGACCACGCCGTCGGGCAGGTCGCTCGTGGACGACGCCGTGTTGGAGTGCCCGCGGTAGAGCACGACGGTGCGCGGCCCGGCCGCCCGGGCGAGCTCGTCGAAGTCGAGGAACGCCACCCGGCCGTACCGGGCGCCTTCCTTGATGTTGTCCCGCCACGTCGGCGCGTAGAGCAGCACGCGGACGTCGTCGTCGAGCCCCAGCCGCTCCCGCACCGCGGCGCGGGTCGCGGCCGCCGTGGTGTCCACGAGGGAGTCGTTGCGCGGGTAGCCCTCGACGAGCACCTTGCCGTCGTAGCCGAACGCGCCCGGGAAGATCTCCGCGGAGTACGCGTTCTGCGCCAGCAGGTAGTCCCACGACTGCGCCTCGCGCTGCATGAGGCGGCGGTAGGTGATGGTGAGGTTCGCGCCCGGCACGTCGTTCCCGATGCGCTTGAGCGGCGTGCCGTGCCACGTCTGCAGGTAGGTCTGGTGCTCGCCCTTGCGGAAGTACCAGGGCCAGTTGTTGTTGTTCACGAGCAGGGTGGCCCGCTCGAGCAGGTCGTACCAGGCCGTCGAGAAGCGCAGCACCGGGGTGGCCCACTCCGGCACGGGCGTCGACAGGCACGCGACCGACCAGTACTGCGGCCGGCCGTCGCCCCGGCGGTGCAGCTCGCGGCTCAGCGCGAGCGGCGAGTCGCCCACGGACCGGCCGCCGAACGACTCGAGGAGCACCGCGTCCAGCGGCTCCTGCTCGGCCCGGTGGTACCGCTGCTGCAGGCGGTGCTGCGCCCGGCGGCTCCGCTCGCGGTCGTCCAGGACGGCCCGGAACCGCAGGCTCACGGACCCCGCCTTCGGGGTGGCCGACGCAGTCAGGGAGACAGCGCCGTTGGTGAGGTCGAGCGGGAGCGCGCGCACCAGGACCGACGCCGCGCGGGGCCGCACGAAGACGTCGCCCGCGGTCAGGGTCAGCACGAAGTTGACGGTCTTGGAGAGCGTGGTGCCGAGCGCGTCAGCCACGGGGACGACGACGTCGAACCCGCCGTCCGCGCCGAGCTCGAGCGGCACCGAACGGCCCGGGGCGACGTCGTGCGCCAGCGCGAGGCGCAGCGGCTCGGCGCGCAGCGCGTCGGAGACCGTGGCCCAGCCGCGCACCCGCAGGCCGTCGGTGCCGAGCTCGAGCCGCTCGACCTCGCCGAGCAGCGGACCGGTCTGGGCGGCCACGTTGCCGAACCGCGTGGAGCCGACCAGGACGCCTGAGCGGGTGGGCGGGTCGAGCGTCCGGCTCGGCTCCACCCAGGAGAACCGCCGCTCGCGCCCGCCCGCGGCGGGGCGGGCGGCGAACGCCCAGGTCCGGGGGCGCTCCCCGACGGACGCCTCCGGCAGCGTGAACGAGACGATCTCCCGACCGTGCGCCTCGCGCCGCACCCCGGGCACCGTGACCGTCCCCGCCCGGGCGACGCAGCCTCGCACCGGCGGCAGGCTCCCGGCCAGCACGAGGTCCACCCGGCGCCCGTCCACGCGGACGTCCGCCACGGGCACGCGGGCCGAGGTCATGCACCGCAGCTCCAGGACGTCGGACCCGGACGGCGCGTCGACGTACCAGCGACCCGTGGCGTCCAGGGCCCCGAACTTCGGCAGCCGCCCGAGCCCGCGCGGGTCCGGCAGCGGCAGGGGCGCGGTGCGCTCGACGCCGCCCACCCGCACGCCGACCTCGAAGCGGTACGGCGGCGAGACCAGCTCACCGAGGTCGAAGCGCGCCCGGTAGCCCGACGCCGCGTGGTCGTTCCACGGGTCGACCGCGCGCATGTCGACCGTCTCGTCGGCGAACCGCTCCACGCGTCCCGCGACGCGATGACCGAGCGGCGAGACCGCCTCCACGATGATCTCGCTCTCCGTGCCGTCGAGGTCGACGAACGACAGGAACGCGCTGCCCTCGATCGTGACCGCGGCGGGCTGGAGCACGACGTCGGCGACGCGCGCGACCACCTCGACGTCGTGCTCCAGGTCGTCGACCACACCGTCGCGCGCCAGCTCGAGGCCCTCGAGGTAGTCGTCCCCCAGGGTCACCCGGCCGTCCCGTGCGACGCCGTGCACCTTCCACGTCAGCGACTCGCGCCGCGCGACCAGCTCCACGACGTCGTCGCGCAGCCCGTGGTACGTCGCCGCGGCGAGCAGCCGGTCCGCGACCGGCACCTCCGCGAGACGCTCGTACCCCGCCATGTCCACGAAGCCACGGACCTCCCGCTGCAGGAAGCCCCAGTAGTCGTCCTCGGTGCGCGGCACCTGCTCGTAGTACGGCCGCATGTCGAAGCCGACGACCTTGGCCTCCCACGCCTGCCGCACCGGCCCCGGGGCGTCCCGCATCACCTCGTGCAGCTCGTCGAGCATCCGCCAGCGGCCCGTGAGGTCGCGCATCGTCGACTTCTGCTGGGTGATGGACGACTCGTCGTCGCGGATCCGCCAGTGGCACACGACGTCCTGGAGCACGTCGAACCGGCCGTGCAGGTACGCCTTGGCCGACGGCACCTGGTCCTCGTACAGCCCGTCGGGGAACGCGCCGACGACGCGCCGGAAGTAGTCCGTGCGGAACAGCTTCGTCCACGCGAAGACGTTCTTGAGCACGTCGGGCTCGTCGGCGATCGTCACGCCGGTCCGGGTGCGGTCGTGCAGCTTCCGCGCCCACGGCGGCATGTGCTTGCCGGCGGACGTGTCACGGACCAGCGAGCCGACGGCGAAGTCCGAGCCGCTGCGCGTCAACGAGGTCAGCATCACCTCGATCGCGTTCGGCGGCACCGTGTCGTCCGAGTCGACGAAGCACAGCATGGTCCCCCGGGCGTTCCGCACCCCGGTGTTGCGCGCGGCGCCCAGGCCGGCGTTCTCCTGCCGCACCACCCGCACGCGGCGGTCGCGCGCGGCGATGGCGTTCACGACGTCGATCGAACGGTCCGGCGAGCCGTCGTCGACGACGACGACCTCGAGGCGGCGGTGCGTCTGCGCGAGGATCGACTCCAGGCACTCCCCCACGTACCGCTCGACGTTGTACACCGGCACGACGACGGTCACGAGGGTCCGCCGGCCGGGCCGGCGCAGCTCGGCGACGCGCGCGCGCCAGGGCTCCGGCAGTCGGCGGTAGGTGGAGCGCAGGTAGTTCGTCAGCACGGAGACATCAACTCGCGTTCGGGCACGGACGGATTCACGGGTGCGCCCCGCCGCGTGGCGGCGGGGCATCAGCCAACTCTACGGGGCGGCTGCGTCAGAGCCGGTCCGCGAGGGTCGCCAGCTCGCGGGACGCCCGCGACGCCACCCGGGCGCCCAGGCTGCGGTGGGGCGGTGGCGGCAGGGGCACGTCCCGGTAGCCGAAGCGGCGGAAGTCGTCGCCGTAGAACTCCTCGAGCCGCCGCTCGAGCGACGCCGACACCTCGACGTCGGCGCTCGAGATGCCGCGCGTCCGCTCGCTCGTGCGCACGCGCGCGACCTCAGGAGGCAGGCCGAGGTCGAAGCGCTCGTCGAGGTCGGCGACCGCCGCGTCGAGGCCGTCCTCCAGGCGGTACACCTGCGCGTGCCGGACCAGGAACTCCACCTGCGGGCGGATGTGGTTGTCGTGCACGTAGGGGTTGGACGCGAACTTCTCGAACCGCTCCTCGGCCCACGCCTCGACGGCGTCCGCGCTGGTGGTGAGCTCCTGCTTGTGCCGCATCACGTACTCCGAGCGGAACCGCGCGACCGGGTCGCGCACGACCGCGAAGATCGCGTCGAAGCGGCGCAGGCGGAAGATCTCCCTCAGCAGCGCGCCGTGCATGTGCTGCGGCGTGCACCGGCGCAGGTAGTTCGGGTACCCCTTCGGCATGCGGCCGTCGTGGTACGACATCTCCCAGCCCGCGGCGACGAAGTGCTTCTCGATCGCCGAGCCGCCGGTCTTGGGCACGTGGATGAACAGGACGTTGCGCTCGCCCCGCGTGAAGACAGGCATGGTGGTCCGGCGCCTCAGGACGCGTGCGGCAGGGTGCCGACCATCCCCGCGGCCACCGTCTTGTTCGTGGCCTCGTCCACCAGGATGAACGCGCCCGTGCGGCGGTTCTGCCGGTACGGGTCGACGAACAGCGGCTGCGTGACGCGCAGCTGGATGCGGCCGATCTCGTTGAGCCGGATCTCGGTCGCCTCCTCGTCGCGGTGCAGCGTGTTGACGTCCACGCGGTAGTTGATGTCCTTGACCATGGCCCGCGCCCAGCGGGTGGTGTGCTTGATGGCGTACTTCTTGCCCTTGACCAGCGGGGCGGACTCGTCCATCCAGCAGATCTGGGCGTCGATGTCCTGCAGCGCCGCCGGCGAGTTGTTCGGGCGGCAGATCATGTCGCCGCGCGAGACGTCGATCTCGTCGGTCAGGCGCACCGTCACCGACATGGGCGGGTACGCCTCGTCCACCGGGCCGTCGGCCGTGTCGATCGACGCGATGGTGGTCTCGAGCCCGGACGGCAGCACGCGGACCGTGTCGCCCTTCTTCAGCACGCCGCCGGCCACGGTGCCCGCGTAGCCGCGGTAGTCGCGGGCCTCGTGCGACTGGGGCCGGATGACGTACTGCACCGGGAACCGCACGTCCTGCAGGTTGCGGTCGCTGGCCACGTGCAGCGACTCCAGGTGGCTGAGCAGCGGGCGCCCGTCGAACCACGGCATGTTCTCGCTGCGGTTCACCACGTTGTCGCCCACCAGCGCGGAGATCGGGATGAACGTCAGGTCCGGCACGCGCAGGCGCGACGCGAACGCCGTGAAGTCCCGGCGGATGTTCTCGAAGACCTCCTCGGAGTAGTCGACGAGGTCCATCTTGTTCACGCAGACCACGATGTGCGGCACGCCCAGCAGGGTGGCGAGGAACGTGTGCCGGCGGCTCTGCTCGATGACGCCCTTGCGCGCGTCCACGAGGATGATCGCGACGTCGGCCGTCGACGCCCCCGTGACCATGTTCCGCGTGTACTGGATGTGGCCGGGGGTGTCCGCGATGATGAACTTGCGCTTCGGCGTGGCGAAGTAGCGGTACGCGACGTCGATCGTGATGCCCTGCTCGCGCTCGGCCCGCAGGCCGTCGGTGAGCAGCGACAGGTCGGTGTAGTCGTTGCCGCGGTCCTTGCTGACCTGCGCCACCGACTCGAGCTGGTCGGCGAAGATCGTCTTGGAGTCGAACAGCAGGCGCCCGATGAGGGTGCTCTTGCCGTCGTCCACGGAGCCGGCGGTCGCGAAGCGCAGCAGGTCGGCCGACGTGTCGATCGCCTGCTGCGTCGCGCCGTCCTCGGTGGAGGTCACGGGGGTCTCGATGCTCTCGGTGCTCATGGCTTAGAAGTAGCCCTCTCGCTTACGGTCCTCCATCGCGGCCTCGCTCACCTTGTCGTCGCCCCGGGTGGCGCCGCGCTCGGTGAGGCGCACGGCGGCGACCTCCTCGACGATCTCGGCACGGGTCGCCGCCGTCGACGCGACGGCGGCGGTGAGGTTCGCGTCCCCCACCGTGCGGTAGCGCACGGACCGCACCTCGGCGGTCTCGCCGTCCTTGAGCGGCGTGAACTCGTTCACGGCGAACAGCATGCCGTTCCGGTCCACCACCTCGCGCTCGGCCGCGAAGTACAGGTCGGGGATGTCGATGTCCTCGGCCTCGATGTACGCCCAGATGTCCAGCTCGGTCCAGTTGGACAGCGGGAACACGCGGATCGACTCGCCCTGGTGGACGCGGCCGTTGTACAGGTCCCAGACCTCGGGGCGCTGGTTCTTGGGGTCCCACTGGCCGAAGTCGTCGCGGAAGGAGAACACGCGCTCCTTGGCGCGCGCCTTCTCCTCGTCGCGGCGCCCGCCGCCGAACAGCGCGTCGAAGCCGTTCTTCTCCGCGGCCTCGAGCAGCACCGGGGTCTGGATGCGGTTGCGCGAGCCGTTGGGCTCCTCCTGCACCAGCCCCCGCTCGATGGCCTCCGGCACGGACGCGACGACGAGCTGGATGCCCAGCCGCTCGACCCACCGGTCGCGCGTGGCGAGCACCGACGGGAAGTTGAGCCCCGTGTCCACGTGCATGATCGGGAACGGGATCCGCGCCGGCGCGAACGCCTTCGCGGCCAGGTGCAGCATGACGATCGAGTCCTTGCCGCCCGAGAAGAGCAGACAGGGACGCTGCATCTCCGCCACCACCTCACGGATGATGTGGATGCTCTCCGCTTCGAGGCTGCGGAGCTGGCTCAGGACGTGAGACGTCACGGCTGGGCACCTTCCTTGATGTCGACCCCGACCGTCGTCAGCGCCGCACGCAGGTGCGCCGCCACGGCCGGGTGGCAGACGAAGAGATCAGGGAGCCAGGGGTCCTGGCGGTTGTACTCGAGCGGCGTGCCGTCGAGGCGGGTGCACTCGAGGCCGGCGGCGAGCGCGACCGCGACCGGAGCCGCCGAGTCCCACTCGTACTGGCCGCCCGCGTGCACGTACGCGTCGACGGTGCCGTCCACCACGGACACGACCTTGACCCCGGCCGAGCCCATGGGCACGAGCTCGACGTCGTCGCGCGCGGCGAGGTCCTGCACGAACTGCGGCGGCCGGCTGCGGCTCGCCGCGATGCGCAGCGGCCGACGGCCGGCGAGGACCTCGTCGACGTCGTCGGCGGGGCGGGCGGGCCGCGAGACGGTGCTGAGGACGGCGTCGCGGGCGGGCAGCCCGACGGCGCCCGCGGTCAGGCCCGACCCGCGCTCCCACAGCGCGACGTGCACGGCGAAGTCGTCGCGCCACGCCCCACCGCTGGTTGAGCCTGTCGAAACCCCGTTGACCATCGGGAACTGGGTTTCGACAAGCTCAACCGACGGCGAGGTCCTTTCTGCGAACTCGCGGGTGCCGTCGAGCGGATCGACGATCCACACGCGGTCGGCCGTCAGCCGGGCCGCGGAGTCCGCGGCCTCCTCGGAGAGCACCGCGTCGCCCGGGCGGGCGTGCGCGAGGGCGGCCGCGAGCCAGGCCTGGCTCGCGGCGTCGCCCGCGTCCTTGAGCTCGCCGGCGACGAACCCGCCTCCGGCGGCGTCGACGTCGGCCCGCAGGCCGCTCAGCACCTCGCCGGCGCCGAGCGCCAGCGCGACGGCGAGGTCGCCGTCGGGCAGGCCCGGGTCCGGGAGGGACGGGGCGGGGCGGGGCATACGACTCCTCGGCGGGTGGCTCTGGACGGGGACCCGGGCGGGCCGCCGCCGACGCTACCATTCCGAATTGGACGATTCACTGAGAGTTCATATCGTTGAATTCTGTTTTTCCGATAGGAATGGTGCCCTTTTGAGCATCGACCTCCCCCTGGTCCTCGGCGGCCTCGTCGTCGGCTTCGTCGTGGGCCTGACGGGCATGGGCGGCGGCGCCCTCATGACGCCCATGCTCATCTTCGTCTTCCGCGTCGACCCGCTCACGGCGGTCTCCTCCGACGTCGTGGCCAGCCTGTTCATGAAGCCCGCGGGCGCGATCGTGCACCTGCGCCGCCGCACCGTGAATCTGCAGCTCGTGCTGTGGCTGTGCATCGGGTCGGTGCCCGCCGCGTTCTCCGGCGCGCTCCTCATCCGCTACCTGCCGTTCGGCGACGGCTTCGACGAGGTGCTCAAGAAGATCCTCGGCGTCGCCCTGCTCATCGCCTCGGCGGGGCTCGTCGTCCGGGCCGTGCTCGGCATGCTCCAGCGCCGTACCGCGCTCGGCGAGGGCCCCGCGGCGCCCAGCAGCCCCGACGTCGTCGTCCGCAAGGTGCCCACCCTGATCCTCGGCGCCGTCGCCGGCCTCATGGTCGGCCTCACGTCCGTCGGCGCCGGCTCCATCATCATCGTGGTGCTGCTGCTCCTCTACCCCGCGCTCAAGGCGTCGCAGCTCGTGGGCACCGACCTCGTGCAGGCCGTGCCGCTGGTGGCCGCCGCCTCGCTGGGCCACATCCTCTACGGTGACTTCGAGCTCGGCCTGACGACGTCGCTGCTCGTCGGCGCCATCCCGGGCGCCTGGTTCGGCGCCCACGTGTCGAGCCGTGCCCCGGGCGGCATCATCCGCCGCGCCCTCGCGATCCTCCTGCTGGCTTCCGGCCTCAAGCTGCTGGGCGCCTCGCTCGGCGTCGTGCTGGCGGCCGCCGTGGGCGCGCTCGTCGTCGGCAACCTGCTGTGGATCGTGGTGCGCGAGCGCATCAAGCGGCTCCCGCCCAGACCGATGCCGCTCGGCACCGTGACCGCCCCGGCACCCGACCCCGACCCCGATCCCGACCAGAAGGACACGACGACGCGATCATGACCGAGCCCACGCAACCCGCCGTGCCCGCCGACCCGAGCCTCCCCGTCGCCACCCACGTCCTGTCCCCCGACGGCCTCGACCTCCTTGAGCTTGCCCTCGGCGGCGGCGCCGACTGGCTCCCGCCCGCCGGGACGCCCGCGGGCCCCGTGACGCTCACGGACGCCGAGAACACGCCGCTCGCCGTCGCCGGCGTCCCCGGCGACGAGTCCCCGCGCGCGGTGCGGCCGTTCGCCCGGGCCGCCGGCCCGCACTGGGACCCCGCCCTGCGCCGCGGCGCCGCCGACGTGCGCGCGGGCCTGCCCGCCGACCCGGGCGGCACGGTCGTCGCCGTGGTCGTCGACGAGGCGCCCACCCGCTCCGAGATCGACGCGCTGCCCGGCATCGTCGGCGACACCGAGCACGTGCTGCTGCTCGTCCCCGCCGCGCGCCGGCACCCCGCCGCCGGGCAGGTCGGAGCACCCGGACTGGTCCGCGTGGCGCGCGACCTCGGGACCTCGCTGGTCGAGCGTGTCGAAACCCCGCCCGCCGCGCGCCGCGCGACCGTCGTCGTCGTGCCGTGGCCGGCCGACGCCCCCGACGGGCTGCGCTGGCCGGACGTCGGCGCGCGCTACGGCGCCGCGCGCACCGAGGTGCTCGCCGCGCACCGCTCCCCCGCCGCCCGCGACGCGGTCGCCCGGCTCGACACGTTGTGGTCCGACGCCGTCGCCGACCTCTACCCCGAGGCGGCGGCCGCCGAGGTCGTGCGCGCCGCGGACACGGCCCGCCCGCGCGGCGCCGTCGTCTTCTTCACCGGGCTCTCCGGCTCCGGGAAGTCGACCGTGGCCCGGGCCCTGGCTGCCGAGCTCGACGACGAGGGCCGGCACACCACGCTGCTCGACGGCGACGAGGTGCGCCACCACCTGTCCAAGGGCCTCGGCTTCGACAAGGCCTCCCGCGAGCTGAACGTGGAGCGCATCGGCTACGTCGCGTCGCTGGTCTCCTCGCACGGCGGCGTCGCGGTGGCCGCGCCCATCGCGCCGTTCGCGTCCGGCCGCGCCCGGGTGCGCGAGCTCGCCGAGGCCGCCGGGGCGTTCCTGCTGGTCCACGTCAGCACGCCGCTGGAGGTGTGCGAGGCCCGCGACCGCAAGGGCCTGTACGCCAAGGCACGGCGCGGTGAGATCCCCGAGTTCACCGGCATCTCCTCGCCGTACGAGGCGCCGACCGACGCCGACGTCGTCGTCGACACGTCGCAGGTGGACGTCGCCGACGCCGTCGCCCAGGTCCGCGCCGCGCTGGACGCCGTCGCCGGTTGAGGTCGCTGGTCGAGCCTGTCGAGACCCGCGGCCCCGCTGGTCGAGCCTGTCGAGACCCGGTGACTGGGTCTCGACAGGCTCGACCGGCGCGAGGTCAGTCCTGCTTCTTCTTGCGCCGCGCGCGCGGGCCGACGCCGCCGGCGCGGGCGGAGGAGTTCGCCGCGCGGTGGGCGCGGACGAACTTGCGGTACTCGCCGAGCACCTCGTCGGTGCTGCCGTCCATGACCAGCTGTCCCTGGTGCACCCACAGCACGCGGGTGCACATCGCCTCGACGGTGCTGATCGAGTGGCTGACGAGGAAGATCGTGCCGGCGTTCTTGCGCACCTCGTCGATGCGGACCTTCGAGCGCGCCTTGAACGCGGCGTCGCCCGTGGCCAGCGCCTCGTCGATCATGAGGATGTCCGGCGTCGCCGCGGACGAGATCGCGAAGCGAAGGCGCGCGCCCATGCCGGAGGAGTACGTCTTCATCGGCATGTAGACGAAGTCGCCGATGTCGGCGAACTCGACCACCTCGTCGAAGCGCTCCTCGACCTGCTTGGGCGTGAGCCCGAGCGCGAGCCCGCCGATCCAGATGTTCCGCTCGCCGGAGAGCTGCGGCATGAGGGCGGCGTTGACGCCTAGCAGCGCCGGCTCGCCCGCCACGTACACGCCGCCGGACTTCGGCGGGATGAGACCGGTGATCGCGCGCAGCAGGGTGCTCTTGCCGGAGCCGTTGATGCCGACGATGCCGATGGACTCGCCGTGCCGGGCGACGAACGAGATGCCGCGCACGGCGTGCACCTCGCTCACCGCGCCGACGTGCTGCGACGTCGAGCTCACCAGGCGGCGCAGGAACGACCGCTTCGGGGCCTGGGCCTCGCGCACGTTGTCGGCGCCCTTGGCGGCGATCTGCTTGGCCTTGCCGCCGAACACGCGGTAGACGACGTGCAGGTCGTCGACGACGAGCACCGGGTCGCCGACCGTCGCGACCGGCTTGGGCCCCTCGAGGTCCTCGGGCTCGAAGTCCTCGTCGAGGTCGACGTCGAGGTGGAGATCCGACTCAGTCACGGCCGTACCGCTCCTCTCCACGCCAGAAGATGATGAACCCGACGACGAACGCCACCACGGCCCAGCCGGCGGCCCACACCCACATCACCGGGTCCTGCGGGAAGCTCGGCTCCTGCGTGAGGATCGAGCGGGCCACGTAGAGGAACACGCCGATCGGCTGGTACTCCAGGATCGCGCCGACGACGCCCTGCACTCCCTCCGGAAGGTTGTCCACGTAGTGCGTCACCGGGAAGATCACGCCCGAGCCGTACATCACCAGGCGCAGGACGAAGCCGATGATGTTGTCCAGGTCTGGGGTGATGGCCACGGCACGGGCGACCATGAACGCCACGCCCGTGTTGAAGATCCACATCAGCGCCACGATGACGGGCAGCAGCAGCCAGCTCCAGGTGATGTGCTCCATCGGGTAGGCCGGCAGAAGACCGCTGAGCAGCACGATCGCGCACATGACCAGCAGCGCGGGGACCAGGGTGGTCAACAGGGACACGACCTGGGCGATGGGCAGCACGGCGCGCGGGAAGTGCAGCGACCGGATGAGGTTCGTCTTCTGCGCGATCGACCGCGACCCGGCGTGCACCGACTGCTCGAAGAAGCGGTAGAGGAACGTGCCGATCACGATGAACGAGATCGCGTTGTCCAGCCCGCGGGTCGTGCCCAGCAGGATGCCGAAGATGAGGATGTAGATGGCCGCGTTGAGGATCGGGTTGAGGACGGCCCACAGCTGACCCAGGTAGTTGTTCTGGTTCTTGGAGTAGGCCGTCGCGGTGCCGAGGACGCGGATGAACGCCCAGCGGGAGGCGACGTCGCGGATGTACCGGCCGAGCGGCGGGCGCACGCCCATCTGCTGCAGCCCGTACTGCTTCGCGATCGCCTGCCGCTCCTGCGAGGTGGTGCCCGGAACGATCGGCTCCGGCGGGCGGAGCGGGTCGCGGTCGGGCCCCGGCTTCCCGCGGTCACCCGATGCGGCGCCCGTGGTGGTGTCGGTGGTCACGTAACTTGCATACCCGTCTTGTGAGGTACGGCCAGCGGCTGACAGGCCCCGTCGATCCTACAGCGGCGGCCCACCCGGACATCGCCCGGTCCCCGAGGAATCGTGGAGGAGCCGTGGAATACTCAGGGCGGCCACGGGGAGCCCGCCCACCAGGAAGGCACGGATGTCGCACGTCAACCCTCAGCAGCCCACGCTCACGGACCGCGCGCGGAAGGTCGCCGCTCGGATTCTGCTGGGGGCGGGATCGCGCGTCAAGCGCCTCGTGACCACGACCATCGCCGGCGAGCCGCCCGAGTACTCCCCGCCGATCGACGAGCTGCCCCGGTACCCCGTCGTCGCCTACTTCGCGGACACCACGAACCAGGCGTACCAGCTGCGCCAGTGGCTGCCCGTGCTGGAGCGCGTCGCCGAGCGGCAGCCGCTCGCGATCGTCACGCGCAACTGGGAGCTCACGGAGCTGCTGCGCGAGGTCACGACGCTGCCCGTGCTGTTCACCCTCCGGCTCGACGGCCTGCGCCGGCTGTACGAGCGGATCGACGTGAAGACGGTGGTCTACGTCAACAACGGGTGGCGCAACTTCCAGTCGCTGATCTACCAGCGCGCCCTGCACGTGCACGTCAACCACGGCGAGTCGGACAAGATCTCCATGGTGTCCAACCAGGCCAAGGCGTACGACCACGTGGTGGTCGCCGGGCAGGCCGCGATCGAGCGGCACCGCCGCGCGCTGATCAACTTCGACCTGGACCGCCTCGTCGTCTGCGGGCGCCCGCAGCTCGACCTCGAGGTCTCCCCCGTCCTGGAGCCGGCCCCCGGCCGCCGCACCGTGCTGTACGCGCCCACGTGGTCCGGCGAGGACGACGCCAACAACTACACGTCGCTGGACCTGTACGGCGTGGCGATCGTCCGCGCGCTGCTGGGCCGCCCCGACGTCCGCGTCGTCTACAAGCCGCACCCCCGCGTGCTGACCGCCGAGGACCCCGCCATCACCGGCGCCCACGCCGAGATCGTGCGGCTGCTCACCGCGGCGCGCGCGGGCGGCGCCCCGCACGAGCTGCCGCTCGACGCCGACATCCTCGGCCTCTTCGAGGACGCCGACCTGCTCGTCACCGACATCTCGTCGGTCGGCCTCGACTTCCTCTACCTGCGTCCCGACGCCCCGATCGTCCTCACCGACCGGCGTACCGACCGCGCCCGGATCGTCGCCGAGGCCCCCATCGCGAGTGCGGTCGACATCGTCGACGGCGACACGGTGGGCGACGTCGCCGGGCTGCTGGGCGCGAACCTCGCCGCCGACCCGCACCACGACGCCCGCGCCGCGGCGCGCGACCACTACTTCGGCTTCGCCCGCGGCGAGAGCAGCCGTCGCTTCCTCGAGTTCGTGGCGGACTGCGTCGCGCGGCGTGACGCGTTGGTCGCCCCCGAGACGCCGGCGGCCTGACGGCCGGCCGACGGGCGACACGACGAAGGGGCGACGACCGTCCGGTCGTCGCCCCTTCGTCGTCGTGGGTCAGAGCTCCTGGTTCGCCCGCTCCAGGTCCTCGGCGAAGTCCACCTCGACCGCGTACAGGTCGGAGATGTCCACCGGCAGCACCTTCACGCCGTCGTGCGCGATGGCGAGCTCGAGGCCGCCCTCGAAGTACTCCTGGTCGTCCACCTCGTCGAGGCGCTGCAGCAGCTTCGCCTTGTCCTGGGCGGCGATGTAGTTGATGCCCACGGCCTCGCCGAGCGCGCCGGCGCCGACCTTCTTCGACAGCTCCTTGATGTGGCCGTCGTCGTCCACCGTGTACTTGACCTCCTCGTCACCGACCGAGGACGTGTTGACGCAGACGAACGACCGGCCCTCGTCGATGAGGGGCTGCACGCGGCGCAGCACGTCCGGGTGGAAGACCACGTCGCCGTTCAGCCAGAGCACGCCGCGGTCCCCGGTGACGCGCAGGGCGCGCAGGAGGCTCTTGGAGGTGTTCGTCTGGTCGTAGACCTCGTTGTAGGTGAACGCCACGTTCGGCGCGGCCTCGAGGATCATCTCCAGCTTGAACCCGACGACGATCAGCACCTCCGCCTCGCGGCCGTAGACCGAGCGCAGGTTGCCGAGCTGCTGGGCCAGGATCGTGCGGCCGTCGCGCAGCTCCGTCAGCGGCTTGGGGTGCGGCCGGCCCAGGCGGGTCCCCATGCCCGCCGCCAGGATCACGGTCTGGATGCTCATCGCGTACCTCTCTTACGGTGATGTCTGCTCGTGCGTCTGTCCGGCCCCTCGCGCGCGTTCGTGCGCGATCCGCTCGACCTCGCGGTCCCGGATCTCCATGAGACGTTCGCAGGCGTCGATGAATCGGCGCGTCGCCGCACCGGGCGTCGTGTCGCCAAGATAGTGGTCCCGCAGCCGCAGGCGCTCGTCGCGCGTCGGGTCGTCGCCCAGCTCCCGGTCGACGAGCGCCACCACGCCGTCGAGATCCTGGGCCGGCAGCGCGGGCGCCAGGTCGAGCAGGGGGCTGGTCGCGATGACGGCGTCCCCGGCCGGGCGCGTGACGACGAGCGGCTCCCCGGTGGCGAGCCAGTCCATCGCGACGCCGGAGACGTCGCAGACCAGCAGGTCGGCGGCCGCGAACGCGGGGCCGACGTCGCGGTGCGTGTCTGTGCGGTGCCCCGGGCCCTCGGACGGCGCGGGCGCCGCGGCCAGGTAGTCGCGGATCGCGGTGTCGGCGTCCCCGTACTCGGGCACCCGGACGCCGGTCAGCGGGTGCGGCCGGTACACGACGCGGTAGCGCCCCGACTCCACCAGCGCGCGCACGATCGCCGGCCCGTGCGTGGCCACCGTCCCGTACTCGGCGGACGGCTGCCCGCCCTCCCAGGTCGGCGCGTACAGCACCGTCGGCACCGGCCCGCGCGGGGTCGCGGAGCGCAGGCTCAGCTGGTCGTCGAGCTGCGGTCGCCCCACGGGCACGCAGCGTGCGTCCGCGTCGTACAGCGTGGCGAAGCGGCCCATCCGGTCGACGGCGGCCTGACCGGCCACGAACGAGAAGTCGTACGCCTTGGTCTGGTTGGACACCGTGACCAGCTTGTCGCTGTCGCCGTGCATGAGGGAGGCGTGCACGAGGTTGCCGAAGCGCAGGCAGCTGAAGTTCTCGGGGTTGTGGTTGACGTACAGCGCGAGCTTGGTGGGCGAGCGGCCCAGCACGTCGTCGAGCGTCGTGTAGTGCGCGACCGTGCGCACGTCCAGCCCGCTGTCGCGGCGGATCGCCCGGGTCGTGCGCGAGTCCTGGGTGACGACGACGACCCGGTGCTCGGCGTCCAGCGCCCGCAGCGTGTCGTACCACTGCTCGATCTGGTAGAGCGCCTCGGGGGTGTCCGCGAAGTACACGAGCACCTCGTACGGCCACGACGTGCCCAGCAGCGCGGCGTCCTCGCCCAGCTTGTCGGGCGTCCCGCCCGGCAGCACCCCCAGCCGGCGGATGACCTTGCCGCCCGCAGACCTGATGCGGCGGCGCAAGGTGGCGCCCCGAGGGGTGGCAGGCACGACATCTCCTGTACGTCGGCAATTCAGGTGGAGTTCACCACCAACGGACGCGTCGCAGCATACCGGCCAGGCGCGCCTGCCACGCCGGGCGGTCCCCTCGACGCCCGGGCCGCGGCCGGCGCACCTGGGGACGTCGCCGCGTCACGTCCTCGAGCACGTCCGCCCAGCGGGCGACGACGGCCGCGTCCGAGTAGCCCTGCGCGGTCGCGACGGCCGCCTCGCGCATGCGCCGCACGGCGTCGTCGTCCAACGTGACGAACCGCTCGATCGCCGCCGCCAGCGCGTCGACGTCGCCGTCCGGCACGAGGAACCCGTCCACCCCGTCCGTGATGATGTCGGCCGGCCCGTAGCGGATGTCGTAGGCGATGGGCACGCACCCGCGCGACATCGCCTCGGCGAACACGAGCGGCAGCCCCTCGGCGCGGCTCGTGAGCAGCAGGAACGAGGCGTCGGCGAGCCGGTCCGCCGCGCCCCGCACGTACCCGTGCAGCGTGACTCCCGGCACCTTCGCGGCCAGCCCCTCGACGCGGGCGCGCTCGGGGCCGTCGCCGTAGACGTCCAGGGTGAGCCCGAGCCCGGTGCGGTCCCGGGCGCGCTCGACCCCGGCGATCGCCTGCCCCACCCGCTTGCGCCCGTGCAGCGACGCCAGCACCGCGCCGCGATACCGCTCCTCGTGCGCGGGCAGCGGTCCCTCGGGCAGGTCGGTGCCGTTGGGCACCACGTAGGCGTGGGCGCGCTCGCCCACCCGGTCGACGACGTCGCGCCGCTGCCCTGCGGTGAGGAAGACCACCGCGTCGAAGTCGTCGAGGTGCTCCACGAGCGGGGTGCGCGCCACCGTGAGCGGCCCGTGCGCGTCGGTCGCCTTCGCGGACAGGTGGGCGCCGTGCACGAGGTGCGCCGTGTAGACGTCCGTGCCCCGCAGCGACGCGAAGAACTTGACCATCGTCTTGCTGTCGACGACGACGTAGGCCGGCCGCTCGGGCAGCACCCGGTCCAGCCAGTAGCGGTACAGCGCCCAGACGGAGCCCCACTGCCGCCCCGCCCGGCCGTCGCGGGTGTACAGCGTGACGCGACGCTCGTCGCCCCGGTCGTCGATCGCGGCGAGCGTGCCGTCCGCGCGGAAGTGCAGCTGGCGGCGCACGTCGCCGTCGGGCCCGGTCTCGGTCCGCACGAGCTCGCCGTCCGCGCCGCGCGGCAGGTCCGTGGCCCGGCTCCGCGTCGCGCCGACGGCGTCGTCGGGCAGGAGCCGCAGGTCCTCCCACACGTGGTGCAGGGTCACCCCGTCGGTCAGCTCGCCCCGCTCCTCGAGCGTGCGGCGCGCGGCCGCGGCGTCCAGGTCCGGGGAGAAGGTGAGGACCCGCACGGGGACGCCGGCCTCGCGCGCGAACGCCCGCGAGCGCCGCAGCAGCGCCGACGTCATGCCGCCGTAGTCCGCGGGGATGGTCCAGGTCGCGGCGGCGTGGCTCCCGGAGGGGAACCGGGTCGTCGGTCCGGGGCTGTGAGGCACCGGCCCATCGTAGGGTGCGGGCGGTTCCCCCGGTCCGTCCGCGCGCCGGCCCGGCACACCTCCGGTCCGCGCGTCGTCCCGGCCGCCGGACGGCGCGAGCCGGCCGCCGGGAATCCGACTCGTCCGATGTAGTATCGCCCGGCCCGTCGACCCCCGAATCGGGAGATCTGATGCCCCGTCGCCCGCTGCACCCCGCCACCTGGCTGCGAGGCGCCCGCCGCCTCGTGCGGTCCACGCTCGGCCCGCGCGCGAGCGCGCCGGGCCGGGACCCGCTCGCGCGCAGCCACCCGACGACGCACGCGGCGCTCGCGCTGCTCGCGGACCGTGACGTCAAGGGCGCGCAGTCGCTGGTCGACGAGGCCCTGGACCGCCCGTCCCCCGCCGCCGACGCCCTCCTGGCGGCCGGGGTGGTCGCGCACCGCCGGCACCTGCACGAGCGGGCGCTGTCCCTCTTCGACCGGGCGGGAGACGACGCCCTGGCCGCGACGCCCGTCCCGTTCATCGAGTCGCTCTTCCGCGTGGACGCTGAGCGCGGGCTCGCCCTCGTCCGCTCGTGGCTCGACGACGGCGCCGTCGCCCCGGACGCCCGCACCTGGCACACGGCGCTGCGCTACGTCTTCGCGCACGGCGACGACGCGCTGCGGCACGCCGTGCACGACCGGTTCGTCGCGGCGTACCGCGGGAACGAGAAGCGGTGGCCGGGCGGCGCGGCCGAGGTCGCGTGGCTCGAGCGGTGGCGCGGGGCCGAGCGGCACACCACCGCCCCCGCCCCCGGCGGCCGCGTGCCCTTCGCCGTCATGGACTACGTGCAGCCCGGCAAGGGGAAGTCGTCGCAGAACATCGGCGACCACGTGCAGACCCTGTCGTCGCTCGGCCACGTCGTGCGCCGCCAGAACCTGCGCTTCCACGGCCGCCCCGACCTGGTGGGCTTCGCGCAGGACATGCAGGAACGGGTGCGCCCCGAGCTGCGGCTCGACGGCGAGCAGACCGACGTCGAGCTCTACCGCGTGGACCGCGACGGGTCGTCGTTCCAGGCGTTCCCGGAGGGCACCTGGCTGCTGGAGTTCGGGTGGCACTCCCACGACCTGGCGGGCACGGGCGTCTGGGACTTCCCGATGCACGAGAACCTGCGGCCGATCTTCGTGTCGTTCCACTGCAACAAGCGCGGCCTGCTGACCCCCGAGGTGCTGGACTACCTGCGGGCGCACGGGCCCGTCGGCTGCCGCGACTGGACGACCGTCGACCTGCTGCTGTCCCTCGACGTGCCGGCGTTCTTCTCCGGCTGCCTCACGACCACCGTCAGCACCGTCTTCCCCGCGCTCGAGGAGCGGCCCGCGCCCGCCACCGTGTACGTGGACGCCGTGCGGGAGCCGGTGCCGGACGGGCACGACAACGTCAAGCAGAGCTACCGCGAGGTGAAGGACCGCACCTTCGTGGAGAACATGCGCGAGGCGGTGCGGCTGCTCGAGTGGTACCGCACCTCCTTCACGCACGTCGTGACGAAGCGGCTGCACTGCTACCTGCCCACGACGTCGCTCGGCCTGGACGTCGACTTCCAGCCCGCCAACTACGCCGACGTGCGGTTCGCCGGCCTGCACCCGCTGGACCACGACGGCTTCGAGGCCATCCGCACCGGCATGATCGCGCGGCTCGAGCCCGTCCTCACCGCCGTCTTCGAGGGGCGCGACGCCGACGAGGTGTACGCCCTGTGGCGGGAGACCGTCGCCCCCGAGGTCGAGGCCGCCCGGGCGCGGCACGTCGCCGCGGCACCGCTGCCCGAGCTGCCGGCCGACCCGGCGACGCTCGCCGCCCCCGCCGCGGTCGGCGCGTCCGCGGCCGACCGCCCCGCCGGCGCCGTCGACGTCGTCCTGCTGCCGAAGCGCGGCGAGCTGCCGCACCTGGGCGACGCGGTGCGTGCGCTCGACGCGGGCTCCACCGTGCCGCTGCGCGTCTGGCTCGTGGGGCCCGGCGTGGGCCGGGTCAGCCTGCCCGAGCTCTCCTCGCGCACCACCGTGCACCGCGTGCCGACCACGCGCCTCGACCTGGCCTCCCTCGGCCTGGTCGCGGCGCAGCGGGCGCACCACGCGCTGCTGCCGCACCTGCTGCCCGGCGTGGACCGGGCCCTCGTGCTGCCCGTGGACGCCGTCGTGCTCGGCGACGTCGCCGAGCTCGCGGCCGTCGACCTCGGCGACACGGCGGTGGCGGCCCGGCGCACGTCGCACGCCGACCCGAGCGGCTTCGGCCTCCTGTACAAGGCCGCCCGCCGCCTGGACGACGCGCCGGCGACGGCGTACGACTTCTACCGCCGCATCCACGCCCGGCACGTGTTCGACTTCAACGCGTTCGACGCCGACGTCATGGTGCTCGACCTCGCGCGGCTGCGGGCGGACGGCTACGCGGCGGAGTCGCTGGTCGCGATGCGGGAGTTCCGCATCGACGCGCGCGAGGCGCTGCACCTGTACGTCGGCCCGCACCGCACCGAGCTCGACCCGGCCTGGGACCACGTGCCGACGCGCGACCTGCCGGGCGCCCCGGCGCGGCTCGTGCACTGGGCCGACGCCGTCAAGCCCTGGCACGACGCGTACACCGCCCGGCAGGACCTCTGGCAGGCAGGGGCGTCGGAGCCGACCGAGACGCAGCCCGTCGGCTGACGCCGGCATCGCCGGTCGTCGCCCGAGGCGACGCCGTTCGGTATCCTCGCCGCCCATGACCTCCCAGCCGACCACGGCCAGCCCGCCCGCCGAGGGCACCGCCGCGGCCCGCGTGCGCCCCCGGCCGCGGCTGCGCGGGCTGGACGGGCTGCGCTTTCTCGCGGCGGCGGCCGTGCTCGGCTTCCACTACACCGGCATCGGCATCCCGCAGTGGGGCGCGCCGCCGCACGACGTGTTCCCGCTGCTGAACCAGGTCACCCGGTACGGGTTCCTCGGCGTCCAGCTGTTCTTCGTGATCAGCGGGTTCGTCATCATGATGACGGCGTACGGGCGGACGATCACCGGCTTCGCCGCCTCCCGCGTGGCGCGGCTGTACCCGGCGTACTGGGCCGCGGTGGCGCTGACCGTCGTGCTGCAGCTCGCGTGGGACGGCGGCCGCAACCCCACGCTGCTCGACTCCCTGGTGAACCTCACCATGCTGCAGGAGGCGTGGGACGTGCCGAACGTCCAGGGCGCCTTCTGGACCCTGTGGTTCGAGATGAAGTTCTACCTGCTCATCGGGGTCTTCATCCTGGTGGGCATCACGCGACGCCGCGTCATCGCGTTCGCGGTGCTCTGGCCGCTGGTCGCGGAGCTCGCGCGCGCCACCGACAGCGGCCTGCTGTCCTCGCTGCTCATCCCGTCGTACGCGCCGTACTTCGCCGTCGGCATGCTGCTCTTCCTCGTCTACCGCGACGGCGGCGACCTGGCCGTGTGGCTCGGGGTCGCGCTCACCACCGTCCTCGCCATGCGGCAGGCGTACCACTACGCCGGGACGGCGGCCGAGCACGTGGGCGCCGACGTCTCCCCCGCCGTCTGCGCCGCGGCGGTCGCGGCGCTCGTGGCGCTGGTGTGGGCGCTCAGCGCCGGGCCGCTACGCCACGTGGACTGGCGCGTGCTGTCCACCCTCGGCGCACTGACCTACCCGCTGTACCTCGTGCACGGCCAGTTCGGCTTCGCCGTCATCGACCTGCTGCACGACGACCTCTCGCGCTGGGTGGTGCTCGCCCTCGCCACGGCGCTGTCCGTCGCGATCGCGGCGATGCTGCACTACCTCGTGGAGAACCGCGTGCACGACCGGCTGCGCGACGGCGTCCGCACCGGCCTCGAGAAGACGCTGCCGGCCCGCTGACCCCGCCGCGCGTCGGACGGAACACGGCCCGGTACGCTCCGCGCTACGCGTCGTCCCGTACCCCCGACCCGTCCTCCACCGACGGACGCGGGTCCGCGAGCCTGCGGGCACGTCGCACGGAGCGGTAGGCCCGCTGCGAGCTCCTGCGGTCGTGGGCCGGGAACACCCGCAGCGCGCGCTCGCGGTACTCGTCCTCCATGACGAGACCGCCGTCATGGCTCTTCTCGACCGCGGCGGCGAGCGCTTCTTCGTCGAAGAGCACGGGCCCGGGCAGGTCGGTGTCCAGGTCGAGGTGGCTCGTGGCCGAGCCGAAGTAGGCGGCGCGATCGAACTGGAAGTAGAAGACCGGGCGTCCCTGGAGCGCGAAGTCGAACGCCACGGAGGAGTAGTCGGTCACGAGCGCGGCGTGCTCACGCAACAGGTCCTGGACGGCACTCTCGCCCTGGTGACGCACGTCCACGCCGGGCGCCTCGAGGCCGTCGGTGAACTTGCGCATGTTGGGATGCATGATGAACGTGACCTGCTCGCCCCGCGCGACGAGCTCGCGGATCACGCGATGGTTCAGGAACGCCTCCCAACGGGCGCGGAACTCGCTCGCCTCGAACTGCTGGCGGGTGCCGATGCGGCTGCGCCAGGTGGGAATCACGAGGATCCCTCGTGGCGGGCACTCCGGGGGCGCGAGGAGCCGGTCGAACCGCGGCAGGCCCGTCACCGGGACCTGGCTCGGCGCGTACCCGAGGTCGTCGACCACGATGGCACGCTCGCGCGGTGAGCTCACGTGAAAGACGTCGGCCGGCTGCGTCCGCCGGCTGCCCCGCCCGTACGTGCTGACCATGTTCTTGGTCCCGAGGACACCGTGCTGCAGCATGACCCGGACCCCGTCGGCCGCGCGGAGCATCCGGGGGTCGGCCGTCGGCAGGAGGTACTCGGTGTGGTGCGAACCCACGAGCCGGGCGGCGCACGCGGCCAGCAGGACGTGCTTGACCGAGCCACGTTCGACGACGTGTCCCAGGTGCTCGACGCGCTCGCGGTCGGGAGAGTCGGGGGCGATGACGTAGTACGCGAGCCGGAGAGGATGCCGCCTGCGCACCCACCGGAAGAAGTGGTACCCGTTGTCCTGCGCCTTGTACGGCACCTCCCCGACGAGCCAGATCCCGAGGGTCTTGCGAGCGACCGTCGTCCACCACGGACGACGCATCACGCGCTCCAACGCTGCATGCGCGGCGACGGTGAACCGGTCAGCGCCGAGATACAGGTTCCCGCCCAGGAACGTGAAGCGCGGCACCACGTGCGCCACCGTCGACCCGAGACGAACGGGCGCCGGGGCCAGCAGGCCGTGCGTCGCCGGCCGCTCGTGCACCTTCGACGTCTGGACCTTCCCTTCGGTGTCGGTCACCACGATCCGGGGGTCCAGAAGCGTGTCCGTGGGCGCCGCCGTCTCGAGGAGATCGCGCACGTCGAGGGAGCCCGAGATCCGGTGGACCACTGCCCCGTGCGCGGCCTCGGAGGCCTGGGACGCCGGTTCGACCGTGAGGAGGCAGGAGACGGTCGTCTCACTCTGGCGCGCCACGAGCCGCAGCTCGACCTGTGCGAGCTGCCGGTCGAACGCCGTCAGCTGCCCGGTGAAGGCAAGCACCCCGTCGGTGAAGTCGAGGCGGGTCGACTCGATCCCGAACGCCCGGGGCGGGACCCCGGCGCCGAGCAGCAGCACGAGGTTGCCGTGCACGTTGACGCGGAGCCTCATCGGGGTCCTGTTCACGGTCACCACCGTGACCGGGTCCTCACGGACCGTCCGGGGAAAGTTGCCGAGGCGGCGCGCCCGGCCGGGCGTTCCGTCCGTCGACCCCGCCACGTCCCGATACCACAGGTCGACCACCGCATCAGCCGGGTAGCGGGCGGCCACCGCCGCAAGGTCGATCTCCACCTCGGCGCCTGCCGCGGCCTGGTGACACCGAAACCACTGGTCGACCTGCTGGCCACGCTGCGCGGTCCCGACCTCCAGGTGCCGAGCGGTGGCTCCTCGTTCCACCCTCAACCTGAGCGCTCGCGGCCCCAGGCTGAGAACCAGTGTTCCACCGCGTCCTGCCCGACCTCGCGCCACCGCACTCCCCCGTCACACCACCGCTGTTCGCGCGCGATGCTATCTGACGGTCACGTCCTGGCAGCGAAGGGCCCTCCCGGGGAACAGTCGCAGAACGCCGGGAGGTCTTCGGGTGAACACTTCTCGACCTCGTCCAGGGACGCCCGGGCGCGCGTCCCTGGTGCATTTTCATAGGAGTGGTCACCAGCAGATTCCCTGGTCGAGGAGGTGGGATGGACGCCCTGGAGGTCCGCCCGTCCCCGTACTCCACCGTCTCCCCAGCGCACCTGCTCGGCACGGAGCCCGACGGCGCGCCGTCGCGCCTGCGCACGCCGGGCGGAGAGGGCGGCCGCCGCCTCGACGACCTGGTCGGCTCCGCACCGTACGACGCGCTCGGCCGTCGCGTCGCCGCCCGGTTCGGCCCTCGGCTCCCCTTCCGGCTCGGGCTGCTCGCGGCGGACCGCGCGTCCGCGCTCCAGGTCCGCCCCCGCCCGCACCTCGCGCGGGCGGGCTACCACCGGGAGGTCCGCGCCGGGCGGCCCGTGGGCCACCCGCGACGGTCGTTCCCGGACGACCGGCACGGGCCCCGGATGATCGTGGCGCTCGGCCGGTTCGAGGCCCTCGCGGGCTTCCGCGACCCGCGCTCGGCGCTCGGCCTGCTGGACGGTCTCGACGCCGTCCTCGTCGACGCCGTGCGCGCCGCGCTGGCCGAGCGACCGTCCGCCGCGGGGGTGCGTGCCGCCGTCGAGGCTCTCCTCGCGGCCCGGACGTCGCCGACGCGCGCCGCGGACGTTGCCGCCGCCGTCGGGGCCGTCGCGAGGCGACACCGTGCCGGGGACGCGGGGACCTCCCGCGCCGACGCCACCGTCCTCGCGCTGGCCGAGCAGCACCCCGGCGACCCCGGCGCGCTGGCTCCCCTGCTGCTCCACCACGTCACCCTGGAGCCCGGCGAGGCGCTCTACGTGCCGGCCGGCGAGCTGCACGCCTCCCTCGGCGGCTCCGGCGTCGAGGTCTCGGCGGCCTCCGGCACCGTGCTCCGCGGCGGGCTCACCACCGCGCACGTGGACGCCGCCGCGCTGCTCGAGTGCTCCTCGTTCGTCCCGCGCCCGCCCGCACGTCCCGCCACCGCCGTCACCGGCCGCCAGAGCGTCGTCGTGACGTACCGCGCCCCCGCCGAGGAGCTCGCGCTGACGTCCGCCCGCGTCGTCCCCGGCGAGCCCGTCGCCCTCGCCGCCGACGGCCCGCGCGTCGTCCGCGCCCTCGACGGCGACGCCCGCCTCCTCACCGCGGCCGGCGAGCTCGCGCTGGGCCGCGGCGAGTCCTGCTTCGTGCCCGACGCCGCCGGACCGCTCGCCGTCGACGGCGCCGCGCACGTCGTCTGCGCCTGGGTGCCCTGACCTCTCGCGCCACGCGGCCGGGTCCGGCTGGCGGGTCGGTTTGCCCGGGGCATCGGGTTCATGGTTAGCCTGACCGGCCCGCCCTGCCCCCGACCCCACGGTGACCCCTGCGCATGACGACGCCCGTCCGCGACCGCCCGGCCCGCACGTCCGCCGCCCCGGGCAGCGAACCCCGCCGCCCGCCGCGCACGTTCCGCCCGGAGATCCAGGCGCTGCGGGCGCTGGCCGTGGCCCTGGTCGTCCTCTACCACTTCTGGCCCGGCCGGCTGCCCGGCGGCTACGTGGGCGTCGACGTCTTCTTCGTCATCTCCGGCTTCCTCATCACCGGTCACCTGCTGCGCGAGGCCGAGTCGACCGGCGGGGTCCGGCTGGCTCGGTTCTGGGCGCGGCGGGCCCGCCGCCTGCTGCCCGCCGCGTACCTCGTCCTCGCCGCGACCCTGGTCGCGACGGTGCTCGTGGCCCCGCAGTCCCTGTGGCAGCAGTGGTTCCGCGAGACCCTCGGCGCCACCGTCTACGTCGAGAACTGGGTGCTCGCCGGCGACGCCGTCGACTACCTGGCCGCCGACGGCGACCCGTCGCCGGTGCAGCACTACTGGTCGCTGTCGACCGAGGAGCAGTTCTACCTCGTCTGGCCGCTGCTCGTCGTGCTCGGCACCGTCGTCGCGGCCCGGCGCGGGACCACGACCCGTCGCACGACGGCGCTGCTGCTCGGCGGCGCCACCGTCGCGTCGTTCGCGTACTCCCTGTGGCTGACGTCCGCGAACCCCGCCCCGGCCTACTTCGCCACGACGACGCGCGCCTGGCAGTTCGGCGCGGGCGCGCTGCTCGCCCTGTGGCTCGCCCGCCCGGGACGTCGCCCGGGCGCGAACGGCGGCCGCGCCGCGCTGGGCTGGGCCGGCCTGGCGACGCTCGCCGCCTGCGCCCTCGCGTACTCCGACGCGACGCCGTTCCCCGGCACGGCGGCGCTGGTGCCGGTGCTCGGCACCGTCGCCGTCATCGCCGCGGGCGCGCCGTCCGGACGCCTCGCCCCGACGCCCCTGTATGCCTGGGCCCCCGTGCAGCGCACGGGCGAGATCTCCTACGCGCTGTACCTGTGGCACTGGCCCGCGATCGTCCTCGCGCCGTTCGTGCTGGGGCACGAAGCCGGCCTGCTCGAGCGGGTGGTGCTGCTGGCCGGCGTCGTCGTCCTGGCCGCGGCCACCAAGCGCTGGGTGGAGGACCCGGCGCGCTTCACGGAGCGCTGGGGCCTGCACCGCACGCGCCGCGCCCTCGGCGTCACGGCGGCCGCGACCGTCGCGCTCTCCCTCGTCGCGGGCGGCGGCCTCGCCGTGGCGCAGCACCGGGTGCAGCAGCAGGAGGCGATCGCCGCCCGCATCGTGGCGGACCCGCCGCCCTGCTTCGGCGCCCAGGAGATGGACCCCGACAAGCCCTGCGACAACCCCGCCCTCGACGACGTCGTCGTCCCCGCGCCCGTCGCCGTCGCCGACGACATCGCCGGGCCCCGGGACTGCTTCGTCGACGTCGACGAGACCGCGCTGGCGGACTGCTCCTTCGGCCCCGTCGACGACCCCGACGTCCCGCACGTCGTGCTGGTGGGCGACTCGCACGCCCGGGCGCTGCTGCCGGCGTTCCGCGAGCTCGCCGCCGAGGGCCGGCTCAGCGTCACCACGCAGCTCAAGAACTCGTGCGCCTGGACGGCCGGGCCGGTCGACGCCGACGGGGAGCGGGCGCGCACCTGCGAGGAGTGGCGGGACCGCCTCGAGCCGTGGCTCGAGCAGCAGGCCGGGTCGGCCGACGCCGTCGTGACCACCGGGTACCTCGACTTCCTCACGGGCAGCCCGGACCGCCAGGCCGCGGACCTCGCCGCCGCGTGGCGGCCCGTGGCCGACCGGGGCGTGCCGGTCGTCGCGCTGTCGGACAACCCGCAGCACGACCAGGAACCTTCGCAGTGCCTCGACCGCGGCCTCGCCGCCGACCCCGACCGCTGCGACCTGCCCGAGCGGCAGGCCTTCCCCGACCCGCAGGTGTACGAGGAGGCCGCCGACGACGTCCCCGGAGCCTCGTTCGTCGACCTCACGTCGCTCTACTGCCGCGGCGGCACCTGCCCCGCCGTCATCGGCGGCGTCAACGTGTACCGCGACACCCACCATCTGACCGCCACCTACGCCAAGACGATGACGCCCTACCTGGAGCGCGAGCTCCGCGACGCCGGCCTCCCCGTCTGAGCCGACCTCCTCGCCGAACATGGGGTTTCTCGCGTTCTCAGCGCTGAGAACGCGAGAAACCCCATGTTCGGGGAGGTTGTCCACAGGGTCTGCCGCGGCTCCCTCGGACATTGCTGGGATGGGAGCGTGCGCCACCCGACCGAGCTGCCAGCCGCCCTCCTCGGCCTCGCCGCTGCTCAAGAGGGTCTCCTGACCACGCAGCAGTGTGCGCGCCACGGCGTGGACCGATCCCGCCAGTTCCGTTGGGTGCGCTCGGGGCGGTGGCAGGCGGTGACCAAGGGAGTCGTGGACACGATCGCCGTCACGCCCCGGCGACGGACCGTCGCCGTCGTCCCGCGCCATGCCCTCCCCCCGTTCGTCCGCCTCGATCGCGATGCCGCGAGCCGACGGTCGAGCCGCGCTACCGCGGCCGTGCACCGCGATCGGTCCAGCAGCGACCCTCCTGTTCGACCACCTCCGACGCCGGTCGGCGTGGATCGGCCTGCTCGCCTACGGGCCGGATGCCATCGCGGTGGGCCAGTGTGCCCTGGCTCTCCTCGGCGTCGAAGGCCTCCCGTCGGTGATCCGGCCGGAGGTCGCGTTGCCGCGGGCGTCGAACCGCCTGGACCGTCCGGGCATCCGTCTGCGGCAGTTCGACGACGGCATGACGACCGTCGCCCACGGCGACCGTCGCACCGGGACGCGGCAGCTCGCGTCCCCGGAGTGGGCGGTCGCCCAGGCCGTGCCCGAGCTGACCATGGAGAACGGGCTTGCCGTCCTGGACTCCGCGCTGCGCCTCGAGCTGCTGACCCCGGCCGGTGCCGCCCGCGCCCACGACCACGCGAGGGGCCGGCGCGGGATCGCCGTGCGGCACGAGCTGTGGGAGTGGACCGACCCGCGAGCCGAGTCCTGGCTCGAGTCGGCCGGGCGGTGGCTGTGCATCGAGGAGGGCGTGCCACCCGACACGCTCCAGCTACCGGTCGTGGGACGCGACGGGAAGGTGATCGGCCGTGCCGACATGGCGTGGCGTCTCGGGGAGCGCGAGTGGCTCGTCGGGGAGTTCGACGGCTACGACTGGCACGAGGGCGAGGCCCGCACGGAACGACGGGACCGCGACCGCGACAACGCCTTCTCCTCGGCACCCGGCATCCACCTGCTGCACTTCGACGCGCGGCACGTCAGCGAGCGGACCGTCGGCCGGCAGGTCCGCGAGTTCCTCGCCCGCACCCGCGCCGAACATGTGGTTTCTCGCGTTCTGAGCGATCAGAACGCGAGAAACCACATGTTCGGCGTCACGGGGTGAGCTTGTTGTCCACCATGGACAGGGCGGAGCCGATGGCCATGTGCATGTCGAGGTACTGGTACGTGCCTAGCCGGCCCCCGAAGTGCACCTGCGGCTCGTCGGCCATGAGCTCGCGGTACCGCTTGAGCCGCTCCCGGTCGGCAGGGGTGTTCACCGGGTAGTACGGCTCGTCACCACGCTCGGCGAACCGCGAGTACTCCCGCACGATGACGGTCTTGTCGCTCGCGTACTCCCGCTCGGGGTGGAAGTGCCGGAACTCCAGGATGCGCGTGTACGGCACCTCCGTGTCCGCGTAGTTCATCACCGGCGTGCCCTGGAAGTCGCCCACCGGCAGCACCTCGCGCTCGAAGTCCAGCGTCCGCCACGACAGCGACCCCTCGGCGTCCTCGAAGTACCGGTCCACCGGCCCCGTGTACACCACCGGCACCTGCCCCACCACGGCCCTCTTGCTCACCGGCTGCGCCTCGTCGAAGAAGTCCGTGGACAGCCGCACCTCGATGTTCGGGTGGTCCGCCATCCGCTCCAACCACGCCGTGTACCCGCCGGTCGGCAGGCCCTCGTGCGTGTCGTTGAAGTACCGGTTGTCGTACGTGTACCGCACCGGCAGCCGCGAGATGATCGACGCCGGCAGCTCCCGCGGGTCCGTCTGCCACTGCTTGGCCGTGTACCCCCGGATGAACGCCTCGTACAACGGCCGCCCGATCAGCGACACGCCCTGCTCGTCCAGGTTCGACGGCCGCCGCCCCTCCAGCTCCGCCGCCTGCTCGCGCACCAGCGCCCGCGCCGCGTCCGGCCCGTGCGCCGACCGGAAGAACTGGTTGATCGTGCCCAGGTTGATCGGCATCGGGAACACCTCGCCCCGATGCGTCGTGTACACCCGATGCACGTACGACGTGAACGCCGTGAACCGGTTGACGTACTCCCACACCCGCTCGTTCGACGTGTGGAACAGGTGCGCCCCGTACCGGTGCACCTCGATCCCCGTGTCCGGGTCCGTCTCCGAGTACGCGTTACCACCCAGATGGTCACGACGATCGATCATCAGCACCTTGCGGCCCTGCGCGGCCATCCGCTCCGCGACGGTCAGGCCGAACAGCCCGGTACCGACGACGACGAGGTCGGTCATGTCAGGTGTCTCCAGTTCGAACGGGGGTCTCGACAGGCTCAGCCGGCGGGGTCGTAGCCGCCGCGCAGGCGGGTGTACGCGCGGTACCCGGCCTTGCGCACCGACTCGGGAACCACGCGGTAGCCGGCGCGCACCACCACGTTGCGCACCATCTGCGGCCCGGTGAGGAAGCCCTCGGCGTGCAGCGTGCGCTGCAGCGCGAGCTCGGACGCCAGCAGGCGGCGGCCGCCACGACGGGCGTACGCCCCGGCACCGACGCGGTACAGCACCAGCGGCGTGGTGACGTTCTCCGCGTCCGCGCCGCCCGCGATCATGCGGGCGAAGAGGAGGTAGTCCTCCATGAGGTCCAGGTGCTCGTACCCGCCCGCGGCGGCGACGGCGGAGCGCCGGTACACGACCGACGGGTGGTTGAACGGGTCGCGGAACCGGGCGGTGGTGGCGATGTCCGCGCCGGTCGGCGGCACGCGCACCATGCCGGGCGCGTGCTCGTCGTCGTCGAACTCCTGGATCGCGGAGCCGACGATGTCGCACCCGGCGGCCACGAGCGGCACCTGCACGGCGAACCGCTCGGGCCGGGAGATGTCGTCGGCGTCGGCGCGCGCCACGATCTCGTGCTTGCACGCCTCCAGCCCCGCCTCGAGGGCGCGGGCGAGGCCCACGTTCCGCTCCAGCGGCACCAGCGTGACGGGCACGTCGGTGAGCTCGTGCAGACGGCCGAGCACCGCGGCGACGTCCTCGCCCACGGGCCCGTCGCGCACGACGACGACCTCGTCCGGCCGCAGCGTCTGGTCGCGCGTGACTGACAGGAAGCCGCGCTCCAGGTGCGCGGCGTCGTCGCCCGCGTACACGGGCAGGAGCACGGAGAACCGGCGGTCGTCGAGGGCGCCGCGGGCGACGGCCGGCGCGGTGGACGCCCTGGCCGCGTCGTCGGACGGTCGAGCGGGGGCGCCGCTTCGCCCCCGCTCGACGCGCGCGACGCTCGTCGCGGCGGGCCCGACGCCGGCGAGCACCTCGCTGTCGGCGCGCGGCCGGCGCACGAGACCGTGCCACAGCCCGCGGCCGCCGGCCTTGAGCAGGGTGCCGCGGTCGGACGAGCGCGCCACGGTGCGGGCCCAGCGCCGCAGGGTGGACCCGCCGTACAGCAGGCGCTCGGACGGCGCGAGGGCGGACGACCGCGTGAACGTCCACACCTTGTTGCGCACCTCGAAGTAGAAGCGCGGGCCCGGGTCGTGGTCGGTGCCGACCAGGCGGGCGGTGCGGTGCTCGACGACGCTGCCCGGCACGTACAGCCCGGTGCCGCGGCGCAGCAGGCGCGTGGAGTACTCGAAGTCGTCGTTCCAGATGAAGAAGTCGCTGACGGGCAGGCCCAGCGCCCTTACGGCGCGCGCGTCGACCAGCATCGACACGAACGACATCGACCGCACCGGCATCGCGCCGGCCGCGCGCGCCCGCGCCAGCTCGGCGGGCGAGGCCCCCGGGCGGCTGCGCGGCGTGTTCATCGGGTGGTCGCTGCCGTCGGTCCACACGACGCGGCTGGCCATCGCGGTGACGTCGCCGGCGTACGCGTCGCGCGCGCCGAGCAGCGCCTCGAGCGCCGTGTCGGTGGGCACGGTGTCGTCGTCCATGAGCCACACGAGGTCGGCGTCGAGGTCCGCGACGGCGGTGGCGAGGCCGACGGCGAAGCCGCCCGCGCCGCCGGTGTTGCGCTGGAGGGCCACGACCTCGGGGCCGCTCGGGTGGGTGCGCGCCACCTCGAGGGCGTCGTCGGTCGACGCGTTGTCGACGACGACCACGCGGTCGACGGGCCGGCTCTGGGCGGCCAGCGCGTCGAGGGCCGCGACGAGCAGCGCGGCCCTGTTGTACGACACGACGACCGCGACGACGGAGGGGGTGGACATCCGGACCATCCTAGTGGGGCGCTCGGGGTGCGAAGGTCGCCCGCCACGTCTCCGGGTCGACGAGCCCGGGGGCCGCGGCGCGCCACCGCGCGGACACCTGGCGCCACCGCAGCGCGAGCCGCAGGTGCGCCCCGACCGACGCCGCGGCCAGCCGCCAGAACTGCCGCGGGTCGCGGCGCAGCCAGACGCCGGAGCCCCCGTCGGCGTCCAGCACGAGCACCGAGTCGTGCCCGGGCACGTCCCACCAGGTGGCCTGCTCGCGGGTGAGGGTGGACCGCGGCACCGCCCCGTCCGGCGCGGGGCGCAGGTGGCGCAGCACGCCGCGCGCCACCAGGCCCGCGAGCGCCGCGGGCGACGTCGGCTTCGGGCGCGGCTCTCCCGCCCGGGGGCGCGGCGCGGCGTCGAAGGCCGCGTCGCCCTCGCGGCGCACGACCGTCTCCGGGTACGCGGCCCCCACGGCCCGGGCCGCGGGCACGACGCGCTCCAGGTCGGCGTGCAGGTCCCCCGGGCCGGCCAGCAGGTCCCGCAGGGCGCGCAGGTGCAGGTCGACGGCGTAGTACCGGTGCCCGAGCAGCAGCTTGAGGTCGTTCGCGAGCAGCAGGGGCAGCAGCAGCCCGGCGCGGGGTCGGCGGGCGTGCAGCAGCGCGGCCGCGACCCGGCCGCGCACGTGCAGGTACGCCTGCCACTCGACGGTGTCGTCCTTGTCGGTCCACGCGACGTGCCACAGCGCGGCGCCCGGGAACGAGACGGTGGCGTGCCCGGCGTCGCGGGCGCGCAGCCCGAACTCGGCGTCGTCCCACTTGAGGAACAGCGGCAGCGACAGCCCGACGTCGCGCAGGACGGCGGTCGGGATGAGGCACATCCACCAGCCGTTGAAGTCGCTCTCGCCCCGGGCGTGCAGCCAGGGCGTGTCGCGCAGCGGGCCGGCGGCCAGGTCGTGCCACTGCTGGTCCGCCTCGGGCGGCCCCCAGTTGAAGGTGCGCTCGTGCACCACCTCGCTGAAGGAGTTGAGCACCGTCGGGCGGTTCAGGTCGAGCATGTGCCCGCCCACGACCACGGGCGTGCCCGCGGCGCGGTGGAACCGGATCGCGCGGAGCAGGGACTCGGGCTCCACCTCGACGTCGTCGTCCAGGATGAGCACCGCGTCGGCGTCCGGGCGGTCCAGGGCCTCCAGCATCCCGCGCGAGAACCCGCCCGACCCGCCGAGGTTGCGCTGCTCGATCACGGTGAGCCGGTCGCCGAGCGCCGCAGCCACCTCGGCGTAGCCCGGGTGGTCGACGACGCGGCGCGAGCCCTGGTCGACCACCAGCACCGTGCCCACCGCCTCGGCGAGCGCCACCGACGCCGCGATCCGGCCCAGCGTGGCGACGCAGAACTCCGGCTTGTCCATCGTGGTGATCGACAGGCACACGTCTCCGGTGCGCCGCGGCGCGACGTCGACGAGCCAGCGCGCGTCGCTGACGACGACGTCCGTGTCACCCGCGTCCACGTCGAACCACAGCCAGCCGCCGTCGGCCATGCCGGACACGTCGACGTCGATCGACACCCTTCCCCCGCCGGTTGAGCTTGTCGAAACCCGGGTCTCGACAGGCTCGACCAGCGGATCTTGGGTCTCGACCGGCTCGACCGACACGGAAGTGGCGTGGCCGCGCGCGTCGGAGCGCACCAGCCGCACGGTGCCGGTGCCGGTGGCGTCGACCTCGAGCCGCGCGGTCGCGACGCCGGCCCAGCGCACCCAGTACGACGCCGGGAACGCGGAGAAATAGGTGGCGAACCCCTGGGAGGTGCCCGCCGGCACCCGCACGCCGCGCTCCTCGACGACGGCAGGCCCGTCCTCCGCGCCCAGGGCGCGGCGGTCGGCCGGGAGCGACAGGATCAGCTGTTGAGCGAGATGCACGCCGGCGAGCCTAGCCGCGCCGCAGCCGGCGCTTGACGCGCGAGCCGAGCGCGCGCACGAGCTCGCGGCCGCTGGCCTCGGACAGGGCGGGCCCCGCCTTGCGCCGGGCCCGCGCGGCCTCCTCGAGCTCCGCGATCTCGTCCCGGGCGGTGGCGAGGCGGTCCTCCTCGCGCCGCCCCTGCCGGATCACGCCGAGGATCGCCTCGACCGCGGCGTCCATCGGCACGACCTCGCTGTGCAGCGCCGGGTTCTCGGCGGACCGGACCTCGGCGCGCAGCAGCCCCAGGTCGCCGACGACCCGCACGCCCGACGCGGCGATCTGCTCGACGTGCTCGGCGGCCCGCGCCTCCGCGACCTGGGCGGCCCACGTCGGCAGCACGAGCTTGGTGTCGTGCTCGCCGGTGCGGCGCCACCGGAGCACCGCGGTGGACGCCGCGTCGCGCAGCCACTTGCAGTACTCGAGCCAGGTGAGCTGCGTGCGCAGCTTCAGGTTGAGCCGGCGCAGGAGCTCGGCCTCCTCGAGCGACATCCCGCGGTTCGACGCCTTGCCGTCCAGCTTCGCCGTCCGCAGGAGCCCCGGCTCCAGCGCGAGCATCGACTCGAACGCGTCGAACAGCAGCTCGGGCGTCGACTTGTCCACGACGACCACGGTGACGTTCTCCGGGCCGAACGCCTCCGCCCACCGCGTGACGACGCGTCCCTGGTCGATGCGGTCCCGGAACGACCGCAGCTCGTGGTCCGGGTCGTCGGAGAGCACGCCCCGCAGCCAGGGCTCGAACTCGGTCCGCTCCCCCTCCTTGGTCATCTGCTGCCACAGGGAGGGCAGGATCGAGCCGTAGTTGCGCAGCGTCACGACGACGTGCGCGCGCTCCCCGAGCTCGGTCCGCCACCGCGCGGCCGTCGCGTCGTCGGCGTTGGCGCCGAACTCGTGCCCGATCCAGATCCGGTGCTCGGTGTCGAGATCGATCTCGGCGCGCAGCCGGCGCCACGCCCCCTCGACCGGCGTGGTGTCCCAGCCCCAGGAGTGGCCCATGAAGTCGTTGACCGCGCTGCGGTGGTTGACCTGCGTGCCCGGGTACCGCACGCCCTGCGCCAGGAGCTGCGGCCGCAGCGCGGCGGCCGCGTTCTGCAGGCTCGTCGTCCCGGTCTTCATCAGTCCGATGTGCAGCAGCACGGATCTTTCGGGCAGCTGCAAGGACGCGGTCGGGGCCGTGCTGGTGGACATCCCATCTCCTCCGGGACCCGTCGTCGGGTCCCCTCGACGCCGGGGGGCTCGTGGCCAGCAGGCTACCGGCCGTCGCTCGGTGCCTGCTGAGAGCGCCCGGCGTCGGGCGTCGCGCGCTACCAGCGCGCGAGGGAGACCTGCGCGATCCTGACCTTCCTCCCGTCGCCGACCTTCCGCAGCGTGACGGTGCCGTCGTTGTGCCCGGACAGGGTGACGCTCATGACGCGGTCCCAGCTCGACGACCGGTTGAAGTCGAGGGTGCCGCGCACCTTGCCCCCGACGAGCACCTGGACCTTGCCGTCCCCCGGCGACGTGGCCCCGCGGACCACCACCCGGTGCACCTGGTCGGCGCTCTTGAAGCTGATCGTCTTTCCGCCCGTGGACGTCTGGTACGCGTAGTCGCCGTACAGCTTGGTGTGGTGGATCCTCTTCCACCCGCTGGAGATCGACCACGACTTGGGCAGGATCGTGGTGCTGGTGCGCACCAGCGTCGTCATCGGCCCGCGGTGGTACTTCGAGCTGATGGCGCGGACCGCGATCTCGCGCGACTTGCCGTGGTCGAGGTTCACGGTCACGGACGTCGCCGTCGTGGCCGACCTGAGCACCCGCCAGTAGTTGGTGCTGGGCATGTCGGAGTTCCAGTGCGCCTCGCGGTAGAGCACCTGGTAGTAGCGCGCGCCGGACACCTTCTTCCACCGGTAGGTGGCCTTCGTGGACCACTGCACCGGGGACTGGGACGACGTCGGCGCGTACCGCGTCGGCGCGCCCACGGCCCACCGGATCGCGCCGTACTTCTTGATCGCGGCGGCCTTGCGGGACGCCGCCCCGCTGCGCAGCGTGCTCATCTTCGCGGCGAGGTAGCGGCCCGGGCAGGCGGTCTCGTTGGTGGTGCGGTGCATGAGCACCGTGGGCACCTTCACCTTCGACCCCGGCTTGGCCCGGGTGCCGCTCCCGGTGGAGCCGCCCGTGACCAGCGTGGTCGTCCCCTTGGGGTTGATGCCGTACTGGTAGGACTTCCAGCCGATGACCTTCGCCATCCCCGTGAGGAGGGCGCTCGTCGGCTTCGCGGTGTCGAAGTTGCCCATGGCGGACACCCCGATCGTGCCCGTGTTGTACCCGCCGGCCTGGGCGCCGATCGGGTTGTCGACGCGCGCGTCCTTGCGGCCCTGGAAGATGTTGCCGTACTTGTCGACCAGGAACTGGTAGCCGATGTCCGGCCACCCGCGCGACTTCGTGTGGTACGCGTAGATGCCGCGCACCAGCGCCGCGGACTGGCTCTCCTTGTAGCCGTTCGTCCCGGCCGTGTGGTGCACGTAGATCGCCTTGAGGGACCTCGACGTCTCGGGCCAGCTCCCCGACAGCGACTCGTCCGCGCCCCACCCGGAGCGTGTGACGATCGACGGGCGGATCTCGAAGCCCGTGCCCGCGCTGGCCGACGACGCCGGGCCGGAGTCCTTCCCCACGGACGCGTCGGCGCGCGACGTGCCCGGGTCGACGACGTCAACCTGGAGCCCGCTCGGCGGCGTCCCGTCCGCCGTGCGCACGCGCGCCTGCACGCCGTCGGCGCCCGTCGACACGATCGGCTCCGTCCCCGCGCGGCCGCCGTCGACGGTGACGCCGTCCAGGCCCAGGGACTGCCAGTCGCTCCAGCGGCCGTCCTCGCGCACGCGCACGGCGACCTCGGTGACCTCGCTGCCCGTCGCCTCGTCCCACGTGACGCCCGCGACGAGGAAGTCCTGCGTCGCCGTGCGCTCGCTCAGCGCCGCGAGGTCGCCCTCGTCCGGCGCCTCCTGCGCCAGCGTCGTGGGGGCCCCGCCGTCGGGCGCGACCTCCGTCGCGAGCTCGGAGCTCGGCAGCTCGGACTTCTCCGTGTGCTCGTGCCCCACCGCCTCGTCGAGCGCCCCCTTCTGGTGGCGGGCGCCGGCGTCGATGCCGCGCACCGGCACGTGCTCCACGTCCGGGGCCACGGCGTGCGCCTCCGGGACGGGCAGCGAGACCGTCGGCAGCACGACCCCCGCGAGGGCCAGCGCCACGACCGTCGACGTCGTGACGGCGGTCCGCGCCGCCCGTCGAGCCATCCGTGTCGTCGTCATGCTCGTCTCCGCTCGTCTCCCGCTCGTCCAGCTCTGGTCGGGCTGAGGTCGATCCGTCGGTCGCGCGTCGTCGCGCCGGGCACCTGACCCGCACGACGATAGGGAGTGCGGGCCGCCTCGGCACGCCGAGCGGCCGGGTCGTTCCGGATGCTGGGCACGCGCGGCCAGGGGACAGTGGGTCCCGGGGGTGGTCACCATGGCCGAGGTCCGCACGCGCTCCGAGGGCGCCCGTTCGAGGTCCGGCGCGCGACGGCGGTGGCGCCGCGTCGTGGCGGCGGCGACGTCCGCGCTGGTCGCGGCGGCCGGCGGCGTGCTCACCGCGACGTCGGCCGAGGCGGCGGTGCCGAGCTCGTTCACGATCGCCGGCTCGGGCTACGGCCACGGGGTCGGGATGCCGCAGTACGGCGCCTACGAGATGGCGCGCCGCGGCAGCGCGAGCTGGGACGTGCTCGCGCACTACTACACGGGCGCGAGGGCGGCCTGGAAGACCACGACCGGGAACAACATCTTGGTCCAGGTGTACGGCAAGGACCCCGCGGGGCGGTCCGGCTACGGGGACACGAAGACGACGACCACGGTGACGGTGCGCGGCGGCGACTGGCGCCTGGCGAACGAGGACGGCACGACGCTGGCCACGGGCTCGGGCACCGAGACCTTCGCCGTCACCGTGACCGCCGGCGGGCGGTCGCGCATCACGGTGAACGGCACGAAGTACTACGACCAGCTGCTGCGCATCACCTGGTCGGGCACCCGGTACTACAAGCCCTCGGGCAAGACGGCGGTGGCGACCGTCGCGGGCGCGCACGGCTCCTACAAGCATGGCCGCCTCACCGCCACCGCCCGCGGCGGCGTCCCCAACCTCACCAACGACGTGCTGCTCAACACCGAGTACCTCTACGGCATCGCGGAGATGCCGTCGTCGTGGGGACTGAACGGCGGGCTGTCGGCCCTGGCCGCCCAGGCGATCACGGCGCGCTCGTACGTGATGACCAAGGCCGTGGACCCCGACTGCCGCTGCAACGTCGTCGACGACGTGCGCGACCAGTACTACTCGGGCTGGGCAAAGGAGTCCGAGGGCACGGGGGCCAAGTACGGCAAGGTCTGGAAGAAGGCGGTCGACGCCACCACCTCCAGCCGCACCCGGGCCCGCGTGCTCACCTACGGCGGCAAGGCCGTCGCCGCGCACTACTTCTCGTCCAGCGGCGGGCGCACGGCGCGTTCGCAGGACGTCTGGTCGTCGACGATCCCGTACGAGCAGTCGGTGTCCGACCCCTACAGCAAGGCCGCCCCCGGCAACTCGTACGCGTCCTGGACCCGCAAGCTCACGCAGGCCCAGGCGCGCGCGCTGTTCGGGCTGGCCGACGTCCAGTCGATCAAGGTCTCGGCCAAGTGGTCGAGCGGTCAGGCCCGCACGCTCACCGCGACGTCGTCGACGGGGAAGACGGCGACCGTGACGGGCAAGGCCGACGCGATCCGCTCGAAGGTCGGCGCGCGCACCACCGCGGGCTCGATGCCGGCGGCGTGGATCACCAAGATCACCGCCGCCGGTTGAGCCAGTCGAGACCCGTCACCGCTGGTTGAGCCTGTCGAAACCCGGTTCCTGGATCTCGACAGGCTCGATCACCGGACGGGGCGGGCGTCGATCTCCAGCAGCACGGGCACGCCGTCACGCACGGGGTACGCCAGCGGCCGCTCGGGGTCGGTCGAGCGCAGCTCGGGCTCGCCGTCCGGGCCGACGGCGTCGACCAGCTCCGCCCCCGTCACCGGGCAGCGCAGGATCGAGCGCACCCACGGGTCGATCGAGATGTCGCTCATGCCTCGTCCTCCTCCTGCCGCACGAGCGACAGGACGTCGTCGCGCACCTTGATCATGATGTCCTCGTCGGCCGCCTCGACGTTGAGCCGCAGCAGCGGCTCCGTGTTCGACGCGCGCAGGTTGAACCACCACTGCGGGTGGCCGTCCCAGTGCGCGACGGTGAGGCCGTCGAGCTCGTCCACGTCCGCCTGCGGGTAGGCGCTCGCGTACGCCTCGCGCACGCGCGCCGTGGCCGCCGCGGCGTCGGCGACGCGCGAGTTGAGCTCCCCCGACGCCACGTACGGCGAGTACATCTCCGCCAGCACCGACAGCGGGTGCGGCTGACCGCCCAGCGCGGCCAGCACGTGCAGCGCGGCGAGCATGCCGGTGTCGGCGAAGAAGAAATCGCGGAAGTAGTAGTGCGCGCTGTGCTCGCCGCCGAACACGGCGTCGTGCTGCGCCATCTGCGCCTTGATGAACGAGTGGCCCACCCGGGTGCGCACCGTCGTCGCGCCGGCCGCCTGCAGCAGGTCGGGCACAGCGCGGGAGGTGATGAGGTTGTGGATCACCGTGGGGGTGCGGCCCGCCTCGAGCTCCTTGGCCACCTCGCGCAGCCCCACCAGCGCCGTCACCGCCGAGGGCGAGACCGGGTCGCCGTGCTCGTCGACGACGAAGCAGCGGTCGGCGTCCCCGTCGAACGCGAGCCCGAGGTCGGCGTCGTGCTCGACGACGGCCGCCTGCAGGTCGCGCAGGTTGGCGGGCTCGAGCGGGTTGGCCTCGTGGTTCGGGAAGCTGCCGTCGAGCTCGAAGTACAGCGGCACGACGTCGAGCGGCAGGGCGGGCAGCCCCGCCGCCGTGCCGAGCACCGCCGGCACGGTGTGCCCGGCCATCCCGTTGCCGGCGTCCACCACGACCTTGAGCGGCCGGATCCCCGACACGTCGACCAGGCCGCGCAGGAACGCGGCGTAGTCGGCCAGGGTGTCCTGGTCGCTGGTCGAGCCGGTCGACGCCGCGCCACCGCTGGTCGAGCCTGTCGAAACCCGGTCCGAGGTTTCGACAGGCTCGACCAGCGGGGTCGTGCCGTCGAGCAGCTCCTGCGCGAGCTCGCGGACGTCCGCCAGGCCGGTGTCCTGCCCGACGGGGCGCGCGCCGGCGCGGCACAGCTTGATGCCGTTGTAGACGGCGGGGTTGTGCGACGCGGTGAACATCGCGCCGGGCGCGTCCAGCGCGCCCGACGCGTGGTACAGCCCGTCCGTGGAGCACAGCCCGATGCGCACGACGTCGACGCCGACCCCGGTGACGCCGGCGGTGAACGCGTCGACCAGCTCCGGGCCGGAGTCGCGCATGTCGTGCCCGACGACGACGCGCGTCGCGCCCTCCGGCACGGCCACCACCCGGGCGAACGCCGCGCCGATCGCGCGGGCCACCTCCGGCGACAGCTGGTCGGGCACGGTGCCGCGCACGTCGTACGCCTTGATGATGTCGGCCAGGTCGATCGTCACGACCCACAGCGTACGTGCCGGGCCGCGCCCGGGGCGGGTGGTTCTCCGGGCGGACTTGGCGCCGGGGCGGCTCCCGGCACGCGTCCGTGTGGAAGGCTGGTCCTCGTGCCCGAGCTCTACCCGCTGGAGAACACCGTCCAGCACGCCGACTGGGGCTCGCGCACGCGGATCCAGGGGCTGCTGGGCGTCGAGCCCGACGGCACCCCGGCCGCCGAGCTCTGGCTGGGCGCCCACCCCAGCGCGCCGTCGCGGGTGAACGGCGACGGGTCCCTGCTGGAGCTCGTCCGCTCGGCGCCCGACGCGATGCTGGGCCGCCGCGTCGCGGACGAGTACGGGCCCCGGCTGCCCTACCTGCTCAAGGTCCTCGCCGCCGAGCGGGCGCTGTCGCTGCAGGTGCACCCCAAGCCGCACGCGGCGCGGGCCGGGTTCAACCGGGAAAACCGCCAGGGCCTGCCACCGGGCGACCCGGGCCGCTCGTTCCACGACGACCAGCACAAGCCGGAGATGGTCGTCGCGCTCACGGAGTTCGAGGGGCTGGCCGGCTTCCGGGCGCCGCGCGCCGTCCTCGACCTGCTCGACGGGCTCGACGGCGACCTCGTGGGCGCGGTCCGCGAGGTCCTCGAGGCGGACCGGTCCCCGGCCGGCGTCAAGGCCGCGTTCTCCCGGCTCGTCGCTGCGCGGCGCGACCCGGGCGCCCCGGCCGACGTCGCCGCCACGGTCGCGTCCGTCGCCGCCCGCCTGGCCGCCGGCTCGCCGTCGTCGCGCGCCGACGCGACCGTGCTGCAGCTCGCCGAGCAGCATCCCGGGGACCCCGCCGCGCTCGCGTCGCTGCTGCTGAACCGGGTCACCCTCGACCCCGGCCAGGGCCTCTTCCTCCCGGCGGGCGAGGTGCACGCGTACCTGTCCGGGCTCGGGGTCGAGATCATGGCGTCGTCGGACAACGTGCTGCGGGCCGGCCTCACCTCGAAGCTGGTCGACGAGGCCGCCCTCGTCGAGTGCGCGTCGTTCGTGCCGCGCCCGCCCCAGCCGCCCCGCACGCGGTCCGCCGGCGGGCGGGGCCAGGTGACCACCTACCGGGCCCCGGTGCGGGAGTTCGCGCTCACGGTGGCCGACGTCGACCCGGCCGAGGACGTCGACCTGCCCGCCGAGGGCCCCCGCATCGTGCTGTGCCTCTCGGGCGACCTCAAGCTCACCGCCGAGGGCTGCCCCGCCCCGGCGACGCTGCACCGCGGCGGCTCCGTGTTCGTGCCGCACGACGCCGGGGAGCTGCGGCTGTCCGGCTCCGGCCACGCGGTGTGCGCGTGGGTGCCCTGACGCCGTCCCCCCGGGAGGGTCAGTCCGCCTCGCGCAGCACGCGCAGGTGGCCGCGGCGCGCGGTCTCGGTGACGGACGACGGCTCGCCCGCCGGCTCCTGCCGCACCCGCCCCGCCTCGCGGACGGCCTCCGCCAGCGCGGACAGGTCGTCGGGCGACGGCGCCGGCTCCTCGAACGCGGGGGTCAGACGCACGACCTCCCACCCGCGGGGCGCCGTCAGCCCCTCGGCGTGCTGGGCGCACAGGTCGTAGCTGTGCGGCTCGGCGTGCTGCGCGAGCGGACCCAGCACGGCCGTGGAGTCCGCGTACACGTACGTGAGCGTCGCGACGGCGGCATGCGTGCATGCCGTGCGCGAGCACTGCCTCACCGATCTCACGCGGGGAGACTACGCCCCCGGCCGGGGCGCGTGCGCGGGGCTCGCCGGTCGGACCCGCTGGTCGCGGCGGTCGGACCCGCTGGTCGAGCCTGTCGGCACGCTGCTCCCGCTGGTCGAGCCTGTCGAAACCACGCCGCCGCTGGTCGAGGCTGTCGAAACCCCGCCGCCGCTGGTCGAGCCTGTCGAAACCCGCTCACTGGATTTCGACGAGCTCAATCACCGGGGCGTGCTGGACGAGCCCGATCACCAGGGCGTGCTGGACGAGCCCGATCACCGGGGCGCGCTGGTTAGGCTCGACGGGTGCACCCCGACCCCAGCCTCACGCCCGACCGGACGCCCGGCTTCTCCGACGGGCCGGTGCGGCGCCGCGACCGCCGCGGGCGCGGGGTGCGCGGCCCGCTCCTGCCGCCGGGGCTGCCGGCGTACCGCACCCGCGCCGAGCAGTTCGACGACCTCGTGCTCGACGTCGTGGAGCTGCTGCAGCGCCGCTGGGGCCCGCAGCTCGCCGGCACGGAGTTCGCCGTCGAGGACGTGCCGCCGTCCGAGCCCGCGCCGTGGGAGTCCGACGGCGTCCCGCTGGGCCGGTGCTTCCCCGCCGAGTCCGGCCGGCCGGCGCGCGTCGTCGTGTACCGCCGCCCGGTCGAGTTCCGGGCCGCCGACGATACCGACCAGGCCGACCTGGTGCGCGACGTGGTCGTCGAGCAGGTGGCCCACCTGCTGGCCCGCACCCCGGAGGAGATCGACCCGGGCTACGACTCCTGATCGGCGTCAGCCGGCGTCGACGTCGCGCACCTCGACGGCGCCGGGGGTGGTGACGGGCGCGGTGGGCGCGACCGAGGCCAGGAGCGTCCCGGTGGCGGCGGTGCCGTCGTCGGCGCGCATCACCACGGCCCACGCGAGGCCCAGCCCGGCGTCGCCGCCGTCCGCGCGGTCCACGCTCACCCCGACGGGCTCGGTGCCCTCGGCCGCGACGGAGGCGAGCGAGAACGACGACGTCGCGCCCGCCGTGAGCTCGACGTCCTCGCTGCCGATCTCCGCGCCCGACGCGTCGTAGAGGCGCACGGTCACGGGCAGGGAGCCCTCGGGGTCCGTGTCGGGGTCGCGGTCCGCGGGCACGGCCGCGAGCGTGATGCCCGTCCGCACGCCCCCGGGGACGCCGAGCTGGCCGGCGGGGCCCGCGCCGTCCGCCCGGGCGACCGGCTGCGCCGCCGACCACGCCACGTCGTACGGGGTGCCGTCGACGACCGAGTCCTCGGGCTGCTGACCCGGCTGGTCCGTCCGCGCGGCGCCGACCACCGCCACGTCGGCGTCGACGACCACCGTGTAGGCGCCCTCGGGCAGCCCGCCGAGCGGGACGTCGGTCACGACGCCGGGCTCCAGCTCCACCTCGTCGGCGCCCCGCAGCACGACCGGCCCCGACGGCCCGTACACCGTGACGTGCGCCGTCCCGCCCTGCTCGCCCGGCGCGAGGAGCCGCAGCCGCGGGGCGTGCGGGTCGTCGACGGCCTCGCCCCGGCTCAGCACGCCGCCCACGGCGAGCGCCTTGCGGGGGGACGCCCCGGACGTCAGCAGGTCCACCCCGGCCGGCAGCAGGCCGTCGATGGCCTGGGTCTGCAGGCTCGCGTCGACCCGCGCCCCGGCGGCGCGCACGTTCACCGCGAGGCGGTCCTGCTCGGGCGCGACCGACTCGAGCCGCGTGGTGACCTGCTCGTGCGGGGCGACGGTGAACGTCCCCTGGCCGCCGAGGGCCACGGGCCCGCCCGGGCCGTACACGTCGAGGGCCACCGTGGCCGGCTGCTCGGACGGGTTCTGCACCGTGAGCGTCGCGGTGGAGCCCACCTCGGTGCTGCCGCCCACGAGCCACTGCGACGTGGACGGGGCGGTGCAGGCGCCCACCCCGAGCCCGCGCAGGTCGCCCTGGGTCGTCACGGAGCCCATCGCCCCGGCCGCGCGGAACGGCTCGTCGGCCACGGGCGTCGCCTGCAGCACGCGGGTGGTGCTCACGGCGCCCTGCCAGGCGGCCGCGGCGTCGCCCGCGGTGAGGTCCAGCGGGTCCTCGCCCCCGAGGGCGCTCGTGCGCGCGCCGTCCTCGGCGCCGCCCAGCACGAGGGCGCCGAGCCCGCTGGTCGTGGGCACGGGGGTGGCGTCGAACTGCTGGTCGCCGACGTCGGCCCCCTCCGGCAGCGCGACCGGCGTGGGGCAGACGAGCGTCGCCTCCGCCGGCTGCACGCCGACGGTGCGCGTCCCGGCCGCCGCGGCCTGCTGCTCCGCACCGGTCCACGACTGCGCCCACTGGTCGCCGAGCACGGCCACGGCGGCCAGCGCGCCGACCGCGGCCACCCCCGTGACCGCCGCCGCCGTCGCCCGCACGCCGCGCCGGACCCGGGTCCGGCGCGCGCCGGCCGCCGCCGCGCCGGTCGGCGCGGTGGTCTGCTCCGTGGTCGGTGGCGTGGTCGGTGGCGTGGTCGGTGGCGTGGTCGGTGGCGTGGCCTGGTCCTTCCGGTGCTTTCGGCCCTTCGGCTCCTTCGCCCGCTCCGTCTGGTCCTTCGACCGCTCCGTGCGTCCCGTCATCGTCCCCTCCGCCGTCCGACCGGCAGCGCCAGGAGCGCGTGCACCAGCAGCACCAGGCCCGCCGCGGCGAGCCACGCGGTGCGGTGCGGCGCCTCGAACGACACCCGCACGTGCCCCGGCTCGGCCCCGACCGCGAACGCCTGCGTGCCGCCCGCGTCCACGGCGGGGAGCCGGCGCCCGTCGAGCGTGGCGTGCCAGCCGGTGTCCGCCGTCTCCGCGAGCCGCAGCGTGCGGCCCTCCCCGCCCTCGGCCAGCCGACCGCCGGCGCCCGTGCCGTCGGACGGCACCGTCCGCACGGCGTCCTGCGGCGCGAAGAACGGGGTGGGCGTGCCGTCCTCGCCGGCGCCGTCGCCCTGGAGCACGGTCGCCCAGCCCGGCGCGGGGCCGTCGGTCGTGACGCGCCAGACCAGCGCGCCCTCCTCGGTCACGCGGGCGAGCCCGGGGACGAGGTCGAGCGTGGTCGCGAGCTCCGCGTCGCCGCCGGCGGGGACCTGCACGGCGCCGATGCCGAGCGCCGCGAGCCGGTCCACGACGTCCGTGGAGCGTCCCGTCGCCACCTCGGCCACGACCTGGTCGAGCAGCGCGGTGTCGGCGCGCTCGGCGCCGCCGACCAGGCCCGCGGCCCGCGCCCGCACCACGGTGGAGGAGTCCTCGAGCCGGGTGCCGTCCGCGTGCAGCAGCGCGTAGTCGACCACCCCGCCGCCCGACGCACCCTCCTCGCCGCCGGGCTGCACCCGGTCGATCTGCAGCACGCGCGCCGAGCGCGGCGGCGCCTGCATCTGGGTGCCGACGGCGGGCACCACGGACGTCTCGGCCGCGCGCAGGTCCCCCACGGCGCCGCCGCCGGTGGAGCCGAGCGCCCACGACGCGACCTGCGCCGCCGGCAGCGCGAGCGCGACGACGCCGACCGCGACCACGCCCGCCCTGATCACGGTCGCGCCGCGCCGCGGGGCGCGGTCCGGCCCGGCCGCCCTGACGACCGGCGCCGCCGTCGGCACCCGCCCCGTCGACGGCAGGGCGCAGATCGCGGCCGAGCCCAGCGCGAGCAGCAGCACCGAGAGCCCGACGCCGGGCCAGCCGGTCACGCTCGCGGCCGTGCCGTCGTCGGAGGCCCCGCTCGCCACGGCCGTCGCGACGGCCAGCACCGCCGTCGTCAGCCCCGCCGCGCCGGCGAGCCAGGCCAGCCGCACCCCGCGCACGGCGCGCGGCCGCACCAGCGCGACGGCGGCCAGCACCAGGACGGCCCCGCCCAGCAGCGCCGGGCCCACCACCGCCGCGCGGCCGAGCACGCCGTCCGCACCGAGCCAGGGCTCGAACCATGCCGTGTCCCCCGGCAGACCGAGGAGCAGCTCCACCGCCGTGGGCGCGCCGGACGCGACCAGCGGGGCGCCGGGCTCGGCCACGAGCAGCCGCCACCCGCCGTCCGACCAGGAGCCCAGCACCTCGCCCCAGAACGGCAGCGGCACCACCACCGCCGGCAGCAGGATCAGCAGCAGCGACCGCCACGCGCGACGCACCAGCAGCGCGCCGACCCCGACGACGACCACGGCGACCGGGAGCAGCACCGGCGCCGCGCAGACCGCGACGGCGAGCAGCAGCCCGGCGGCGCCGGCGGCGCCCAGGGAGCCCCGCCGGCGGCCCGGCGCGAGCGCGCGGTCCCGCGCGTGCGCGCCCACGGTGCGCAGCACGGCGACGAGCAGCCACGGCAGCGTGAGGTGCACGACGACCGCCCCGAGCCGACCCGAGCCGAGCGACGCGAGGAAGCCGGGCGCCGCCGCCCAGGCGAGCGCGGCCACCGCGCGCACCACGACCGACCGGGTCAGCGCGCCGGCGGCGAACCAGCCGCCCAGGGCGGCCAGCGGCAGCGCCACGAGGACCAGCGCGTTCACCGCCGTCTGCAGCCCGCCACCGGCCAGCACGGCGAACGCGCTGAGCGGCAGCAGCAGCGGGTCGGCGGGCGCGCGCACCCCGAGGCCGTCGCGCACCCAGCCCGACGTCGCCGCCTCCCACACGTCGCCCACGGTGCCGGGCGCCGGCAGCAGCCCGCCGCCCACGACCCGGCCGCCGTCGGCCAGCACGCCCTGCCACGGGCCGAACAGCGCGACGTCGAGCGCCACCACCGCGACCATCACGACGGCCAGCACCGTGCGCCGGGTGTGGCCGAGCCGGCGCAGGTCCGCCCTCTCGAGCTCGCTCGGCGCCCACCGGGCACGCTGCGCCTCGGCGCGGGCCAGGCGCGCGTCGCGGCGCTCGCCGGCCACCTGCCGCCAGGTGCCGCGCAGCGGCGCGAGCACGCGGCGCGGCAGACGCCGGCTGCGGGCGGCGCGCCGGCGGGCCCGGTACAGCGGCACCAGCCGCAGGGCGGTGACCACGGCCGCGACCAGCTCGTCCCGGGCGTGGGCCGGCCGCTTGAGCGCCAGCCGGTACATGGCGGCGAACGGGGCCCACAGGAGGGTCGCGAGCCACACGAACGGCAGCAGCGGCAGCGGCGCCTCGACCAGCCGCAGGTAGAGCTGGCTGCGCCGCCGGGCGTAGCGCGACGCCTCGAGGTCGGGCGTCGGGTTCTCGCGCCCGCGCAGGCCGAGCAGCGACGCCTGCGCGTGCTTCACGACGGCGTCGGGCACCACCACGACGCGGTGCCCCGCGAGCCGGGCGCGGCGGCACAGGTCGAGGCCGTCGCCGAACGGGCCGAGCTCAGGGTCGGTGCCGCCCAGCTCGGCCCAGACGTGCGCCCGCACCAGCGCACCCGCCAGGCCCACCGCGAGGACGTCCTCGCGCGCGTCGTGCTGGCCCTGGTCGATCTCGGTGTCGTCGATGCCGGTCATCCGGCGCCCGAGCGGCGACACGGTGCTGCCGACCCCGACCAGCATGCTCGCGTCCGCGGCGGGGGTGCCGTCCGCGGCCACCGGCCAGCGGCGCTGCTTGCAGCCGGCGACGGCCACCGCGCTCGAGTGCTCGACGGCGCGCAGGAGGCGGGACAGGGCGTCGGGCTCGGGCGCGGAGTCGTCGTGCAGGATCCAGAGCCACCCGGTCTCCGGGACGCCCACCACCTCCTGGGCGCGGTCCACCGCCTCCCCGAGGCTGCGGACGCCGGACGCCGCGACGAAACGGGCGCCGCCGAGACGCAGGTCGGGGTGCGCGGTCGACTCGGCCGCACCGACGTCGACCACCACGACCTCGTCGGCGGCGCGGTCCTGGCGCGCGAGCGCGTCGAGCGTGGCGTCGAGGAACCGGGTGCGGCCCCGGGTGACGACCACGGCCGTGACCGTGACGACCAGCGGGACGGCCCCGGTGCCGTCGAGCGAACGATCCCCGGCGGGCGCGACGGCGACGGTCGCGCCCGTGGGGGCGACCTCCCCGCCGGGGCGGGCTGGGATCGGGTGCGGAGCAGTCATCCTGCCCGCCATGATGCGACGGGCCCCGATCCGGTCGTGGGATATCCGGCCCGAGCGTGTCGGGCCGGATATCCCCTCGTCGGAAGACGAATCAGACGGCGCGGCGCTTCAGCTTGCGGCGCTCCCGCTCGGAGAGCCCGCCCCAGATACCGAAACGCTCGTCGTTCGCGAGCGCATAGTCCAGGCACTCGGCCCGGACCTCACAGGACGTGCAGACCTTCTTGGCCTCGCGCGTGGACCCGCCCTTCTCCGGGAAGAAGGCCTCCGGGTCCGTCTGGGCGCACAGGGCTCGTTCCTGCCACCCCAGGAGAGTCTCGTCGTCGGTCGTAGCGTCGCCGAACAGCGGAAGCACCGGCGCCACGCGCTCGGGCTCACGGCCGACGTCTGACGGGAAGACCCCCCGGTCCCCATCGAGCAAGTTCCACATGGCGTGCCCCTCCATGCCGTTCTCTAGGGAAACTGCATACCTGGAATTACACGCGTGTCCTTCGGAGGCGTCAAGTCGAAATGTGCTAGTGATTGCGATCTCCACTGCCCATTCACAAGCGCGGTGTCCTGTGCTAGGTCGGCCCCTCGTAGGCTGACCTGCGTGAATCCCCTCCCCGCCGCCGGCCGCACCCCCACGACGATCTCGCAGGTGATGGATCTCGTCGTGTCGGACCCGGGCCGCCCCCGCCTCACCTGGTACGGCGACGACGGCGAACACGTCGAGCTGTCGGGCGCCGTCCTGCAGAACTGGGTGAGCAAGACCGTGAACCTCCTCGTGGAGGAGTTCGACGCCGCGCCGGGGACGGTCGTGACGCTCGACCTGCCCGCCCACTGGCGCGGCGTCCTGTGGGCGCTGGCCGCGTGGCGCTGCGGCGCCACGGTCACGCTCACGGGCGACGACCCGACGGCGGGCGGCGACGTCGTCGTCACCTCCCGGCCCGCGGCCTGGGGCCCGGTGCTGGCCGGGCCGGGCGCCGCCGACCTGGTGGCCGTCGCGCTGCCCGCCCTCGCGCGGTCGTTCGACGGCGACCTGCCGCCCGGCGCGATCGACGCCGCGGGCGCCGTGATGACCTACGGCGACGTCATCGGCTGGGTCCCCGAGACCGACCCCGCCGCCGTCGCGCTCGACGCCCCGGCCGCCGGGCCGGGCGCCGCCCCCGTGGCCTTCGCCGACCTCGTGCCCGCCACCGGCGAGCCCGGTGCGCGCGTGCTCGTCGACGGCGCACGGCCCCTCGCCGGGCTGCTGCGCGACCTCCTCGCCGCCTGGGCCGCCGACGGCTCCGTGGTGCTCGCGTCCGCCGCCACCGCGGCACAGCTCGCCGCCGACCCGGCGCGCCTCGACCGCCTCCGCGCGTCGGAGCGGATCACCGCCGGCTGAGCCCGTCGAGACCCGGCGGCCCGGGGCACGCACGGAGTTCACCCTGCCCGCAGGACGCGACTGGGCCACAATGAACAGCCATGCGCGGCATCATCCTCGCCGGCGGTAGCGGCACCCGGCTGCACCCGATCACGATCGGCGTGAGCAAGCAGCTCGTGCCCGTCTACGACAAGCCGATGATCTACTACCCGCTGTCCACGCTGATCCTCGCGGGCATCCGGGACATCCTGGTCATCACCACCCCGCACGACGCCGACCAGTTCCGCCGCCTCCTCGGCGACGGCGCCCAGTTCGGCGTGTCGATCGAGTACACCGTGCAGGAGCGGCCGGACGGCCTGGCGCAGGCCTTCGTGCTGGGCGCGGAGTTCGTGGGAGCCGACGAGGTCGCCCTCGTGCTCGGCGACAACATCTTCTACGGCCCCGGCCTCGGCCGGCAGCTCACGCGCTTCCACGACCTGGTCGGCGGCGCCGTCTTCGCCTACCGGGTGGCCGACCCGACGGCCTACGGCGTCGTCGAGTTCGACGACGCCGGGCGGGCGCTCTCGCTCGAGGAGAAGCCCGCCCGCCCCCGGTCGTCGTACGCCGTGCCCGGCCTGTACTTCTACGACAACGACGTGGTGGAGATCGCCCGGTCGCTGGAGCCCTCCGCCCGGGGCGAGTACGAGATCACGGACGTCAACCGGGAGTACCTGCGGCGCGGCACCCTGCAGGTCGAGGTCCTGCCGCGCGGCACCGCCTGGCTCGACACCGGCACGTTCGACTCGCTGCTGGAGGCCTCCGACTACGTCCGGACGATCGAGCGCCGGCAGGGGCTCAAGATCGGCTCCCCGGAGGAGGTCGCGTGGCGCCGCGGCTTCCTGACCGACGACGACCTGCGGGTCCGCGCGGAGAAGCTCGTGAAGTCGGGCTACGGCGCCTACCTGCTGGGTCTCCTTGACTCCTGAGCATCTCCGCTGGTTGAGCCTGTCGAAACCCCTGTCGGCTCGATGCGGCCAGGGTTTCGACAAGCTCAACCAGCGTGGGCGGCGCGCCCCCAGGCGACGAGCCCGGTGCCCGTGCGGGGGAACGCCCGCTGCGCGACGCGGAACGGCCACGTCGCGGCGCCCACGAGCGAGCCCTGCACCGCCGTCGTCGGCTGGAACAGGCGTCCGCTGCGGGCGGTGCGGTCGGCGGTGCTGCCCTCCTCGCGCAGGCCGGGCCGACGGCGGGCGATCTGGTTGCGCGCGGCCTCGAGCGCGTAGCCGAGCGGCACGCCGTACAGGCGCAGCCCCACGTCGGTGAGGCCCGCCGCGGCGAGCAGGTCGCGCAGGGCGCGGGGGTCGTAGCGCCGGAAGTGGCCCACGGCCTCGTCCATGGGGCCGTACCGCCGCTGCCAGGCCGGCGTGGACAGCAGGAGCGTGCCCCCGGGGCGCAGCCGGGCGGCCCACTCGCGCAGCGCGGCGGCGTCGTCGTCGATGTGCTCGATCACCTCGAACGCGCAGACGAGGTCGAAGCGCTCCGCGGCGGGCAGGGAGTCGAGCGGGCCGTGCACGACGGTGCCCGGCACTCCCGCGTCGACGAGGCGCTGCTCGGCGGTGCGGGCGCTGTCGGCGTCGAGCTCGACGCCCGTGTACGCGGCCGCGCGGGCCGCGAGCCGGACGCCCACGGCGCCCTGGCCGCAGCCGACCTCGAGCACGCGGCCGGCGGCGCCGGGCAGCAGCGGTTCCACGACGTCCCACCGCAGGCTGCCGTAGAGGGTGAGCGGGGGCGGGGTGGTGGCGGTCTTCGGCACGGGGTCAGCCTGCCAGCACCTCGGCCGCGGCGGCGTCCCACCGCGCGGCCCAGTCGCCGATCGGGGCGACCCCGACCGCGCGCAGGGCGTCGTGACCGAGCACGGAGAACGCCGGACGCGGGGCGGGGCGCACGAACGCGTCGGACGTCGTGGGCTCCAGCGGCGTCGTCAGCCCCGCGGACGCGAGGATGCGGCGGGTGAACCCGAACCACGACGTCCGCCCCGACGCCGTGCCGTGATAGGTGCCCGCCGGGACCCCCGCCTCCACGAGACGCACGACCAGGTCGGCCAGGTCCCGCGTCCACGTCGGCTGACCGATCTGGTCGTCCACCACCGCGAGCCGCTCCTTCTCGGCTCCGAGGCGCGCCATCGTCCTCGGGAAGCAGTCCCCGTGCGCCCCGTACAGCCACGCCGTGCGCACGATCAGATGGTCCGGCGCCTGGGCCCGCACGGCCCACTCCCCCGCCGCCTTGGTGCGCCCGTACGCAGACACCGGCGCCAGCGGCGCGTCCTCCGCGTACGGCTCGGTCGCCGAGCCGTCGAACACGTAGTCCGTGGACACCTGCACCAGCCGCGCCCCCGCCGCGCTCGCCGCCCGCGCCAGGTGCGCCGCCCCCGTCGCGTTGACGTCGAACGCCCGCGCCTCGTGCGCCTCCGCGTCGTCCACCGCCGTCCACGCCGCGCAGTTCACCACGACGTCGGCGCCGGCCACGGCGGCCGTCGCGGCGTCCGGGTCGGTGACGTCGAGGTCGGCGCGCCGGAGCGGGACGACGTCCGCGCCCGCGGCGCGCAGCGCGGCGAGCAGGTCGTGGCCGAGCATCCCGCCCGCGCCGGTCACCACCCAGCGCAGGGCGGCGGCGGACGACGGGACGGAGGCGGCAGCAGCGATGCTCACGTCTGGGATCCTAGGCACGGGCGGCCGACGGCGGCCGCCCCGTCGGAACCCGACCGCCCCAGGACCCACCTGTCCCCGACCCGAGGAGCACCCGTGCAGATCCGCGAGCTGGCCGTGCCCGGCGCCTACGAGATCACTCCGCAGCAGCACGGCGACCCCCGCGGCGTCTTCCTCGAGTGGTTCAAGGCCGGCCCCTTCGCCGACGCCGTCGGCCACCCGCTCGACCTGCAGCAGGCCAACGCGTCGGTGTCGGCCGCCGGCGTCCTGCGCGGCATCCACTTCGCCGACGTCCCACCCGGCCAGGCCAAGTACGTCACCTGCGCCACCGGCGCCGTCCTCGACGTCGTCGTCGACCTCCGCACCGGCTCGCCCACCTTCGGACAGTGGGACTCCGTGCTGCTCGACGACGTCGACCGCCGCGCCATCTACCTCGGCGAAGGCCTGGGCCACGCATTCATGTCCCTGGAGGACGACTCCACCGTGCTCTACCTGTGCTCCACCGGCTACAACCCCGGCGCAGAGCACGGCATCCACCCCCTCGACCCCGACACCGGCATCCAGTGGCCCACCACCGCCCGCGACGGCTCACCCCTGGTGCCACAGCTGTCCGCCAAGGACACCGCCGCCCCCACCCTCGCCGAAGCCAAGGCCCAGGGCCTCCTGCCCACCCACGACGCGGTCGAGGCGTACCTGCGCACCCTCGCCGGCTTCGCTGGTTGAGCTTGTCGAAACCCTGCGACCTGCGAGGACACGGGGTTTCGACAAGCTCAACCAGCGGCGCGCGGCCGGGCCAGGGCGCCCAGTCCCGCGAGGGCGAGGTCGGCGAGGGTCACGAGCACCCGGCTGACGAGCACCAGCAGGAGCACGGCGGCGTGCGGCAGCGCCCCGGCCAGCACCGCGAGCAGCACCAGCTCGCGCGCCCCGGCGCCGGCGGGCACGACGACGACGAGGAAGCCCACCACCCAGGCCAGCGCGTAGCCGCCGACGGCGAGGGCCACGCCGCGGGCGTCGGCGGACATGCCCAGGCCGACGGCGAGCACCCACACCTGCCCGCCGGCGAGCAGCCATCCGGCCACGGACCAGAGCGTGGCGGCACCGAGGCCGCGCCACCCCAGCGGGCGGTCGAGCGGGGGGCGGCGCGCGACCCGCAGCGCCCATGCGACCAGCCGGTTCAGCACGGGCGGCAGCAGCACGACCGCGACGGCGGGCAGCGCCCACAGGACCGGCCCGGCGGCCCCCAGCGATCCGGTCGCGACGAAGGGCAGCGCGACCAGCCCGACGACCGCCCCGGAGACGACGCCGACCAGCGTCGCGACCGCCGTCGTCGTCACGGAGGTGCGGCGCGCGATGCCGTGGTCGACGCCGAGCTCGGCCGCCGCGACGACGTTCCACACCCCGCCCGGCACGTACTTGCCGAGCTGGCTCAGGCCGAACACCCGCAGCGCGACCCGCAGGGAGGTCGGGGCGCCGAGGTCGGCGAGCACGACCCGCCACGACGCGAAGGTGCACAGCACGAACGCGAGGGAGAGCACCAGCGCGACGGCGAGGCGCTGCCACGAGAGCGCGGCGGCGGCCCGGGCGAGGTCGTCTCCCGCCGCCACGACGGCGTACACGGCGAGGCCGAGGGCGACCACGAGGAAGCCCCAGCGCACCCACGGGGAGCGCAGCACCCCGAGCGCCCGCGTGAGCCGCCCGGGCGACGCGCCGGCCTCGTCCGTCGCCTTTCCCGCGGCCTCCCCCGTCGGCTCGCCCGTCATGGTCGGACCCCGCGCGCGGCGAGCAGCCGGACCAGCGGGGCGACGACGGCGGCGGGCCGCGCGAGGTCGCGACCGGTCGCCGCGCGGGCGCGGGCGGCGGCGAGGGCGGCGGGGTCGCGCAGGGCGAGCAGCCGGTCGGCCAGCGCTGCCGGGTCGGCGGGCGGGACGAGCTCCAGGTGGCCGCCCAGCAGGCGCCGCTGCGGCTCCGTGTCCGAGGTGACGACCACGCCGCCGGCGGCGAGGCCCTGGAAGACCTTGTTCGGCACGACGCGCAGGCCCTTCGGGGTGGCGGAGAAGATCCCGAGGCAGACGTCGTGGGCGGCGACGAGGGCGGGCAGGTCGGCCGGGGCCACCCAGTCGTGCCAGGTGACGCCGGGCGCGCCCCGCAGCCGGTCGCGGACGGCGGGCAGGTCCTGCCCCGAACCGACGAGGGTGACCTCGAGGCCCCGCCCGCCGTGCGCCGCGTCGTCGGCCGCCCGCGGCAGCGCGACGGCGAGCGCGTCCGCCAGCACGTCCGTGCCCTGGAGCGGGGTGAACAGCCCGAAGAAGACCGCGCGCAGGGGGCGGCCGTCGTCGTCCGGCGCGGACGGACCGGCGGGAGCCGGCGCCGCCTCGAACCAGGGCTCCGGTGCCCCGACGGGCACGACGAGCCCGCGGGCGGCACGCGCGGGCACGAGCTGCCCGAGCATCCGCAGGTGCTCGGGGGTGTCCAGCAGCACGACGTCGGCGCACGACGTGGCGACACGGTCCAGGCCGCGCAGCAGGGTCACCCGCGCGCCGCGCGCGCCCCGGTCGGCGGCCGTGTCGCCGGCGAAGACGAGGTGGTCCAGCAGCACGGGCGTGCGGCCGAACAGGAGGCGGGCCAGCACGACGTCGAAGTGGCCGAGGTAGCCGACGAGCACCGCGTCGGGACGGCCGTGCGCCCGCCGGTGCCGGAGCACGTCGCCCACGAGCAGCGCCCAGCAGCGCAGCAGGCGCACCAGCAGGCCGGGCAGGCGCCACGGCTGCCGCAGCATCCGCACGCGGGCGGCGGTGCTCAGGCCGAGCGGCCGGTCCAGCTCGTGCACCGTGTACCCGTGGGCGCGCAGGCCGGCCACGAGCACGCCCACGCGCGGGTGCCGGGCGGCGTCATACGTGCCGAACGCGAGGATCACGCGTGCGCGTCCTCGTCGTCGGGGGCGGCGGCCGCGCTGGGGACGGCGAGGTCGGGGGCGGTCAGGCCGGGGGCAGCCAGGTTGGCGGCGGCGGCCGGGGAGCCGTCGCGGCCGCCGTGGGCGCGCGGCGCGCCGTACTGGAGCTCCTTGACCCGTTCGAGGGTCTCCTCCACCAGCGTGCGGTTGGTGCGCTGCAGGTCGGCGATGACGAGCAGCGCCAGGCACAGCAGGGCGCCGACGAGCATCGCGCCCGCGAAGACCAGGGACTGCACGTGGCCGCCGGCGTCGCCCTGCGCGAGGAAGACGAGGAAGCGCACCGCGGGCACGGCCGCCGCGACGAAGAACACGGCGCCGAGCGTGAGGAACACCAGGTGCGGGCGGAACATGATCCACGAGCGCACGATGGCCCGGCCCGACCGGCCCATGTGCTGCCAGATGTTGGTGAACAGCCGGGACTCGCGCGTCTTCGCGTTGGTGGTGATCGGCAGGCTCGCGATGCGCAGGCGCTTGTTCCCCGCCTGGATGATCGTCTCCATCGTGTAGCTGAACTGGGTCACGACGTTCAGCCGCAGCAGCGCCGCCCGCGAGTACGCGCGGAACCCGCTCGCCGCGTCGGGCAGCGACGTCCCCGCCGCGGCGCTCACGACGCGGCTGCCGAACCGCTGCATCCGCTTCTTGAACGGGGAGAAGTGCTCGATCGTCGCGGTCTGCCGGTCGGCGACGACGATGTCCGCCTCCCCCGCGAGGATCGGCGCGACGAGGTCGCCGATGCGCTCCGAGGGGTACTGGTTGTCGCCGTCGGTGTTGACGACGACGTCGGCCCCGTGGGCGAGCGCGTAGTCGACGCCGTCCCGGAACGACCGGGCCAGGCCCATCGTGCTGCGGTGCCGCACCACGTGCCGCACGCCCAGGCGGCGGGCGACCTCCGCGGTGCCGTCCGTCGACCCGTCGTCGATCACGAGGACCTCGACGCTGTCGAACCCCTCGATCTCGCGCGGGATCGTCGCGAGCACGAGCGGGAGCGTCCCGGCCTCGTCGAGGCACGGGATCTGGACGAAGAGCTTCATCGCGCATCCTTCGGGGCGCCGGGGACCGCCGGCGACGGGGTGCCGGGGGCCGGGTCGATCGACGACGCCGCGAGTCTACGGGGCCAGGCGAGCCCGACGACCAGGCCGGTCAGCAGCACCGCGGCCGCGACCGCGAGCACGCCGAGCAGCGCGGGCTCGGGCAGCGGGCTCCAGGCCAGCCACCGCTCCACGGCGTCGCCGGACGTCTCCCCGGGGCCCCGGTAGAACGCGCCGAACGCCCACCACAGGCCGCCGACGGCGGCCGCGAGGGCGAGCGTCACGACGACGGGCACGCCCCGCGCGAGGCGCCGGTCGGACCGACGAGCGAGCTGCCAGCCGGCGATCGCCACGGCCGTCGCGAGCGCCGCGACGCCGCCGAACACGTACCGGCCCTGGATCGCGACGAGCCGGCCGGTCTCGGCGTGGAAGTCCCACGCGTTGTACGCGACCCCCAGCGCGAGGGCGGCGGGCAGGAGCAGCACGACGACGGCGGTCCGGCGCGCCCCCGGCAGCACGAGGGCCACGAGGCCCGCGGCCGCCAGGGCCACCGTGCCCCACACCACCCACGCGCCGGCGAGGTGCACCTCGAGCCACGACAGGTTGCCGAAGAAGGACTGCGCCAGGCGGCCCGCGATGATCGACGGCACGTCGGCGTCGGGCACGGTCGCGAGGATGGTCAGCTCGCGGGGCCGGCCGACGGGCTGCACGGCGCCGAGCGTCACGACGTTGCGCACCCACCACCACCCGCCGACGACGAGGGTCATGCCGCCGGCGGCGGCGAGGCGGCCGAGCCGGCCCGGCCAGCGGCGGCCCCGCGCCAGCGCGTACGCCGCGACGACCGTGGGCACGGCGAACGCGAGCATGACCTTGGTGAGCATCCCCAGGCCGAGCACGACGCCGATCGCCACGGCCACCCGCCACCGCAGGTCGCCCGTGACCACCCGCACCGCGAGGTAGGTGGCGGCGGCGCACGCGAGGACGACGAGGGCGTCGTTGTTCACGGCGCCCATGACGTGCCCGAGCTGCGGCAGGAGGAGGGGGAACGCCCCGGCCACGAGGCCCGCCGACGGCGACCCGGTGGCGCGGCGCGCCGACTCGGCGGCGAGCGGCACGACGAGCGCGAGGAGCAGCGCGTCCAGCAGCCGCAGCGCGAGCGTGACCTGGTCCCAGCGCGCGTCGGTCAGGCCGGTCGCGTGCAGCACGCCCGCGCCGAGCGCGTAGTAGAGGGGCGGGTGCTGCGTCATCTGGTCCACCTCGGTGCCCGACGACGCGTCCCCGACGGCGTTGCCGGCGTCGACCAGGGTGCGGTCCTCGCGCGGCACGGGGACGACGTCAACGAACTGCCGCGCGTCCTCGCGGTGCCGCCACCGGCCGGGCAGGTCGGCCGGGTAGGCGGCCTCGTCCACCGCGTCGGCGATCACCGGCGCGAAGTACGCGTCTCCCGGGGGCGGCCAGCCGCCGCCGTACGCGATCCGCAGCACGCTGTTGACGTGGTTCTGCTCGTCCGGGGAGCGGAACATCGGCGTGACGACGGCCCACACCACCGTCCACGCCGCGACGACGAGCGTGAGCACCGCGACGGCGCGCCGGTAGCGGCGGCCCGCCGAGGGGCGCGCGGTGGCCGTGCGAGGGAGGGTGGTGCCGGCCGCCGCGGGAACCGGGCGCGCGTGCGGCGTCGTGTCCGTCACGACCACAGTGTCCCCCAGCGCCCGTCCACGGGCCCCGCGGCGCCGGGGCCCGGACGAGGGTTTCGCCCGATCTTCACCTGCCGTCCCCCGCCGGGCCGCCGACGCCCGCCGGTAGGGTGCCGGGCATGCGCGTTCTCGTGACGGGTGGTGCGGGGTTCATCGGGGCGAACTTCGTCCAGCAGACGGTGGCGGAGCGTCCGGATGCCCGGGTGACGGTGCTGGACGCGTTGACGTATGCCGGGGACCGGTCGTCGCTGGCGCCGGTCGCGGACCGGGTGAGCTTCGTGCAGGGGTCGGTCACGGACGCGGACCTGGTCGACGGGCTCGTCGCGGATGCGGACGTGGTGGTGCACTTCGCCGCGGAGTCGCACAACGACAACTCGTTGACGGACCCGTCGCCGTTCGTGCAGACGAACGTGGTGGGCACGTTCACGCTGCTGGAGGCGGTGCGCCGCCACGGGGTGCGGTACCACCACGTCTCCACCGACGAGGTGTACGGCGACCTGCCGCTGGAGGGCGGTGAGAGGTTCACGCCGGCCACGCCGTACAACCCGTCCAGCCCGTACTCGTCGACGAAGGCCGCCTCGGACCTGCTGGTGCGCGCCTGGGTGCGGTCGTTCGGGATCGAGGCCACGATCTCGAACTGCTCGAACAACTACGGCCCGTACCAGCACGTGGAGAAGTTCATCCCTCGGCAGGTCACGAACCTGATCGACGGGGTGCGGCCGCGGGTGTACGGGGCGGGGGCGAACGTGCGCGACTGGATCCACGTGGCCGACCACAACACGGCGGTGTGGGCGATCATCGAGGCGGGCCGGGTCGGGGAGACGTACCTGATCGGCGCGGACGGCGAGACGTCCAACCTCGAGGTGGTGCGGACCCTGAACGAGCTGTTCGGGCGCGACGCGGACGACTTCGACCACGTCGCGGACCGGGCCGGTCACGACCTGCGGTACGCGATCGACGCCACGAAGCTGCGTACCGAGCTCGGCTGGGCGCCGCGGTTCACCGACTTCCGGTCCGGGCTGGCCGCGACGGTCGACTGGTACCGGGCGAACGAGGACTGGTGGCGACCCGCCAAGGCCGCCGTCGAGGCGAGGTACGCCAGGGGCGGCCAGTGATCCGCCGCACGGTCCGGCCGCCGACAGGCCGCGGAGCAGGGACGACGGCAGGCCCACACATTTCCTCTACCGTCCCGGTCCTCGGGCACCGCAGCCGCGTAACACCGACCCTCTATGCTCGCTTCCCGTGACCCGCACCACCCCACGCCACGTCGCCTCGCGCCCCGGCACCACCACGGGGCCCTCGCACGCCCGCGCGCTGCGCCGGCACACGGTCGCGCGCACCCTGGGGATGGTCCTGACCGCGGTCCTGGCGTTCGTCGCCGTCGGGGGCGCGACCGCGGCGGTGAAGCTCACGGGCAACATCACCGCCGTCGACTCCGACAAGCTGCTCGGTGAGGACCGGCCGGACAAGAAGCTGCCGGAGGACCCGAACGCGGACATGCCGCTGAACATCGTGCTCATGGGCTCCGACAGCCGCGGCGGGGACAACGCCGACATCGTCGGCGACGGCACCGAGGGCGCCCGCTCCGACACCACGATGATCATGCACATCTCGTCCGACCGGTCGCGCGTGGAGATGCTGTCCATCCCCCGCGACACGACCGTCGACATCCCGTCGTGCCCGACATCCTCCGGCGGCCAGACGGCGCCCGTGAACGGCTCGAAGTTCAACGCGGCCTTCGCGCAGGGCGTCATGACCGGCGGGGACGTCGAGTCCGGCGCGCTGTGCACCATGAAGACGATCGAAAGCATCACCGACGTGCAGATGGACGGGTTCGTGGTCGTCGACTTCGCCGGCTTCGAGAAGATGGTCGACGCGCTGGGCGGCGTGAAGATCTGCATCCCGGACGACATCGACGCCCCCAAGGCCGACCACCTCGTGCTGTCCGCGGGCATGCAGGAGCTCGACGGCGACACCGCGCTCAAGTACGCCCGGGCCCGCACCGGCAAGGGGCTGGGCGACGGCTCCGACCTCGGCCGCATCGGCCGGCAGCAGGAGCTGCTGGCCGCCGTCGCCCGCCAGGTGATGAGCGCCGGCACCCTGGCCGACCCGACCAAGTCGCTGAAGTTCCTCGGCGCGGTGACCGGCTCCATGACGATGAGCAGCAACTTCGCGTCCATCCAGGGACTCGCCGGGCTCGCGTACAGCGCGCGCAACGTCCGTCCTGACACCATCGCGTTCATGACCGCGCCGTACGCGTACGACCCGAACAACGCGGCGAACGTCCTGCTCACCGACGAGGCGGACGCGGTCTGGAAGAACCTGTACAACGACGAGCCGCTGAGCGACGCGATCGAGTCGGAGTCGTCCGACGGCGCCAAGGACGGCGCCGAGGACACCGGCAAGGACGACACCACGAAGGACGCCGGCACGCAGGACGCCGAGGCCGGCGACGATGTCGACGCCACCCCGGTGGCCGACGACGACACGGCCGAGGACGGTTCGGGCGACGCCGACAAGGACCCGTCGCCCAAGCGGACCCGCGACGCCGGCAAGGAGGCGTTCACGGGCGCCGACGTGACGTCGGTGTGCGGATGAGCGCGGGGGAACCATGAGCAACGACGAGCAGCGCATCCCGCCGAGCTTCACGCCGTCCGGCGGCCGGTCCGACCGGCCCCGCGGCGCGGGCGACGCCATCCCCGTGGGCGGCGGGTCCCGGCCCTCCGCCCCGCCGACCGGCGGCCGCGTGGGCCGGCGTGACGACGCCGCGCCGGTCGAGCCGCGCGTGCGCCGCCAGTCGTCGCGCGAGATCCCGACGACGCCTCCCGAGCGGCGCGGCAGCGCGCAGCAGAAGCCCCGGTCGTACGCGCCGCGCGGTTCCTCGGCGTCGGCCCCGGCGTCCCGCTCGCCGCAGTCCCGCGCGCCCCAGGCGCGTCAGGGGTCCGGCACCCGCGTCATGCCCGCGTCGACGCCCAGCCAGGCGCGCCGCACCCCTCCGCCCGGCGGCGGCGGGGGCGCCGCCGCGGCGACGGCCGGGGGCGGCGGGTTCCGGGTGCGCAAGGGTCGCGTCGCGGGCCTCGTCCTCGTGCTGCTCCTGGTGCTGCTCCTGGCGTGGCCGATCGGGCTCATGATCTGGGCCAACGGCAAGATCCAGCACATCGACGCCCTGTCGGACGCCAAGGGCACGCCCGGCACCACGTACCTGCTCGCCGGCTCGGACGCCCGCGGCTCGGGCAGCGTCGCCGACGACGGCACCGAGGGCGCCCGCACCGACACGATCATGGTGCTGCACAAGCCCCGCAGCGGGCCGGCCTCGCTCATCTCGATCCCGCGCGACACGTACACCGAGATCCCCGGGCACGACCCGAACAAGATCAACGCCGCGTACTCGTTCGGCGGCGCCCCCCTGCTCGTGCAGACCGTGGAGGGCCTGACGGGCCTGACGGTCGACCACTACGCGGAGGTCGGCTTCGGCAGCGTCGAGGAGCTCGTCGACGCGGTCGGCGGCGTGGAGCTCTGCTACGACGACGACGTCGACGACAAGAAGAGCGGGCTGACGTGGGAGGCCGGCTGCCACGTGGCCGACGGCGAGACCGCGCTCGCGTTCTCCCGCATGCGCTACTCCGACCCCAAGGGCGACATCGGCCGGGCCGAGCGGCAGCAGCAGGTCATCGCCGCCGTCGCCGCGAAGGTCGTCAAGCCGAGCGTGCTGCTGAACCCGGTCAACCAGGTCCAGCTCGTCAACGCCGGCACCGACGCGCTCACCGTGGACCAGAAGACGGGCATCGTCGACCTCGGCCGCCTCGGGCTGGCGTTCAAGGCCGCCACCGGGTCCGACGGCGTCACCGGCACGCCGCCGATCGCCGACCCCGGGTACGACCCCGGCACCGGCGTCGGCTCCACCGTGCTGCTCGACGAGGACAAGGCCGACCAGTTCTGGGCCGACGTCCGCGACGGCGACCTCAAGCCCGGCAGCACCGTCGGCGGCATGCCCGGCTGACCGCCGAGGTAGTCCCGGCCCTGCCGAGGTAGTTCCGACCCTGCCGAGGTAGTCCAGGCCGCGCCGAGGTAGTTCCGACCCTGCCGGACCAGACCGAGCGCGGCATACTGTCCTCGCCGCGGTGCACCGTGCCCGGGCTGCCCGGCCGCCAGCCGGGTACGTACCTGCCCGGAGGCGCCATGCCCGCGACCCCGCTCCCCGACGCCGCGCCCGCGGCAGGCGTCGTCCCCGACGCCGCCCGCGTCCGCTTCCTCGGCCTCGTGGTGCCCCCGGCGCAGCGTCGCGAGCTCGCCGAGCTCTCCGAGCGGCTCGACCTGTCCTCGGGCGACGTGCGCGCCAAGCGGTCCGCGTTCTGGGCGATGCTCGTGCTGTCCGGGATCATCGCGATCGCCGGCGTCGTCACCGACTCCACGGCCACCGTGATCGGGGCGATGATCATCGCTCCCCTGTCGACGCCGATCCTCGGCGTCGGCCTCGGGGTCGTCACCGGTCGGGCCCGTCTGGTGGGGCGTTCCGCGCTGTACGTGCTGGGCGGGATGGCCGCGGTGGTGCTGCTCGGCTGGCTCGTGGCCCTCGCGCTGCCGCAGACGTCCGACGTCGTGACGAACTCCCAGGTCACCGGGCGCACCTCCCCCGGCGTGGGCGACCTCGTCGCCGCGTTCGCCACCGGCTTCGCGGGCGCGATCGCCCTGGCCCGCCGCGACCTCGGCGACGTCCTGCCCGGCATCGCGATCGCCATCTCGCTGGTGCCGCCGCTGGGCGTCGTCGGGGTGTGCCTCGGCGCCGGCGAGCCCGCCCTGGCCGCCGGCGCGCTCCTGCTCTTCTGCTCCAACGTCGTCGCGCTCGTGGTGGCGTCCACGGTGGTGTTCACCGGTGCGGGCTACGCCTCCGACGCCGCGCAGGAGCGCGAAGACGCCGGCCGACGCCGACGCCCGCGCCGCGCCGTCGTGCTCGGCGCGGTCGCGGTGGTCGCGGTGGCCGTGCCGATGGTCGCGAACACCGTGCAGGCGGCGCTCGCCGAGGTCTGGGCGGCGCAGGTGCGCGCGGCGGCCGAGGCGTGGCTGGCCGGTACTCCGGCCGCCGTCGTCGAGGACGTCACCTGGCAGGGCACGAGCCTCGTCGTCGACGTCCGCGGGCCGGCGGAGCTGCCCGACGTCGACCCGCTGCAGCGCGCGGTCGACGAGCTGGTCCCGTGGGACCCCGAGGTGACGGTGGTGCACACCGTCGGGGAGCGCGTCGAGGGCTGAGCCCCGCGCGCCGCCGTCAGGCGGAGAAGCCGGTGCGGCGCGCGCCCTCGCGGGCGGCGCGCAGCGTGTCCCCCTTGGCGCGGGCGACGGCGCCGAGCTCGGCCTGGAACGCCACCATCCGCTCGCGCAGGGCGAGCGACTCGGCGTCCGTGCCCGCGGCGAGGATCCGGGCGGCGAGCAGGCCCGCGTTGCGCGCGCCGCCGATGGACACGGTCGCGACGGGCACGCCGGCCGGCATCTGCACGATCGACAGCAGCGAGTCCATGCCGTCCAGGTACCGCAGCGGCACCGGGACCCCGATCACCGGCAGCGGCGTGACGGCGGCGAGCATCCCGGGCAGGTGCGCGGCGCCGCCGGCGCCCGCGACGATCGCGCGCAGCCCGCGCTCCGAGGCGGACCGGCCGTAGTCGATCATCTCGGTGGGCATGCGGTGCGCGGAGACGACGTCGACCTCGACCTCGACGCCGAGCTCGGCGAGGGCGTCCGCGGCGGCCTCCATCACCGGCCAGTCGGAGTCCGACCCCATGACGATCCCGACGGCGGGCTGCGTGCTCATGCGTGCTCCTCGTTCCCGGTGGTTGAGCCCGTCGAATCCCCACGCAGCAGCGCGGCGGCCTCGAGGGCGCGACGGCGGACCTCGTCGAGGTCGGCGCCGCTGACGTTGACGTGCCCGAGCTTGCGGCCGGGCCGGATGCCCTTGCCGTACAGGTTGACGCGCGCCTCGGGGAACCGCGCGAGCACCTCGGGCAGGGCGTCGGTGAGGGAGTCGAGGCTCGAGCCGAGCACGTTCGCCATCACGGTCCAGGGCGCCCGGGCGCCGGTGTCGCCGAGCGGCAGGTCGAGCACCGCCCGCAGGTGCTGCTCGAACTGGCTCGTCACCGCGCCGTCGATCGTCCAGTGGCCCGAGTTGTGCGGGCGCATCGCGAGCTCGTTGACCCACACCGCGGCGGAGCCGTCGGACTCCCGGGTCTCGAACAGCTCGACGGCGAGGACGCCCGTGACGCCGAGCCCCTCCGCGACCTCGACGGCGATCCTGCGCGCCTCCGCGTCGACCGCCGGGTCGAGGTCGGGCGCGGGGGCCACGACCTCCGCGCACACGCCGTCGCGCTGGACCGACTCGACGACCGGCCAGGTGCGCACCTCGCCGGACGGGCGGCGGGCGACCAGCGCCGCGAGCTCGCGCACGAACGGCACCTTCCGCTCCACGAGCAGCGGCGGGGCGCCGTCGGCGGCGGCCTGCAGCCAGTCCGCGACGTCGTCGGGCGACGACACGACACGCACGCCCTTGCCGTCGTAGCCCCCGCGGGAGGTCTTCACCACGGCCTCGTGGCCGGCCTCGTCGGCCAGGAAGGCGGCCAGCTCCTCGCGGGCCGCGGCGGGGTCGGTCGGCAGCGCGGCCCAGCGCGGGCACGGCAGGCCCAGGTCGGTCAGCCGGCGCCGCATGACGATCTTGTCCTGCGCCTGGACCAGGGCGTCGGGGCCGGGGCGCACGGGCGTGCCGTGGTCGATGAGGTCCTGCAGCAGCGCGTTCGGCACGTGCTCGTGCTCGAAGGTGAGCACCGCGGCGGGCGCGCGCCCGTCGTCCGGGGCGATGAGGGCACGGATCGCGGCGTCGTCGCTCGCCACCCCGACCGGTGCGTCGGCGACGACCTGCGCGGCGGAGGACGCCGGGTCCTCGACCAGCACCCGCAGGCTCACCCCCAGCTCGGCGGCGGCGGGAGCCATCATGCGGGCGAGCTGGCCACCCCCCACGACGGCGACGACAGGGGCTGCGCTGGCGGGGCTGGCTGAGGTGGGTCCGGTCACGGGCATCGAGGATACCGGCCGCCGACCCGGCTCAGTCGCCGTGGTGGTGCAGCCAGCCGCGCCGGCGGCCGCGCGACGAGATGGTGGTGCCGGGCGGCAGCACCATGTGCGGGTCGAGGGTGCGCGGGACGCCCGCGAGGAAGAGCGCGAAGACCGGCGGCCGGCGCTGCACGAGGTCGAGCCGCCCGCCGTCGGCGGCCGCCAGGTCCCGCGCCAGCGCGAGGCCCAGCCCCGTGCTGCCGCCCGTCGTCGTGCCCCGCTCGAAGATCCGCGTCGCGACGTCGTCGGCCACGCCCTCGCCCTCGTCCGCGACCTCGATCGCGACCGCCCCCGTCGTGCCCGACGGCCGCGACCGCACCGTCGTCGTGCCGTCGCCGTACTTAAGCGAGTTCTCCAGCAGGGTGGCGATGATCTGCGCCAGGGCGCCCGGCGTCGCGAGCACCTGCATCCCGTCCGGGACCTCGATGACGAGCCGGCGCCCGGCCCGCTCGAACGTCGGCGCCCACTCCTCCTCCTGCTGGTGCACGACGTCGGCCAGCACCACGGCCTCGGTCGTGCCGCCCTGCGACCGGCGCGACGCGGCCAGCAGGTCGTCGACCACGGTGACCAGCCGCTCCACCTGCTCCAGCGAGATGCGGGCCTCCTCGACGACCTCGGGGTCGTCGGAGGCGAGGGTGATCTCCTCGAGGCGCATGGTGAGCGCCGTCAGCGGCGTGCGCAGCTGGTGCGACGCGTCCTGCGTGAACTGCCGCTCGGCCGCCAGCCGCCCGGCGAGCCGGTCGGCGGACCTGGCCAGCTCGGCGGCGACCAGGTCGATCTCCTCCACCCCCGAGGGCTCCAGGCGCGGGCGCACCTGGCCCGACCCCAGCTGCTCCGCGGACGCCGCGAGGTAGACCAGCGGGGCGGACAGCCGGTTCGCCTGCCACACCGCGACCGCGATGCCGGCCGCGATCGCGACGATGCCCGCGATGATGACGAGCACCACGGTCTGCGCGGACTTCACGTACGCGCTGATGGCCGACACCGTCATCGACACGCCCACGTTCTGGTCCGTGAGCTTGGCCTTGTCGATCGTCGGCGGGGAGACCGGCTCGCCGGCCGTGAGCTGGGTGCCGTCCGGCAGCGTCACGACGACGTACGCCGGCAGGTCGCCGTCGCTGCCCTCGGCGGCGCGCTGCACCGTCGCGTCGCCGACGACATCGCCCCGCTCGAGGGAGTTGTCGACGCTCCGCGCGAGGGTGTCCACCCGGTTGGTGACCCGCTGCTCCTCGTTGGCCAGGACGTACCGGGCCCCGAAGATGCCGAGGGGGACGCCGAGCAGGAGCACGGCGACGGCGACCGCGGAGATGGTCGCCAGCAGGACGCGGCGACGCACGAGGTCAGCCCTGGCCCGCCGGCGTCAGCTCGCGCCGAGCTCGAAGCGGAACCCGAGCCCTCGCACGGTGGAGACGTAGCGCGGGGCGTTGGCGTCGTCGCCGAGCTTGCGACGCAGCCACGACACGTGCATGTCGAGCGTCTTGGTGGACCCCACCGGGTCCGAACCCCAGACGTCGCGCATCAGCGTGTCGCGCACCACGACCGACCCAGCGTTCGCGACCAGCACCTTGAGCAGGTCGAACTCCTTGGTGGTCAGGTGCAGCTCGCGGTCGCCCTGGAACGCGCGGTGCGCCGAGACGTCGACCCGCACGTCCTGCGCGCGCAGCTCCTCGTCCTCGCCCGTCTCGCCGTGCGTGCGGCGCAGCAGCGCCCGGACGCGGGCGAGCAGCTCCGCGAGGCGGAACGGCTTCGTGACGTAGTCGTCGGCGCCGGCGTCGAGCCCGACGACCAGGTCCACCTCGTCGGCGCGGGCGGTGAGGACCAGCACCGGCACCGTCAGCCCGGAGCCGCGGATCTCGCGCGCCACGTCCAGGCCGTCCATGTCGGGAAGGCCCAGGTCGAGGACGACGATGTCCGCGGTCCCGGCGTTGTCGACGGCTCCTTGACCAGTTCCTTGCACGATGACGTCGTAACCCTCACGCGTGAGAGCCCGCGCCAAAGGCTCGGCAATAGCCGGGTCGTCCTCGGCCAGCAGTACGTGGGTCATTCCCTCATGCTAGCGGCAACGTCGCTGGTCCTGGACCCCTCCGCACGCCGCGTCGGCACGTGGCGCGTGTGACATCGAGATGACGTGCCGCCGCAACGAGCCAGGCCCGCGGCCGGCCGGCCGGCGTGGTCCCACCGTCGTCCCGCAGGACGACGCCCCCGCAGGCGCCGTCCGACCCCGGGGGGACGCGGCCGCCGGGGCGCCCACCTACCCTGACGGACATGAGCTGGATCGAGAGGATGGCGCGCTGGTTCGAGGCGCACCGCTTCGGCGTCGACCTGACGACGACCGTGCTGCTCGCCGCGTTCATGCTCACGTCGGCCACCGACCTGTACTCGACCGAGCCCTACCTCACGCGCACCGGGTCCATCGCCTGGACCTTCGCCATGCTCGCGCCGCTCCCGTGGCGGCGCACCCGGCCGGTGCCGTCCGCGGTGGCGATCTTCGCCGTCGCGCTCGCGCACATCCTCGCCGGCTTCCCGATGATCATGCCCGGCGACCTGCTGATCCTCGTCGCGCTGTTCTCCGTCACCGTCTACGGCCCCACGTGGGCGCACGTCACCGCGATCTGCTCGACGGCCGTCGGGAGCGTCGTCGTCCTGCCGGTCGCCGTCGGGGTCCGCACGGGCCAGAGCGCGTCCGCCGCCCTCGAGATGGTCCCCGTCGGGATCTTCTGCCTGGTCACGGCCCTGGCCGTGTGGGCCTTCGCGCTCGTGCGGCGGTCCCGCCGCGTCACCATGGACGCGCTGCGCGACCGCGCCCACCGCCTCGAGATCGAGCGCGACCAGCAGGCGCAGATCGCCGCGGCCGCCGAGCGAGCCCGCATCGCCCGCGAGATGCACGACATCGTCGCGCACTCCCTGTCCATCGTCGTCGCGCAGGCCGACGGCGGCCGGTACGCCGCGGCATCGGCCCCCGAGGCCGCCGTGCGCGCCCTGGGCACCATCAGCGAGACCGGCCGCACGGCACTCACCGACATGCGCCGACTGCTCGGCGTGCTGCGCTCGCAGGACGACGAGGACGAGGCGCAGGCCGGCGGGCGCGGCGACGCGCCCGCCGGCGGCGCGCCCGCCCGGGGACTGCCGGCCGCTGCCGCGCCGTCGTCGTCCCGCGACGAGCCGCGCTCCGCCCGCCCCGCGCCCCAGCCGGGCGTCGAGGAGATCGAGGACCTCGTCGCCCAGGCGCGCGACGGCGGGCAGCGCGTGTCGCTGGTGCGCGTCGGCGAGCCGCGCACCCTGCCGGCGGGCATGGGCCTGACGCTGTACCGCGTGTGCCAGGAGTCGCTGACCAACGTGCGCAAGCACGCCGGGCCCGACCCGGCCGTCACCGTCGCCGTGCGCTGGACGCCGTCGACCGTCGAGCTCGAGGTGCTCGACGACGGCCGCGGCGCCGCCGCGACCGAGCACGACCCCGGCTTCGGGCTGCGCGGCATGCGCGAGCGGGCCAACCTGTACGGCGGCACGCTCGAGACCGGGCCCCGCCGCGGCGGCGGCTTCCGCGTGCACCTCGAGCTGCCGCTGCCCGGCGCGCCCGTGCCCGCCGGTCCGCCCGCCCCGTCCAGCAGCCCGCCGACCACCACCGCCTCGCCGACAGCCACCCAGGAGGACGCATGACCCCGCCCGCCGACGTCGCGCCCCCCGCGCCCGGACCCTTGCCCGGCCCCGCGGGCGGCGTCGTGCGCGTCGCGCTGGTCGACGACCAGCAGCTCGTGCGCGCCGGGTTCCGCATGGTCATCGACTCGCAGCCCGACCTGGAGGTCGCGCTCGAGGCCGGGGACGGCGCCCAGGCGCTGCGGCTGCTGGCCGACCACCGCGTCGACGTCGTGCTCATGGACGTGCGCATGCCGCACCTCGACGGACTCACCGCCACGGCCCGCCTCACCGCCGCGCCCGACGCGCCACGCGTCATCGTGCTCACCACGTTCGACCTGGACGAGTACGTGCTCGAGGCGATCCGCAGCGGCGCGTCGGGGTTCCTGCTCAAGGACGCCCCGCCCGAGGAGATGCTCGCCGCCATCCGCACCGTGCACGCCGGGGACGCCGTCATCGCGCCGTCGTCCACCCGTCGTCTGCTGGAGCACCTGGTCACCGCGCTGCCCGCCGACCAGGCGGCGCCCCAGCACGACGCGCTCGCCGGCCTCACCGACCGCGAGCGCGAGGTGCTGGTGCTCATGGCCCGCGGGCGCTCGAACACCGAGATCGCCGCCGACCTGTTCGTCGCCGAGGCCACCGTGAAGACGCACGTCGGGCGCATCCTCGCCAAGCTCGACGCGCGTGACCGCGTGCAGGCCGTCGTGACCGCCTACGAGACCGGCCTCGTCCGCCCGGGCTCCTGACCCGCGACCTGTCAGGACCACACGCACGTTCCTGTGGTCCTGGCCCTGACAACCGCCGGGCGCGCCGAGTTGTCAGGGCCACGCGCGCGTTCTGGTGCTCCTGGCCCTGACACGTCACCAGCCGAGATGGTGGCGCACGACGGCGAGCACCCGCTCCGGCTCGTAGCGCGCGGCCATCGCGGGCAGGCGGACCCGCACGGTGGCGGCGTCGGCGCCGATCTCGGCGTCGCGCAGCAGGTCGTCGTACCAACGGTCGCGCTCCAGGTGCCCGACGCCGTCGATCTCGACGACGAACCGCCGCCCGCCCGGCAACCGCCACTCGACGTCGAGGAAGCGCCGTCGACCGCGTGCGTCGACGCGGACCGCCTGTCTGCTGGGCTCCGGAAGCCCGCCGTCCCGACACAGCCGGGCGAAGTCGATCTCGGCGAGCGAGTCCGCGCCGCCGACGACGTCCGCGAGCGCCAGGCGCATGACCTTGCGGTGCCGCACCTTGCCCACCGCGTCGAGCATGGCGAACAGGTCGTCGGTGGTGGCGAGGCGCTGCTGCACGACGGCGGCCATCAGCCCGGCGGCGGTGCGCCACGAGCGCTGCCACGCCGCGGCGTCGACGGCGGCTCGGGCGACGCCGTGCACCGGTAGCCCGCCGGCATCGACAACGTCCTCGTCGCGCAGCCGCCGTGACTCGTGCACCACGAGCCACGGGTGCCGGTCGGGGTACGCGCCGCGCGGGACGACGAGGTGGATCGGCTCGCGGTGCCACCCCTGCAGCCCGTCGACCTCCAGCGCGCTCCACGAGCCGATCACGCTGCCCCGCGGTGCGCCGAGCACGGCCGCCCAGCGTCGTCCAGCCCGGTGCAGCGGCCCTCGGTGGGTGACGAGCACCTGCTCGCTCAGCGCCCGCCACCGCAGCGCTGCCAGGTGGCAGGCCACCTCGTGGTGCCCGACGCCGAGGGCGCCGAGCTGCGTGCGAGTGACGACGCCGTGCTGTCGACGGATGATCTCCCGCAGCACGGGGACCTTCATGTACACGTCGCGTGATCCGGTCATGGCGGCGAGCGTGGCAAGGGCGGGCGTCGGACGTCGTCCTGTGGGCCGCCCGTTGTGGACGTCGCCCTCCCCGCCCGGTCTGTGTGCAGCCTCTCCCCCGCGAGCTGTCAGGGCCACGACCACCGGAACACGCTCCTGGCCCTGACAGCCGCTCGGGCCGGCGAGCTGTCAGGGCCAGGAGCACCGCAACCCGCGCGTGGTCCTGACAAGTCGCAGGCGCGCAGGTCAGGGACGGTTCAGGGTGCCGGTCAGGGTCGGTGTCATACCTGGGGATGACCTGGGAGCGCGCGAGGACCCACCCTCGGGCCGATGTCGGCGGCCCGGGCGCTCCGTAGCGTCGGTGGTGTCCTGGTCGGAGGCTCCACGGAGCTCCCGGCCACCACCCCGAGACACCGGAGAGCTTCCGTGGACACGACCGTGTACGTCCCGATCCCCGACGAGGGCACCGCCGCCCGTCCGACCGTCACCCCGGCCGTGCGGGCCCGCGCCCTGACCAAGACGTACGGCCGCGGCGAGGCGCAGGTGCGCGCGCTGGACGGCGTCGACGTCGACTTCACGGCCGGCCGCTTCACCGCGATCATGGGCCCGTCCGGCTCGGGCAAGTCGACCCTCATGCACCTGCTCGCCGGCCTCGACAGCGCGACGAGCGGCCAGTCGTTCATCGGCTCCACCGAGGTGACCGGCCTGAACGACAAGGCGCTCACCGCGCTGCGCCGCACCCGCGTCGGCTTCGTGTTTCAGCAGTTCAACCTGCTGCCGATGTTCACCGCCGAGCAGAACATCACGCTGCCCGTGGAGCTCGCGGGCGGCACGGTCGACAAGGAGTGGCTCGGCACCCTCGTCGACACGCTCGGCCTGGGCAAGCGGCTCACGCACCGCCCGAGCGAGCTGTCCGGCGGCCAGCAGCAGCGCGTCGCCATCGCGCGTGCCCTCATCGCCCAGCCCGACGTCGTCTTCGCGGACGAGCCGACCGGCAACCTCGACTCGCGCTCCGGCGCGGAGGTGCTGAGCTTCCTGCGCCGCTCGGTGCGCGAGCTCGGCCGCACGATCATCATGGTCACCCACGACCCGGCGGCCGCCGCGTACGCGGACCGCGTCGTCCTCATCGCCGACGGCAAGATCGCCGGCGACATCACCGACCCGACGCCGGAGTCCGCCCTGGCCGGCCTCGACGCGCTGCGGACGGTGGCCTCGCGATGATCCGCCTCACCCTGTCGCAGATGCGGCGCAGCGCCGGCCGGCTCGCCGCCGCCGGCATCGCGATCGTCATCGGCACCGCGTTCGTCGCGATCACCCTCCTCGCGGGCAACGTCATCACCCGCACCACCTACGACTCGATCGCCGCCCAGTTCACGGGCGCCGACCTCGTGGTCCGCGGCGTCCCCGCGGACGACGCCGCCCTCGACGCCGTGCGCGACGCCGACGGCGTCGCCACCGCCGACCCGCAGCTCGTGTCCTACCAGCAGCTCGAGTCGGGCGGCCGCACCATCTTCCAGGCCGTGCTGGCCGAGCCCACCGACACGAGCGTGCTGCCGCTCGAGGTCGCCGACGGCACCCTGCCGGAGAAGTCGGGCGAGATCGCCCTGCCGGTCGACGTGGCCGAGCGCCTCGACGCGACGCCGGGCGATCAGGTCACCCTCGTGCGCAACGTCCTCGAGGGCGACCAGGAGACCGACGAGGACCCGTGGACCGAGGTCCGCGAGAAGCTCACCGTCTCCGGCACGCTCACCGACCCGTACGGCGCGTACTCGATGCAGGGCGGCGCGGCCGTCGCCCCGGCGGCGGACGTCACCGGCTGGGAGGACGACCTGCGCGCCCCCGGCGAGGAGCCGGTCGACCCGGCCACGGTGCTCGTCACGCTCGACGACCCCGCCGACGTCGAGGCGGCCCGCACGGCCATCACCGGCGCGCTCACGAACGCCGCCGCGGCCGCGGGCACCGACACGTCGGACCTCAAGGTCGTGACCCCGGAGGAGCACGCCGAGTCCGTGGCGAACGAGATGACCGGCGGCGACAACGTCATCTTCACGACGTTCGTGCTGGTCTTCGCCGCCGTCGCGCTGCTGGTCGCCGCGCTCGTCATCGCGAACACCTTCCAGGTGCTGGTCGCCCAGCGCACCCGCACCCTCGCCCTGCTGCGCTGCGTCGGCGCGGACAAGGGCCAGCTGCGCCGGTCGGTGCTGTTCGAGGCCGCCGTGCTCGGCCTGGTCTCGTCCGTGGTCGGCCTCGCGGCCGGCGTCGGACTGGGCCAGCTGGCGCTCGTGATCGGCCGCGGCATGGACCTCGGCGTCCCGCTCCCGGCGACGGTGAGCGTCACCCCGGCGGTCGTGCTCATCCCGCTCGTGGTCGGCACGCTGGTGACGCTCGTCGCGGCGCTCTCCCCCGCCCGGGCCGCGACCCGCGTCGCCCCGCTCGAGGCGCTCCGCCCCGCCGACGCACCGTCGGCCGCCCGCGGCGCCGGCCGCGTGCGCCTGGTCCTGTCGATCCTCGTCTCCGTGATCGGGTTCGCCCTCCTGGGCGGCGGCGTCGCGGTGAGCACGGTCGGCGAGGAGCCCAGCATGGGCCTCCTGGTCGCCGTCGCGGGCGGCGTGCTGTCGTTCCTCGGCGTCCTCGTGGGGGCCGTGTTCTGGCTGCCGCGCGTGGTGGCGCTCGCCGGGCGCCTGGTCGGCATGTCCGGCCCGACGGCGAAGCTCGCCGCGGCGAACACCCTGCGCAACCCGCGGCGCACCGCGGCGACGTCCACGGCGCTGCTCATCGGCGTCACGCTCGTCGGGATGATGTCGACGGGCGCCGCGAGCGCCCGGGTGACGATGGACTCCGAGCTGGACTCCCGCTACCCGGTGGACGTCACCGTCTCGACCGACCTGTCGAGCGACCCCGCGGCGGTCGCGGCGGGCGACGGCTCCGTGCCCGCGGTGCCGGACACGCTGGCCGACACGGTCCGCGACGTCGCCGGCGTGTCGACCGTCCTCGAGTCTCCCGCGACGGCCGCCACGGTGGCCGGGGACGGCGTCGACGACGGGCTCGCGCTCACCGTGCGCGCCCTCGACCCCGCCGACGCCGCGTCGGTGCTGCGCAGCACCGAGACGGTCGAGCCGCTCGCGGCGGGCACCGCCGTCGTGCCGGAGGACGTCGCCGACGTCTGGGGCATCAGCGACGGTCAGGCCCTCACCCTCACCGGCCCCGACGGGACCCTGAAGGTCACGGCGGCGGTCACCGAGCTCGCCGACGGCGGGATGGTCGTGGTCCCGGGCGACCTGGCCGCCCTCGACGCCGACGCCCCCGTGACGAGCCTGTGGGTGGGTCTCGACGACCCGGGCGACGCGGCGGACGTCGTGCCCACGATCCAGGACGCGGTGGCCGACACCGAGGCGCCGGCCGACGTCATGGGCGCGGCGGTGGAGCGCGCCGGCTTCCAGCAGGTGATCGACACCGCGCTGGGGATCGTCGTGGGGCTGCTCGCGGCCGCCGTCGTGATCGCGCTGATCGGCGTGGCGAACACGCTGTCGCTGTCGGTCATCGAGCGGCGCCGGGAGTCCGCGACCCTGCGGGCGATCGGGCTGTCGAAGGGACAGCTGCGCGGCATGCTCGCGGTCGAGGGCCTGCTCATCGCGCTCGTCGGCGCGGTGCTCGGCGTGCTGCTCGGGCTGGTCTACGGCTGGGCCGGCGCGGCGGCGGCGCTCGGCTGGGCGGGCACCCCCGTCATCGTGGTCCCGTGGCGCGACGTGCTGGTGATGCTCGTCGTGGCCGCCGTCGCGGGGCTGGTGGCGTCCGTCGCCCCCGCCCGCGCCGCGGTGAAGACCTCCCCCGTGGAGGCCCTGGCCAGCGAGTAGCGGGAGTTGTCCACAGGCCGTCCCCGACGGCCGCCCCGGGCGGGCACCCTGGAGGTCATGTCGACCTCCTCGGTGCCCGCCCTCGCCGTCTCCGCGCCCGGGGTCGCTCGTGCCTCGGGCGGCGACGTCCGGGTCACCGTGCGCCCCGGCGAGGACGTGCTCCTGCCGGCGGGCCTGCCGTTCGGCGCGTGCCGGGCCGGGCTCGCCGACCTCCTGCGCCGGCCCGAGCTGCGGCACGCCCCGCTGTGCGCCGACGGCGTCGCCCTGTCCGACGACGACGTCGTCGGGGACCGCCCGCTCCTGCGCGGCGCGGTGCTCGGCCTGCGCGACGACCCCCCGCGCGCCGCGCCCGTGCGCCCCGAGGACGCCGTCCTGGACGGGCCGTGGCTCGCCGCCGGTGCCGACAGCGCCCGAGCGGGGACCACCGTCGCGCTCTGGCCCGGCACCCCGGCGACGCTGCCCGACGCCGCGGGCGCGGCGTCGGACGACGGCCTCGTGGTGCGCGTGGACCCGCGCCGCCCGGACCGGGTCACCGTCCGTGCCGCCGGCGTCCGCAGGCGACGGCGCCCGAGGGCGTTGCTCGTGCGCGACGACGGGGCCCGGCGCCGGTCGCGCGCCGTCGGGCGGCTGCCGCGTCGCTGGCACCCGGACCGCCGGCTGGAGGTCCCCGGCCGCACGGGGGCGCGCTCGTGGACCCTGCACCGCTCGGGGACGGTCGCGACCTGGCTCGACGCCGGTCCGGGCCCCGCCGGTGCGGGCGCGCCGTCCGAGGCGTCGGGCCCCGGGGCGGGGATGCTCGCCACCGCCGCCCTGCCCGTCGTCGGCTCGCTCGTGCTGGCGGCGGTGCTGCGGCAGCCGGCGTACGCGTTGTTCTCCCTGCTCGGCGTCGCGACGCTCGTGCCGCAGCTGGTCGCCGCCCGGCGCCGCCGGCGCGCGGGGGCCGGGCCAGCGGCCGCCGGCGAGGCGACCACCGCCGGCCCGGTGCCGCGCAGCACGCCGGCACGCGTGGTGGGCGACTCGCCGGGCCCCCTCCTCGCGCGGCTGGCGGCGGCGCACCGGGCGTCGGACGGGGCGTGGGACGCCGCGTGCGCGCGGGCCGCGGCCCGGGGCCGCACCGCCGGGCGCTCCGCGGGGCTCCCGGCCGCCGGACCGAGCGTCGTGGCCGGCACGGGCGCGGGCTCCGCGGCGGCTCGGGCGGTCGCGGCACTTGTCCCCGACGGCGCGATCGCCGTGGTGGGCTCGCGCGCGGACGTGCTCGCGGCCGCGCGGTCGGTGGTGGTGGACCTCGCGGCGGCCGGGGCGTCCGTCGAGGTCGTCGGGGCGCTCGACGCCTGGTCGTGGTGCCGCTGGCTGCCGGACGAGGGGCCGCCCGTGCTCGTCGTCGACGCGACCGACGCGACCGACCTCGTCACGGCCACGAGCCGACGCGAGGACGTGCTGGCGCGCGCCGGCGCCGTCCTGCTGTGCCTGCCCGAGGGCGCCGCTGTGCCGTCGTGGTGCCGCACCACGTGGCGGCTGCGCGGGGACAAGGTCCGGCGGGCCGCCCCCGACGGCTCCGCGGAGACCGGTCCGCTCGTCGGCGTCGACGCCGGCTGGGCGGAGGGGGCCGCGCGCCTCGTCGCGGGGCTGGCCGGGTTGCGGCGCTCCCTGGGCACGCTCGACCTCGCGGACGCGGCCGCCTCGCCCGGCCCGGGCGGCGCGCCCGACGGTGACGACGACCCGACGGACCCGCGGCTCCCGGCCGCCCTCCCGCTGGTCGACCTGCTCGACGACCCGTCGGACCCCGGCCCGGCGTGGGAGGCCGCCGACGGCTGGGCGGTGCCGCTCGGGCGCGACGCCCGCGGCCGGGCCGTCGTCTTCGACCTGGTGGCGGACGGGCCGCACCTGCTCGTGGCGGGCACCACCGGCGCGGGCAAGTCCGAGCTGCTGCAGTCCCTCGTGCTGGGGCTCGCCGCACGCCGGTCCCCGCGCGACCTCGCGCTCGCGCTCGTCGACTTCAAGGGCGGTGCGTCGTTCGGCGCGTGCGGGGGCCTGCCGCACGTCGTCGGCCAGGTGACCGACCTCGACCCCGGGCTCGCGGGGCGCGCCCTGGCGGGGCTGCGGGCGGAGCTGCGGCGGCGCGAGCACGTCCTCGCCCGGCACGGGGTGGCGGACCTCGCGGCCCTCCCCCCGGGGCTTCCCGACGCCCCGCCCCGGCTCGTCGTGGTCGTGGACGAGTTCCGGGCCCTGGCCGACGACCTGCCGGACTTCCTGCCCGGCCTGCTGCGCGTGGCGGCGCAGGGGCGCTCGCTGGGCGTGCACCTCGTCCTCGCGACGCAGCGGCCCGCGGGGGCGGTGAGCGCCGACGTCCGGGCCAACGTGTCGGCCCGGCTCGCACTGCGGGTCGTGGACGCCGCGGACTCGCTCGACGTGGTCGAGACCGCGGCGGCGGCGCGGATCCCTCCGGGCGCGCCGGGGCGCGCCGTCCTGCGCTGCGGCGCCGCACCCCCGGTGGCGCTCCAGTGCGCGCACGCCGCGGGACGCCCCTCGACGACGGAGGACCGGGTGCGGCGCGCCCCGGCCTGGGGCGTGCCGCCCGCCGTCGCGGGGCCGCTGCCCCGCGCGCACGAGGGCCCGACGGACGGGGGCTCCCTCCCGAGCGTCGTCGACGCGCTCGTCGCCGCCTGCGCGGACGCCGCCACCGAGCGCGGCCTGCGGCCCGGCTCCGCGCCGTGGCTGCCCCCGCTGCCCGAGCGGGTCCACGTCCATGACGTCGACGAGATCGACGGCCTCGGCCCTGCTGACGGATCCCTCGACCTCGCCGCCGGGGACGACGGCGCCGAAGCCCGTCCCGACGACGGGGCGTCGCGGACCCGGCACGACGCGACCGCGCCGGCCGCGAGCCTCCCGCTCGCGCTCGGGGACGACCCCGACCGCCAGCGGCGCGTCGTCGTGGGGTGGGACCCGCGGGCGGGGCACCTGGGCGTCGTGGGTCGAGCCCGCTCCGGCCGGACGACGGCGCTGCTGACGCTGGCGGGCGCGGCGCTGGAGCGCGGCTGGCACGTGCACGTCCTGGCGCCGGCCGCCGCGCTCTCCCGGTTCGCGCCGCTGGAGCGGCACCCCGGTCTGGGCACGGTGGCCGGCCCCGGGTCTCCGAGGCGGGCCGCGCGGCTGCTCCGCCTGCTGGCGGCGGCCCCCGCGCCGGCGCCGACGCTCGTCGTGGTCGACGGCGTCGAGGAGCTGCGGGCGGCGCTCGCCGGTCCGGACCCGTGGGACCCGCTGGTGCGCGCGCTGGCGGCGCCGGGCGTGGCGTTCGCGCTCGCGTCCGACGGGGCGACGCTCGGCGGGCTCGCCGCCCGGGTCGGGCCCCGGCTCGTGCTGCTCGGGCGAGAGGCGCACGCGGACGTGATCCTCGGGTCCCCGTCCGAGCTGGCGGGCCGCGGCGGCCCACCGGGCCGGGCCGCGTGGCTCGCCCAGGAGCAGGTGCTGTGCCAGGTCCTGCTCCCGGGCGGGCCGCCCCGTCCCGGCGCCGGAAGACGTTCCGCGCCGCCCACCGCTCCCCCGGTGACCGTCCGCCCGCTGCCCGAGACCGTCGACGAGCGCGAGCTCGGCGGCTCGCCACGAGGCCGCGCGCGCCATCTCGTCACCGTCTCCGCGGGCGGCGAGACCGCAGGGGGCGACGCCCCGGGCATCGACAGCACCGGCATCGAGAGCGACGGAGCCGACGACGGGCCGCTGCTCGTCCCGGTCGGCATCGGGGGCGACGCGGCGAGGCCGGTCGCGCTCGACGTCGCGGGCGGCGCCCTGGTCACCGGGCCGCGCGCCAGCGGCCGCACCACGGTGCTGCGCCTCGTCGCCCGCCGGCTGGCGGCGGCGGGCCGGCTGGCCGCGGTGGTCTCGCGCGACGCCGCGCTGCGGCAGGAGGCCGGCGACGTGCCGGCGGTGCAGCCCTCGCCGTCGGCCCTGGGCGCGATGCTGTCGGGCCTGTCGTCGCCGTCGGCGGGACCGGTCGCCGATCGCCCCCGGGTGCTCGTCGTGGACGACCTGGACGGCCTGGCCCAGCAGCACCCGCTCGAGGCCGACCGGATCGCGGCGCTCACCGACGAGCCCGACCTCGTGCTCGTGGCGTCGGCGACGTCGACGGGGACGGTGCTGGCGCACCGGGGCGCTCTCGCCGAGCTGCGCGCACGGCGCACCGGGGTGGTGCTGCACCCGGGCGAGCGCGGGGCCGACGACCTGCTGGGCGTGCCCCTGGCGGACGCGGTCGACCCGGGGCCGGCGCGGGAGGGGCGCGGCGCGCTCGTGCAGGACGGGCGCGTGGTGGCGGTGCAGGTGGCGCAGCCCGCGGCGGGCGGCGGCGCGGGCCCGGCCGGCGCGGTGTCAGCCGGAGGTCGACTCGACGACCCGACGCGTCATGACCGCGACGAGCACCGCCGCCGCCACGACCAGCAGGCCGAGTCCGGCGAGCACCGCCCAGGCCACCCCGGCGGTCAGCAGGCTGACGCCGACGAGGCCCTGCATGATCTGCCACACCACGATCGGCGCGCGCCCGCTGCGGCGGCCCGCCCACAGGGCCCGGCAGGACCCCACGAGCAGCCAGGCGAGCCCGAGGAAGAAGAGCACGAGGAAGACGCTCACGGCTACGCTGTTGGAGGCGCCGCGGACAAGCTCGACCCCGACCATCCCGGCCGCGCCCACGAGGAGCACGGCCTCGACCACCACTCCCGCGGCGACGACCGTCAGACCCGGCGGGCGGGACCCCTCCGGACCGTCGTCGGTACCGGACGAGGGGGTGACAGGAGCGCGCATGACACGTCAGAATACGTGCGACCTGCGGTTTCACGACAGTGTGATGAAGCACTCACGCTTCATGCCCGAGAAACTTTCACGTAACCCCTTGTGCGGCGCTTCACGAGGTGTGACGCTGGACGGCAGATCAACCCCCACCCACCGGACCCGGTTTGGCGCGCCCGCGCGCGCCCCTTCGACGGACCAGGTCCCCCTGACCGAGGAGATGACATGGACTGGCGCCACAAGGCCGCCTGCCTCGACGAGGACCCTGAGCTCTTCTTCCCCATCGGCAACACCGGCCCCGCGCTCCTGCAGATCGAGGAGGCCAAGGCCGTCTGCCGTCGCTGCGACGTCGTCGACACGTGCCTCAAGTGGGCCATCGAGTCCGGCCAGGACGCCGGCGTCTGGGGCGGCATGAGCGAGGACGAGCGCCGGGCGCTCAAGCGCCGCACCGCGCGCGCCCGCCGCGCCGGCTGACGCCTCCGCCGCGAGAGAAGGGGACGGTCCGCACCTGGTGCGGACCGTCCCCTTCTCTGTCTGGGCGAGTCGCCCCTCTACTTCGGCACGGACTGGCCGTCGCGCAGCTCCAGCTCGAGCACGACCTGCGTGCCTCCGCCGTCGCGCGCCTCCCAGTCGATGGTGCCGCCCAGCTCGTTCGTCACGAGGGTCTGCACGATCTGCGACCCCAGGCCGCTGCGCGACGCGCGCCCCAGCGTGGCGATGCCCTCCGGCATCCCCACGCCGTCGTCGGCCACGACCACGCGCATCGACGCCCCGTCGCGCTGCACGTCGATCTCGACGTTGCCCGACTCGCGCCCGGGGAAGCCGTGCTCGACGGCGTTCGTCACCAGCTCGGTGAGGACCAGCGCGAGCGGCGTGGCGTCCTGCGCCGGCACCATGCCGAACGACCCGGTCTGCCGGGTGCGCACCTGCGTGCGCGTCGAGGCGACGTCGGCGGCGAGCCGCAGCGCGCGGCTCAGCATGTCGTCGAGCTCGACGTGCTCGTCCAGGGTCTGCGAGAGGGACTCGTGCACCATCGAGATGGTCGCGACCCGCCGCATCGCCTCCTCCAGCGCCGCCCGCGCCTCGGGCACGTCCATCCGGCGCGCCTGCAGGCGCAGCAGCGCGGCCACGGTGGCGAGGTTGTTCTTCACGCGGTGGTGGATCTCGCGGATCGTCGCGTCCTTGGTCATGAGCTCGCGCTCGCGCCGGCGCAGCTCCGACACGTCGCGGCACAGGAGCACGGCGCCGATGCGCTGCCCGTGGTCCGTGAGCGGCAGCGCGCGCAGGGACAGGGCCACCCCCTTGGCCTCGATGTCGGTGCGCCACGGCGCGCGCCCCATGACGACGAGGGGCAGCGACTCGTCGACCGTGTCCTGGTGCTGCACGATGTCGGCGGTCACCTCGACGAGCGACTGCCCGACCAGCGGCCCGATGACGCCGAGCCGGTGGAAGCACGACAGCGCGTTCGGGCTGGCGTACAGCACCTCGCCCTCGGAGTTGAGCCGGATCAGCCCGTCGCCGACGCGCGGGGCGCCGCGGCGGGGCCCGGTGGCGGCGTTGGTGGCGGGGTACTCGCCGCGCGCGATCATCGCGAGGATGTCGTCGGCGGACTCGACGTAGTTCAGCTCGAGGCGGCTGGGCGTGCGCCCGGAGCCGAGGTTGGTCTGGCGGGCGACGACGGCGATCGGACGGCCCTCGTGCACCACGGGCACGGCCTCCTCGCGCACGGCGTAGGCGCCGAACCAGCGCGGCTCGCGGGAGCGCTGCGCCCGTACCTCCGTCATGGCCGCCGCGAGCTGCGGGCGCTGCCCGTCGGGGGCGAACGACCCGACGATGTCGTCGTAGTGCACGGTGGCACCCGTGGACGGCCGGCACTGGGCGAGCGCGACGAAGCCACCGTCGGACGTCGGGAGCCACAGCACCAGGTCGGCGAAGGCGAGGTCTGACACGAGCTGCCAGTCGCCCACGAGGAGGTGCAACCACTCGGCGTCTCCCTCGGAGAGGTCGGTGTTCTGGGCGATGAGGTCACTCATGGCGGACACGCCCACCAGCCTACGGGCGCTTCCGCTCCCGGCCGGCGTCGGTAGGGTGACCTCGTGCACCTGACCGTGGAGCTGACGTACGCGGCGGACGCCGACGCCGTCGTGGCGATGCTCGCCGACGAGGCGTTCATCCGCTGGCGTGCGCTGCGCGGCCCGGGCGGCCGCGTCGAGCAGGCCGACGTGACCGGCAGCCCGGCCGACGGCTTCACCATCGCCGTGCGGCGCACGCTGCCCACCGACCTCATCCCCGCCCAGGTGCGGCCGTTCGTCGGCGACCACCTGGAGGTGCGGCAGGCGGAGGTGTGGGAAGCGCCCTCGGGCGGCCGGCGCACCGGCACCATCGCGGTCGAGATCGCCGGTGCGCCGGTGCGCGTGACCGGGACGGTCCGGCTGGAGCCGACGCCCGACGGCGGCACCCGGCAGGTCTACGACGGCGAGGTCCGCGCCACGGTGCCGCTCTTCGGCGCCGCGGTGGCGGAGGCGGCCGCGCGAGCGGTCCGGTCGACCCTCGAGGCGGAGGGCGCGGCCGGCCAGGAGTGGCTCGCCACACCGGGTGAAGACCGGTAACGATCCGGACACGCGTCTGCGGCTCAGCTCGCTGACCTGCGACGACGCCACCGCATTCATCACGGAACGGCATCGGCGCCCGCGACGGGCTTGACTTTCGTCACCATCGACGGCGAGCATCATGACCTGGCTGTGGGAGCGCTACCACCATGGAGGTGGGAGCGCTACCAACCCTCCATCTCGCATGCCCGACCCAGACAAGGGAGTCACCGTGCTCAGCAGCACTCGACCCACCCGCCGGACCCGCCGCGTCGTCGCGGCGACCGCCGGCGTCGCGACCCTCGCCCTCGCCCTGACCGCCTGCGGCGGCTCGGACGGCGACGACACCGCCTCCGGCGACGAGAAGATCACCCTGACCGTCGCCACGTTCAACCAGTTCGGCTACACCGACGAGCTCCTCGCGAGGTACACCGAGGACCACCCGAACATCACCGTCAAGCAGGTCAAGGCCGCCACCGCCGACGACGCGCTCGCCAACCTGCAGACCAAGCTCGCCGCGGGCGGCGCGGGCCTGGCGGACGTCGAGGCCGTCGACGTCGACTGGTTCCCCAAGATGGTGCTGCAGTACCCCGACCTCTTCGAGGACCTCAGCGACCCGGAGCTCGACGGCCGCTGGCTCGACTGGAAGGTCGAGCAGGCCACGACACCCGACGGCAAGCTCCTCGGCTACGGCACCGACATCGGCCCCTCGGCGATCTGCTACCGCGCCGACCTGTTCGAGAAGGCCGGCCTGCCCAGCGACCCCGACAAGGTCGCCGAGCTGCTCGGCGGCGACGACGCCACCTGGGACGACTACCTCGAGGTGGGCAAGAAGTTCACGGCCAAGTCGGACGCGGCGTGGTACGACAGCTCGCAGCCCTTGTTCCAGTCGATGATCAACCAGCTCGAGGCCCCGTACGAGGACCCCGAGTCGGGTGAGCCGAAGGACCTGAAGTCCAACAAGGAGGTCCGGGACGTCTACGACACGGTCACCCAGGCCTCGGCCGACGGCCTGTCCGCCGGCTTCAAGCAGTGGGAGGAGGACTGGAACGCGAGCTTCCAGAAGGACGCCTTCGCCACCCAGATCTGCCCGCCGTGGATGACCGGCCCGATCGAGGGCAACTCCGGAGGGGTCGACGGCTGGAACGTCGCCGACGTCCTCCCCGGCGGCGGGAGCAACTGGGGCGGCTCGTTCCTCACCGTGCCGGCCTCGGGCGAGCACACCGCGGAGGCCAAGGAGCTCGCGGCCTGGCTGACGAACCCCGAGAACCAGACCGCAGCCTTCGAGGAGGCCGGGACCTTCCCGTCGCAGGTCGACGCGCAGGCCTCTGACGCCGTGCAGTCCTACACCAACTCGTTCTTCAACGACGCTCCGGTCGGCAAGATCTTCACCAAGCGCGCCGAGCAGCTGAAGACGATGCCGTTCAAGGGCACGCACTTCTTCGACTTCCAGGACGCCCTCATGGACGCCACCCTGAACGTCGACCGTGGTGAGGACCCGCAGGCGGCCTGGGACAAGGCCGTCCAGACGGCCAACGCCTCCGCCGGGTCGTGACCCCGCTGACCTGCAGGTGACCAGTTCCGGGGGCGCGGCCGCCGCGCCCCCGGAACCGGTCACGTCCGGCCGGTGCCCCCGCATCGGTCTCCCGCCCCTACCGGTCATCCCCCCGTGCCCGGCGACCTCCAGGAAGAGCTGATGGCAGTCTTGTCACCCCCACAGTCCGCGGCCCGCCACGGCGGGAGACCGCAGCGTCCCCCCCGACGGCTGGGATTCTCCCGGCGCCTGAGCCGGTGGGACGTCAAGCTCTCCCCCTACCTGTACATCTCCCCGTTCTTCGTGATCTTCGCGATCACTGGACTCGTCCCGCTCCTGTACACGGCGTACGTGTCGCTGTACGACTGGAGCCTGCTGGGCGGGCAGGGCGACTTCGTCGGGCTGGCGAACTTCACCACCGTGCTGGGCGAGGAGAACTTCTGGAAGTCGCTCGTCAACACGTTCTCGATCTTCGTCCTCTCGTCCGTGCCGCAGGTGATCCTCGCGATCACCATCGCCGCGCTCCTCGACCAGAACCTGCGGGCCGCGACCTTCTGGCGGATGGGCGTGCTCGTCCCGTACGTCGTCGCTCCCGTCGCGGTGTCGATGATCTTCGGTCGCATGTTCGCCGACCAGTACGGGCTCATCAACACGATGCTGGGATCGCTGGGCATCGACCCGATCGCCTGGCACAGCGACCGGCTCGCCAGCCACGTCGCGATCGCCACGATGGTGAACTTCCGCTGGGTCGGCTATAATGCGCTGATCTTCCTGGCCGCGATGCAGGCCGTCCCGCGTGAGCTCTACGAGGCCGCCGTCCTCGACGGCGCCGGTCGGTTCCGCCAGTTCTTCTCCGTCACCGTCCCGCAGATCCGCGCCACGATCATCTTCGTCGTCATCACCTCCACGATCGGCGGCCTGCAGATCTTCGACGAGGTCCGGATGTTCGACTCCGACGGCCTCGGGGGCCCGAACCGCGACTGGATGACCACCGTCGTCTACCTGTACGACATCGCCTGGGGCAACCAGGGCAGCCTCGGAAAGGCGTCCGCGGTCGCCTGGCTGCTGTTCCTCATCATCGTGTGCATCGGCTTCGTCAACTTCGTCGTCACCCGGCGGATCTCGACCTCGGACGGGCACAAGACCAAGCTCGACCGTCGCGAACGCCGGGCAGCCCTCGCCCGCGCCAAGGCTGCCGGCGCGCGGACCAACACCTCGGGAGTGAACCGATGACCTCCGTCGCCGTCACCGCTCAGACCGCGGGCAAGCGCGCCGCCGTCCAGGCCGCGAGACGCCGGACCCGGCGCAGCGCCGGTGGCCTCCAGCGCCGCCCGGGATGGGTCACCTACACCCTGCTCGGCATCGCGCTGCTGATCTCGATCTTCCCGCTGTACTTCACCCTGCTCCTGGGGTCGTCCGACTCCGTGACGATCTCGAAGAGCGCGATACCGCAGTGGCTGCCCGATGCGAGCATCTTCGAGCGCTTCCGCGACGTCATCGAGTCGACGTCGGTCAACTTCTGGACCGCGCTGGCGAACTCGCTCGTCATCTCGGTCGTGACGTCGCTGTCGGTGGTGCTGTTCTCCACGCTGGCCGGCTACTCCTTCGCCAAGCTGCGCTTCCGGGGCCGCGGCCCGCTGCTGGTGTTCACCATCGCGACGATGGCCGTGCCCACGCAGCTCGGCGTCATCCCGCTGTACATCCTCATGTCGGACATCGGCTGGGTCGGCAAGATCCAGGCCGTGATCCTGCCCGCGATGATCGCGGCGTTCGGCGTCTTCTGGATGACGCAGTACCTCTCCGAGGCGCTGCCCTACGAGCTCATCGAGGCGGCCCGCGTCGACGGGGCGTCGATGATCCGCACCTTCTGGTCGGTCGCGCTGCCCGCCGCACGCCCGGCGGCGTTCATGCTCGGCCTGTTCTGGTTCGTGCAGCAGTGGACGATGTACTTCTGGCCCTCCATCGTCCTGAACAACACCAACCCGACGCTCACCCTGGCCGTGAAGGCGCTGCAGTCCAACTACTTCGTCGACTACTCGCTCGTGATGGGCGGCATCTTCCTCGTGACGCTGCCCCTCCTGCTGCTGTTCGTGGTCGTCGGCAAGCAGCTCGTCGCAGGAATCATGTCCGGCGCCGTCAAGGGCTGAGCGCGAGCCTGCCTCGCACGTCGACACGCCTACGCAGCCGCCTGACCGTGCGGCTGCGAGGCCCGAAACCTGATGGAAAGATCCGAATCCATGACCCTCCCCACCCCCGGCGCGCGCCGGGCGGCCCCCGGCACGGCTGTGCCGTTCACGCCCACCGCACCCCTCACGAGCTCCCCGCACGCCACCGGGGCGGTCACGTTCCCCGACGGCTTCCTCTGGGGCACCGCCACGGCCGCCTTCCAGATCGAGGGCGCGTCGACCGAGGGCGGCCGCGAGGACTCGATCTGGGACGCCTTCTGCCGCATCCCGGGCGCCGTGGTGAACGGCGACGACGGGTCCGTCGCCGACGACCACTACCACCGCTACCGCGAGGACGTGGCGCTCATGCGGCGCCTGAACCTCGACGCGTACCGGTTCTCGACGTCGTGGGCCCGGGTGGTGCCCGACGGCAAGACCGTGAACCAGGAGGGCCTGGACTTCTACTCGCGCCTGGTCGACGAGCTCCTCGCCGCCGACGTGCTGCCCTGGCTGACGCTGTACCACTGGGACCTGCCGCAGGCGCTCGAGGAGCTCGGCGGGTGGCCCAACCGCGACACCGCGGCGCGATTCGTCGACTACGCCGTGACGATGCACGAGGCGCTCGGCGACCGGGTCAAGGTGTGGACCACGCTCAACGAGCCGTGGTGCTCCGCGTTCCTCGGCTACACGGCCGGCGCGCACGCCCCCGGCCGGAAGTCCCCGGCCGACGGGCTCACCGCCGCCCACCACCTCATGCTCGCCCACGGCGAGGCGGTGCGGGCGCTGCGCGATCGGGACCCCGAGGCGGTGCTCGGCCTCACGCTCAACTTCACGGTCTCCGACCCGGTCGACCCGACGGACCCGGCGGACGTCGACGCCGCGCGCCGCGACGACGGCATGTTCAACCGCTTCTTCCTCGACCCGATCCTGCGCGGCGCGTACCCGCAGGACCTGCTCGACGACGTCGCGCACCTCGGGTTCGCCGACGTCGTGCGCGACGGGGACCTCGAGGCCATCTCCACGCCGATCGACGTGCTCGGCGTCAACTACTACAACGGCGGCGCGGTCTCCGCCACGCCGCAGGGCCCGGCCGGAGAGGCGCCCGCGGGCACGGCCGACCCGGGCGGCGAGCGCGCCGACGCCGCCGTGTGGGAGACCCGCTCCCCCAACCCGGTGCCGGACGGCATCCACCACCACAACCGCGGCCTCCCGCTCACGGACATGGGCTGGGAGGTGCAGCCCGAGGGCCTGACCCGCCTGCTGACCCGGCTGCAGCGCGACTACACCGGACCCCGCGGCACGTCGATGTTCGTCACCGAGAACGGCGCCGCGTACCCGGACGTCGTGCAGGCCGACGGCAGCGTCGACGACCCGGACCGTCTCGCGTTCGTCGACGCGCACCTGCGCGCCGTCCGCGACGCGATCGATGCCGGCGCGGACGTGCGCGGCTACTTCGCGTGGTCGCTCATGGACAACTTCGAGTGGGCCCTCGGCTACTCCAAGCGCTTCGGCCTGGTCCGGGTGGACTACGAGACGCAAGCGCGCACCGTGAAGTCCTCCGGCCGCTGGTACGCCGAGGTCGCCCGCACGGGCGTCGTGCCGGCGCGCGGCGCCGGGACCGGCGGCTCGGCCGCGGACGCAGAGTAGTCTCCGCACGTGGTCATCGAGCACGCCAGCCCCACGCTGGACGACGTCGCCCGGGCCGCGGGGGTCTCGCGGTCCACGGCCTCGCGCGCCATCAACGGCGGCGACCGGGTGTCGCCCGAGGCCCAGACCGCGGTGGACGACGCCGTCGCCCGCCTCGGGTACGCGCCGAACCGGGCGGCCCGCTCGCTGGTCACCCGCCGCACCGACTCGATCGCCCTCGTGGTGCCCGAGCCCGACGCCCGCATCCTCACCGACCCGTTCCTCGCGGGCGTGCTGCGCGGCGTGAGCGAGGGGCTGACGGGCACGGAGCTGCAGCTCGTGCTGCTGCTCGCCCGCCCCGGCGAGCCGCCGGGCCACATCGCGCGCTACCTGCGGTCCGGGCACGTGGACGGCGTCATCGTGGCGTCGCACCACAAGGAGGACCAGCTCGAGTCCGAGCTGACCCACTCGCACCTGCCCGCCGTGTTCGTCGGCCGCCCGTTCGACACGGAGTCGCTGCACTTCGTCGACGTGGACAACGCCGCGGGCGGGCGCACGGCCACCCAGCGCCTCGTGGACCGCGGCTGCACCCGCGTCGCCACCATCACCGGCCCGCCCGACATGACCGCGGCCGTCGACCGTCAGGACGCCTGGCGGCACACGCTCGAGGATGCCGGGCTGCCGGCCGTCGCCGTGGAGAACGGCGACTTCACGGTGGCCGGCGGGGCCGACGCGATGGCACGCATCCTCGCGCGGCACCCCGACGTCGACGGCGTCTTCGCGGCGTCGGACCTCATGGCCACGGGCGCGCTGCAGGTGCTGCGCGAGTCCGGCCGGCGGGTGCCCGACGACGTCGCGGTGGTCGGCTTCGACGCCCTCGGCGCGGAGCGGACGACGCCGCGGCTGACGACCGTGCTGCAGCCCGTCGTCGAGATGGTCACGGCCGCGACGGCGACGCTGCTCGACGTCCTCGCCGGCGACGACGTGCCCGTCAGGCCGCAGATCTTCGTGCCACGGCTCGTCGAGGGCGAGTCGGCCTGACGCTCGCTACGGTCGCCCCATGAGCGAGGCGCCCACGGTCCAGACCTTCACCACGACCCTGCTCGCGACCGGCGGCAACAACGTCGGCCTGCCCGTGCCGGACGACGTCGTCGCGGCGTTCGGGCGCGGCCGGCGGGTTCCCGTCGGCTGACCGCCGTCCCGCCCCGGGACGCGCGACGGCGGCCCGTCAGAGTGTCCTGACGGGCCGCCGTGGCGTGTCGGGCGTGCGCGGTCAGTCGCGACGCGGGGTGTCGTCGTCGACGCCGACGGCCGTCTGCAGGGCCTCGCGGTAGTCGACGGCGAGCTGGTCGGGGTTCTTGCCCAGCTGCGAGTTGCGGTAGCTGTAGCCGAAGTAGATCGCGAACCCGAGCGCGAGCCACACGAGGAACCGCAGCCAGGTCTCGACGTCCAGCTGGAGCATCAGCCACAGGCACAGGACGCCCGAGACGATCGGCAGCACGGGCGACCACGGCACCTTGAAGTGGTCGGCGCTGGCCTCGCCGCCGCCGGCCTTGAGCTGACGACGGCGCAGGATCGGGACGCCGAAGCTCACCAGCACGAACGCCGACAGGGTGCCGATGTTCACCATGTTGCCGAGCACGTCGACGGAGAAGAAGCAGGTCACGATCACGAGCAGCACGGCGGTGCCGACCTGGATCGTCACCGGGGTGCCGCGCTTCTCGGACGTCTTGGACATGCCGCGCGGCAGCAGGCCGTCACGGCTCATCGCGAACACGATGCGGGTCAGGCCGAGCATGAGCACCATGACCACGGTGGTCAGGCCCACGAGGATGCCGACCGTGATCACCTGGGTGGCCCACGCCGGGGCGTTCGGCTGCAGCTGGAACGCGGTGATGATCGTCGCGGACGCGCCGCCGTCGGGCGTGGCGTCGCGCAGCTGCTGCGGGGTGGCCATGCCAGACAGCGCGATCGAGACGGCGATGTAGAGGCCGGTGCAGATCGCGAGGCCGCCCAGGATGCCGCGCGGCACGTTCCGGCGGGGGTTCTTGGTCTCCTCCGCCGCGGTGGCGACGACGTCGAACCCGATGAAGGCGAAGAACACCGTGCCGGCGCCCGCGAGGATGCCCATGACGCCGCCCACGGAGAGCTCGGCGCCGGCCATCCACGAGAAGAGGGTCTGGGTCATCGTGGTGCCGTGCGTCGTGGACTCGCCGAACGACTCCGGGCTCGGCACGAACGGGCTCAGGTTCGACGCGCTGAAGAACGCGAAGCCCACCACGATGATGAGCAGCACGATGGCGACCTTGATGGCCGTGAGGACGCCCGTGACGCGGGTCGAGAGCTTGGTGCCGACCGCGAGGAGGGTGGCGAGCACGGCGATGAGGATCGCGGTGCCCCAGTCGAAGGAGACGCCCCCGAGGTGCACGGTGTTGTGGATGCCGGACGCGACGCCCTCGGCGTCCACGCCGCCCAGACCGAACACGTTGAGGAAGTTGTCGAAGTACAGCCCCCACGCCTTCGCGACGACGGACGCGGCGAAGAACATCTCGAGGATGAGGTCCCAGCCGATGATCCAGGCGAGCAGCTCGCCCATCGACGCGTACGAGAACGTGTACGCGGAGCCGGCCACCGGCATGTACGAGGCGAACTCGGCGTAGCACAGCGCCGCCAGCGCGCAGACGACGCCGGCGATGACGAACGAGATCACGACGGACGGCCCCGTCTGGGTCGCCGAGACCTGGGCGGCCTTGGAGAAGATGCCGGCGCCGATGACGACGGAGATGCCCAGGACCACGAGGTCCCAGGCTCCGAGGGTGCGCTTGAGCTGGCGCTGGGGCTCGTCGGACACCGCGATCGTCGCTTCGATCGAGCGTCTCCGCATGAGCTGCATCGTTGAGGCTCCTTACTGGAGTGGTCTGTACCACCGGGTCTCGGCGGCTGGGAGACCCTACACGACGCTACGACATCGGTGAACGGGGCGTTCAGCGGGGCCGATCCGAGCGGGACCGCACCGCCGGTCGGTCCGCGTCGTGCGCCGAGATCCAGGCGTCCACGCGCTCCCACTGGTCGAAGAGCCACAGCTCGCGCCCCTCGACGTCCGGGGGCAGGTCCGCGACCCGCGTGAGTTCCCCGCCCAGGACGATCTCCTTGTCCATGGGCAGCTCGCGCCAGATGTCCCGCACGGTGACGAGCCGGTCCAGCCCGGTGTGCGCGACGACCAGCACCGCGGCATCGGCCGGCACGGCGCCGAGCGCGGACAGGAACCCGCCGGCGTGCGGCACCATGACGTGCGGCATCCGTTCGGCGCGGGCCGCCAGCGCGTCCTTGCCGCGGGCCCGCAGCGTCGCGATCCGGTGCGCGCGGCGCTTCGGCGTCACGTTGCCGCCCTCGGGGAACAACACGAGCGCCCCGTCGGGGCCCAGGTCGGCGGAGATCCGCGCGATGGTCTCGGCCGCACCGGGCTGACCCGGCCGCCGCCGCGACAGCGGGGTGACGAACGCCGCGGGCAGCCGGTTCAGGAGGACGTCGACCGCCGGGTCCCACTGCAGGGTGTCCTTGAGGACGATGGCGGGCGTACGGCGCGCGCGGCCGAGCAGGGTGTCGACCAGGATGAACGAGTCCCCCGGCCCGGCGTGCCGGCTGAGCACGAGGACGGGCGCGTCGGGCAGCGTCGCGCCGGTCGGGACGTCCACGACGATCCGCAGCCGCAGCGTCCAGCGCACCTGCCAGAACAGGACCGCCAGCGCCCACCGCGCGACGGCGACGTGCGACCGCTGCACCCACGGCCGGTCCATCGCCAGCCCGAACCCGGACGCCACCCAGAGCGCGAACAGCACCACCAGGGCGGCCGCGTCCCACAGCACGTAGAACGACGCCATCCACAGCAGGCGCAGCACCCGCAGCCGCCCCGGCAGCAGCCAGGTCAGCGCGGCCCCGACGACCAGGGCGAGCATGATCGACGTGGGCACCAGCAGCACCGCCGCCAGCACCACGAGGGGCGCCAGCACGACCCGCCGGACCCACCGCGGCGGGGGCGCGATCACGGCCGTCCCGCCTCGTGGGGCGGCAGGGCGGCGAGGTAGTCCCGCGCGGCGGTGTACGACTGCTCGATGCGTGCCGCGGTGGAGTCCATGCGCCGGAACGCGCCGAGCTTCTCGTCCCCCGGCAGCGCGCCGCCGGAGGGCAGCACGTGCACGGTCGCGACCTGGCGCGCCTCCTCCAGCTCCCGGAAGTAGCGGTGCCGCCGGGCGATCTCGAAGCTCACGCGCGCGACGTCGGACGGCTTGGCGGGCACCGCGAGCGGCTCCTCGACCCGGCCCACCTGCAGCACGTACACGGTGGTCGCGCCGCGGCGGACGGCCTCGCCGAGCGGGATGGAGTTCACCATGCCGCCGTCCACGAAGTGCTCGCCCCCGATCTCGGTCGGCGGCAGCGCGCCCGGCACCGACGCCGAGGCGAGCACCGCCTCGACCAGCGGCCCGGAGTCGAACCAGTGCTCCGACGCCCGCTCGATGCTCGCCGCGACGACGACGAGGGGCACCTCGAGGTCCTCGAAGGTGGTGTGCTCGCCCAGCGTGCCGGCGATGAGCCGCCGCAGCGCGGCGGGGTCGTACAGGTGCGTGCGCGAGCGGGCGAGCCGCGTGAGCTGGCGGTACCACGGCTCGCCGTAGACCTCGTCCGCCGTCGACGACGCCCAGGCCGCGCCCAGCGTGTCGACGACGGCGATGCTCGGGTCCGCGGCCACCGCCGCGCCGTTGATCGCCCCGATCGACGTCCCGACCACGAGGTCGGGCGTGACGCCCGACTCGAACAGCGCCTGCAGCATGCCCACCTCGACCGCGCCGCGCACACCGCCGCCGCCGAGCACGAACGCCACCGTCATGGCCGCGATCGTGCCACGCCGGCGTACGGGCGGCACGGCGACACCGGGCTACTGCACGAGGACCTGAGCCTCACCGATCGCGAGCGTCGACTCACGCGTCTGCGGCGGCACGTCGATGGTGCCGTTCTCCCCGCCGCCTTCCCACTCCACCGTCCAGTACGCCGTGCCCGTCACCGTGATGTTCCCGGCACGACGGTTCTCCGCCCCGTCGAACCCGCAGGTCGGGGACGGGCTGGCGTCGTCGCTGACGGCCTCCGACCACGGGGTCCCCGGCGCACGGTCGCCCGCGCACGTCGTCGTGGCGTACACCTTGCCCGTGTCGTCATCGGTCAGGGACCACTCGATCCGGTCGACCGTCGCCGTGGCCGTCACCGCCAGGCCGCCGTCCGACTCCGACCGTGTGATCGGCCCGGTCGTGCTTTCCCCCGGGTTCGACACCCACAGCCAGACGGGCATCCCCACGATCCCGATCGCGTCACCGTCCACCTCCGTCGACGGCGGCGTCGAGCCGATCTCCCCCATCGACATCTGCATGCGCGCCACCGCGCGCTCCGCCAGCTCCAGCGCCGACGGCCCTGTCACGCCGGGCGGTCGGAGCGACCAGTACGACTGCACCTGGCAGCGCCACTCGCCCACGCCGCCGGTCTCAGGGCAGTTCCAGTAGAGGACGCAGCTGATGATGTACCCCTCGTCGTGCCCCTCCCAGATGGGCGAGCCCTTCGGCGGCGGGTCCTCGTTCACGCTCGCGTAGCACTGCCGCCCCTGGTCCCACCGGCCCTTATCGGTCGAGCACGGGATGACCTTGCCGCTGTCCAGCGTGCACTCGGGCGAGGCGCCGCCCGAGGTGTCGCCGGAGGTGTCATCGTCCGGGTCGCGCGGCGGGGGACCCCCCGGGTCCACGGGCCTCTGACAGTCGACGACATAGGTGGTGCCGTCGGGCATCTGCTGCGTGACCGGCACCTCGCCCGCCCGGCACGTGACCTCGGCCGCCGCCCCGGGGGCAGCCACCGCGGTGGCAAGGACCGCCAGCGCCAGCACGAGCAGCGCCCGAACCTTGCTCAGCACGACCGGTCCGTCCCTTCGAACTCCGCGATGAGCCAGGCCTCGTCCGGGCCCTGATGCTGCATCGTGTAGTGCGCGACGAACCGCGGCGGTGCGTCACCCCGGGGCACCGGCGAGCCGTCGGCGTCCAATGGCGTCGACCCGGAGGCGTCCACGCACAGGTCGACCACCATGCGCTCGTACCCCGGCTCCCCGTCCCCGGCCTCGTACGACGCGACGGTCATCCCGTCCACGAGGGTCGTCCCCTCGGTGGACAGGCCGTCCTTCTCGGATCCCTGGTAGGCGACGCTGAGCGACTCCCACTGGTCGCTGCTCCAGAACTGCCGCAGCTCCTCCCAGCCGTCGTAGCCGTCGTTCGCGACCTGCGACGCGAGCGCGTAGTACTCGTCGAGCGCCGTGCGCACGTCCTGGACGTTCTGCTGCTCGAGCTGCTCGGACTCGGACAGGCTGGGCGACGGGCTCGGAGCGGGCTCCGACGACGCCGGCGGCGGGCCGGCAGCGGCACCCTCACCGCAGCCGGCGACCGCGCCGACGAGCGCTAGGCCGAACGTCGCTGCGGCCAGAGCACGAGGGGGCGTGGTCATCGGCGGTCGCTCCTCATCGTCGGGGCGGGGACCTCAAGGTGCCGGAGGCTAACGTCCCTGCCGCGGAACGCGCCACCGCGTCCCACCAGACGGGCGCCTCACTGCACGAGGACCTGGGCCTCACCGATCGCGAGGGACGCCTCGCGCGTCTGGGGCGGCACGTCGATGGTGCCGTCCACTCCGCCGCCTTCCCACTCCACCGTCCAGTACGCCGTGCCCGTCACCGTGATGTTCCCGGCGCGGCGGTTCTCCGCCCCGTCGAACCCGCACGTCGGCGACGGGCGGGCGTCGTTGCTGACCGCCTCCGACCACGGGGTCCCCGGCGCACGCGAGCCTGCGCACGTCGTGGTGGCGTACACGGCTCCCGTGTCGTCGTCGGTCAGCGTCCACACGATCCGGTCCAGCGTCCCGTCGACGGTCACGGTGAGCCCGCCGTCCGTCTCGGACTCCGTGATCGGTCCGGTCGTGTTGTCCGCCGGGTTGGACACCCACAGCCAGACGGGCATCCCCACGATCCCGATGGCGTTCCCGTCCACCTCCGACGTCGGCGGGGTCGAGCCGATCTCGCCCATCGTCAGCTGCATCCGCGCCACCGCGCGGTCCGCCAGCTCCGCGGGTGACGGGCCCACCTCTGTGGGCGGCGGCTCCGGCTGCCAGATCGGCCCACCCCTGCACACGTACATGTGTTCCGTCGGCATGTCGTCGGTGCACTGCTCGTAGGGCGGTACGCACGAGACGATGTACCCCTCGTCCTTGCCGTGCCAAATGCCCTCGTCCTTGGGCGGCTGCGGGTCCATCAGCTTGCGGTAGCAGCCGTCGACGAAGACCCCCTGGTCGGTCTTGCAGGGGATCTCTTCGCCGTCGTACTCGCATACCCGAGACCCGCCACCGGGTCCGGAGCTCTCGCCATGCGAGCCGTCGTCGCCGTCCTCCCCCGGGCAGGTCACATCGCCGCTGACGTTGCCGTCGTTGTCGGCGCCGCCCTGGCCGGTGCAGGGTCCGGCCACGGCGGGCGCCGGGGTCGCGACCGACGGCGCGACGGCCACCCCGGTGAACAGCATCAGCACGGCCACGACACGCGCGACCCGCCTCAGCACGCCTGCTCCGTGTCGGCCTCGCGGCTGTCGATGCCCCATCGGCCCTCGTCGCGCGCGCTCATCGTGTAGACGACGATGAACCGTTCCGGCACGCCCTCGGCCCGGGGAACCTTCGCGCCCTCCTTGTCGAGGGTCGTGACGCCGGAGGCGTCGTTGCACACCTCGAGGGTCACCCGCTCGTCCCCGGGCTCCTCGTCGCCGGTATCGACGTCGGTGGCCTTCACGTCCGTGAAGGTGGCGGCGCCCTCGGTCGTCCACCCGTCCGCGACGCGCTGCTCGTAGGTGGCCCGCTGGGCCTGCCACTGCTCGTCGTCGGTCCAGAAGCCCTGCATGACCTGCCAGTTGGCGAAGCCGGAGTTGCTGACCTTCGCGCCCAGCTCGTAGAAGTCCTGCAGCGTCTGCTCGGCGGCCTCCACGCTCTCGCGCTCGACCGCGTCCACGGTGGGCGACGGCGAAGGGCTCGGGCTGGCGGGCGGCGCGGCAGCGGGATCGTCCGCGCCGGCCGAGCAGGCCGCGAGTGCCCCGACGGCCGCGACGAGCGCGCCGGCCATCAGGGCAGGGCGCGTCCGGGTCTGGTGCATGAGGGTCCTCTGCGTCGGGTGCCGCTCGATGCACGCGGGCACGTCATGGGGTCGGATCGGGGCCAAGGATACCGGGCGCGCCCCGCCGCAGGGCCGTGAGGGCCGTCCCGCGGCGGGGCGTGCGGCGGGTGCCGTCAGGCGTGCACGTGCCCGTACCGGTGCCGGGTGCGGCTGACGGCCTGCTCCCGCACGACGGCGAGCAGCTCGCGGCGGCCGCTGGCGACCACCGGGGCGTCGAGCACCGTCACCGTGCCCAGGCGCGTCGCCGCGGCCTCGCGCAGGCCCGGCGCGGCGCCGATCACGCGGACGCGGCCGGTGACCCGGCCCGCGGCGACGGCGGCGGCGAAGTCCGCGTGGGACACGGGCGCCTCGTGGGGCACGCCCCACCCGCTGTCGGTGTCCGGGACGACGACGGCGGGCACGCCGGCCCGCTTCGCCGCCGCGAGCACGCGCCGCACCTCGATCGGCAGCGCGCCGTCGCCGACGCGCACCGTGAGGCGGTCGATCGGCCGGTAGCGGAAGGTGTTCTCCTCCACCGTCAGGCCCGACTTGTCGTGCCCGACGCCGATCTCGGCGGCCCAGGCCGCGTCGTCCGACGCCTGCGCCGCGGCGAGCCAGCCCTCGGGGTCGTTCGTGCGCGACGGCACGCCGTCGGCGTCCGCCCACGCGCCCAGCTCGGCGACGTAGTTGGGGCCGCCGGCCTTCGCGCCCGGGCCCACGGCCGAGGCCTTCCAGCCGCCGAACGACTGCCGCTGCACGATGGCGCCCGTGATGTGCCGGTTGACGTACACGTTGCCGGCCTCGACGCGGTCGAGCCAGGTGGCGATCTCGTCGTCGTCGAGGGAGTGGATGCCCGCGGTGAGGCCGAAGTCCACCTGGTTCTGGAGGCGGATCGCCTCGTCCAGGTCCTTGGCGGTCATGATGCCGAGCACGGGGCCGAACACCTCGGTGAGGTGGAAGAACGACCCGGGGGCGACACCGTCGCGCAGGCCCGGCGACCAGAGCCGGTCCGCCTCGATCCCGGCCGCCGCCGCCGCGTCGTCCAGTCGGCGCGGGCGCACCAGCCACGACTCCCCCGGCTCGAGCGTCGTGAGGGCGCGCAGCAGCTTGCCCTGCGCGGGCTCGGTGAGCGGGCCCATGACGGTGGACAGCTCGGTGGGCGAGCCGACCGCGAGCGACTGCACCGCGTCGACGAGCTGGCGGCGGAACCGCTTGCCCGTCTCGGTGGACGGGTCGCCCACGGAGCCGACCAGGATGACCAGCGACGCGGCCGAGCACTTCTGCCCCGCGTGGCCGAAGGCGCTCTTGACCAGGTCGGACACGGCGAGGTCGAGGTCCGCCGAGGGCGTCACGACCAGCGCGTTCTTGCCCGACGTCTCCGCGAGGACGGGGCGCTCCGGCCGCCAGGAGGCGAACAGCTCCGCCGTCTCGATGGAGCCGGTGAGGATCACGCGGGCCACGTCCGGGTGCGTCACGAGGTGCTGGCCGAGGTCGCCGTCGGGCACCCGCAGGAACTGCACGACGTCTCGCGCCACGCTCGGGTCGAGCCCGATCTCCGGAGCGACCTCGTCGAGACCGGCGTGGACGGCCTCGATCGCCAGCTCGTAGCAGCGCGGCGTCGTCGGCGCCGGCTTGGCGAGCACGGTCGACCCGGCCGCGAGCGCCGCGAGCGCGCCGCCCGTGGGGATGGCGACGGGGAAGTTCCACGGCGGCGTGACCAGGGTGACGCCGTCCGGCGTGAAGGTGGCGCCGTCCACCTGCTCCAGGGCCTCGGCCATCGCGGCGTAGTAGTTGGCGAAGTCGATCGCCTCGCTGACCTCCGGGTCGGCCTCGGCGACGGTCTTGCCCGGCTCGTGCACCATCGCGGCCACGAGGTCCGTGCGGCGGGCCTCGAGCTCGCGGGCGGCGGCACGCAGCACGCGGGCGCGGTCGGCGGGCGCCACGGAACCCCAGGCGCGCTGGGCGGCGACGGCGCGCGCGACGGCGTCGTCGATCGCCGCGGTCGAGGTGACCTCGGGGGCCTGGACGGGCACGAACCCGGAGTCCGGCCCGACGACGCTGCGCGCCCACGCACGGTGGGCGGCCACGGCCGGGTCGGTGTCGACGGCGTTGCGGAACTCCCCCTCACCGTTGGTCGAGCGTGTCGAATCCGCCCCGGTGGTTGAGCCTGTCGAAACCCGGGTTTCGACAGGCTCAACCAGCGACGTGGGCGCGAACCGGTCGCGGCGCCGGGGCGCGACGTCTACCGGCTGGTAGTGCACGCCGTGCGTCACGGACGCGCGGAAGGCGAGCTCCTGGCGCTCCATCGGGGTGGCCTCGACCCCGCCCGTCCCGGACGCGGGCGCGAACGCGGCGTGCAGGAAGTTCTGCTCGGCGGCGTTCTCCTCGAGCCGGCGCACGAGGTAGGAGATGGCGACGTCGAAGTCCTCGTCGCGCACCACCGGCGTGTACAGCACGACGTGGCCGCCGTCCTTGGCGACCTCGTCGCGCACGAGGCGCGCCTCGATGGGCGCCATGCCCTGCAGCATCTCGATGTCGAGGCCCTCGGAGACCCCGCGAGCCCGCCCGAGCAGGATCGCGAGCGCCACGTGGAACAGGTTGTGCGACGCGACGCCCAGCCGGACGGCGGCGGTGCGGTCGGCGCGCAGGTGATGGTCGAGGATGCGCACGTAGTTGGCGTCCACGTCCGGCTTGGTGGGGTACGGCGCCTGCGCCCAGTCGTGCAGCTCGGCCTCGACGTGCTCCATCGCCAGGTTGGCGCCCTTGACGAGGCGCACCTTGATGCGGGCGCCGCCGTCGGCCACGCGCTTCTGCGCGAACTCGGTGAGCTCGTCGAGCGCGCCCATCGCGTCGGGCAGGTAGGCCTGCAGCACGATGCCGGCCTCGAGGTCGCGGAGCTCGTCGCGGTCGAGCACCTGCCGGAAGACGGCGGTGGTCAGCGCGAGGTCCTTGTACTCCTCCATGTCGAGGTTGAGGAAGACGCCGTGGTCGCGGGCGGCCCGGTACAGGGGCAGCAGGTGCTCGACGACGCGCTCGCGCGAGCCGTCCAGGTCCCAGGCGACGAGCTGCGCCGCCACGGAGGACACCTTGACGGAGACGTAGTCGACGTCGGGCCGGCGCACCAGGTCGATGGTGCGCTGCAGGCGGGCGGCGGCCTCGTCGTCGCCGAGCACCGCCTCGCCGAGCAGGTTGACGTTGAGCGTGTAGCCCTCGGCCCGGGTGCGGGCGAGGTGCGCGGTGAGGCCCTTGCCGGCGTCGGCGACGAGGTGGCCGACGAGCTGGCGCAGGCGCACGCGCGCGGCCGGTACCACCACGGACGGCAGTACCGGCGCGACGGCGGCGCCGACCTTGAACAGGGTGCGGTCGACCGGGCCGAGGAACGTGGCCGAGCCGGCGTCCTGGCCGAGGCGAGCGAGCGCGGTGGCGGCGACGCCGACGTCCTGGGGGCGCGCGACGTCGTCGACGAACCCGACGGCGAGCTCCAGGCCGGCCGGGTCGGAGACGAGCGAGCCGAGCCGCTCCGCGGTGGCCCGGGTCTTCCGGTCGGCACGGGTGGTCGACCCGGCCCGCCCGGACGAGCCGGAGGCGACGGCGATCCAGTGGTGGGCGAGGGCGACGGCGTCCTCGACCAGGGCTTCGGCGCCCGCGTCGGTGGGGGCGCTCTGCACGGCGGAAGGGGTGGCGCCGCCGCGCGCCGGAACGGAGGTACTCATGCCCCCAGGGTGCGCCCTCGGCCCGGGGCCCGTCTTGTACGATCGGGCGCGCGATGGGCGCAGATTCCGACAACACCACCGGCACGCCGGGAGACGTCGCGGGCGAGCCCGCGCAGGCGTCCGCGGGCGTGCCCGGCACCGCCGCCCTCATGGCCGCGCTGTCGCCCGTGATGGTGGACCTGATGGACGAGCTGTCCGACGTCATGTTCTGCGCGAAGGACGCCGACGGCCGCTACCTCGCGGTCAACCAGGTGTTCGTGCGCCGCACCAACGAGCGCTCCCGCCGCCAGGTGCTGGGGCGCCGCGCCGTCGACCTCTTCGTGCCCGAGCTGGCCGAGCGCTACGAGGCGCAGGACGCCGAGGTGCTGCGCACGGGCCGTCCGCTGCGCAACGAGCTCGAGCTGATCCGCCGCGTGGGCGGCACGCCCGGCTGGTTCCTCACCGCCAAGCTGCCCGTGCGCGACGCCGCCGGCCGCGTCGTCGGGCTGGTCTCGGTGTCCCAGGACCTGCGCTCGGGCGACGCCGACGACGCGACGATGGACGCGATGGCCCGCCTGGTCGCCGCCGTCGAGCGGCACCTCGACACCTCCCCCGGCCGGCCGCTGTCCGTGGCCGACCTCGCGCGGCTGTCGGGCAGCACCCCGGCGGTGCTGGACCGGCGGGTGCGCAAGGTGTTCGGGCTCTCGCCGCGCCAGCTCGTCCTGCGCACCCGCGTGGACCGCGCGGCGCACCTGCTGACATCCACGACGACGCCGCTCGCCGACGTCGCCGCGGCCGCCGGGTTCTACGACCAGCCGTCGTTCACCCGCACCTTCGCCCGCCTCACGGGCGAGACGCCGTCGTCGTTCCGCCGCCGCGCCCGCACCGCGGCGGGCCCGCGGCCCGACTGAAAGGAGCAGTGCGTGCAGTTCCTCAAGAGGCTCGCGACGAGTGCGCCCGGGGTGGTCCTCGTTGCGGCGCTGGCCCTCAGCGGTGCGGGGCTCGTCGTGTCGATCCCCGTCCTGTTCGAGCCGCACGGGCAGCGCCACGAGCTCACCACCCTGCTGCTCGCCGCCCTCGTCCTCGTGCTGGCGGTCGTCGCGCTGCGGACGAGGCGGAACGGCACCTGGCCCGGGCGCCGGGCCGGAGACGACTGACGGCGGCTCAGCCCAGCACCGGCGCCAGCGCCTCGACGAGCTGCTGCACGCCGAGCACCACGAACATCAGCGCCACGAGGGCCAGGATCACGTTGGTGAGCGGCTTGTTGCGCCACCGCTGCGGCACGCGCGAGGAGTTCATGAGGATGAGCAGCGTGATCGCCAGGAACGGCATGAACAGCGAGCCGAGCGCGCCGTACGCGACCACGAGGGCGATCGGCTTGTCGAGCAGGAGCAACAGCATCGGCGGGAAGGTGAGCCACAGGATGTACGCCCTGTAGTAGCTGCCGCCGGACCTGCGCCGCGGGTCGTCCTCGGCCAGGCCCCGGACGGTCGCGACGAAGTCGGCGAACATCAGCGACACGCCGTTCCACACGCCGAGCACGGACGAGAACGACGACGCCCAGAACCCGATCAGGAACAGCGGCGCCATGAACGACCCGTACCGCTCGGCGAGCACGTCGGCCAGGTCGACCAGGCCGCCCTCGCCGTCGGCGACGGTGATGCCGGAGGAGTACAGGAGCTCGGCGCCCACGATGAGCATCGAGATGACGAAGACGCCGGAGATCACGTAGGCCATGGCGTTGTCGATCCGCATGACCTTCATCCAGCGGGGCGTGTGCCAGCCCTTCTCCTTGAGCCAGTACCCGTACGCCGCCAGCGTGATGGTGCCGCCGACGCCGCCCGCGAGGCTGAGGGTGTAGAGGATGGAGCCTTCGGGGATGCGCGGCACGAGGCCGCCGACGATCTCGCCCAGGTTCGGCACGGTGAGCACCGCGGAGCCCACGATCGTCACGAACATGACGCCCACGAGCACGGCGATGACGTACTCGAACATCTTGTACTTCCCGAGCCAGACGATCGCCGCCCCGATGAGCCCCATGGCGATCGCGAACCAGATCAGGTCGACCTGCGGGAACAGCGCGACCAGCGGCAGCGCCGAGCTCGACATCGCCGCCGCGCCGTAGCTGAAGCCCCACACCACGATGTAGACGCCGAAGTAGATGCTGGCCCACGCCCCGAGCGACTTCCAGCCGTCGAAGATCGTGCGGTTCGTGGCGAGCGACCAGCGGCCCGCGCCCTCCACCAGCACGATCTTGATGATCACGCCGAGCACGGCCGCCCACAGCAGCTCGTAGCCGAACTTGCTGCCCGCGACGAGCGTGGCGACCAGGTCCCCGGCGCCGATGCCGGTCGCCGCGACGACGAGCCCGGGCCCCACCAGGCGCCAGCGGGGCCGTTCCACGTCGGAGCCGTGGTCGAGGTCGCGGTCGAGTGATGTGACGTCCTTGTCAGCCATGTCGCCGGAGGCTACCGGTTCATCGCTGCTCCCCAACTGCGACATGCCGGACAAGCCGCCGCGCCCGGCCTGCACGATTCCCACAACTTCCGGACCCGTGCACACCGCGATCGACCCGCCATGTGTACGACCTGCACAAACGTGGCGCCCGGACTCGGGAGGCCGCCGCCCGTGACCCGCCGCGGCGGCCCGCCCTAGCGTCGTCGTCATGACCGCAGCCGCCCTCCCTCTCTCCCCTGCCCGCCCGCGCCGCGTCCTCGCGGACCTCCTGCCCGGGGCCCTGGCCCGCGACGCCGTGCTCGTCGTCGCCGTGGCCGCCCTCACCGCGCTGGCGGCCCAGGTCGTCGTGCCGGTGCCCGGGCTGCCGGTGCCGCTCACCGGCCAGACGTTCGTCGTCCTGCTTGGCGCCGCCGCGCTCGGTCCGTGGCGCGGCGCCTCCGCCCAGGTCGTGTACCTCGCCGCGGGGATCGCGGGGCTGCCCGTGTTCGCCGGCGCGACGTCGGGCTGGGAGTCCGTCGCCGGCGCGTCGGGCGGCTACCTCGTCGGGTTCCTCCTGGCGGGCGTGGTCGTGGGGGCGCTCGCGCGCCGCGGCGCCGACCGCCGCGTGCTGTCCACCGTCGGCACGTACGCCCTCGGCACCCTCGCCGTGTACGCCGTCGGCGTGCCGTGGCTCGCGGTGAGCACCGGGATGCCCGCCGGCGCGGCGCTGCTCGGCGGCGCGGTCGTCTTCCTGCCCGGCGACGCGCTCAAGGCCGCGCTCGCCGCCGCCGTGCTGCCGACCGTCTGGCGGTTCGTGCGCTGACCCCGGCGGGGTTGCGACAGGCTCGACCACCGGGATCGTGGTCTCGGCGGGCTCGACCGACGACCATGGTCCGGTCAACGGTCGGGAACGGCTCCGCAACCCCGCGAGTTTCGCCCGCCGGGGTGGCCGCGGGAGGGGCTACCGTGGGCGCCGAGGCCCACCATCCCGGGCCGCGCCACCCCTGCCGGGCCCTCACCCGGGGTCACCGGCACCGTGTCCTGGAGGACCCGTGACGACGACGACGTCGATGACCTCGACACCCCTGTCCGACACCCCGGCGGCAGCCGCTCCCGCTCCGCGGTCGAGCTCTCCGCTCACCACCGCGCACAGCCAGCTCGCCAGCGCCGTGGCCGTGCTCGGCTACGACGAGGGCCAGCACCAGATGCTCGCCACCCCCCGCCGCGAGATCCACGTGGCCGTGCCCCTGCGGCGCGACGACGGCGAGAGCGTCCTGTTCCACGGCTTCCGCGTGCAGCACAACATCTCCCGCGGCCCCGGCAAGGGCGGCCTGCGGTACGCGCCCGGCGTCGACATCGACGAGGTGCGCGCGCTGGCCATGTGGATGACGTGGAAGTGCGGCATCGTCGACCTGCCCTACGGCGGCGCCAAGGGCGGCATCGCCATCGACCCGCGCGACCACTCGACCGCCGAGCTCGAGCGCGTCACCCGCCGGTACACGTCCGAGATCATGCCGATGATCGGCCCGGACACCGACGTCATGGCCCCCGACATGGGCACGGACGAGCAGACCATGGCCTGGGTGATGGACACCTACTCGGTGAACCGCGGCTACACGATCCCCGCTGTCGTGACCGGCAAGCCGCTCGCCGTGGGCGGGTCCCGCGGCCGCGGCACCGCCACCAGCGCGGGCATCGTGCACGTCACGGCGGCCGCCCTCGCCGAGGAGGGCGTCCCGCTGAGCGACGTCACCGTCGCCGTGCAGGGCTTCGGCAAGGTGGGCTCGCACGCCGCCGCGATCTTCGCGGCGCGCGGCGCGACCGTCGTCGCCGTCAGCGACCAGTACGGCGGCCTGCGCAACGACGCGGGCCTGGACGTGCCCCGCCTCCTCGCGCACGTCGCCGCCACGGGCTCGGTCGTCGGCTTCGACGGCGCCGACCCCCTGTCGAACGCCGAGCTGCTGGGCCTCGACGTCGACGTCCTGGTGCCCGCCGCGGTCGAGGGCGTGCTCACGGGCGGCACCGCCGCCACCGTGCGGGCGCGCTGGGTGGTGGAGGGCGCCAACGGGCCGACCACCACCGAGGGCGACCGGGTGCTCGCGCAGCGCGGCGTCACCGTGGTGCCCGACGTGCTCGCCAACGCCGGCGGCGTCGTCGTCTCCTACTTCGAGTGGGTGCAGGCCAACCAGACGTACTGGTGGTCGGAGCAGGAGATCGCGGACCGGCTGGAGCACCGCATGACGTCCGCGTACGGCGACGTCTCCGCGCTGGCGAGGCGCGAGGGCCTGTCCCTGCGCGACGCGGCGCTCGTCATCGGCGTCCAGCGCACGGCCGAGGCGCACCGCATCCGAGGGCTGTACCCCTGAGCACGACCGACGCCCCGAGCCCGCGGCCCGCGGCCGACGACCTCCTGGTCGCGCGGCTGCGGGCCGCGGGCTGCGTGTTCGCGGAGGAGGAGGCCGCGCTGCTCACGGAGGCCGCTGCGTCCGACGCCGTCCGCCTCGAGGAGCTGGTCGCGCGGCGCGTGGCCGGCGAGCCGCTGGAGCACCTGCTCGGCTGGGTGGAGTTCGCCGGCCGACGCTGGTCGGTGGGGCCCGGCGTCTTCGTCCCGCGGCGCCGCACGGAGCTGATGGTCGCCGCCGCGCTCGCGCTGCCTGCGCCGTCGACCGTCCTCGACCTGTGCTGCGGCTGCGGCGCGGTGGGCGGCGCCGTGCTGCTCGGCCTGCGGGCCGCGGGCGCCGCGCCCGTGCTGCACGCGAGCGACGTCGAGCCCGCCGCCGTCCGGCACGCCCGCCGCAACCTGGAGCCGCTCGGCGCCGCCGTGCACGAGGGGGACCTGCTGGCCGTCGTCCCCGCCGTCCTGCGCGGCCGCGTCGACCTGCTGCTGTGCAACGCGCCCTACGTCCCCACCGACGCGATCGCGACCATGCCGCCGGAGGCGCGCGACCACGAGCCGGCGGTCGCGCTCGACGGCGGCGCCGACGGGCTCGGCGTCCTGCGCCGCGTCGTGGAGGCCGCCCCGGGCTGGCTCGCACCCGGCGGGTCGCTGCTCTTCGAGGTCGGCACCGACCAGGTGCCCGGCGCGACGGCGCTGGTCGAGGCGCACGGCCTGCGCCCGACCGTCGTCACCGACGACGACCCCGACGCGGACGACGCCACCGGCGGCACCGTCGTCGTGGCCACCCTGAAGGTGTTGTGAGCGGGCGTTTGGCCCACTTTCGAGTCTGAAAGTGGGCCAAACGCCCGCTCACAACACGTTCAGGCGCGGGGCTGCTTGTCCGCCCAGTCGGCGAGCGTCACGCGCGGGCCGGTGAAGAACGGCACCTCCTCGCGCACGTGGCGGCGGGCCTCGGTGGCGCGCAGGTCGCGCATGAGGTCGACGATGCGGTGCAGCTCGTCGGCCTCGAACGCCAGCAGCCACTCGTAGTCGCTCAGCGCGAACGTGCTCATCGTGTTGGCGCGCACGTCCTTGTAGCCCGCCGCGGCCATGCCGTGGTCGCGCAGCATCGTGCGGCGCTCGTCGTCGGGCAGCAGGTACCAGTCGTAGGAGCGCACGAACGGGTACACCGACAGGTAGTCGCGCGGGCGCTCGCCGGCGAGGAACGCGGGCACGTGGCCCTTGTTGAACTCGGCGGCGCGGTGCAGCGCCACGACCGACCACTCCGGCGCGAGGGCCGAGCCCAGGCGCGACGCGCGCAGCCGCTGGTAGGCGCCCTGCACCGCCTCGACGGACGGCCCGTGCACCCACACCATGAGGTCGGCGTCGGCGCGCAGGCCGGCGACGTCGTACACGCCGCGCACGACGACGTCGCCGTCGGCGCGGGCGGGGTCGCGGGCGTCGTCGGGCTGGCCGTCCCACAGCGCGGCCTCGGCCTCCGCGGCGATCTCCGCGCGCTCGGCGGCGCCCGCGGGCAGCGGCTCCGCGGTGGAGAAGACCGCGATCATGGCGTACCGGATGGACTCGTTGATCGCCGCGGCGTCGACGGCCTCGCCGGTGTCGCCGTGCACGTGGGACTGGCTGTGCTCGCTCATCGGTGCATGTCCTCGCTGCAGAGTGCCGGGATGCCGCTGGGCTCCTCGTGGCGCCGCAGGCAGCAGTCGTCCGGCGTGACGGACGGGAACGCGGGCAGGGAGCCCACGGTGGCCTGCTCGACGTCCTCGCCACGGGCCAGGGCGGCGCGCTCGAGGAGGAGGTCGACCAGGCCGGAGACGAACACGGGCCGCGTGCCGACCGTGCCGGCGCGCACCGCGGTCATGCCCAGCTCCGCGGCGGTGGCCATGGCCTCGGTGTCGAGGTCGTAGGCCACCTCCATGTGGTCGGAGACGAAGCCGATCGGCGACAGGACCACGTTCTTCAGGCCCTCGCCCGCCCGCTCGGTGAGCAGGTCGTTGACGTCCGGCTCGAGCCACGGCTGGCTCGGCGGGCCGGAGCGCGAGCAGTACGCGAGCTCCCACTCGACGGCGTGCCCGCGCACCTCGGAGACGACGGCCGCGACGACGGCGGCGACGTCGAGGTGCTGCGCGGAGTAGGTGGCGTGCCCGACGCCGGACGCCTCCTCCATCGTGGTGGGGATGGAGTGGGTCACGAAGACGACCTTGGCGGCGGCCGGGTCGCCGCCCTTGGCCTCGAGCGCCTCGAACGCCTCGAGCACGGCCTCGGCGTTGGCCGCCACGAAGCCCGGGTGGTTGAAGTAGGAGCGGATCTTGTCGAACTGCACGCCGGTGGAGCCGTCGGGGCCGAGCTGGCCGCGCTTCTCCAGCGTCACGGCGAGGTCCTCGCGGTACTGGCGGCAGCCGGAGTACGACGAGTACGCGGACGTCACCAGCGCGACGGCGCGCTTCGCGCCCAGACGCTCCAGCTCGTCGATCGCGTCGGTGGTGTACGGCTCCCAGTTGCGGTTGCCCCACACGACGGGCAGGTCGATCCCGCGCTCGGCGAGCTCGGCCTCGAGCGCCGCCTTCAGCGCGAGGTTCTGCTCGTTGATGGGGCTCTTGCCGCCGAAGCCGTAGTAGTGCTCGCCGACCTCCTCGAGCCGCTCGTCGGGGATCCCCTTGCCGGCGGTCACGTTGCGGAGGAACGGCACCACGTCCTCCGGCTTGTTCGGGCCACCGAAGGAGTACAGGAGCAGGGCGTCGTACGGGCCGGCATCGGCCGACTGGGGGGTCAGCGACATGACTGCCATCATGGCATCGGCTCGGGGCCCGGCCCGCCGAGAACGCCCGCTGCCGGACGTGACGTTGAAGGCACGCGTTGTCATCTCGCCGCCGAGACTTCGCCGCCGTGCGGTCAGCCCGACGCCGGGCGGTCGGGGATGTCGGCCTGAGCCAGCCGTAGCCGGTCCAGCACGTCGCGCAGCGCCTCGAGCTCGTCCGGCGGCAGCGCCTGGCCGACGTACTCGGCGATGGTGCGCACGTGGGCGAGCCCCGTCTCGCGCTGGAGCCGCGCCCCCTCGGCGGTGAGCCGCACCAGGGTGCCGCGGGCGTCGTCGGCCGGCACCGACCGCGCCACGAGGCCACGCCCCTCGAGCCTCTCGACCATCCGCGACAGCGACGACTGGGCGATCAGCATCCCCTCGTTGAGGTCCCGCAGCCGCAGCTCGCCCCGCGGCGCGCGCGACAGCGTGAACAGCACGTCGTACTCCCGCATCGACACCTCGTGCCAGATGGGGTCGGCCTGGAACCGGCGCATCAGCGTGACCTGCGCCCGGAACAGCGACTCCCAGGTCTCCGCGGCCAGGCGGACGTCGGTCGTGATGCGGGGCTCGGGCGGCGGGCTGGGCGGGCTCACCGTCGCAGTGTGCCGCACCCGCCCCCGGACCCGCTGGTCGAGCCTGTGGAAACCCGGCCCCCGCCGGTCGATCCCGTCGAAACCCGGTGACCGGACTTCGACGGGCTCAATCACCGGTTCCACGGCTCGCGACGACGCCGGTCTCGTAGGCCACGATGACGAGCTGCGCACGGTCCCGCGCGTGAAGCTTGGCGAGCAGGTGGCCGACGTGGGTCTTGACGGTGGCGAGGCTCACGCGGAGGTGCTCGGCGATCTCCACGTTCGACAGCCCCCGCGCGACCAGGCCCAGCACCTCGATCTCCCGGTCGGTGACGCCGTCGAGGACCCGCGAGGGTGGCCTGCCGGGTTCGGGACGTCGGGCGAACTCCGCGACGAGCCGTGCGGTCACCGACGGGGCGAGGAGAGCCTGCCCCGCGGCCACGACGTCGATGGCCGCCAGGACGTCCGCCGGGCGCGCGTCCTTGAGGAGGAAGCCGGCCGCCCCCGCACGCAGCGCCGCGTACACGTACTCGTCCAGGTCGAAGGTCGTGAGGATCAGCACACGGACACCGTCCAGGTCGGGGTCGGCGGTGATGCGGCGCGTCGCCTCGATGCCGTCGAGCTCCGGCATCCGCACGTCCATGAGGACGACGTCGGGCCGCTCGCGCCGCGCGAGGTCGACGGCCTCCGCCCCGGTCGCGGCTTCCCCGACCGCCGTCGTCCCGGGCGCGTGCGAGACGAGGAGGCGGAAGCTCCCCCGCACCATCGCCTGGTCGTCCGCCACCAGCACCCGGACCTGCGCAGCGCCGGTCATGCGAGCCGCCCCTCGCCGACCGGCCACCGGGCGGAGAGCGCGAAGCCTCCGCCGGGTCGCGGCCCCGCGGCGAAGGTCCCGCCGAGGAGCCCGACCCGCTCCTCGACGCCGACCAGCCCGTGCCCTCCCGGCAGCGCCCGGCGGCCGGGTCGTCGCCCGAGGGGTGGGCCGTCGTCGACGACGTCCACGCGCACCTCCGCGGTGCCGGCGTCGGTCGCGGCGACCGTGACCGCGCAGCGCGTCGGGGCGGCGTGCCGCACCACGTTCGTGAGCGCCTCCTGGACGATCCGGTGCACGGTGGCCTGCACCCCCGCCGGGAGCCGGGACGCACCGTCGGTCGAGAGGACGACGTCGACCCCCGCGCGCCGCGCGTCGGCCGCCAGCGCGTCCAGGCCGCCGAGGCTCGGGGCGGGGCGGCGCGCGTCCCCGTCACCGCGCAGCACCCCGAGCGTGCGGCGCATCTCGTCGAGCGCGCTCCTGCTGGTCTCCTCGATGTCGTGCAGGGCCGCGCGCGCCTCGGCGGGCTCCTCGTCCGCGACGTGGCCGGCCACACCCGCCCGGACCGCGATGAGGCTCAGGTGGTGGGAGACGATGTCGTGCAGCTCGCGGGCGATCGTCAGCCGCTCTTCCTCGAGGGCCCGCTCGGACTCGTCCCGGCGTCGCCGCTCGGCCTCGGCGCGTCTGCCGCGCACCACGAAGCCCGCCGTCCAGGCTCCGCCGAGCACCAGCACCACCAGCCCGACCAGGCCGAACGCCCCCTGCGGGTCCTCGGTCGGGGTGACGACGGCCCCGCCGACGTAGACGGCGGCCCCCGCCGCCGGGAGGACGACTGCGAGGGCCGCCGTCGAGCGCCGCGTCGGTTCGGCGAGCGCGACCAGATAGGCGGCCAGTCCCGCCGCGGCATAGGGCTCGCGGACGATGTCGAGCATCGTCGCGACCACCAGGGCGGCGACGACCGTCGCCAGGACGGGGATCGGCCACAGCCGGCGGGCCGCGACGGGCAGCCCGGCCGCCGCGGCGACCAGGTAGCCCAGCCAGAGCGGACCTGCGTAGCTGGCCTGGCCGTCGTCCGGGCCCATCCGGACGAACACGACGTAGACCGCGGTCAGCGCGAGCGCCGCGACGACATCGGCCAGCAGGAGGGAGCGGCTGCCCGCGTCGGGCCTCATGGGACGACCGTAGCCGGGCGTGTCCACTCAGCCGGCCTGTCCGAGCAGCGTCAGGGCGCCGACGACCAGCGCCGTGACGGCGATCCACCGCAGCGCGGTCGCGGGCCGGGGACGAGGCCGGGATCGCAGGAGGGACAGGCCCAGGGGGACCAGCGCCGCGCACAGCCCGACCAGGGCCACCACGGACAGCGGCGTGGTGCCCTTCAGCACGCCCAGGGGCAGCGCGGCCGCCAGCCCGAGCGCGACCGCCCGCCAGGGGCGTAGCACCCCGGCCCGCCAGGCCCCGACGGCGAGCACCGTCCACCCCGCGAGGATCGCGAGGTTCAGGACGGAGAACACGTGGAAGGCGCCGTAACCGGACGAGACGATCGCCGTCGCGGCGTCTGCCCCCTCGGCGTGCACGACCTGGAAGGCCAGGTGGTCCACCCCGGCGTGGAAGGCTCGGGCGAACAACCCGAAGACGGCGAGCACCCCGCCCCAGAGGGCCCACCCCGGGCGCCGCTCACCGATGCGCGACGCGAGGGTCACGACGGCCGGCCACAGCAGAACGTTCCCCGCGGCGAACAGGCCGTACGCGGTGGACATCAGCACCGGGCGTTCCTGGACCGCCGCGAGCTGGTCGGGGTAGAAGAAGTGGACGCGGGCCCGCAGCAACGCCCCGGCGAGCATCAGGACCGGGCCGAGAACCATGGCGGCGCCTCCCACCCAGCGGCCGGGGAACCCGAGCGCGCCCCACCGCTCGGCGGGAAGGAGGGAGCGCAGGCGGGCGCCGAGCGACGTGGTCGGCTCGCCCGAGGGAGCTGTCTGTGCGGTCATGCCACGACCTTGGCCCGTGGCGCGCCCCCGGACATCGGACCAGGGCACGGTTCTCGGCGTCATCCCCAGGGATGAGCCCCGGCCCCGCTGGTCGAGCCTGTCGACGCCCGGTGACTGGACCTCGACGAGCCCAGTCACCGCATCCGCTCAGCGGCCGAGCCGCCGCTCCCGGCGGGAGAAGTCGCGCAGGGCGCGCAGGAAGTCCACGCGGCGGAAGTCGGGCCAGTACGCCTCGCAGAAGTACAGCTCGGAGTGCGCGCTCTGCCACATGAGGAATCCGCCCACGCGCAGCTCGCCCGACGTGCGGATGACGAGCTCCGGGTCCGGCTGGCCCTTGGTGTACAGGTGGGCGGCGATGTCGTCGACGTCGATCCGCTCGGCGAGCTCCTCCAGCGACGCCCCGCTGGCCGACTCCTGCTTGAGGTAGGACCGGACGGCGTCGGCGATCTCGTGCCGGCCGCCGTAGCCGACGGCGACGTTGACCTGCAGCCCCTGCACGTCCTTCGTGGCCTCCGCCGCCGAGCGCACCGCGCCCGCGAGCCCGTCGGGCAGCAGGTCGAGGCGGCCCACGACGCGCAGCCGCCAGCGGCCGGACTCCGCCAGGTCCTGGACGGCGTCGCGGATGATGTCGAGCAGGTCGGCGAGCTCGGACGCGGGGCGCGCGAGGTTGTCGGTGGACAGCATCCAGAGGGTGACGACCTCGACGCCGAGCTCCTCCGCCCAGCCCAGGAACTCCGCGATCTTGTCGGCCCCGCGCCGGTGCCCCGTGGCCGCGGTCTCGCCGAACGACCGGGCCCACCGCCGGTTCCCGTCGAGGATGACGCCGACGTGCCGGGGCGTCTGCGCCGTCGGCAGCGAGGCGGCCAGGCGCCGCTCGTACAGGCCGTAGAGCAGGTGGGGCATGCGCACGCGGGACCTCGGAGGTTCGGGCCGGCCGCGGGCGCGCGACGGCGCGGGCACCCGGCGGGCGGGGACGGACGGAGAGCGGGACAACGGTACCGCTCCCGCGACCCCGCAGGTCCCGGCCGCGGGCGGCCCCCACGGGACGCCTCGCAACCCCTGCGCACGATCTTCACCGGGATTCACCGAGAGGGAGTCGCCGCGCCCGCCCCGCGTCCCCTACGCTGGCGTAACCTACGGAACCGTAGGTGATGCCTCGAGCAAGGAGTCCTCCGTGGCAGCAGCCGCCCAGCCGAACGGCCGCCCGCGCGACCGGCTCGACGTGCCCGACGTCAAGGGCGCCGCCCGCGGAGCGAAGGACGCCGTGGGCGACGTCGTGCAGACGGTCTCCGCCGCGGCCGCCGAGACGGCGGCCCGCATCAAGCCCCACCTGCGCGGCTGGATCCACGCCGTCACCACGCCGCTGGCCCTCGCGGCCGCGATCGTCCTCGTCGTGCTGGCCGAGACCCCGGCCGACAAGGTCGCCTGCGCGATCTTCGGCGTCACCGCCGTGATGCTCTTCGGCACCAGCGCGGTCTACCACCTCGGCACCGGCCGCTGGTCGCCCCGCACGGCCGCCGTCCTGCGGCGCCTGGACCACGCGAACATCTTCCTCATCATCGCCGGCACGTACACGCCCCTGGCCGTGATGCTGCTGCCGCGCGGCACCGCCACCGTGCTGCTCTCCGTCGTCTGGGGCGGCGCGATCCTCGGCCTGGTCGGGCGCGTGCTGTGGATGAGCGCGCCCCGCTGGCTCTACGTCCCCGTGTACGTGGCCCTGGGCTGCGTCGCCGTCGGCTACATCCCGCAGTTCGCCGCCGCGGGCGGCGCGGCCGTCGCGTGGCTGGTCGCGTCCGGCGGCATCGCGTACATCCTCGGCGCCGTCGTCTACGGCACCAAGTTCCCGAACCCGTCGCCCCGCTGGTTCGGCTTCCACGAGATCTTCCACGCGCTCACGGTGGTCGGCTTCACCTGCCACACCGTGGCGATCTACCTCGCGGCGCTGTAGCCCACCTCAACCAGCGGGCACCACCAGGTAGCGCCGGTTCGCCAGCGACGGGTTCTGCCGGCGCACCTGCGCCAGCGGCTCCGGGTCGAGGTCCACCGTGCGGACCTGCGGGGTCTCGTCCAGCTCGAGCCCGACGACGCCGTCCGGCCCGGCCAGGAGCGAGCGGCCCACCAGCCCGGGGCCGGACATCCCGACGCCGATCACCACCGCCGTGTTCTCGATCGCCCGCGCGCGCAGCAGCGTGCGCCAGTGGTCCGCCTTGAGCGGGCCGTCCACCCACGCCGCCGGGACGACAATGACGTCCGCGCCCGCGTCCACGAGGCGGCGCGCCGACTCCGGGAAGCGCAGGTCGTAGCAGGTGACGACGCCGAACGTGAGGTCTCCCAGCCGGAGCACCAGCGGCGGCACGCCCGCCGGCCCCGGCTCGAGCCGGTCGGACTCGCGGGTGCCGAAGGCGTCGTAGAGGTGCACCTTGCGGTACGCGCCGACGACCGCCCCCGTCGCGTCGACCGCGACGACCGTGTTGAACGCGCGCGTCGGCGGCTCGGGCGCCGAGCCCACCGTCGGCGTCGTGCCCGTGATCGCGGGCAGCGACCCGGTGACCGCCGGGAACGAACCGGTCACGGCCGGGAACGCGCCGCTGACGGCGGGGAACGTGCCGCTCACCGCGGGGTGCTGGCCGGTGGTCGTCGACGGCGCGCCGTACGCGGGCAGCGTCGTGCCGGCCACCACCGCGATGCGGTACCGCGCGGCGTGCTGCCGCAGGGCCGTGACGAACGGGCCGTCGAGCGGCTCGGCGTGCTCGACGCCGACGCCGTGCGGGTCGTAGCCCGAGGAGTACTCCGGCAGCACCAGCAGGTCCGCGCCGACGCGGCCGGCGGCGAGGAACGCCTCGGCGACCGCCTCGCGGTTGGCGTCGTGGTCGGCCGTGATCGCGAGCTGGCCGACCGTGACGCGCACGCTCGTGCTCATCGGCCGGGCTCGCCGTCCGTCTCGTCGCCGGCACCGTCGCCCGCGCCGCCGTCGCGCGGCGCGTCGCCGTCGGGGGCGTCGGGCCCGGCGGCGCGGCCCGGACCGTTCAGCCCGAAGTGCTTGGGCTCCTCGAGCGGGATCCCCTGGTCCTCGGCGTTGCGCTGCGCCCGGCGCAGGTGCCGGGTGAGGGACAGGAAGAGCAGCACGCAGGCCACGGCCACCGCGAAGGTCGCCACGAAGCCCGCCAGCCCCGGCGTCACCTGGAGCTCGGTCGGCCCCTGGCTGGGGCTGGGGCTCGGGCTGGGCGCGGCGGCGAGCACGGCCGCCCACGCGGCGCTCATCGGTCGCCCTCCCGCACCCCGGCGAACAGGTCGTCCTCGGGCAGCGACGTCGGAACCCGCGAGTCCGCGAGCTCGTACTCCTCGGTGGGCCAGACGTCGGCCTCGATGTCGCGCGGGACGGCGAAGAAGAACCCGTCCGGGTCGATCTGCGAGGCGTGCGCCACCAGGGCGGCGTCCCGCTGCGGGAAGTAGTCCGCCACCGCGACGTGGGTGGTGGCCTCGCGCTCGGGGATCTCGCGCGCCGCGCGCGACTCGATCCAGTCGCCGAACGGCGACTCCAGGCCCGCGCCCTGCATCGCCTCGTGCACGGCGCGCATCCGCGCCATCGAGAAGCCGTGGTTGTAGTAGAGCTTGAGCGGCTCCCAGGGCTCGGCGCCGCCCTCGACGACGTACCGGGTGCCGTCGCCCGCGGCCTGGTAGGCCTCGAACGCCACCTCGTGGCACTTGATGTGGTCGGGGTGCGGGTATCCGCCGGACGGGTCGTAGGTCGTCATGACGTGCGGCCGGAACTCGCGCACGAGCTCGACCAGCGGCGCGGCGGCCTCGTCGAGCGGCAGGAGGCCGAACGAGCCCTCGGGCAGCGGCGGGAGCGGGTCGCCCTCCGGCAGGCCGGAGTCGACGAACCCGAGCCACGTCTGGCGCACCCCGAGCGCCTCGGCCGCGGCCGCCATCTCCAGGCGGCGCACCGCCCGCCGGCCCTCGATCGTGTCGAACTCGTGGCCCGCGGGGACCTCGAAGCTCGGGTTGAGCACGTCGCCCCGCTCGCCACCGGTGCAGGTCACGACGAGCACCTCCACCCCCTCGGCGGCGTACCGCGCGGTGGTCGCGGCCCCCTTGCTGGACTCGTCGTCCGGGTGCGCGTGCACCGCCATGAGACGGAGGGGCTCGGGCCGCGTCGTGGGCGGCACGGAGGAGGCGGAGGACAAGGTCCCTCCCGGGGTGACGGGTCGGCTGCAGGGGTCAGGGACAATGGTGCACCATGAGCGACCCCGTCAGCCCCACGCCCCCCGCCGACCGGTACGGCACGCGCCCTGGTCGCGGGGAGGGCCGACCGGACGGTCGACGCGGTCTCGGCACGGGGGCCAAGGTGGCGATCGGCGTCGTCCTCGCGGCCGCCGTCGGCGTCGCCGCCTGGTTCTCCGTCGAGCAGAACCGTCGGGACCCGGTCACGGTGGACGTGGTCGGCTTCGACGTGCGCGACGCCGAGCAGGTGGAGGTCACCTTCCAGGTGCACATGCCGCCCGGCACGACGGCCGTGTGCGACGTCGAGGCGCTCGCGCAGAGCTACGCCCAGGTGGGCACGCTCGAGGTGCCGGTGGGCCCCAGCACGACGCAGACCTCCACCTACACGGTGACGGTCCGGACGTCCGAGGAGGCCACGACAGCAGTGGTCGAGTCCTGCGACGTGCCCGACCCCTCCTGACGCCCGCGCACGACATCACCCGTTCGCCCAGGGCGCAGGCCTGGGATCTGGCGCCTCCCCGGGCTATCCTGAGGGATTCACACGCAGTCCTGCCCAGCCGACGCGCGTGCCGACGCCCGTCGGTCGCCCGCGCACGGCCGAAACAGGCCATCGAGCATCACGAAAGGAGAGCCCTCGTGACCGAGAGCACTGTCACCTGGCTCACCCAGGAGGCTCACGACCGGCTGCAGGCCGAGCTGGAGCACCTCTCCGGCCCCGCCCGCACCGAGATCGCCGAGCGCATCGCCGCCGCCCGCGACGAGGGCGACCTCAAGGAGAACGGCGGCTACCACGCCGCCCGCGAGGAGCAGGCGAAGAACGAGGCCCGCATCCGCGAGCTCACCGAGAAGCTGCGGCACGTGCAGATCGGCACGCCCGCGGACGACGGCGTCGTGGAGGCCGGCATGGTCGTCACCGCGGTCGTCGCCGGGGACGAGATGACGTTCCTGCTCGGCTCCCGCGAGATCGCCGACACCACCGACCTCGACGTGTACTCGCCGACGTCGCCGCTCGGCGCCGCGATCGACGGGCACCGCATCGGCGAGAAGGTGGCTTACACCGCGCCGAACGGGCGCGAGATCCCCGTCGAGATCCTCAAGGCGACGCCCTTCGCGGGCTGACCTCCCCCGGGCGAGGCCCGGAACCGACGCACGCCATGGGCGTGCCCGTCCCGACGGGCACGCCCATCGTCGTCCCCGGACCCCCTGCCCCCGGTCGACGATTCACCCCGCCCGTCTCAGAGTTCGAGACAAATGGCGATCCATAGAACCGTCGATGATCCGTCGATGGTCATCGGGACCTTTCGCTGTCCTACCAACGATCGTCGGCCCGTCCGGGGGGCCCGCCGGTCGCGGAATGGTCATGACAGAGGTGAACTTTCCCCCGTGATGCGTCTATGGTCGATGGCGGTATGGACACGACGGACACCGCAACGACCAACCATTCGACCGACGACAGCTCGACCGACAGCCTGGACGACGACATGGCGTCCCGCGCCGCGGAGCCCCTCCCGGGCCTCACGGTGCGCCCTCCGACGACCGAGGACGGCGCCGCGATGTGGCGCCTGGCCCGCGACTCGGGCTCGCTCGACCTCAACTCCTCCTACGCCTACCTGCTGCTCGCGGACCACTTCGCCGCGACCTGCCGCGTCGCGTTCCTCGCGGAACCCGGCACCGACGGCGAGGGCGGGCCCGTGGGCTTCGTCTCGGCGTACCGGCTGCCGGCCGACCCCGCCACGTTGTTCGTGTGGCAGGTGGCCGTCGACCCCGCCGCACGCGGACGACGGGTCGCGGGCCGGCTCCTGGACGCCGTCGTCGACGCGACGGCGGAGGGCGACGGCCCCGCCGTCTCCCGCCTGCACACGACCGTGACCACGGACAACGCGTCGTCGCGGCGCGTGTTCGCACGCTGGGCCGCCGAGCGCGGCGCGACGCTGCGCGAGACGTCGGGCTACGAGGCCGCGCACTTCCCGGACGGCCACGAGGCCGAGCCGCTGCTGGTGATCGAGGGCATCCGCCCTCCCCGTTGACCGTCTCCACCACTCAGGTCCTCAGACCTCGGGCTGCGCCGGTTCGGCGCGCAGGTGACGACGCAGCCCCCTTCATCACAAACACCGCACCGGCGCGCACCACCTCAAGGAGTGTCCTTCGTGACAACCCCGACCGTCCCCACCACCGAAGCGTCCGCCGCCGACGACCCGCTGGGCTTCACCGCCCTCGAGTCGGAGGTCCGCAGCTACTCGCGCTCCTGGCCCGTCGTGTTCGACCGGGCCTCCGGGGCGACGGTGCACGCCGAGGACGGCACCGAGTACCTGGACTTCTTCGCGGGCGCCGGCACGCTCAACTACGGGCACAACAACCCGCTGCTCAAGCAGGTGCTGCTGGACTACCTCACCGACGACCGCATGGTGCACACGCTCGACATGTTCACCTCGGCGCGCCGCGAGTTCCTCGAGACCTTCAACGAGGTGATCCTCGAGCCGCGCGGGCTGGACCACAAGGTCGTGTTCCCCGGCCCGGGCGGCGCCAACGCCGTGGAGGCCGCGCTGAAGCTGGCGCGCAAGGTGACGGGCCGCGAGTCGGTCATCAACTTCACCAACGCGTTCCACGGCATGACGCTCGGCGCGCTCTCGGTGACCGGCAACTCGATGAAGCGCGGCGGCGCCGGCATCCCCCTGGTGCACGCCACCCCGATGCCGTACGACGACTACTTCGACGGCGACGTGCCGGACTTCGTCTACCTGGAGCGTCTGCTCGAGGACAGCGGCTCGGGCCTCAACGCGCCGGCCGCCGTCATCGTCGAGACGGTGCAGGGCGAGGGCGGGATCAACGCCGCGCGCGCCGAGTGGCTGCGCGGCCTGGCCGACCTGTGCAAGCGCCACGACATCCTGCTGATCCTCGACGACATCCAGATGGGCTGCGGCCGCACCGGCAAGTTCTTCTCGTTCGAGGAGGCCGGCATCGTGCCGGACATCATCTGCCTGTCGAAGTCGATCTCCGGCTACGGACTGCCGATGGCGCTCACCCTCGTGCGCCCGGAGCTGGACATCTGGGAGCCGGGCGAGCACAACGGCACGTTCCGCGGCTTCGCGCCGGCCTTCGCGACGGCGGCGGAGGCGCTGCGCACCTACTGGTCGGACGACACGCTCGAGAACTCCACGATCGACAAGGGCGCGCTCGTCGAGGCGCACTTCAACTCCCTGGTCGCCCGGTACGGCGACGACGTGCTGGTGGCCAAGGGCCGCGGCCTCGCGCGCGGCCTGCAGACGCCGGACGGCGAGACCGCGAGCCGGATCTGCGACGAGGCGTTCTCGCGCGGGCTGCTCATGGAGACCTCCGGCCCCGACGGCGAGGTCGTCAAGCTGCTGCCGCCGCTGACGATCACGTACGACGAGCTGCAGCGCGGCCTGCGGATCATCAGCGAGTCCGTCGCCGCCGTCCTGCCCGCGCCGACGGCCTGACCGGCCGCTCCCGACCAGTCCCGACCACCACACCCGAACTCCGGAGGTACCCCCATGCTCGTCCGCACCCTCGACGAGGTCACCGACACCGACGCCGACGTCAAGTCCGAGAACTGGCGCTCGAAGCGGATCATCCTGGCCAAGGAGGGCGTCGGCTTCTCCGTGCACGAGACCACGCTGTACGCCGGCACCGAGAGCTTCTTCTGGTACGCCAACCACATCGAGGCCGTCTTCATCACGTCCGGCGAGGGCGAGATCGAGGACCTCGCCACCGGCGAGGTGCACCAGCTGAAGCCCGGCTCGCTGTACCTGCTCAACGACCACGACAAGCACAAGGTGCGCCCCCGCACCGAGATCACGTGCGTCTGCGTGTTCAACCCGCCGGTCACCGGCCGCGAGGTGCACGACGAGAACGGCGTCTACCCGCTCGTCACCGAGCCGGAGACCGCCGCCGTCTGATCCTGTCCTCGCCGAGGTAGTCCGAAAATTGCCGAGGTAGTCCGAGGTCCGCGAGGTGGTCCGCCACCTCAGCCGGTCTCGGACTACCTCGGCAATTTTCGGACTACCTCGGCGTGAGGGCGGCCAGGCGGGCGCGCAGGAGGCGGCGGTCGCCCTCGCGGTCGACCTGGTCGAGCGCGCGGCGCAGCTCGACGACGGCGTCGGCGGGGCGGCCGGAGCGGGTCAGCAGGTCGGCGCGCAGGGCCGGCAGCAGGTGGTAGCCCGCCAGCGCGGGATCCTGCGCGACGGCGTCGACGGCGACCAGCCCGGCGTCGACGCCCTGCGCCTCCGCCACCGCGACGGCGCGGTTGAGCGCGACGACGGGCGTGGGCGTCATCTCGAGCAGCACGTCGTAGAGGGCCAGCACCTCCGCCCAGTCCGTCTCCCCCGCGGTCGCAGCCCGGCAGTGCAGCGCCGCGATCGCCGCCTGCACCTGGTACGGCCCCGGCCGGCGGGCGGCCAGCGCGTCGTCGAGCACGGCCAGCCCCTCGTCGAGCTCGTCGCGGTGCCAGCGCGCGCGGTCCTGGTCCGCGAGCGTGCGCACGACGCCGTCCGCCCCCGTCCGCGCGTCGCGGCGCGCGTGCTGCAGCAGCAGGAGCGCGAGCAGGCCGCGGGCCTCGGGCTCGTCCGGCAGGAGCCGGACGGCGAGCCGCGCCAGGCGCACCGCGTCGGCGGCCAGCGCCCTCCGCTCCGCGCAGCCCTCGACGTCGTCGGCGGGCTCCGCCCAGGCGTCGTACCCCTCGGTGAACAGCACGTACAGGACCGCCAGCACGGACGACGTGCGCTCGGCCAGCAGCCCCGGCGGCGGCACCCGGAACGCGATGCCCGTCGCCCGGATGCGGCGCTTGGCGCGCACCAGGCGCTGCGACATCGTCGCCTCCGGGACGAGGAAGGCCCGCGCCACCTGGGCGGTCGTCATGCCGGTCAGCGCCCGCAGCGTGAGCGCGACGCGCCCCTCGAGCGGCAGCGCCGGGTGGCAGCACGTGAACAGCAGGCGCAGCAGGTCGCCGTCGGGGTCGTCGGGCGCCCAGCCTTCCTCGTCCAGGCCGCGCTCGACCGCGTCGTGCACGCCGTCGCGCGAGGCGTCGGCCGCCCGGCCCGGCCCGTCGACGCGGTCGCCCCGCCGCGCGGCGGTCTCGCTCTTCTCCGCCTCCACCCGCCGTCGGCGCAGCACGTCCAGGGCGTGCCGCCGCGCCGTCGTCGTGAGCCACGCCCCCGGCCGGTCGGGGACGCCGTCGCGCGACCAGGTGCGCAGCGCCTGCACGAACGCCTCCTGCGCGGACTCCTCCGCGAGGTCGAGGTCGCCGGTGGCGCGTGCCACCGCGCCGAGGACGCGCCCCCACTCGCTGCGGAACGCGTCCTCGACGGCGGAGGTGGTGGTCACGCCGGCTCGGAGCCGTCGGTCGGCCAGAACGGGTGCACCTCGACCGTGCCGCCGTCCCGGCTGCCCGGGTGCTCGGCCGCGATCGCGAGCGCGGCCTCGAGGTCGGGCGCCTCGACGATGTCGAACCCGCCGATCACGTCCTTGGTCTCGGTGAACGGCCCGTCGGTCACCAGGGGGCGGCCGTCGGTCACCCGCACGCGCCGCACGTCGGCGGCCGGCCGCAGCCGCTCGCCGAGGATCCGGGAGCCGTCGGCGTCGTGCCGGCGCACCCAGTCCTCGATGGCGTCGTCGGGGCCGCGGTCGGGCACGTCGGGCTCGATGACCAGCATGAGGTACCGCATCACGCGCCCCCGTCCGTCGCGCCGGCGCCCTCGAGGTCCAGCGGCCAGAAGGGCCGCAGCTCGATGGCGCCCTCGTGGGCCATGGGGTGCTCTCCGGCGATCGTGATCGCCGTGTCGAGGTCCGGCGCGTCGATGACGTCGAACCCGCCGATCGCCTCCTTCGTCTCGGAGAACGGGCCGTCGGTGACGAGCGTGCGCCCGCCCCGCACCCGCACCCCGACGGCGTCGGCCGGCGGACGCAGCCGGTCGCCGAGCACGGCCGCCCCGCTCCCGTAGTGCTTCTCGACCCACCCCTCGATGGGCGGCGCGCCCGCGGCGTCCTCCGGCCGCAGCTCCGGGTCCTCGGGGGTGGACAGCACCAGCATCAGATAGCGCACGACGGTCTCCTTCGGGTCGGTCCTCATCCTGCACGGCCGCGGTGGCCGTGTACATGAGCACGACGAACGGGAACCCTCGGGACAGACACCTCGCCGACGACTACTTGATCCCCGTGCTCGCGATGCCCTGGACGAAGGTGCGCTGGAAGACGAGGAACACCACCAGCAGCGGCACGACGGCCACGGTCGCGACAGCCATGACGGCGCCCCACGGCGAGGCGAACGCCGGGTTGCTGGTCAGCGTGGACAGCCCGACCGGCACGGTGAGGCTCTCGTTGCCCTGCAGCACCACGAGCGGCCACAGGAAGTCGTTCCACCGGTTCATGAACCCGAGGATCACGAGCACCCCGACCAGCGGGCCGCACGACGGCAGCACCACGCGGAAGAAGGTGCGCAGCTCCCCCGCGCCGTCGAGCCGCGCGGCCTCGATGAGCGCGTCGGGCACGCCCAGCATGAACTGGCGGGCGATGAAGATCCCGACGACGTCGAACAGGGTCGGCAGGATCACCGCCCACGGCGAGTCGACGAGGCCGAGCCGCGCGACCACCAGGAACGCGGGGACGAGCGTCACCTGGATCGGGATCATGATCGTCACGAGGAACAGCGCGTACAGCAGGCCACGGCCGCGGAACCGGTACTTCGCGAGCGCGTACCCGGCGCCGAGCGAGACGCACACGGACAGCGCGGTGCCGACGCTCGCGACGAGGAGCGAGTTGCCGAGCCAGCGCCAGACCGGCTGCGTGGCGAAGACCTCGGTGAAGTTCCCGACGGTCGGCGCGTCCGGCCACAGGTAGAACTCGCTGCTCTGCGACTGCCCGCCCGGGGTGAGGGCCGAGACCACCATCCAGTACAGCGGGAAGACGACGAGGATCGCGACGGCGGTGAGGCCGGCGGTGAGCAGCCAGCGGCGGCGGTGGGAGCGCCGCTCGCGGGACGAGCGGCCGGGCCGCGGGAGCGTGACGGGCGCGGGGCGCACGGCGGTGGCGGTCACAGGAGCTCCTCGGCTTTCTTCGTCGCGCGCTGCCGCAGCAGCGTGAAGACCAGCAGGATCAGCACGAGCAGCAGCCCGAGCGCCGCCGCGTACCCCATGCGGGCGTCGGCGAACGCGGACCGGAACACGTACTGGATGAGGACGGTCGTGGAGAAGCCCGGCCCGCCGCCCGTCATCACGTAGATGACGTCGAAGGCCTGCAGCGAGAACACGACGTTGAGGATGAGCAGGATCGAGGTCGTCGGGGCGAGCATCGGCACGGTCAGCCGGCGGAACCGCTGCCAGCGGCTCGCGCCGTCGATCGCGGCGGCCTCGCGCAGCTCGGACGGGATCGACTGCAGGGCGCCGAGGTAGATCACCATGCAGAAGCCGATGCGCGTCCACACGACGACGAGCACCAGCGTGAGCATCGCCGTTCGGGGCGACGTCAGCCACGGCAGCCCCTCGAGCCCGACGGCCCGGAGCGCGTTGTTCGCGACGCCGTAGTCGGGGTTGAAGATCCACGACATGATCACGCCGACCACGACGCCGGCCGCGACCATCGGCACGAAGAACAGCGCCCGCAGCAGGCCTCGCCCGGGCAGCGGGCGGTTGAGCGCGACGGCGAGCGCGAGCCCGATCGCCATCGCCGTCGGCACCGTGCCGACGGTGAAGACCAGGGTGTTGAGCAGGGCCGTGCGCAGCAGCGGGTCGGACAGCATGGTGCGGTAGTTGTCCGCGCCCACCCAGCTGCCCTCGCCCAGGGTGGCGGTGTCCTGGAACGACAGCGCGACCGCGATGACGATCGGCACCAGCGAGAACGCGAGGAACAGCAGGCCCGCGGGGCCGACGAAGAGGTAGGGCGCCCACCGCGCGCGCCGGCGCCGCGTCGTCGCGCCCGCGGACGCCGGCCCGGCGACGGACGCGGAGCCCGCCGCCGTCGCGACCGCCGGGGTGCCGGGCACCGTGAGGGTCTCACCGTGTGGTGACACTGCGCATCGCCTCCGTCATCTGGGTGCCGCACTCGGCCGGGCTGAGCTCGCCGAGGAAGCACAGGTCGAGGTAGTCCGCGAAGACCGAGTTGAGCGAGCTGAAGTACGGCCCGGACTGGGCGCGCACCATGGACAGCGGGATGGTCGTGGCCTGGTCGATGAACTGCTGCATCGTGGCCTCGTGCCGCTCGTAGCCGATGTCGGCGGCGTCGAGCGAGGACCGGGCGGGCAGCCAGTTGCCGCGCCGGCAGAACTCCGCGACGTTGGCGCGGCTGGTGAGGAACGCGACCAGCTCGGCCGCGAGCTCGGGATGCTTGCTGGACCGGGTGACGGCGAGCGCGTTGCCGCCGAGGTCCGACGCCTCGCCCTCGTTGCGGATCATGTAGGTGGTGCCCCACTCGTCGGGGCGCGCCTCGTCGAGGGCCGCGATCGCCTCGGGGTTGTCGAGCAGCAGCCCGGTCTGGCCGGTGGCGAAGAGGTCGCGCCCGACGGCGCCGCCGCCGGACTTGCTCATGTTCGCCGGCGACACCAGCCCGTCCGCGTACCAGCGGCGGCCGAAGTCCAGCGCCCCGACGGCGGCGTCGGTGTCCATGCTCGGCGTCTCGCCGTCCTCGCCGAGGAACGCGCCGCCGTTCTGGTAGACGAGCGGCATCCAGCGGTACGCCGTCTCGGGGCCGCCCCAGCCGTAGCCGAAGCCGTACCGGCCGGTGATCCGCTGCGCCTCGCGCGCGATCTCGAGGAACTCGTCCCAGCGCCACGCCTCGTCGAGGCTCTGCGGCACGTCCACGCCGATCTGCTCGATCACCCGCCTGTCGTAGTAGGTGATGAAGTTGTCGGTGTGCTGGAAGACGCCGAACAGGCCGTCGGCCTTGGCGCCGATCGCCCAGAACGGCTTCGACCAGTCGTCCTGGTACTCCGGCGGCACCGCGCCCGTGAGGTCCACGAGGCTGCCGTTGGCGGCGTAGCGCCCGATCTGCTGCGGGGTGATGCGGATGATGTCGGGCGCGAGGTCCGCCGCCAGCCGCGTGATGAACCACTGGTGGAACTGCCCGGTCGTGACCTCCACCGCGACGCTGGTGCCGGGGTGGGCCGCCACGAACTCGTCGGCGAGCGCCTGGTACGACTCCAGGTCCAGCGGGATGTTCCACGAGGACAGCCGCAGGTGCTTCGTGCCCGTCGGGGCGCCGGAGCAGGCCGCGAGCGCCCCCGCCACGCTGATCCCGGCCACCGCCAGGAAGCTGCGCCGGGACAGCCGCCGCGCGGCCGTGCCCCTGCCGGGCACCGCATGGGTCGGCATGTCGTCTCCTCTTCGTCGAGGGATCGTCGAGGGTCGTCGGGGTCCGCTGGTTGAGCCTGTCGAAACCCGGTCGGGGTTTCGACAGGCTCAACCACCGGCTCACCCGGCGAGCAGGGCGGACGCGGCCGGGCGCAACGCCGCCGGCAGCAGGGCGGCGTGCGCCTCGAGCAGCTCGTCGGTCATCGCCCGGACCTGCTCGAGCGTGCAGTGCGCCGACGTCAGCGGGTCCAGGGCGACGGCGTGGTGGACGTGCTCGACGTCGCCGGTGAGGGCGGCGCGGACGGCGAGGGTCTGCACGTTGACGTTGGTGCGGTTGATCGCCGCGAGCTGCGGCGGGAGCTCCCCGAACGACGTCGGCTGCACGCCGTTCGCGTCCACCAGGCAGGCGACCTCGACGCACGCGTCGTCGGGCAGGTTCGTGATCACCCGGCCCGCGTTCGGCACGTTGCCGTAGACGACGGCGGGCACCCCGGTCACGACCGCGTTGACGATCGACGCTCCGTACTCGACCGACGGGCTGAGGTCGGCCTTGAGCCGCTCGAGCTGCTCGTCCACGTCGCCCTGCTCGTCGTGCGCGGAGCAGATCTCGTAGTAGTCCCAGCGCTCCGGGATGTACTCGAGGACCGTGTCGGCGTCCTTGCGGAACCACGGCACGTACTCCGACGCGTGGTGGCTCGACTCCGTCTCGAAGTAGCCGAAGTGGTTCATCAGCGCGGTGCGCACCTGCTCGTTGCCGCCCTCGTACGTGCTGGCCGCGAGCGCCGCGTCGGAGTGGTCGCCGTCGTCGGTGAGCAGGTCGGCGGCCGCGCGCCCGGGCACGTGGCGCTCGCGCATGACCTCCCGCAGGCGCGGGTACAGGTCCTCGGTGCCGCGGCGGAACTCGAGGATCCACGCCTGGTGGTTGATGCCCGCGCAGCGGTAGGAGACCTCGTCGTACGGGACGCCGAGCGTGCGGGCGAGCATCCGCGTGGTGCCCTGCACGCTGTGGCACAGGCCCACGGTCCGCAGGCCGAGGGCGTTGAGGTACGCGGTGGCCATCGCCATCGGGTTCGCGTAGTTGATGAACTGGGCGTCCGGGCAGACCTCCAGCGCGTCGGCCGCGATGTCCTGGTACGCCCGCACCGAGCGCAGGAAGCGGAACACGCCGCCCGGGCCGACGGTGTCGCCCACGGTCTGGTCGACGCCGTACCGGCGCGGGATCTCGACGTCGTGCCGGTAGGACTCCACGCCGCCCACCTGGAACGTGATGATGACGAAGTCGGCCCCGTCGAGGGCGGCGCGGCGGTCGGTGGTCTGCTCGACGACGGTGGGCAGGCCGTGGTGGTCCACGAGCTCGCGCGCGGCGGTCGCCACCCGGTCCAGCCGGCCGGCGTCGAGGTCCATGAGGCTGAGCGTGGCCCCGCGCAGCGCGGGGAAGCTGAGCAGGTCGCCGATGAGGCGGAACGGGAACACGAAGCCGCCGGCGCCGATGATGGTGATCTTCGGGGAATGAGCCATGCAGCGACGCTAGGCCCGAGGATGGCGGTCGATCCTCCGGATCGGTCGCCCCGCTTTCCGGGATCCTTCGATCGCCCTAGGCTCCCCGGCATGACGCTGACGGTCGACGACGTCCGCCTGGAGGAGGCCGCCCTGTGGGTGCGCCACGGCGCGCCCCCGGTGATGGAGCACCCGCACCGGCACGACGACCTCGAGCTCAACCTCGTGCACTCGGGCCGGCTCGAGTACCTGTTCGGCGGGTCGACGCTGCGGGTCGAGGCGGGCCAGGTCGCGCTCTTCTGGGGCGGCACGCCGCACCAGCTGGTCGACCCCGAGGCGGTGGAGTCCGCCGTGTCGTGGGTGCACGTGCCGCTCACCGAGGTGCTGGGCTGGGCGCTGCCGACCGAGCAGATCGCGGTGCTGCTGCGCGCCCGGCCCGTGGTGGTGCCCGCCGTCGCGCTCGCCCGCGACGTCGACGCCCTCTTCGCCACGTGGCACCGCGACGTCGTCGCGGGCGGCGACAGCACGGTCGTCATGCTCGAGGCGCAGGCCTTCGTGCGCCGGGCGCTCGCGGCCGCCGAGGCCCCGGCGACGGCCGGCGGGCCCAGCGGCACGACGGACGGCGCGACGGCGCCGGGCCCCTCCGGCGCGACGGCGCGCGCCACCGCGATGGCCCAGTTCGTCGCGGAGCACTACCGCTCCCCCATCGCGCCGTCGGACGTCGCGCGCGCCGTGCACCTCAGCCCCAGCCACGCGATGACGCTGTTCAAGCGGGTGGTGGGCACCACCCTCGGCACCTACATCGCCCGGTGCCGGGTGGCGGAGGCGCAGCGGCTGCTCATCACCACGGACGCCACCACGGTCGAGGTGGGGCACGCGGCGGGGTTCACGTCGCAGAGCAGCTTCTACGACACGTTCCGGCACATCTGCGGGTGCGCGCCCGGCGACTACCGCCGCGCGCTGCGCTGAGCCGGGCGCCGCAGCGCCACCTGGGCGAGCGCCACCGCCGTGAGGGCCCCGCCGACCCAGAGCAGCACGCCCCGGTGCCCGGACATCAGCGCCCCGAGCGAGACGCCGAGCAGGCCGACGCCCACGACCAGCCACGTGGGCCCGCCGGGCCTCGCCACCGTGCCGCTCCGCCGCGTCTCGGCCGCCACCTGCCGCGCGACGACGCGGTGCGCCCACGGCCCGGCGACGAGCGCGCCGACCACTCCGACGCCGACGGCGATCAGCCGGCCGCGCGTCGCGCCGTCGTCGAGCAGCAGCGCGCCGCCGTACCCGGCGGAGAAGCCCAGCGCGAGGACCAGCAGCGGGGCGTCGATCCAGCGGACGCCCGACCCGACGGTCGAGATCATGCGGTCACGCGACGGCGAACCCCGCGGCGCGCAGCCGCTCCACGACCACCTCGCAGTGCTCGTGCCCCTTGGTCTCGAGCTGCAGGTTCACGAGCACCTGCGCCACGGTGAGCGAGGTGTCGGTGCGGGTGTGCTCCACCTGCGCGATGCTCGCGCCCGCGTGCGCGACGACGTCGAGCACCTCGGCGAGCGAGCCGGGCTTGTCGTCGATGCACACGCGCAGCTGCAGGTACCGGCCGGCGGCCACCAGGCCGTGCTGCACGACGCGCAGCAGCAGCAGCGGGTCGATGTTGCCACCGGTGAGCACGGGGACGACGGTGCCCGGCAGCGAGCCCGGCTCGGCGGCGAGCACGGCCGCCACGCCGGCGGCGCCGGACGGCTCGACGATCAGCTTGCCCCGCTCGGCCACGAGCAGCAGCGCGCGCGACATCTCCTCCTCGGAGACCGTGCGCACCTCGACGCCGAGCCGCGCCAGCACCTCGAACGGCACGTCGCCGGGGGTGCCGATCGCGATGCCGTCCGCCATCGTCGCGCCCAGCGGGCGCGGCACCGGGCGGCCCGCGGCGAGCGACTCCGGGTACGCGGCGGCGGTCTCGGCCTGCACGCCGACGACCTTGACGTGCGGGGCCGCCTCGGCGAGCACGGTCGCGATGCCGGCGACCAGGCCGCCGCCGCCGAGCGGCACGACGACCGTGCCCACGTCGGGCACCTGCTCCAGGATCTCGAGGGCCACCGTGCCCTGCCCCGTCACGACGTCCAGGTGGTCGAACGGGTGGATGAGCGTGCGCCCGGAGCGGGCCGCCTCCGCGCGGGCGGCGACGAGCGACTCGTCGACGCTCGCGCCCACCTGGCGCACCTCGGCCCCGTAGCCGCGGGTCGCGGCCAGCTTGGGCACGGACGCGTCCACCGGCATGTAGACGATGGCGTGGATGCCGAGCATCTGGGCGGCGAGCGCCACGCCCTGCGCGTGGTTGCCCGCGCTGGCGGCGACCACGCCGCGCGCCTTCTCCTCGGCCGACATCCGGCTCAGGCGGGTGTACGCCCCGCGGATCTTGAACGACCCGGCGCGCTGCAGGTTCTCGCACTTGAGGACGACGGGCGCGCCCGCGGCCTCCGACATGGCGCGGAACGCCTGCACCGGGGTGCGGGTGATGACGCCGTCGAGGAGCTGCGCCGCGGCGCGGACGTCGTCGAGGGTGACGCGTTCGATCGGGGGGTGTGCTGTCACTGACCTGTCTCTCGGTGCGGACTCGTGTCCGGACCCGGGTCGGGCGAGGCAGGGCCGTCGGTCGTGGTGCCCGTGGTCCCGCCCGTCGTCGTCTGCGACGACCCGCGTCCCGACCAGAGCAGGGTACCGGGCAGCTGAGGTCGTCGGCGCAGCAGCGGGAGATGGTCCTCGGTGCCGAGCTCGGGGAACTTGTCGTGCCCGTGGAAGTACAGCAGCACCGTGTTGAGCACGGCCGCGAGCGGCACGGCGAACAGGGCGCCGACGATGCCGGCGGCGAGGCTGCCGGCCGCCACCACGAGCACCACGGCCACCGGGTGCAGGGACACGGCGTGCCCCATGAGGAACGGCTGGAGGATGTGGCTCTCGGCCTGCTGCACCAGCAGCACGATGCCGAGCATGATGAGGGCGGCGATCCACCCGTTGGCCACGAGCACGACGGCGGTGGCGATGGCTCCCGTGACGATCGCACCGATGATCGGCACGAACGAGCCGATGAACACCAGGATGCCGATCGGCAGCGCGAGGGCGGGCACGAAGAACGCCGACCCGATGCCGATGCCCACCGCGTCGACGAACGCCACGAGAATCTGGGTGCGCACGTAGGCCGACAGCGTGACGAGCCCGCGGCGGCCGGCCTGGTGGACGGGCTCGCGGGCCCGCATCGGCAGCAGGTTGACCAGCCAGGTCCAGATGGTGCGGCCGTCGAGCAGGAAGAAGATCGTGCAGAACAGGGCGATCAGCGCGCCGACGAAGACGTGCCCCACGGTGGTGGCCGCGCCGAGCGCGCCCGAGACCAGCCCCGAGCTCTCCACGACCGTGTCCTGCAGCTGCTGCCCGTACTCGGACAGCTGCTTCGAGTCGAGGCTCAGCGGGCCGTCGGCGAGCCAGGTCGTGAACTGCTTGAAGCCCGCGACGGCCTGGTCGGCCAGGTCCTGGAAGCCCGCGACGATCGAGCGGCCGGCCAGCGTGACCAGCGCGCCGACCAGGACGATCAGGCCGATGATCGACAGCGCGGTCGCGAGGCCGCGGCGCACGTGCCAGCGCTCGAGGGTGCGGCGCACGGGCGCCAGCAGGATCGTCACCAGCAGCGCGATCGCGACGGGCACGACGATCGTCTTGAGGGCCGCCAGCAGCCACAGCAGGCCGGCGACGGCCGCGGCGATCAGCAGGAGGCGCCACGACCACGAGGCCGCGGCGCGGATGCTCAGCGGGACGGCGTCCGCGCCGGAGGGGGAGGTTCGGTCCGAGCTCACGGGCAAAACCCTATGCGGAGGGTGGTCCCGACGCGCGAGGCCACGCCCTGTGCCGCCCGCTGGTTGAGCCTGTCGAAACCCGGTGCGCGGTCTCGACAGGCTCAACCAGCGGCCGGGCGCCGCTTCTGCGGGTACGGCGTCTCGCCACGCTCCAGCATCGCGACGAACTTCGCCACGTTGCGCTCGCGCGCCGCCGCCGACTTGACGGCGCCGATGCGGTGCAGGATCGCGAACCGGTTCTGCGACGTGAGGACGTCGAACATCGCCGACGCCGCGGGGCTGGCCGCGAGCGCCGACGCCAGGTCCGGCGGCACCTGCGCCCGCGCCGGCCCTTCGTAGGCGTCCTCCCAGCGGCCGTCCGCCTTGGCCGCGTCGATCTCCGCCTGCCCCCGGGGGCGCATCCGCCCCTCCGCGGTCAGCCGCGCCACGATCTCCTGGTTGCGCACCGACCACCGGCTGCGCGGCCGGCGCGGGCAGAACCGCTGCAGCATCGAGTCCGCGCCCAGGGAGCGCATCTGCGCGTCGATCCACCCGCTGCACAACGCCTCCTCGAGCGCCGTCGCGTGCGTGAGCGTCGTCGGCGCCGGCCGGCCCTTCTTCGCGAGCACCAGCCACGCGCCGTCGGGCGTGTCCGCCTCGTGCTCGTCGAGCCACGCGCGCCACGCCGCGGGGTCGGGGAGCACGAGCTGGTCGGGCAGGTCAGGACGGTCGTCGGCCATGACGGGACCGTAGCGCCACCCCGCCGGCGCGGCGCGGGAACACGTGCCGGCGCGGTGTCGTTGCCGCTACCGGGACGGTTGCGTCCCGGCCATGAAGGCAATGGAGGTAACGCGATGAACTCGATCTTCGACCAGCTGCTCGGCCGCTCCGGCAAGCAGGCGATGGTCGCGCCGGAGGACGCGCTGCCCGGGCGCGAGTCGCCGGTGCTGCCGGCCGCCCGGCCCCACACGGTGCTCGGCACGTCGATCGTAGGGCCCTGGCCCGAGGGCACTCGGGTGCTGTACCTGGCGATGGGCTGCTTCTGGGGCGCCGAGGAGATCTACTGGCAGGTGCCGGGCGTCGTGAGCACCGCCGTCGGCTACATGGGCGGCACGACGCCGAACCCGACGTACGAGGAGGTGTGCACGGCGCGCACCGGGCACACCGAGACCGCGCTGGTGGCCTACGACCCGGCGCAGGTCTCCGAGGCCGAGCTGCTCAAGATCTTCTGGGAGCGGCACGACCCGACGCAGGGGTTCCGGCAGGGCAACGACGTCGGCACCCAGTACCGGTCCGCCGTCTACTGGACCACGCCGGAGCAGGAGCAGGCGGTGCGCGAGACCGCGGAGACGTACTCCGGGGTGCTCGCGGCGAAGGGCTACGACCCCATCACCACCGAGCTGCGCCCGGCCGCGGAGGCTGGCCCGTTCTTCTACGCCGAGGACTACCACCAGCAGTACCTGTCCGACGCGAAGAACCCGCACGGCTACCGCTGCCACGCGACCACGGGGGTCCCGTACCCCGACGCCGCATGACGGACGCCGGCCGGACGCCGGGCCCACCGCCCGACGGCCTCCCGGTGTACCGCGTGCTCACCGGGCCCGACGACGCCACGTTCTGCCACCGCGTGAGCGAGGCCCTGGGCCTGGGGTATCGCCTGCACGAGGGCCCGGCCGTGACGTTCGACGGCGAGCGCGTCGTCGTCGCCCAGGCGGTGGTCTGGCCGGGCTGACCACCCCGTGCCAGCTCGCCGGTCCGGCGGCGAGGATGGCGGCGGGGACGGCGGCGGGTGTGGGATGGAGGGCATGAGCGACCAGAACGCCACCCCCGACGTCCCCACCCGCACCGCCGCCGACGGCACCGCGATCCCCGCCGTCGGCTTCGGCACGTACAAGCTCAAGGGCTCCGGCGGCGCCGACGCGATCGCCCGGGCGATCGACGCCGGCTACCGGCTGATCGACTCCGCCTTCAGCTACGAGAACGAGGGCACCGTCGGACGCGCCGTCCGCGCGTCGTCCGTGCCGCGCGAGGAGCTGCTGATCACGTCGAAGCTGCCCGGCCGCCGCCAGGCCTACGACGACGCGGTCGCGACCGTCGAGGAGTCCGTCTACCGCAGCGGGCTCGACCACCTCGACCTGTACCTCATCCACTGGCCGAACCCGCGGATCGGCAGGTACGTCGAGGCGTACCAGGCCCTGGTCGACTGCCGCGAGCGCGGCCTGATCCGCCACGTCGGCGTCTCCAACTTCCTGCCCGAGCACCTCGACGCCGTCATCGAGGCCACGGGCGTGACGCCGGTCGTCAACCAGGTCGAGCTGCACCCGTACTTCCCGCAGGCCGACCAGCGCGCCGCCGACGCCGAGCGCGGCATCGTCACCGAGGCGTGGAGCCCCATCGGCCGCGCCAACGCGATGCTGACCGACCCGGTGGTGGCCGAGGTCGCGGCCGCGCACGGCGTCTCCCCCGCCCGCGCCATCCTGCGCTGGCACGTGCAGCTCGGCGTGGTGCCGATCCCCAAGGCGTCCAGCCCCGAGCGGCAGGCCGACAACCTCGACCTGTTCTCCTTCGAGCTCAGCGACGACGAGATGGCCCGCATCACCGGCCTCGGCCGCCCCGACGGGCGCACCGCCGACCAGGACCCGGCGGTCTACGAGGAGCTCTGACACCGGGCCGGCGTCGGAGGCTGGTGCGACGATCGACGGGTGCTGCTCACGGAGCTGGTCACCACGCACGCCGCCGTCGCCGCGACGCGCTCGCGGCTGCGCAAGCGGGAGCTGCTCGCGGACGCGCTGCGCTCCGCGGAACCGGGCGACGAGGTCGAGGTCGTCGCGGCGTTCCTCTCGGGCAGGCCGCGGCAGCGTCGCACCGGCCTCGGCTGGCGCACCCTCGGCAGCCTGCCGGAGCCGGCCGCCGAGCCGACGTTGAGCCCGGCCGACGTCGACGCCGCCCTCGGCCGGTTCGAGCGGCTCGCGGGCGCGGGGTCGCAGGCCGCCCGGCGCGCCGCCGTCCACGAACTGTTCGGGCGCGCCACCGCCGACGAGCAGGACTTCGTGCGGCGCCTCGTGCTGGGCGAGCTGCGGCAGGGCGCGTTGGACTCCCTGCTGCTCGACGCGATCGCGGCAGCGGCCGACGTCCCGCTGCCGGTCGTGCGCCGGGCGGCGATGTTCAGCGCGCTCACCGGCCCCATCGCGCGGGCCGCGCTCGACGGCGGCGCGCCCGCGCTGGAGGCGTTCCGGCTCGAGCCCGGACGGCCGGTGCGGCCCATGCTCGCGGCGTCGGCCCCCGACGTCGCGGCCGCGATGGAGCGCTTCGAGGGCGCCGCCGTCGCCGCCGACACCAAGCTCGACGGCATCCGCGTGCAGGTGCACCGCCGCGGCGACGACGTCGTGGTCTTCACCCGCTCGCTCGACGACGTCACGGAGCGGCTGCCCGAGGTGGTGGCCGTGGCGCGCTCGCTCGACGTGCGATCGGTGGTGCTCGACGGCGAGGCGATCGCCCTCGACGACGCCGGCCGCCCGCGCCCCTTCCAGGAGACCGCGGCCCGCACGGGCAGCCACGACGCGGAGGCGGGCAGCGCCACGGTGCCGCTCAGCGTCCGGTTCTTCGACGTGCTGCACCACGACGGCGCCGACCTCATCGACGCGCCCGCCGCCGAGCGCCTCCAGGTGCTGGACCGCGTGCTGCCGCCCGAGGTCGTCGTGCCGCGGCTCGTCTCCGCCGAGGCCGCCGAGGTGGAGCGGTTCTTCGCCGACACCGTCGCCGCCGGGCAGGAGGGCCTGGTCCTCAAGGCCCTCGACGCGCCGTACGCGGCCGGCCGCCGGGGCGCCGGCTGGGTCAAGGTCAAGCCCCGGCACACCCTCGACCTCGTGGTGCTCGCCGTCGAGTGGGGCTCGGGCCGCCGCCAGGGCTGGCTGTCCAACATCCACCTCGGCGCGCGCGATCCCGACACCGGCGGCTTCGTCATGCTGGGCAAGACGTTCAAGGGCATGACCGACCAGATGCTCGCCTGGCAGACCGAGCGCTTCACCGAGCTGGCGACGTCGCCCGCCGACGGGTCGTCGTACGTCGTGCAGGTGCGCCCCGAGCAGGTGGTCGAGATCGCGTTCGACGGCGTGCAGCGCTCCACCCGCTATCCCGGCGGGATGGCGCTGCGGTTCGCACGGGTGGTGCGCTATCGGGACGACAAGACCGCCGCCGAGGCCGACACGGTCGACACCGTGCGGACCCTCGCGGCGGGCTCCGGGAGCTTCTCCGGCTGAACCGGCCTGGTCGTCAGCTCGTGCCGCCGACGGGTCCGATCGCGTCAGCGGCGCCCGCGCCCGCCACGGGGCCGGCCACGGCCCGGCTTGCCGCCGCCGCCGCGCGGCCGCGGCGCCCTCCCCTCGGCCCGGCCAGCGTCCCGCCGTCCGGATCCGCGCCTCCCGTCGGCCGCCCCGCGCGCGGGCTCTGCCGCCTCGGCGCGCTCGCGCCCGGCGCGCCCGCGAGAGCTGTTCACGGTGCGGCCGCGCACGATGCCGATCATCTCCTCCACCAGCTCGCGGACGTCGTCGGGCAGCCCGTCGACGAGCCACGCGAGGCCCACCGGCGCCCCGGGCCCGCCGTCCAGCACCCGGTAGGTGACGTCCTTGCGGTGGTGCAGCCGCGCCAGCGACATCGGGACGATCGTGACCCCGACACCCGTCGCCACCAGCGCGATCGCGTCGGCCGCCGTGACCGGGCGTTCCGGCTCGACGACGCCGCCCGCGCCGTCGTCGTACGCCTCGGGCGCTCGTCCGGGCACGGGCTCGCCCGCCGGGTAGAGGACGTCGTCCGCGGGCAGCCACACGACGTCGTCCGCGACGTCGGCGGCGGTGACGACCTCCTCGTCGGTGGTCGCGGCGAGCAGGTGGTCCCGGGAGACCGCCACGACCGGCAGCTCCGTGTACAGCGGGATGGCGTGCAGGACGTCGCCGTCCACGGGCAGTCGCAGGATCGCAGCGTCCACGCGCCGGTCGGCCAGCGCGGCGGGCGCGTCGGCGGCGTCGACCTGCACCAGGTCGAGCCGGACGTCCGGGAGCCGCTCGCGCCACGTGCGCGCCCACCGACCCGGGGTCGCGCCCGGCACGTACCCGAGCCGGAAGGTGGGACGCCCGTCGTCGACGGTCGCGCCGGGGGCCTCGTCGAAGGTGTCGTCGAGGTCGCCGCCGTCAACGGTGTCGTCGCGGGCCTCGCCCGGCTGGTCGGTCACGGCACCAGGCTACGTGGGCGCGCCGCTCCGCCTGCCGCGACTACCCTGGTGCCCATGGCCGGAACCCCCTTCTCCCAGCAGGTCCTCAAGCCGACGAACGCGGCGAAGAAGCTCGGGGTGTACCTGCCCGCCACCCCGCCCGAGTTCCAGGAGCACGGCGTCACGCGCGCCGAGCTGGAGCAGCTCGAGACCAACCCGCCCGAGTGGCTCGCGGAGCTGCGCCGCAACGGCCCGCACCCGCGGCCCGTGGTCGCCGGCCGCCTCGGCATCTCCATCGCCGGGCTGGCGCGCGGCGGCATCACCGAGCCCCTCACCACCGAGCAGATCGACGAGCTGCGGCAGGACCCGCCCGCGTGGCTCGTCACCGAGCGGGAGACCGCCGCCAAGGTGCGCGAGGAGGAGGACCGCGTCAAGGCCAAGGCCGCGGAGCAGGCGGCCCGCCAGGCGCGCCGCTCCCGCTGAGCCACAGCACCGCCTGAGATCGGTCATGCGGTTCGAGATCGGTCCGTACGTCGACCGATCTCGAACCGGATGACCGATCTCGTCACTCGCGGGCGGCGGCCCGGTCCGTGTGACCCAGCGAGAGGTCGGGCGCGACGGCGTCCCGGATCGCCTTCTTGAGCGGCGGGATCTCCGGGAACCCGCCCTCGGCGCTGCGGTCCCACAACAGCACGACGGGGCGGCCGTCACCGGGATCGAGCTCGACGCGGAAGACGCCGCCCGTGCCCGGCACCAGCGCCACCTCGCCGAGCCGGGTGCGGAACGTCTGCAGCAGCTCCTGCGCCACCCAGGCGGCGCGCATCAACCACCGGCACTGCGTGCAGTAGGTGATCGACACGCGTGCGGTGGATGCGGGCTCCGGCGCGGCGGGGGCTTCGCTCATGGCGCCAGGGTAGGGCGCGGTCGGGCAGGACCGTCCGCGTCGGGGAGACTGGTCGGGTGCACCTCTCCCCCGAGCCCGACGCCACGCCCGATCCCGCGGCTCCCGACGACCCGGCCGCCCGGCTGGCGGCCGTCCTCGCCGAGCTGACCCCCTGGCCCGAGGACGGCTCCCGCGCGGACGGACCCGTCGCCGTCGACGCCACCGACCGGCTGCTGCTCGACGAGGCCGCTCCCCTGCTGGCCGGCGCCGGCCCGGACGACGTCGTGGTGCTGGGCGACCGCTTCGGCGCCCTCACGCTCGGCGCGCTGACGCTCGGCCCCGCGCGCGTGCGCACCTTCACCGACGCCACCACCGCCGAGGCGGCCCTCGACCACCATCTCGCCGCGGACGTCATGGACCTCGTCCGCGGGGGCCGGCGCGTCGACATCGTCGGCGCGGACCTGTACACGGAGGCGTCCCAGCTGCTCGCGGGCGCCCGTCTGGTGCTGCTGCAGCTGCCGCCGTCGCTCGCGGAGCTCACCGAGATCGCGGAGGCGATCGCGCGGCACGCCGCGGACGACGTCACGGTCCTCGCGGGCGGCCGCGTCAAGCACATGACGCGCTCGATGAACGAGGGGCTGGCCGCGTCGTTCACCGACGTGCGCGCCAGCCTGGCGCGGCAGAAGTCACGGGTGCTGATCGCGCGCGGCGTCCGGCCGGAGGCGCGCGAGGCCGCGCCGTCCTTCCCCGCGCGCGCCGTCCTGCGCGACGCCGAGCTGCTGACCGCCGCGGCCGCCGCGGGCGGGCCGGCGCCGGAGGGCGTCGCCGTCGTCGCGCACGGCGGTACCTTCGCCGGCCCGGCCCTGGACCTCGGCACGCGCTTCCTGCTCACCACCGCGGCCAAGTGGCCCGACGCCGAGCGCGTGCACGACGCGCTGGACCTCGGCAGCGGCACCGGCCTGCTCGCCGCCGTCCTCGCGCTGCGCTACCCGGACGCCCGGGTGATCGGCACGGACCGGTCGGCCGCGGCCGTCGCCTCGACCCGCGCGACGGCGGAGGCGAACGGCGTCGGCGAGCGCGTCGCCGTCCTGCGCGACGACGCCGGCGAGGGCCTCGAGCCGCAGAGCGTGGACCTGATCCTGCTCAACCCGCCGTTCCACGACCGCGCCGCCGTGCGCACCGACGCCGCGCACCGCATGTTCGCCGCGGCGGGCCGCGCGCTGCGGCAGGGCGGCGAGCTGTGGTGCGTGTTCAACACGGCCCTGCACTACAAGCAGGCGCTCACCCGCTCGGTCGGGCCCACCGTGCACATCGAGCAGAACCCGAAGTTCACGGTCACGCGGTCCCGCCGCCGCTGAGCCCCGGCGGCGCGCCCCTAGGGTGTGGCCATGCCGCGCACCGTCGCCCTCAACTACCCCGCCCCGATCCCCGTCGGGCACACCGTCGAGATCACGGAGTTCGCCGACACCCGGCCCGAGAAGAAGCGCAAGGGGTCGGACCGGTTCGAGGCGTTCCGGCTGCCGGTCGTCGTCGACCTGGACACGGGCATCCGGTACATGAACCACGTGCACGCGTCGGCCGGCGGTAACGGCGGCAACAGCTTCACGCCGAACCGCTACCCCCTGGAGCCGCGCCCGGACCTGGAGGTCGCGGCGACCTGGCGGGGACGGGTCACCGGCTGCACGGTCGTCATGATCGAGGGCCTGGAGAACCAGCACACGACCCTGGCCGTCGAGCCCCTCGAGGGCTGAACGACGGCTGAAACGACGCGGGGCCGGCACCCGTCGGGTGCCGGCCCCGCGTCACGCCCGGGCGTCGGTTCAGCGCACGCCGACGACGTCGACGACGAAGACGAGCGTCGCGCCACCGGGGATGCCGGCCTGCGGCACGCCGCGCTGGCCGTAGCCGTGCTCGGACGGGATGGACAGCAGCACGCGGTCGCCGACGTTGCGGCCGACCAGACCCTTGTCCCAGCCGCCGATGACGGCGCCGACGCCGATCGGGAAGTCGATCGTCTGGCCGCGGTCGTACGAGTTGTCGAACACACCGCCGCCCCACGTCTGGCCGAGGTAGTTGACGACGATGGTGCGGCCGGCGTCGACCACCGGGCCGGTGCCCTCCTCGAGCACCTGCACCTGCAGGCCGCCGGGGGCGTCGCCGTCCGGGAACGTGATCTCGGGCTTGTCGCCGAAGCCGCCGGTGGCGGTGGGGAGCGTGGTCACAGGGGTACCTCGTCTTCGTCGTCGTCATCCAGGGGAACCGCCGGGCAGCAGCCCGGGCGGAGATGCGCCGTCCAGCCTACGCGGCGACCCCGGCCCGTGACCTGGCGACGTCGCGCAGCGCGCCGAGCGCGGCCCGCACCGGCGGGGTGTCGGCGACGGCGTCGCGCACCACGGCATGGATGGACCGGACGGGGGTGGGCCGGACGGCGGGCACGGCGACGGTGCCGGGCGGCAGGTGGGCGGCGCCGAGCGTCGGGAGCACGGTGATGCCGATGCCCGCGCCGACGAACGCGAGCGCGGTCGGGTAGTCGTGCGCCTCGACCGCGAAGGCCGGGCTGAACCCCGCGGCGCGGCAGGCCTCCAGGAGGTTGCGGCGGCACCACCCGCGGGAGAAGTCGTTGTCGATCCACCGGTCGCCGGCCAGCTCGGCGAGCTCGATCTCGTCGCGCCCGGCCAGCGAGTGGTCGTGCGGGACGACGGCCACGTACGGGTCGTCGAGCAGGTGGTGGGCGCTGAACCCCGCGGCGCCGGGCGTGTCGCCCCACTGCGCGACGACGAGCTGCAGGTCGGCGCGCTCCGCGGCGTCGCTCGGGACGTCCTCGCGCAGCTCGAGGTCCAGCCGGACCCCGGGGAACTGGGTCGTCAGCGTGTGCACCACGGCCGGCATCCAGGCCGCTCCGACCGACGCGAAGTAGGCGAGCTGCACGGCGCCGGTGCGGCCGGCGCGCAGGTCGGCGACGAACGTCTCCGCCTCCCCCAGCCGGGCGAGCACGCCGTCGGCCTGCGCCGCGAGCGCCAGCCCGGCCGCCGTCGGCCGGACGCCCCGGCCGTGCCGGTCGAGCAGCCGCAGCCCGGTCTCACGCTGGAGCGCCGCCACGTGCTGGCTGACCGCGGACGGCGTGTAGCCGAGGTTGGCGGCCGCCGCGGCGACGGACCCGCTCGCGACGACGGAGCGGAAGACCCGAAGGCGGTGGACGTCGAGCATGCTGGCGACGATACAGCGTGGCTGAAGTGTTCGGTAGATATCTGAACTGGTGCTGACGGGACGCGCGGGGGCACGATCGTGCCCATGACGACTCCGACCCGTGCCGCCGCCCCTCCCGCCGCCGCGGCCCCGACCGGTCGCGGCGCGCTCACCGTGGCCGCGATGGCGGTCACCGCGGTGCTGTGGGCGTCGGCGTTCGTGGGAGTCCGCGCCGTCGGGCACGATCTGGACGCCGGGGCCCTCACCCTGGGCCGCGTCGCCGTCGGCACCGCGGCCCTGTCCGTGATCCTGCTGGTCGCGCGGCTGCGCCGCGGCACCCCGGTGCGGCTGCCGCGAGGCCGGACACTCCTGCTCGTGCTCGTCTGGGGCGTGGCCTGGTTCGGCGCCTACAACCTCACCCTCAACGCCGCGGAGCAGCACCTCGACGCCGGCACGACGGCGCTGCTCGTCAACATCGCGCCGATGCTGGTGGCAGTCCTCGCCGGGTTCCTGCTGGGCGAGGGGTTCCCCCGGCGCCTGCTGGTCGGGATCGCGATCGCGTTCACCGGCGTCGTCGTGATCGCGGTCGCCACGACGACGGGCCGGTTCGACGCCGTCGGCGTCCTCCTCGGCCTGGTCACCGCGGTGCTGTACGCGGGGGCCGCGACGCTGCAGAAGCGGCTCCTGCCCCACGTCGACGCGCTCACCATGACGTGGCTCGGCTGCCTGGCCGGCACCGTCGCGGCGCTGCCGTTCCTGCCTGCGCTCGTGACGCAGGCCGCCGCCGCGCCGCCGTCGTCCCTGCTCGGCGTCGTCTATCTCGGCGTCTTCCCGACCGCGATCGCGTTCAGCACCTGGGCCTACGTGCTGCGCCGCGTGAGCGCCGGCCGCGCGGCCGCGTCGACCTACTCGGTGCCCGCGCTCGTGGTGCTCATGTCCTGGCTGCTCCTCGACGAGGTCCCGGCGCCCGTCGTCCTGGTCGGCGGCGTGCTGGCCCTGGCCGGCGTCGCCGTCGCCACCCTCCCCCGCCGGCCTGTCAGAACCAGGTAGGGGTATGGCCCGCCCTGGCTCTGACAAGTCGCGGGTCAGAGGGCGGCGGCCTTCGCCTCCAGCACGCCGCGCTCGCGGGCGTTGCCGCACAGGCGGGCGGCGAGCCGGAGCTCCCCGCGCGCCTCGTCGTTCCGCCCCAGCCGGGCCAGCAGCTCGCCACGCACCGACGGCATCAGGTACGACCCGGACAGCACCTCGCGCGCGACGAGGTCGTCCACCAGCGCGAGCCCCGCGGCCGGCCCGGACGCCATCGCCACCGCGACGGCGCGGTTGAGCTCGACGACGGGCGACGGCGCCACGCGGCCCAGCGCCTCGTACAGCACGACGATCCGCTCCCAGTCGGTCCCGGCGACCGACGGCGCGACGTCGTGCTGCTCGGCGATGGCGGCCTGCAGCCCGTACGGGCCGAGGCCCCGCCCGACGGCGACCGCGCGGGCGAGGGCCTCGCGGCCCCGCCGGATCGCGGACCGGTCCCAGCGCCGCCGGTCCTGGTCCTCCAGCAGCACGGGCTCGCCGTCCGGCCCGGTGCGGGCGGGGAAGCGGGCCGCGGTGAGCTCGAGCAGCGCGAGCAGGCCGAACGTCTCCGGCTCCGGCGCGAGCCGGGTCAGCACGCGGGCGAGGCGGACCGCCTCGTACGCCAGGTCGGGGCGCATCCAGTCGTCACCGCCCGACGCCGTCGACCCCTCCGAGAAGATGAGGTAGACGACGTTCAGCACGGAGCCGAGCCGCTCGGCCCGGTCGTCGGCGGCCGGCACCTCGAACGGCACCCGCGCGGCCGTCAGCGTCTTCTTCGCCCGCGTGATGCGCGCCTGCACCGTGGGCACGGGCACGAGGAACGCCCGCGCGATCTCCTCGCTGCTCAGGCCGGCCACGACGCGCAGGGTGAGCGCGACCCGCGCCTCCTTCGCCAGCACGGGGTGGCACGCCACGAACAGCAGCGCGAGCCGGTCGTCCTCGATCTTGTCCGGGTCCCACAGCAGGTCGTCGCCCGTCTCGGGCACGGAGCCCGGCCCGCCCGTCACGGCGCCGCCCTCGCCGAGGTCGCGGGCCAGCGCCGCGTACCGTTCGTCGCGCCCGGCACGGCGCCGGAACGCGTCGATCGCGCGACGCCGCCCGGTCGCGAGCAGCCACGCCACCGGGTCGCGCGGGACGCCGTCGCGCGGCCAGGTGACGAGGGCCTCCGCCAGCGCCTCGGACGCGACGTCCTCCGCGAGCGCGAAGTCGTTCGTGTACCGCGCGAGCGCGCCGACGATGCGGCTCGACTCGATGCGCCACACCGCCTCGACGACGCGACGCGAGGCCGCGCCGTCGTCGGCGCGGCCTCCGTCGTGGAGCACGGCGTCGGTCACTGGGCCCGCTGGGCCTGCTCCTCGCGCCACCCCTGCTCCTTCTGCACCCACTCGTTGTCCTGCGGGAAGTCCTCCGGCCCGGTCACCCGGCGCACCTCGAGCTTGTTCCCGGGGCCGGCCAGAGGCGCGCGCTTCGCCCACTCGATGGCCTCCTCCTTCGAGGCCACGTCGACGATCCAGAAGCCGTTGAACAGCTCCTTGGTCTCGCCGTAGGGACCGTCGGTGACGACGGGCGTGTCGGTGGAGAAGTCGACGACGGCGCCCTCGGACGCGTCGGACAGCCCCTCGCCCGCGGCGAGGACGCCGGCGTTCATCATCGACTCGTTGTACCGCCCCATCGCGGCGATGACCTCGGTGAAGTCCATCTCCTCGTAGGTGGCCGTGCCCTCGTCGGTCCCCCGCATGATCAGCATGTACTTGGCCATCGTCCTGCTCCTTGTCGTGATCCGGGTCACCCTCGTGGCGACCTTCTCATCCCGAGGTCGAACGGGGAACCGCGGGATCGACATCGCGCCCGAACTTTTTTCTGAGCACCTCTTGCGAGCACTGGCTAATAGGTTTAGCTTTATGGCTATGGACACCACACGGACGCAGCTCCGGTACCTCGCCCGCCCCGAGGGGCGCCTCGCCTACACCGACGAGGGCACCGGTCCGCTCGTCGTCGCGGTCCCCGGCATGGGCGACCTGCGCTCCACTTACGACGACGTCGTCCCCGCGCTCGTCGCCGCCGGCCACCGCGTCGTCGTCGCCGACCTGCGCGGTCACGGCGACTCCGACACCACGTTCACCACCCACGGCGACGTCGCCACCGGCACCGACCTGGTGGCGCTGGTCGAGCACCTCGACGCCGGACCCGCCGTGCTGGTCGGCAGCTCGATGGGCGGGTCCGCGGCCGTGTGGGCCGCCGCGGAGCGCCCCGACCTGGTGCGCGGGCTCGTGCTGCTCGCGCCCCACCTGCGAGAGCTCGGCTCTCCCACCCAGCTGCGCGTCAACCGCCTGCTGTACCGCGCGCTGTTCGTCCGCCCGTGGGGCGCGGCGGCGTGGGCCTCGCTCTACACCTCGATGTTCGCCAAGGGGCGCAAGTCCCCCCGGCACGCGGAGCACGTCGCGCGGATCCGGCGCAGCATGGCCGACCCGGCGCACCTGCGGTCGTTCAAGGACCTGGCGGTCGCCCTCGACCACTCGGTGATCGAGCCGCTCGTCGCGAAGGTGCAGGCGCCGTCGCTCGTCGTCGTCGGCGAGCTCGACCCCGACTACCAGGACGCCGGCGCGGAGCTGGCCCGGATGCGCGGCGCGCTCGGCGGCGAGGAGCTCCTGGTGCCCGGCGTCGGCCACTACCCGCAGCACCAGGCACCCGACGCCCTCGTCCCGGCCGCCCTCGACTTCCTCGCGGGTCTCGAGCGGCTCGACCAGCGAGGCGAGCGGGGCGCCCGTGCCTAGGGCCGGGCTGTCGCGGGACGCCGTGGTCCGCCTCGCCCTCGAGCAGGTGGACGCCGGTGGGCCCACGGGCCTCGCCGACCTCACCCTCGCCAAGGTGGCCGCGGCCGCCGGGGTCGCCACGCCCAGCCTCTACAAGCACGTCGGATCGCTGGCGGCGCTGCGTCGCGAGGTCGCGCTGGTCGCCCTCGACGAGCTGACGACGGCGAGCGCGGCGGCGACCGTCGGGCGCGCCGGCCCCGACGCCCTGCGCGCCCTCGCCCACGCGTGGCGGGCCTACGCCCTGGTGCACCCTGGCCGGTACGCGGCCGTCCAGCTCGCCCCCGACCCCGAGGCTCCCGACGAGGCCGACCACCGCGCCGCCGGCGCCCGCGTCGTCGCCCTGGTCGCGGCGGTGCTGCGCGGCTTCGGCCTCCCCGATGACCGCACGGTCGACGCCGTGCGCGTGGTGCGGGCGGGCGTGCACGGGTTCGTCGCCCTCGAGCTCGGCGGCGGGTTCCGCCTGCCGGAGGACCTCGACCGCAGCTTCGACGCCCTCGTCGACATGCTCGTCGCGGGCGTCCTCGCCCTGGCCGACGCGCCGGTGTCGCCCGACTCCCAGGAGCAGCCATGACCCGCACGACCCCCTCCCCCGCAGCCCGCCCGACGACGCCGCCCACGGCTCCTGCCCCGGCACCCGGCACGACGCACGCCCCCGCACGGGCCACCGTGGCCTGGACCGCCACCGCTGCCGTCGCGGCAGGCATGCTCCTGCTGCTCTTCCCCGTGCTGCGGCCGTGGCCGGACGAGTCCGTGCCGAGCCTGGCGCTCGCCCAGGCATTCGCGTCGGACCGCTGGGTGCTGGCGCACCTGTGCGGGATCGCCGGGCTCGGCCTGCTCGCGCCGACGTTCCTCGGCCTGCGGTCGGTGCTGCACCGCACGCCGCCGGCCGCCGGCGGTCCGGGCTCCCGCGCCGCCACCGCCGCCGTCGTGACGTCGTGGTCGGGTGCGGGCCTGTGCGCCCTGTACTTCGGCGCCGAGATCTTCGGCATCCGCACGATCGCGCAGGCCGCGCTCCGCGACGGCGACCCGGCGCTCCTCGCCGACGTCGACGTGCTGCGGGAGCAGCCCGCCGCGATGGCCCTGTTCGGTCTGGGCCTCGCCCTCGTCGCGGCGGCCGGCATCCTCGCGGCCGTCGCGGCATGGCGCGGCGGGCTCCGCCCGCGGTGGTCCGTGGTGCCGCTGGCCGCCGGCCTGCTGCTCTACCTGCCGCAGTTCTTCGGCACCCCGGCGCTGCGCGTCGGGCACGGCGTGCTCGTCGCCGTCGGGCTGCTGCTGGTCGCCTGGGCGGTGCGACGCGCACCCGCTCCGGGAACGACGACGGCCGGCCACCCCGTGGGGTGACCGGCCGCCGGGCCGTGCGTAGCGGGGACGAGCCGGAGCGTCAGTCGCCGCTCTGGAAGATCGCCAGCAGGCGCAGGAACTCCAGGTACAGCCAGATCAGCGTGACCAGCAGGCCGAACGCCGCCGACCAGGCGAACTTGGCCGGGACGCCCTGCTCCACGCCGCGCTTGATCGAGTCGAAGTCGACGATGAGCGAGGCCGCGGCCAGGCCGACCGCGACGAGGCCGATGATGATGCCGAGCGTGCCGCCGCGCATGCCCCAGCCGTCGAGCACGTTCGTCCACACGAGGACGACGTTGACGAGCGAGAAGACCAGGTAGCCCACCATGGCGATGAGCAGCCAGCGGGTGAACTTCGGGGTCACGCGGACCTTGCCGGAGCGGAAGAGCAGCAGCGCCGCGCCGAAGGTGCAGATCGTGGCGAGCACCGCCTGGCCGACCACGCCGTCGTAGAACGACTCGTAGTACTTCGAGATGCCGCCGAGGAAGACGCCCTGCGCCACCGTGTACAGCATGATCAGGACGGGGCTGGGGTTGCGCTTGAACGCGTTCACCAGGCCCAGCACGAGCCCGACGACCATGCCGACCGGCCAGATGCCCGGCGCCATCGTCCACGTGGCGGCCGCCACGACGACGAGCAGCGCGAGCAGCCCGCCCGTCTTGATGACGACGTCGTCGTAGGTGAGGCGCTTGGTGTCGGCGGTGGTGGCCGACGGCGCCTGGTACATGGCGTCGAGGCTCGCGGCGTCCGCGGCCTGCACGCCCGTGGTCCCGGCGCCGTACGCACCGTACTGCGGCTGCGCCGTCGCGGTGCCGCCGGGGCGGCCCGCCTGGCGCGCGCCGGTACGGCGGGGCTCGCCGAAGACGTCGCTGTTCGAGAAGACGGGGTTGCTCATGAACTCCTCCTGGTCGCGGCTGCCGGGTGCCCGACGACGGGTCGTCGCGCGCGCAGTGCCGGGTCGCTGGCCGTGCGATCCATCGTAGGGAACGCATCGCGGCCCCGAGAGGTTCCCGGCGCACGATGGGGCGATCGAGACGCAGCCGTGACCCGCCCTACGCCTCGGGCCGGGGCGCGAGCGCCGCACGGGCCCGCTCCGCCGTGCGCGCGTCGCAGGCGAACACCCCGGTGCCCGTCACGGGGTGCGGCCGCCCGTCGTCCCCGCCGAACACACCGCCCGCCTCGGCGACGATCAGCGCCAGCGGCGCGTAGTCCCACACCTTGCCGCCCACCTGGACGGCGAGGTCGAGCTCGCCGGCGGCGACGAGCAGGGCGCCGTGCACGCGCCAGTCGGCCACGTCGGCCGCCCCGACGAGCCGGTCCACCTCCGCCCGGTACCGCCCGGGCACCATGGCCACCGGCGGCAGCACCGCCGTCCGGGCAGCCCGGAGAGACTCCGGCGGGCCGCCGACCCGCAGCCGCCGGGCACCGGTCACGCACCCCTCCACGACGTCCGCGACGAACGCGCCCCGCCCGCGCGCGGCGTACCAGACCTGACCCTGCGCGGGCACGATCGCGACGCCGACCGTCACCGCGCCGTCCTCCTCGAGCGCAATCAGCGTCTGCCACCGGTCGTCGCCCTCGACGAAGACGAGCGTCCCGTCGATGCCGTCGATGCCGTCGAGGATCCACCGGCGTCGGCCCGCGCCCAGCTCCCCGGTCTCCTCGCCGAGGAACGCGTCGTCGGGGCGCGCGGCGCGCAGCACGGCGCGCACCTGCTCCTCGACCGCGAGGTCGGCCGCGGTCACGACGGAGCCGTCGAGCTTGTGCTCGCGCGCGAGCTCCTGCACGCGGTGGAAGTACCGCAGGCCCAGCTCGGCGCCGGAGAGCGCCGCCGCCAGGGCGAGGTCGAGGTCGTGGTGCCGGTCACCGGTGCGCATGAGGGCAGCATGCCCGGTCGGCGTAGATCACCCGGTCCCTGCCCATGACGCGGCGTCGTCGCACACGTAGGCTCGGAACGACCCGTGCTCCCGCGACGACGGCACCCGAGATGACGCCAGGGGCGACATGATCGAAGCACACGGACTCACCAAGCGATACGGACCGCAGCTCGCGGTGGACGACGTGACGTTCACCGTGCGGCCCGGCACGGTCACGGGCTTCCTCGGCCCGAACGGCGCCGGCAAGTCCACCACGATGCGCATGATCATGGGCCTCGACCGCCCGACGGCCGGGGACGTCACGGTCAACGGCCGGCCCTACGCCCAGCACGCCCGGCCGCTGGCCGAGGTGGGCGCGCTGCTGGAGGCGAAGGCGGTGCACCCCGGGCGTACGGCGCGCCAGCACCTGCTGGCCCTGGCCGCGACCCACGGGATCGCGCCGACGCGGGTGGACGAGGTCGTCGAGCTCACCGGGCTGGCGGCCGTGGCGCGCAAGCGGGTGGGCGGGTTCTCCCTCGGCATGGGTCAGCGGCTCGGCATCGCCGTCGCGCTGCTGGGCGACCCGCGCACCCTCATCCTCGACGAACCCGTCAACGGCCTCGACCCCGAGGGCGTGCTGTGGGTGCGCAACCTGGCGCGCTACCTGGCGGCCGAGGGCCGCACCGTCTTCCTGTCCAGCCACCTGATGAGCGAGGTGGCGCTCACCGCCGACCATGTCATCGTCATCGGGCGCGGCCGCATCCTCGCGGACATGCCGGTGCAGCAGCTCGTCGACGGCGCCTCGCGCCACGTCGTGCGGGTGCGCTCACCGCAGGCCGCGGACCTCGCCGACGCGCTGCGGCGCGAGGGCGGCACCGTCGCGCCGGGCGACGACGGCGCCCTCGAGGTCACCGGCGTCGACGCGGCCCGGGTGGGCGAGCTCGCCGCCGCGGGCGGCGTCGTCCTGCACGAGCTGACCCCCGTCGCCTCGACGCTCGAGGAGGCCTACCTCGAGCTCACGGCCGACGCGGTGGAGTACCAGGCCGAGGCGCTCGACGACGCCGCCGGCCCGACCCCGGACGGAGCGCCCCGATGACCACGACCGCACCCGCCCGCGGCGCCACGCAGGCCGTCGCCGTCCAGCGCGTCACGTTCGGCCGCGTGCTGCGCGGCGAGTGGATCAAGTTCCGCACGCTGCGCTCCACCGTGTGGACGGTGGCGATCACCGCCGTCGTCATGGTGGGCCTGGCGCTCATGATGGCCGCGATCATGCAGGTGGCCGCCGACACCCCGGAGATGTCCGAGGGCATGTCGCAGGACCCGGGGCTGCAGGCGATCGGCCTCACCGGCACCACGATCGTGACCTTCGGCTACTCGTTCGGCGCGCTCGCCGTGGGCGTGCTGGCCACGCTGATCGTCACCAGCGAGTACTCGACGGGCACCGTGCGGTCCACGTTCGCCGCCGTGCCTCGGCGACTCCCCGTGCTGTGGGCCAAGCTCGTCGTCATCGTGCTCACCACCGCGGTGGTGGTCGCCGTCGCGCTCGCCATCGCCTACGTCGCGACGGCGCCGCTGCTCGACCGGGCCGGCCTGAGCGTCGACCTCTCCGACGCCGAGCAGGTGCGCGCCCTGGCCGGCTGCGTGCTCTACCTCGCGACCGTGGCGGCGTTCGCCCTGGCCGTGGGCACCCTGATGCGGCACAGCGCGGGCGCGATCTTCACGGTCGTCGCGATCTTCTTCGTCGTGCCGCTCATCTTCAGCATCGTCGTCCAGGCGACGGACGCCGCGTGGACCGACTGGGTCAACAAGCTGCTGCCCAGCGTGGCCGGCGAGCGCGTCATCTCGCGCGGCGCCGAGACCGACGCCCTGCTCGACCCGTGGGTCGGCTACGCCGTCCTCGCCGGGTACACGGTGGTGCTGCTCGTCGTCGCGGCCGTCACCCTGAGGCGCCGCGACGCCTGACGCACCGCCACCCCGAGCGTTGTGGGTGGGCTCGTGGCCCTGTTTCGCGACGAAACGGGGCCACGAGCCCACCCACAACGCTCGGGCGGTGACGCTCAGGGAGTGACGCTCACGCGGGGTCGGTGCCCGACGCCCGGCGGGCGACGGCGGCGGCCTCCTCGGCCTTCTCGGCCTTGGCCGCGGCGCGGGCCGCGGCACGCTCCGCCTTCTCCGCCCGACGCTGCGCACGGATGTCCCGGCCACCGCGGCGACGCTCCTTGCGGCGCTCGATGAGCTCGTAGAGCACGGGAACCACGAACAGCGTGAGCAGCGTCGAGGAGATGAGGCCGCCGATGACGACCAGCGCCAGCGGCTGGCTGATGAACGACCCGCCCCCGGTGAGGCCGATCGCCATCGGCGTCAGCGCGAAGATCGTCGCCAGCGCCGTCATGACGATGGGGCGCAGCCGCTTCCGGGCACCCTCGCGCACCGCCTCGTCCAGCCCGCGTCCCCGCTCGCGGTACTGGTTGATGAGGTCGATGAGCACGATGGCGTTCGACACCACGATGCCCACCAGCATCAGGACGCCGATCAGCGCCGGGACGCCCAGCGGGGTGTCCGTGGCGAGCAGCGCCAGCAGCGCGCCGGTGGCCGAGAACGGCACGGACACCAGCAGGATCAGCGGCTGCACCAGCGACCCGAAGGTCGCCACCATCACCAGGTAGACGATGGCGACCGCGGCCACGAGCGCCAGCCCGAGGTCGGAGAACGCGTCCGCCTGGTCGGCCGCGACGCCGCCGATCTCCACCGTGGCGCCGGCGGGCAGGTCGAGGTCGTCGGTCGCGGTGGTGATGTCGGCGCTCAGCGTGCCGACGTCCTGCGTCTCGGGCGTCACCGAGACCGTGGCGGAGCGCGCGCCGTCGGTGCGGGAGATCGACGTGGGCACGTCGACCTTCTCGACGGTCGCGACGTCGGTGAGCGGGACCGCGCCCGCGGCGGTGGGCACCTCGAGGTCCTCGATATCGGCCTGCGTCGCCGGGGCGTCGCCGGTCTTCACGACGACGTCGATCGGCCCGTCGCCGAGGTCCACCTCGCCGGCGGTCTGCTCCGGGTCCATCGCGCCCGACACGATGCCGGACACCTGCGTCTCGGTCAGCCCCGCCTCGGCGGCCTTCTCGCGGTCGACGGTCACCTGCACCACCTGCTGGGCGGCGGAGAGGTCGTTGGTCACCTCGGCCACGCCGTCCAGGTCGGACACCGCGTCGGTGACCTGCTGGGCCGCGGTCTCGAGGTCGTCGCTGTCGTTGGCCTGCACGACGAGGTCCACGGTGCTGGAGCCGAAGCCGGAGTCCCCGCCGGAGACGCTGACCTCGGACGTCACGCCGGTGTCGGCCAGCGGCTCGACGGCGTCGCGGATGTCCCCCTGCGCGGCGACGCCGTCGGCGTCGGGGTCGAGGGTGATCGCGAAGGTGGCCTGCGGCGCGGAGCCGCCGCCCATGAACGCGGCCGTCGCGGCGTCGCCGGAGCCGACCGTGGTCTGCACGCTCTCGACCGCGTCCACGCCGGCCAGGGCGTCCTCGACGTCGGCGGCCGCGGCGTCCTGCGCTTCGAGGGACGCGCCGGTCTCGAAGGTCTGCGTCACGGTGACGGTGTCCTGGCCGGAGTCCCCGATGAAGTTCGTCTCCAGGCGCGGCACGAGCGCGAGGGTGCCGCCGAGGACGGCGACCGCGACGACGAGCGTGACCCACGGGTGGCGCAGCGCGGCGCCGAGGCTCGGCACGTAGGCGCGCTGCCACAGGCCGCGGCGCTCCTTGGCCTCGGCGGCCTCGCGGACGCGCTCCGCCTCGGCCGGGTCCAGGGCCGTGGTGGGCGCCTTGACGAACCAGTACGCGAGCACCGGCACGATGGTGAGGGCCACGACCAGCGACGCGAGCATCGCGATCGCCACGGTCATCGCGAACGGCCGGAACAGCTCGCCTACCATGCCGCCGACCAGCGCGATCGGTAGGAAGACGGCGACCGTGCTGATGGTCGACGCCGTGATGGCGCCGCCCACCTCGCGCACGGCGGTGAGGATGGCGGCCTTCTTGTCCTCGCCGTACGACAGGTGTCTCTTGATGTTCTCGATGACCACGATGGCGTCGTCGACGACGCGGCCGATCGAGATCGTGAGGGCCCCGAGCGTGAGGATGTTCAGCGTGTACCCGGTGGCGTTCATGACCACGAAGGTCACGGCCAGCGAGAGCGGGATCGACACCGCCGACACGAGGGTCGAGCGCAGCGACACGAGGAACACGAGGATGACGATCACGGCGAACAGCAGGCCGAGCCCGCCCTCGGTGGCGAGGCCCTCGATCGACTGCTCGATGAACGGCGCCTGGTCGAACACGACCGCGGTGGTGACGCCGGCGTCGTCCAGCTCGGGCTTCAGGTCGTCCATCGCGTCCTGGACGGCGTGGGAGACGTCGACGGTGTTGCCGTCGGGGGTCTTGGTGATGGCGACGCCCAGCGAGGACTCGCCGTCGAGCCGGGAGTGCGACGTCGCCTCGACCGGCACGACCTTGACGGAGGCCACGTCGGAGAGCGTCACGGGCTCGGGGGCGGCCGGGGTCTGCGGGGTGGTGCCCTGCGCGGAGCCGTCGGCGGGCGGAGCGCCCGTGCCGTCGCCGATCTGGCCGGTGGTGCCGCCGGTGGCGTCGCCCGCGCCCGTGGTCGCGCCCGCGCCCGCGGCGGGGTCCGGGACGATCGGGAGGGCCTTGAGCTCCTTGACGCTGTCGATGCTGGAGCCGGCCTGGACGGAGTAGGTGACGTCGTCGTCCGTAACGGTGCCGGCGGGCAGCACGACGCCGTTGTCCTTGAGCACGTCGGCCACGTCCTGCGTGGTGAGGCCGGCCGCGGCGAGCTTCTTCGCGTTGACGTCGACCAGCACCTGGTCGGTCTCGCCGCCCGTGACGGCGACGGAGCGCACGCCGTCGAGGTCCTCGAGCGCGGGCACGACGACGGTGTCGACGGTGTCGGCGAGCGCCGCGGCGTCGACGTCCTCGCCCGAGTCGGCCGCGGCCGCCGCGAGCTGGATGACGGGCAGGTCGTCGAGCGACCCGGTGACGACCTGCGGCTCGACGTCCTCGGGGAGCTGGGACTGGGTGCGCGTGACGGCGGTCTGGAGCCGCTGCGTGGCCGCGTCCATGTCGGTGCCGTACTCGAACTGCACGGTGGTGACCGAGCTGCCGGTGGACGCCGTCGACCCGATCGACTCGATGCCCTCCACCGACTGGGCGGCGGCCTCGAGCGGCTCCGTGACGCGCTGCTCCACCACCTCCGGGGACGCGCCCGGGTAGGTCGCGACGACCGCGCCCGCCGGAAGCTCCAGCGACGGGATGAGCTCCTGCTTGAGGGAGCCCAGGCTCATCGCCCCGAAGACGAAGATCGCGATCGTCGCCAGGGCGACGACGGCGCGGTTCGCCAGGGACAGGCGGGCAAGTCGGAACACGCTCACTCCATACGGACGGTCGGCAGGACGGGCACGACTCCGCTGTCGTGACGCAAGGGCGCAACGGACGATACGCCCCCGGAGTTCCCCGGCACATCGTCCGAAGGACTGACGGACGCGGCCGCGGGCCGCCCCGGTGCAGGCACGCAGACGGACGGGCGCCGGGCGGTGTCCCGCCCGGCGCCCGTCGCGGTGCCGCGCCCCGTGGGCACGACGCGGGTCACAGCTCGGACATGGCCTCCTCGGGCGTGCCTTCCACGGCGCGCGCGGCGCGGTTCCAACGCGACCACAGGACCTTCTCGCCCAGCTGGCCGGCCATCCTGTGCGCGGTCAGGAGGAAGACGATCACGCCGACGGCGAGCACGCCGACGCCCACCCAGTACGGGGCGGAGGCGCCCACCGGGTGCAGCAGGCCCGCGATGACCGGGGCGGGGGCGGCGAAGCCCCAGCGCACCAGGTTGAACGCGCCGGTCGTGACGCGACGGTCGGGGTCGCCGAGCGCCAGCGACAGGTCGGTGAGGATCGCGTTGGCGATGCCCATGAACACACCGGCGACGACGAGCACGACGATCGAGGCCGGCGTCGGCAGGCCGAGGGCGAGCAGCAGCGTCATGACGAGCACGCCGGCGACGGCGACGCCGAGGGTCTGCACGGCGCCGATCGTGTGCGCCAGCTTGTGGCCGACGACGAGGATGCCGAACGCGAGGCCGAGGCCCCAGGCGGTGAAGACGAGGCCCAGCGGGACGACGTCGAGCCCCAGGAAGATCGGCGTGTAGCCGAGGATGATGAAGAAGACGAAGTTGTACGTGGCGGTCACGACGGCGAGCGCCAGGAACGCCGGCTTGCGGAACAGCGAGAACACCTGGCCCACGCGCAGCGGGGACGGCTTCTCGGCCGGGTCCTTGAGCTTGGTGATCGACATCGCGAGCGCGATGATCATGAAGAGGCCGCAGGCGAAGAACGGCACGCGCCAGCTGAAGCTGCCGAGCAGGCCGCCGATGAGCGGGCCGACGGCGAACCCGAGGCCGACGCAGGTCTCGAAGATGCCGACCACCCACTCACGGTCGTTGGCGAGCGAGACGAGCAGCACCATGGCGGTGGCGAAGAACATCGCGTTGCCGAGGCCCCACAGGCCGCGCAGGGCGGCGAGCTGGCCGATGGAGGTGCTCAGCGCCGCGAGGATCGCGGCGATCGCGACGACGGTGACGCCCGTCCCGAGGATCTTCTTGTAGCCGAACTTCCCCGTCGCGAGCACCGCCGGGATCATGCCCACCGCCATGACGGCGATGTACGCGGTGAACAGCAGCTCGATCTGCCAGGTGGTCGCGCCGATCTCCTCGCCGATGATCGGCAGGATCGGGTCGACGACGGCGATGCCGGCGATCGCGAAGAACGCCGTCAGCGCGGTGGCGTAGATGGCTGTCTTGTTCGGTTCGTTGCGTGTGCCTGCCACGGACTCCTCACTCCTGCCCCACGGGTCACCGCGGGCTTCGTCTGCTGCTGGTCTGCTGATGCGTTCGCGCCGTCGTCGTCGCCGGCCACGGGCCGGTCGGGGCGCCGAGATGCCTGCATCGTGCAGGTAATTACCTGTAGGATACACCTATGACCGCTTCCCGGGGAAACAGTGTGCAGAACGACCGTCCCGACCAGGACGCCGAGGCGTCCGCGGCAACCCCGGAGGTCATCGCCCGCGTCGAGCTCGGGCTCGCCCAGCTGCTGCGTCGCGCCGAGCGCACCACCGCGGCGACCACCGCCCGCACCGGCGGGCACGACCTCGACCGCTCCGGCTACCTGCTGCTGCACGCCCTGCGCGACGACGGGCCGCAGCGCGTGCAGGCGCTCGCCGACCGGCTCGGGATCGACGCCTCGACCGTGACGCGCCAGGTCGTCGCCCTCGAGCGCGCCGGCCACGTGCAGCGGTCCCGCGACCCGCTCGACGGCCGCGCCGTGCTCGTCTCCGCCACGGCCGAGGGCCGGGAGGCACTGGGCGCGCAGCGGGCCCGCCGCGCCACCACGTACTCCACGGTGCTCGCCGACTGGAGCGACGAGGACCGCACCCTCCTGGCCGAGCTCGTCGAGCGCCTCAACGCCGACCTCGACGCCTACAAGCGATCGACGTAGGCGCCGTCTGCCGTGGGCAGATGCGCTGCGGGCAGAGAAGCCTCCCGAAGGAGCCGCCGGCGGCGGACGGTGGGGTCATGAGCACACCCACCCTGAGCGCACCGACCCTGCCCACCCCACCCGCCTTCGACGACCAGCTCACCGCGCGGCTGCTGCACCAGCGCATCGTGGTCATCGGCACCGAGATCGACGACGCGGTCGCGAACCGCGTCGTCGCGCAGCTGCTGCTCCTGTCGGCCGAGGACCCGCGGTCCGACGTCGCCCTGTACGTCAACTCCCCCGGCGGTTCCGTCACCGCGGGGCTCGGCATCTACGACACGATGCGGCTGCTGCCGAACGACGTCGTGACGGTCGGGTTCGGCTTCGCCGCGAGCATGGGGCAGTTTCTCCTCACCACCGGCACGAAGGGCAAGCGCTACGTGCTGCCGCACACGCGGGTGATGATGCACCAGCCGTCGGCCGGCATCGGCGGCACCGCCGTCGACATCGCCATCCAGGCGGAGAACCTGGAGCACACCAAGCGCGTGATGCACGAGCTCATCGCGCAGCACACCGGCCGCACCGTGGAGCAGATCGCCACGGACAGCGACCGCGACCGCTGGTTCACCGCCACCGAGGCGGTGGAGTACGGCATGGTCGACCGGATCGTCGAGAGCGTCGAGGACGTGCGGCCGTCGGCCGCCGGCCGGAAGGCGGGGCTGTGATAACCGTGATGGACGAGCGGATGAGCTACACGATCCCGAACGTCGTCGAGCGCACCCCGCTGGGCGAGCGCTACTCCGACGTCTTCTCCCGCCTGCTGCGCGACCGCATCATCTTCCTCGGCACCGAGATCGACGACGGCGTGGCGAACGTCGTGATGGCGCAGCTGCTGCACCTGGAGTCGGAGGCGCCGGAGCAGGAGATCGGGCTGTACATCAACTCCCCCGGCGGCTCGGCCACGGCCATGACCGCCATCTACGACACGATGCAGTACGTGCGCAGCGACGTCGCGACCACCTGCATGGGCCAGGCCGCGTCGGCCGCCGCGGTGCTGCTCGCCGCGGGAACGCCGGGCAAGCGCACGGTGCTGGAGCACTCCCGCGTGCTGCTGCACCAGCCGTCCACCCAGGGGCAGGGCACCGTCTCGGACCTCGCCATCCAGGCGCGCGAGGTGCTGCGCCTGCGAGCCGAGACCGAGCAGCTCCTGGCGCGGCACACGGGGCAGACCGTGGAACGGCTGCGGACCGACACCGACCGCGACCTCATCCTGTCGGCGCAGGACGCGGTCGACTACGGGGTGGCGGACGCGGTCGTCTCCTCGCGCAAGCTGTCCGACCGCGCGGCGGCCTAGGAGCCCGCCGGCCGCCCGCCGACGTGCCAGTCGTGGACCTCGACGTCCGCGTAGTCGTCCGCGACCAGCACCCGGCGGGCGTCCGCGGCGCCGGGGGCCTCGACCAGCACGGCGGCGCCGAGGACGGCGGCGCCGTCGTCGGACAGGAGCGGCCCCGCCGCGACGAGGCCGACGCCTGCGCCCGCGGCGACGAGCGGCTCGCCGCTCCCCCGCCACCCGAGCCCGAGGACGAGGTACCGGGGGCCTCCGTCGGGCCCGGCGGGGTAGTCCCACATCGTGCGCCCGAGGGTGTTGCGCCACCGGCGCAGCAGCACGTCGCGGTACGCGCCGGCCTGGTAGTTGGGCTCGTCGAACGCGAACGCGCGGGCTGCCTCGGGCCCGGGCAGGTCGAGGACGTGCACGCTGCCGGTCAGCGTCTCGCCGCCGTCCGTCGTCGTCGGACCGCGCGCGATCATCCCGTCCGCGAATCGGTCCATGTACGCAAGGTGCTCGTCGTTGAGCGCCTCGCGCAGCGGTCGCGAGCCGGCGCGGTCACGGTGGTAGCAGAAGAACTCCATGCCCCGGCTCAGGCCGCGAGGGCGACGACGTCCGACGTCGTCGTCGAGCGCACGTGCCGCGCGGACGACGAGGCGCGGTCGCGCACCGAGGTGAGCACCCGGACGCGCTGCTGCTGCTCGACGCTCGCCGCCAGCGCGTCGTGGGCCTGGGCCACGAGGTCGACGAGGCGGATCCCGAGGGCCGCGCACACGGCGGCCAGCACCTCCGACGACGCCTCCTTGCGGCCGCGCTCCACCTCGGACAGGTAGGCGGTGGACATGCGCGCGGCGCCCGCCACCTCCTGCAGCGTGCGCCGCTGGCGCAGCCGGGCACGGCGCAGGATGGCGCCGACCAGGTGCCGCAGCAGCGGCTCGCGCACGTGCTCCGTCTCGGCCGCACCGCCGATCGCGCCGTGGACCATGGTGTCGACCCGTGTGTCCGCTGTCATGCCGACGACGCTACCCGCGACCGGCGCCCGACGGCTCCGCCAGCGCCTGCGCGGGCGGCCGTTCTGCTGACGGCAGAAGGCGGCGCGCGGCCCGGCTGCTCCCGTAGAGCACGCCGCCGACGACGAAGACGGCGCCCACGCCCTCGAGGGCGGTCACCCGCTCGCCGAGCAGCACCCACGCCGCCGACATCCCGACCACCGGCACGAGCATGGAGAACGGCGCCACCACGCCCGCCGGGTGGCGGGCCATGAGCCACGTCCACACCCCGGAACCCACCACGGTGGCGACCACCACGGTGTAGAGCAGGCCCACGACGGCGGGCACGGCGTCCGGGTCTCCCCACGACGTGAGCGAGCGGCCGATCTCGCCGGGCCCCTCGACCAGCAGCGACAGCGCGAGCATGGGCAGCGGCGGCACCACCGACATCCACAGGGTGAGGCGCAACGGGCTCTGCGGCTTCGCCTGCCGGTTGCAGACGTTGCCGATCGCCCAGCCGAACGCGCCGGCGAGGGTGAGCAGGAACGGCACGACGGTGGCGGTCGCGGCCTGCTGCCACGCCACCAGGGTGAGCCCGCCGACGGCCACGAGGATGCCGAGCACCTGCCGCCCGCTCACCCGCTCGCGCAGGAACGTGGCGCCCAGCAGCACGGTGAACGGCCCGGACATCTGCAGCACCAGCGACGCGAGCCCGGCGGGCATCCCGGCCGCCATCCCCCAGTACAGGAAGAGGAACTGCAGGGCGCCGAAGCCGAGCCCGTAGCCCACCACCCAGCGCACCGGGACGTCCGGCCAGGGCACCAGGAACACGGTGGGCAGCGCGATGAGCGCGAACCGCAGCGCGACGAGGAACATCGGCGGGAAGTGCTGCAGGGACGCGTCGATGGCGATGAAGTTCAGCCCCCACATCAGGGCGACGAGGACGGCGAGCAGGCGGTGGCGGGCGGGCATGCGCCCAGCCTCGCCGGGACAACCGTGAAGGACAAGCGAATCCTGCTTCATCTGATCTGTAGGCTGCCTTCATGGACGTCCGGCACCTCGAGCTCCTGCGCGAGCTCGCCGACCGCGGCAGCGTCACCGCCGTCGCCCGCGCCACCCACCGCACGCCGTCGGCCGTGTCCCAGCAGCTGCGCACCGCCCAGCGCGAGCTGCGCACCCCGCTGGTCGAGCCCTCCGGCCGCGGGCTGCGGCTCACGGACGCCGGACGTCTGCTCGCCGAGGGCGGGGCCTCCGTCGCGGCCGCCCTCGCGCAGGTGCAGGCGCGGTGGGACGCGTTCACCGGCGAGCCGTCGGGCACGGTCACCGTCGCGGCGCTGGCCAGCGCCGCCACGTTCCTGCTCCCCCGCGTCATGGCCGACCTCGCCGACACGGCGATCAGCCTGCGTTGCGCCGACGTCGACATCGCCGAGGCCGAGTACGGCCCGCTCACGGCCGACCACGACGTCGTCGTCGCGCACTCGCTGACCAGCGTGCGCCCCGCCGGCGCCGAGGGCCTCACGGTCGTGCCGCTCGCCCGCGAGCCCCTCGACGTCGCGATGGCCGCCGACCACCCGCTCGCCCGCCTGCCGCGGGTGCGGCCGGCGGACCTGGTCGACGTCGAGTGGATCGGCGTCCCCCTCGGCTACCCCTTCGACTCCGTCCGCCTCGCCGTCGAGCAGGCCACCGGGGCCGAGCTGCGCGTCACGCAGCGGCTGCGCGACAACCGCCTCATCGAGGCGCTCGTCGCCGCCGGCGACGAGGTCGCCGTCCTACCGCGCTTCACCACGCCCACCGGCGACCGGCTCGTGCTGCGCGAGCTGGCCGACGTCGCGTCGGCGCGGCACGTCTCCGCCGTCCTGCGCCCCGACCGCGCCGAGCGGCTCGCCGTGCGCCGCGTCGTCGACGCCTTCCGGCGGGCGGGCGCCGACGTCGCGGCCGAGATGACGCGCTGAGGTGCCCCCGCCCGGGTTCGAACCGGGACTGGGCCGGGTTTAAGCCGGCTGCCTCTGCCAGTTGGGCTACGGGGGCGGAACGACGGAGCGGGCGCCCGGCCGACCACGAAGGTCGGCCCGGCGCCCGCTCACGGTACCGGGGAAGGTCAGCCCTTCTCGGCGCGCGCGGCCGACGACTCGGCCTTCTGCTCCACCTTCTGGCCGGGCTGCTTCGGCGGCACGGACGCCTTGCGGAACTCGTCGCGCGGGTCGTGCAGCGAGCCGAGGGACACGATCTCGCGGCCCATGAGGAACTGGCCGATCCAGCCGATGAGGATGCGCACCTTGCGGTTGCCGGTCGGCATCGCCATGACGTGGTAGCCGCGGTGCGCGAGCCACGCGAGCGGGCCGCGCAGCTTGAGGAAGCCGAACAGCTCCGCGACGCCCTTGTACAGGCCGAGGGACGCGACGACGCCGACGCTCTTGTGGCTGTAGTCCTCGGGCTGCTCGCCCTTGAGGACGGCGACCATGTTGTCGGCCAGCTTGGTGGCCTCGCGGATCGCGTGCTGCGCGTTCGGCGGGCAGAACTGGCCTGGGTTGAGCACGTCCGGCACGGCGGCGCAGTCGCCCGCGGCCCAGGCGTCGGGGACGATCTCGCCGTCCTCCGTCGCGACCTGCAGCGTCGGCTTGACGATGACGCGGCCGAGCTTGTCGAACGGGAGGTCCGACTCCTCCTTGATGACCGGGTTCGCCTTGACGCCCGCGGTCCACACGATGGTCTCGGTGTCGAACTCGACGCCGGTCGAGGTCACCACGTGGCCGTCCACGCAGGACGACAGGAACGTGTTGAGGTGGAACTCGATGCCGCGCTTCTTCATCTCGTCGAGCGCCCACAGGCCCATGGGCTCGGAGACCTCGGGGAGGATGCGGCCGGCGCCCTCGATCATCACGAAGCGCAGGTCCTCGGCGTCGATCGTCGGGTAGTTGCGCGTGGCGTACCGCGCCATGTCCTCGATCTCGGCCAGCGCCTCGATGCCGGCGAAGCCGCCGCCGACGAACGTGAACGTCAGCATGCGCTTGCGCGCCTCGGCGTCCCACGTGGACGAGGCGACGTCCATGCGGTTGAGCACGTGGTTGCGGACCGCGATGGCCTCCTCCACGTTCTTGAAGCCGATCGCGTTCTCGGCGAGGCCCGGGATGGGCAGCGTGCGGGAGACCGACCCGAGGCCGATGACGAGCTGGTCGTAGGAGACCTCGTAGTCCGGCCCCTCCTCGGGGTGGATCGTGATCTTGTGCCCGGCGTGGTCGATGTGGTTGACCTTGCCCTGCAGCACGTCGATGCCCTTGAGCGCCTTGCGGTGCGGGGCGACGACGTCGCGGGCGTCGATCGAGCCCGCGCCGGCCTCGGGCAGGAACGGCGCGTACGTCATGTACGGCCGGGGGTCGACGACGACGATCGCCGCGTCCTGCTTGCCGAGCTTGCGGCGCAGGCGGCGCGCCGCGTAGAGGCCGACGGAACCACCGCCGAGGACGACGATGCGAGGCACCTTGCGGGGCCGCGGGGCCGCTGCGGGCGCGTCCTGGACAGAGGTGTCCGACGACAGAACGTTCTGAGGCATGGTGCCCATTCTACGACCGCCCGGGACCCCCGCAGTCGGGGCGTCCACGGTGCGACCCTCCCGCGCCGGCGCGGGGGTCACGCCAGGGAGAGCGCGATGCCGTCGAGGATGTCGCTCTCGCTGGTCACGACGTCGGCGAGCGTGCCGCCCGCCGCGGCGACGTCGTCCCGCACGCGGCGCACGACCTCCGCCCAGACGAGGGCGCCCGCGCCGATGACGTCCGCGCGGCCGGGGTGCATGAACCCCAGGGCGAGCCGCTGCTCGCGGCTGCGGTGCAGCAGGTCGTCGCACGCGGCGAGGACCCGGTCCATGTCGAGGACCGCGCCGTGCACGGCGTCGCGCCGGTACTCGGTCAGCCCGAGGGCGTGGGCGGTCACCGACGTCACCGAGCCGGCGAGCCCGACGAGCGTCGCGGCCCGCCCGAACGGGACGGTCCGGGAGGCCTCGTCGAGCGCGGCGCGCACGTCCGCGCGCGCGGCCTCCACCTCGGCCGGCGCCGGCGGGTCGGAGTGCAGGTGCCGCTCGGTCAGGCGCACCGAGCCGACGTCGAGGGACAGGGCCGCCTCCGGCGTGGTGGTGCCGAGCACCAGCTCGGTCGAGCCGCCGCCGAGGTCCACCACGAGGTACGGCGCCGTGTGCTGGGCGGCGACGCCCGCCGTCGCGCCGCGGAACGACAGCTCCGCCTCCTCGCGGCCGGAGACCACCTCGGGGTCGACGCCCACGGCCGCGCGGACGCCGTCGGCGAACTCCTGCCGGTTGCGGGCGTCGCGCGTGGCCGACGTCGCGACGAACCGCACGCGCGTGGCCCCCGCCTCCGCGATCACCTTCGCGTAGTCGCGCGACGCCTCGAGCGTGCGCGCCAGGGCCTCCGGGGCGAGCTCGCCCGTGCGGTCCACGCCCTGCCCGAGCCGCACGATGCGCAGCTGGCGGTCGACCTCGGTGAGCGTGCCGTCGGGGCCGACGTCGGCGACCAGGAGGCGGATGGAGTTGGTGCCGCAGTCGATCGCCGCGACGCGGGTACCGGCGGTGGAGGGGGTGGGGCGTTCGGTCACGGGCGACACCTTCTCATTCACCTCCGACGTTCCGCTGGTCGAGCTTGTCGAGACCCGTGCGAGATCTCGGCGGGCTTGGTTTCGACAGGCTCAACCAGCGGTGGGTCAGCAGGAGCAGCGGTCGGGCCGCCACTGGTCGCGCACCAGCGCGAGTGCCTCGTCGCCGAGCGGGTTGACCCCGGGCCCGGCGGCCAGGGCGTGCCCCATGAGCACGTGGAGGCACTTGACGCGCGTGGGCATCCCGCCGGCGGAGATGCCGTCGATCTCCTCGACCTGCCCGAGCTCCGCGCGCCGGGCGAGGTAGTGCTCGTGCGCCCGGCGGTAGGCGGCCGCGAGCTCCTCGTCCTCGCCGAGCCGCGCCGTCATCTCCTTCATCACGCCGTCCGCCTCCAGCCGCGACGCCGCGGCGACGGCGCCCGGGTGCGTGAGGTAGTAGGTCGTGGGGAACGGCGTGCCGTCCGGCAGCCGCGGCGCCGTGCGCACCACGAGCGGGCGGCCGCACACGCAGCGCGCGGCGATGCCGACGACGCCGCGCGGCTCGCGACCGAGCTGCTCGGCGAGCACCTCGAGGTCGCGGTCGGTGACGGCGGCGGGGTCGGCGCCGTCGACGGGGGCGGAGGTCTGGTCGGTCACGGAGTGGTCCTCGGGAGGTCGCGGGCGGGGCAGCCCTCATTCTCCCCCGGACCGGCGGGTGCCGCGGCGCTCCCTCACCACTCGGCGAAGGAACCGTCCGCGTGCCGCCAGACGGGGTTGCGCCACCGGTGCCCGACGGCGGCCCGCTCGCGGACGTAGTCCTCGTCCACCTCGATCCCGAGCCCGGGTCCGCGCGGGATGTCGACCATCCCGGCACAGTAGGCGAACACGCCAGGGTCGACGACGTAGTCGAGCAGGTCGTTCGCGGTGTTGTAGTGGATGCCGAGGCTCTGCTCCTGGATCACCGCGTTGTACGCGACGGCGTCGAGCTGCAGGCAGGCGGCCAGCGCGATCGGCCCCAGCGGGCAGTGCGGCGCGACCGCGACGTCGTACGCCTCCGCCATCGCGGCGACCTTGCGCACCTCGGTGATGCCGCCCGCGTGCGAGAGGTCGGGCTGGATCACGTCGACGACGCCGGACTCGAGGACGTGCCGGAAGTCCCAGCGCGAGTACAGCCGCTCCCCCAGCGCGATCGGCGTGCTCGAGGCGCGCAGGACGTCGGCGATGCCGTCGACGTGCTCGGACAGCACCGGCTCCTCGACGAACATCAGGTGGTACGGCTCGAGCGCGTCGAGCAGCACCCGCGCCATGGGGCGGTGCACGCGGCCGTGGAAGTCGACGCCGATGCCGACGTCGGGCCCGACCGCGTCGCGGACGGCGGCGACGTTCGCGACGACCTTCTCCACCTTGTCGCGCGTGTCCAGGTACTGCAGCTCCTCCGGGCCGTTCATCTTCACGGCGGTGAAGCCGCGGGCGACGGCCTCCCGCGCGGCGGCCGCGGTCTCCGCCGGGCGGTCGCCGCCGATCCACGAGTACACCTTGATGCGGTCGCGGACGCGCCCGCCGAGCAGGTCGTGCACGGGCGCGCCGAGCGCCTTGCCCTTGATGTCCCAGAGCGCCTGGTCGATGCCGGCGAGCGCGCTCATGTGGACCCCGCCGCCCCGGTAGAACCCCGACCGGTACAGCACGGTCCAGTGGTCCTCGATCTGCCGGGGGTCCTTGCCCACCAGGTAGTCGGCCAGCTCCTCGACGGCGGCCGCCACGGTGGCGGCGCGCCCTTCCAGGACGGGCTCGCCCCAGCCGACGATGCCCGCGTCGGTCTCGATCTTGAGGAACAGCCAGCGGGGCGGGACGACGAACGTCGTCAGCGACGTGATCTTCACGAGGGTCCTCTCAGGGTCGTGTCTCAGGGGCTGCCCAGGCCCGCGCGAGGGCGGCGGCGCGCGCCCGGACGTCGGCGGCGGCGTCCCCGGGGCGGTAGAGCGACGTGCCGAGCCCCGCGCCGTCCGCGCCCGCGCGCGCCCACTCGCCGAGGGTGGACGCGTCGACGCCGCCCACGGGGACGAGGCGCGTGCCGGCGGGCAGCACGCTCGCCCACGCCCGCATCCCGGCGACCCCGATGGTCGAGGCGGGGAAGAGCTTCACCGCCGTCGCCCCGGCGTCCAGGGCGGCGAACGCCTCCGTGGGCGTCGCGGCCCCCGGGTAGCTCTCGAGCCCGAGCCGCACCGTCTCCGCGACGACGTCGGGCCGCGTGTTCGGGGAGACGACGAGCGAGGCGCCGGCGTCGGCGGCCCGGCGCACGTCGTCGGGGGTCAGCACGGTGCCCGCGCCCACCCGCGCGTCCGGGCCGAGGGCCGCGCGGATCCGGCGCACCGACTCCAGGGGGTCCGGCGAGTTGAGCGGGACCTCGACGGCGTCGAGGCCGCCGTCGAGCGCGGCGGTCGCGACGGCGACGCCGTCCGCGGGCGTGACGCCGCGCAGGATGGCGACGAGCCCCGTGGCGTGCTGGTTCATGGGCGGTCCTCCGGTGGCTGGCGGGTCGTCTGGCGGGGTGCCGGTCGGGATCTCGACGGGGCGGCCACGAGCCCGGCGTCGGCCGCGACGCGCCACAGGCCGCGGGCGGCGACGTCCTCGGCGACGGTGCGGACCGTCGCCCCGCGGCGCTCGAGCGCGAGGCGGTAGCGGGGGGTCGTCGTGCCCGAGCCGCAGACCGCGACCGGGCCCGCCGGGACGGAGCGCAGCGCGTGCCGCACGTCGGAGCCCACGAGCAGCCCGGAGGCGTAGTCGGCGACCTCCTCGGGGGCCAGCCGCCCGGCCAGCACGAGCGTGCGCGCGGTGAACAGCAGCGCCAGGACGCCCCGCTCCTCGCCGTGCTCGGCGTCGACGTCGAGGCCGCGGACGAACGCGGTCGACGGCTCCGCCGCCGGGACGCCGTCCGCGAGCCGCGCCAGGATGCTGTCGCGCAGCAGCAGGTCGTAGACCTCGCCCGTCATGGCGGTGGAGAACCCCGTGACCCGCGCGCCGTCGAGCCGCACCCACTTCGTGTGCGTGCCCGGCAGCACGACGGCGGCGGGCGGGCCGGCGGCATCGTCCGAGGCGTCGTCGGGGGTGCCGTCGAGGGAGCCCTCGAGCGCACCGCGCAGCTGCACCTCCTCGCCGCGCATGACGTCCGGCAGGTCGCCCGGCGCGCGCAGCCCGGGGACGAGCCGCACGTCCCGCCCGGCCACGCCGCCGGGCACCGTCGTGAGGTGCCGGGCGAGGTCCTCCAGCCCGACGGGGACGTCGAGGTAGCCGGCCTCGGCCCAGCCGAGCTGGGAGCCGGCCATCCCCGCGCACAGCACCGTCGCCGCCGGGTGGGCGGCCAGCCAGGCGCCGCACACCCGCGCGACGGTGCGCTCGAAGGCGGCCGCCCGCTCGCCCGCCGTCCCCGTCCCGGCCGACGTGCGCAGCGTGCCGTCGTCCGTGCGCACGCGGTCCAGCTCGCGGCCGTCGGCGTCGAGGAGCCAGCCGCGGAAGGTCGTGGTGCCCCAGTCGAGGGCGACCAGCGCCGCCTCGCGGCCGGGTGCGTCGTCGGGCATGGACGGGAACCTAGGCAGGCGGTCCCGATAGCGAGAACAGCGTCCCGATTATCGGGATACCGTTCGAGCGTGAGCATCACCCCTGCGGGGCCGCCCGAGACACCTCCCGAGGCACCTCAGAGCATGGACGGCACCGCGGCCCGCGCCACCACGAACCCCCGGCCGGAACCGCCGCCCGGCACGCAGACGCTGGCGCGCGGGATCGCCGTCGTCGACGCCGTCGCCCGCGGGCACGCGCGCCTGCGGGACATCGCCGCCGAGACGGGCGTCGGCCGCAGCACCACCCACCGCCTGCTGCAGCTGCTGCTCGCGACGGGGTACGTCCGCCGGCTCGACGACGGCCGGTACGCGCTCGGCCCGGCGCTCATCGAGCTCGGCTACCAGGCGCTGCAGGAGAACCCCGTGGCCGACGTCGCGGCCCGGCCGCTCCGGGCGCTCGCCGCCCGCGTCGCGGACACCGTGCACCTCGCCATCGAGGACCGCGGCCAGGTGCTGTACCTCGACAAGATCCCCGGCACGCGCGGCGCCGAGATGCGCTCACGGGTCGGGCACCGGATGCCGCTCACGCGCACGGGGGTGGGCAAGGCCCTGCTGCTCGACCACCCGGAGCGGTGGCGCGAGCAGTTCGTCGCCGAACGCCGCGTCGGCGGGGACGCCCCCGACGGCCCCGCGGCCGACGTGCTCACGCCGGACGAGTTCGTCGCCGTCATGGAGGCGTCGGCCCGTCGCGGGGTCGCGTTCGACCTCGAGGAGAACGAGCCCGGCATCCTCTGCGTCGCCGCCCCCGTGCGCGACGCGTCCGGCGCGATCGCCGCCGCCGTGAGCGTGTCGGCGACCCGCCCGTACATGCCGCCCGCGCGGGTGGAGGCGCTCGTGCCCGTCGTGCTCGACGCCGCCGCGGACATCGCCGCGGGGCTCGGCCACCGCCCGGGCGGGCGCTGAGGGCGCGCCAGGATCAGACGGCCAGGGTCAGTCGTCCGGCGTCGGGCTGGGCGACCCGCCGGGCTCCGTGACGTCGTCGGACGCACCGTCGGCATCGTCGTCGTCCGCTGCGGCGGGGCCGTCCGCGACCTGCACCGACTCCCAGACCGACTGGTACCAGGGCACGCTCGGGCCCGTGGACGTGCCGACCGGGCCGGCGCCGACCGCCTCGCCGGTCACGGGGTCGACGTCGTCGTCCCCCGCCGCACCCGGGTCGACCACCCGCCACACCTTGTCTTCCGGCATGACGAAGCTGAGGCGCGACCGCGCCTGCTCCTCGACGTACGACCGGTCCTCCCAGCGCCCGAGCTCCACCTCCAGGCGGTCGCGCTCCGCCTGGTTCTGCGCCAGCTCGGTCCGCAGCCGGTCCAGCTCGTGCGACTGCTGGACGGCGCCGCGCACCGTGGGCAGCAGCAGCACCACCGCCAGCAGCACCACCACGGACAGCACGATGAGCCGGACGGTGAGCACCTCCGGCAGCACCAGGCCGTAGCGGCTGCGACGCCGCTCCTCGCGCGCCGGCCCCGCCGGGCGCCGCGACCCGCGGCGCGTGCTCGCCGCACCCTTGCCCTTGGTGGTGCCCTTGGTCGTGCCCTTCGCGGTGCCGGAGCCCTTGCCCGTGCTCTTGCTCGGGCCCTTCGCGGGGGCCTTGGGCTTCGTGCCCACCGACCCGTTCGCCGTCGTCGTGGGCCGCGCGGAGCCGCCGCGCGCCCCCGAGGGCCGCGACGCCGGGCGGCGGGCGGCGGGCGAGGTCGGGCGACGAGCAGGCACGCCCCGATTCTGCCGAGCCGCACCGCCCGCGCCGGGGACCGTCGTCGGCGCGCCCGCCAGGACACCCCGCGAGGTAGTTCAGATCTCCGCGAGGTAGTTCAGGAGTCCGCGAGGTAGTTCACATCTCCGCGAGGTAGTTCGAACTACCTCGCGGAGATCTGAACTACCTCGGCAGGCTTCGAACTACCTCGCGGGACGACGACGGCCGGCCGCCCCCGGAGGGAGCGACCGGCCGTCGGTGCGCCGGCGAGCCGTCGAGGGTTTCGACACGCTCATCCAGCGGTGGGACTCAGCCCTGGAAGCGCGGGAACGCGGAACGACCGGCGTAGCGGCCGGCGTCGTCCAGCGCCTCCTCGATGCGCAGGAGCTGGTTGTACTTGTTGATGCGCTCGCCGCGGGCGGTCGCACCGGTCTTGATCTGGCCGGCGTTGGTCGCGACGGACAGGTCGGCGATCGTGGTGTCCTCGGTCTCGCCGGAGCGGTGCGAGGTCATCGTGGTGAAGCCGTTGCGCTGCGCGAGCGTGACGGCGTCGAGCGTCTCGGTGAGCGTGCCGATCTGGTTGAGCTTGACCAGCAGCGAGTTGGCGGACTTGAGCTCGATGCCCTTGGCGAGGCGCTCGGGGTTGGTGACGAACAGGTCGTCGCCGACGACCTGGACCTTGTCGCCGACCTCGGAGACGAACTGCGACCAGGCGCCCCACTCGTCCTCGGACAGCGGGTCCTCGATGGAGACGATCGGGTAGCTCGAGATCAGGCCCTCGTAGAGCTTGATCATGTCCTCGGTCGAGTGCACCTCGCCGTTCTTGAAGTGGTACGCCCCGTCCTTGAAGAACTCGGTCGCGGCGACGTCCATCGCGATCGCGACGTCGGAGCCCGGCGTGAAGCCCGCCTTCTCGATCGCCTCGACGATGAGGTCCAGGGCGGCGGCGTTCGACGGCAGGTCGGGGGCGAAGCCGCCCTCGTCGCCGAGGCCCGTGGAGAAGCCCTTGCCCTTCAGCACGCTCTTGAGGGCGTGGTAGACCTCGGTGCCCGTGCGCAGGGCCTCCTTGAACGTGGGCGCGCCGATCGGCGCGATCATGAACTCCTGGAAGTCCACCGTCGAGTCGGCGTGCGACCCGCCGTTGATGATGTTCATCATCGGCACGGGCAGCACGTGCGCGTTCGGGCCGCCGACGTAGCGGAACAGGTCGAGGCCGGCCGACTTCGCGGCGGCCTTCGCGACGGCGAGCGAGACGCCCAGGATCGCGTTGGCGCCCAGCTTGCCCTTGTTCGGGGTGCCGTCCAGCTCGATGAGGGTCTGGTCGATGATGCGCTGCTCCTCGGCGTCGTAGCCGATGAGCTCGGGGGCGATGTCGTCGATGACGGCGTTGACCGCGCCCTCGACGCCCTTGCCCAGGTAGCGCCCCTTGTCGCCGTCACGACGCTCGACGGCCTCGAACGCGCCGGTCGAGGCGCCCGACGGGACCGCCGCGCGGGCGAACGTGCCGTCGTCCAGCGCGATCTCCACCTCGACGGTGGGGTTGCCGCGCGAGTCGAGGATCTCGCGTGCTCCAACGGCTTCGATGCTTGCCACGGGTGCTCCTTCAGACGGGGAACCGCGGGCGACCGCACGGCAAGGCCCAGGCGAAGGTGCCCGGGGCCGCTGACGCCCGCGACGGTGCTGGGTTGACGCCCCCAGCCTAGACCGGCGCCTCCGGCTGGGCGCCCGCGACCACCCAGCGGTCACGCCCGCGCCGATAGCGTGGACCCCGTGGACAGCGTCTGGGACTTCCTCGGCTCGTACTGGTGGCTGATCTTCTTCGTCGGCCCCGCGATCGGGGGCGCGGCCCGGAGCATCTCGAGCTGGGACCGCCAGCGGCGCCAGGACAAGCTCGAGATGTACCGCATCAAGCACGGCGCCGAGCAGCCCGCCACCTCGTCCGCGACGTCGGCCGCGAAGGCCGACGACGAGGCCCTGACCAGCGAGATCGAGCGCACCGTGGCCGCGCACGACGAGACCCAGCGGCGCTGGCTCGCCTACGAGCTGGACGCGGTGAAGTCGCTCGAGTACCCGCTGATGTCGGACATGCGCGAGCAGGTGACGGTCGACTTCCACCGCGCCCGCCGGGCGGCCGAGGAGCTGCGCCCCGACGACCTCGACGAGCTGCGCGACCGCCGCCGTCTCGACCGCTACCGCGACGCGGTGCGCGAGATGCAGGTGCGGTTCGACGTCGCCGAGCGGGAGGCAAAGCGCCGTCGCGCGTCGGACTTCTCCCCCACCGAGCGGCAGGCCCTCGACCGGGCGAAGAAGCTGCTGGCGATGGCCGACGACGAGGGTTCGTCGCACGCGGAGCGGCAGTCCGCGTACCGCCGGGCCCTCAAGGAGCTCGAGGGGATCGTCGCGCTGCCGGACGGCGCCGCCGACGCGCTGGAGCAGCGCATCGCCGGCCTGCTGGGGCCGGTGGGCCGGGACGGTGCCCCGGACGACGACGGCACCGGGCGGCGGCCTGGCGCCTGACCACGACGACGGCCGCCGAGCGGGTCAGGGCTCGACCGGCAGCTTCTGCCGCGCCTCCCGCCGGAGCGGCGCTGCGAGCGTGTCGCCCATCCGGTCCAGGAACCCGCGCACGGCCGCGGGGTCGGCGCCTCCCGCATGCTTGAGGGCGATGCCGACGGGCTTGCGGACCACCGGATTGGGGTCGGCGTGCAGCAGCTCGACGAGGCGCAGCAGGTCGGCGATCCCCGCCGCGTGCGGCGGGCGGGTGTACGCCAGCGGCGCGGTGAGGGCCGTGCGCCGGCGCAGCGGGTCGTCCGACCTGGCCAGCTCGAACAGCGGCTCGCGCGAACGATCGCGCAGGTACCGCCCCACGACGCGCGGCGCCGCCCGGTCCACCATGTCCCACGTGTCGATGCGGTCGTGCCGGTCGAGGTACGTGCGGTACCGCGCCTCCCGCTCGGCCTCCGTGACCCGGGGCCCGCGGACCCCGAAGTCCAGCACGCAGAACGCGGCGAGCCGCGGCTCGTAGGCGGGCTCGTCGAGCAGGCGGTGCACCTCGTCCAGCGGCATCGCGGCGTACCGCTTCGCGACGTCGAACAGCGTGCCCATCCGCACCCCGAGCACCTCGCCCGACCCGGCGTAGTGCCGGTTCGGGTGGGCCGCCGGGTCCGCGACCGCGCGCAGGTCCGCCACCAGGGCGTCTGCGGTGAGCTCCACGGGACCACGGTAGGGACCTGGGCCGGCACCCGCCCGGCGCACGCCGCTCAGGGGGCCGTGGCCACCAGACGCTCGAGCGTCGCGCGGGCGGGCGGGCCCCACGAGGACTTCCCGCCCGGTCGGCCGTGGTCGCCGGCGTCGCCGACGAGCAGCCCGCCGATTGCGGTGGCCGCCGCCCAGCCCCGGGCGCGGCGGCGGGTGGCGTCGTCCGCACCCGGCCGGTAGCCGGCGTAGAAGCGGTCGACGGCGCCGTCGGGCAGCAGCCGCCACGCGCCGGCGAGGTCGTAGGCCGGGTCGCCCGCGCACAGGTCGCCGAAGTCGATGACGCCGCTCAGGGCGCCGTCGGCGGTGACGACGTTGGCCGGGTGCAGGTCGGCGTGCAGCCACAGGGGCGGGCCGTCCCAGGCCGGGGCGGCGACGGCGTCGTGCCAGACGGCGCGCACGGCGTCGGGGTCCGGGACGAGCCCGCGCTCGACCACCTCGGCGAGGCCGTGCTCGAAGCCCTCCGTGTGGTCGGCGAGCGGGCCGCCGCGGCCGCGGCCGGCGGGCGCGGCGTCCGGGGCCGCGCGGTGCAGGGCGGACAGGAACGCCGCGAGGACGTCGGCCGACCCCGGCCGCGTGACGGGCGCGCGGTCGGCGGGCTCGCCGGGCACCCAGGTGGTGACGATCCACGGCCGCCCGAACAGCGCGCCGGGCTCACCCAGCCGCTGCGGCACGGGCACCGGCAGCGGCAGGCGCGGTGCGAGCCCGGGGAGCCAGGCGTGCTCCTTGCGCAGCAGCGCGTCGGCGGACTCGGTGGCCCACGGCAGCCGCACGGCGAGGTCGTCGCCGAGCCGCCAGAGCTGGTTGTCCCAGCCGCGCGCGCCGAGGCGCAGCGGCAGGTGCGCGAGGTCCGGGTGCTGCTCGCGCAGCAGGTCTCGGACGAGGTCGGCGGTGATCTCGACGTCGGTGGTGGTCACGACGCGCCACCGTAGCCTTCGACCAAGCGATCTCTCGCGCCATCGACCCGGATGGCGCGAGAGATCGCGTGCTCGAAGGTCAGGGGATGGGGGCGGTGCCCTCGGGGAGGTCGGGTGGACCGGGCGCCGCGGCGACGTCGTCGGGCCGGGGCGGACGGGCCGCGATCTCCAGCAGCACGATGAGGACGCCGGCCACGAGCGCGGTACCGATGACGAGCCCCGCCGTCGGGCTGCCCGCCAGCAGCAGCACCAGGGCGGCGACGGCGATGATCGCCACGCGGACGACCGTGCGGTAGCGGCCCAGCCACTCGCCGACCGGGCCGGTGGAGACGCCGCGCCGGTCGCCGTACTCGCGCAGCCAGGTGAACCCGCGTCCCGCGCCCGCGCGCAGGGAGCGTGCGGACGCGCTGCCGCCGCCCAGGTACGCGACGAGCGCGACGACCAGCCCGAGCACGCCGACCGTGCGCAGCGTGACGCGCAGGAACGACACGGTCTGGTCGAACAGCACCTCGGCCGCGTCGAGCCGCAGCACCACGTCCCGCAGCGCGTCGAGGTAGACGCCGCGCCCGATCGCCAGCCCGACGGCGAGCAGCACCATCCCCGCCGCGAGCGCCAGGCCCGCGACCACGAGCGCCCGCGACCGGTGCCGCGCCACCAGCACCCCGGCGGCGAGCAGGCCGAGCGAGATCCACGGCAGCCACGTCCCCAGCGCCACGACCTGCGCGTACCGGTTCTGCACCTGCACCAGCTGCGACGTCTGCATCAGGGTGAACGTGGCGTTCACCTCCGGGATCCGCGCCGCGACCCCGAGGCCCCGGTCGACGAGCCGCTGCTTGACCAGGTCGATGATGCCGGAGAGCTGGATGGTGAGCTGGCCGTCCTTGCCGATCTGCAGCAGCTCGCCGCCCTCGCCCCGCATCGTCGCGACGAGCTGCTCGTGCGCCACCCGGTTGGCCTGCACCCAGGCGTCGTGGAACGCGTCGCTGCCGACCACGTCGTCCGCGGTCCGGCGCACGAAGGACTCGACCCCACTGGACAGGGGGCCGGACAGCTGGGTGAGGGCGTCGGTGGCGCGCGGCCCGACACCCCGCTGCTCCAGCCCGTCGACCACGGTGCCGAGGATCGCGTCCACGTCGATCTGCTCCATCACGACGTCGGTGAGCCGGCCGGCGACGGCCCCCTGGACCGCGGGGTCGGCGGCAAGCGGCCCGACCGTGGCGACGTACCGGTCCGTGTCGGTGAGCGTCCGCTCCGCCCAGGCCGAGACCGCCGCGAGCGGAGCCAGCAGCGCCCCCAGCACGATGAGCACGACGGCGGCCGCGGCCCGCCCGCGGTGTCGCTCCCGGGGCGCGGCAGACGCCGGGGCCACGGCCCGCTGTCCCTCGCCCGCCGCGAGCCGTGCGCGCAGCTCGGCGTTCTCGCGCTCCAGCGCGGCCAGGCGTGCCGTCGCATCGTCCGGCAGGCCCGCGCCGTCCGACCCGCCGCCGTTCGTGCCGCTCATCGCACCCTCCGTCGTCGCGCGCCGCGAGCCACGCCGACGGACGGCGCGGCCGGTCCCGTCGGGGGCCGTCCCCGGCCATGCTAGGGACGCCCGACCGTCCCCACCTGCCGAGACGGGGATTTCCCCCGGCCGCTCAGTCCGGGCGGGAGGCGGAGTCCTCCCTGCATGACCTCTGCACCGGCCCCCGCACCGAGCCCCGGGCCCGACCACCTGCCCGAGCTGGCCCGCACCCTCGTCGCGGAGCCCCACGTGGCCCACCTGGCAACGCTGCTGCCCGACGGCTCACCGCACAGCGTGCCGGTGTGGGTGGCGTGGGAGGGCGACCTGCTCGCCTTCCTCACGGGCCCGCGCTCGCAGAAGGCGCGCAACGTCGACCGCGACCCCCGCGTCGCGATCTCCGTGACGCACACGGAGCGGCCGTGGGAGATGGCGCTGCTGCGCGGGCGCGTGGACCGCGTGCTCCTGGGCGACGCCGGCTGGGCCGTCGTCGACCGGATCGCCCACGTCTACACGGGCGCCGACTACCCGCGCGGCGAGGACCGCATCGCGTTCCTCGTCGACGTCGAGCACGCGACGGCGCAGTCCTTCGGCTGACGGTCGGCTGACGTCGGCGCCGTGGCGGTCAGCGACCGCCGGTACCGACGCTCGCCGCGGCGGAGACCTCCCCGAGCACGACCGCGTCGATGAGCTGGCGCGCCCAGGCGAGCACCTCGGCGCCCCGCAGCGGGCGGCCGCCGATGCGCGCCGTCGTCGGGAAGGGCACGAGGAACGCCCGGATGGCGGGCTTGAGGATCGTGCCCGGGTACAGCCGCTTGAGCCGCAACTGCGCCGACTCCGCCAGGTCCACGGGCGCGAACCGGACGAACTTGCCCTGTGCCGTGACGTCGGTGAGGCCGGCGCGGCGGGCGTGGTTGCGGAAGTCCGCGACGTCGAACAGCGCGGACGCGACGTCGGGCAGCGTGCCGTAGCGGTCCACCAGCTCGGCACGCACCTCCGCGAGCTCGGTCGCGTCCTGGGCGGCGGCGATCTTCTTGTACGCCTCGAGGCGCAGCCGCTCGGTGGCGATGTACGACTCCGGCAGGTGCGCGTCGACGGGCAGCTCGATGGTGACCTCGGGCTGCTCCTCCTCGCGCTCGCCGCGGAACGTCGCCACGGCCTCGCCCACCATGCGCACGTACAGGTCGAAGCCGACGCCCGCGATGTGGCCGGACTGCTCGCCGCCGAGCAGGTTGCCCGCGCCGCGGATCTCGAGGTCCTTCATCGCGATCTGCATGCCGGCGCCGAGGTCGGTGTGCGCGGCCATCGTCGCGAGGCGGTCGTGCGCGGTGTCGGTGAGCGGCCGCTCCGGCGGGTACAGGAAGTACGCGTACGCGCGCTCCCGGCCGCGGCCGACGCGGCCGCGCAGCTGGTGCAGCTGCGACAGGCCCAGCACGTCCGCGCGCTCCAGGATCAGGGTGTTGGCGTTGGAGATGTCCAGGCCGGTCTCGATGATCGTGGTGCAGACCAGCACGTCCAGCTCCTTCTCCCAGAAGGCGCGGATCACCTGGTCCAGCTGGTGCTCGCTCATCTTGCCGTGGGCCACGCCGATGCGGGCCTCGGGGACGAGCTCCGCGAGGCGCGACGCCGTCTTCTGGATCGTCTCCACCTTGTTGTGCACGTAGAAGACCTGGCCCTCGCGCAGCAGCTCGCGCCGCAGGGCCGCGGCGATCTGCTTCTCCTCGTACGCGCCGACGTACGTGAGCACGGGGTGGCGCTCCTCAGGCGGGGTGGCGAGGGTGGACATCTCGCGGATGCCGGTGACGGCCATCTCGAGCGTGCGCGGGATCGGCGTCGCGGACATGGCCAGCACGTCCACGTTGGTGCGCAGCTGCTTGAGCGTCTCCTTGTGCTCGACGCCGAACCGCTGCTCCTCGTCCACGATCACCAGGCCGAGGTCCTTGAACCGCACCGACCCGGTGAGCAGGCGGTGCGTGCCGATGACGATGTCGACGGTGCCCTTCGCGAGTCCCTCGACCGTCTCGGCCGACTCCTTCTCCGACTGGAACCGGGACAGGGCGCGGACCGTCACGGGGAAGCCCGCGTACCGCTCGGAGAACGTGTCGAAGTGCTGCTGCACCAGCAGCGTCGTCGGGACCAGGACGGCCACCTGCTTGCCGTCCTGCACCGCCTTGAACGCGGCACGGATGGCGATCTCCGTCTTGCCGTAGCCGACGTCGCCGCACACCAGGCGGTCCATCGGCACGGCCTTCTCCATGTCGGCCTTGACCTCGTCGATCGTCACGAGCTGGTCGGGCGTCTCGACGTACGCGAACGCGTCCTCCAGCTCGCGCTGCCACGGGGTGTCCGGGCCGAACGCGTGCCCCTGCGTCGCCATGCGCGCCGAGTACAGGCGGATCAGCTCGCCCGCGATCTCCTTGACGTGCTTGCGGGCGCGCGCCTTCGTGTTCTTCCAGTCCGCGCCGCCCATCTTCGACAGCGACGGCGCCTCGCCGCCCGTGTACTTCGTGACCTGGTCGAGCTGATCCATCGGCACGAACAGCCGGTCGCCCGGCTGGCCGCGCTTCGACGACGCGTACTCGATCACCAGGTACTCGCGCGTCGCGGCGTTCGCGCCCGCGCCGAGCGTGCGCTGCACCATCTCGACGAACCGGCCCACGCCGTGCTGCTCGTGCACCACGTAGTCGCCGCCGCGCAGCTGCAGCGGGTCGACGACGTTGCGCCGGCGGCTCGGCATCTTGCGCATGTCGCGGGTCGTGGAGCCCTGGCGGCCCGTGAGGTCGGACTCGCTGAACACCGCGAGCCTCAGGTCCGGGGCGACGAAGCCCTTGCCCACCAGCGCGGGGGCGACCAGCACCACGCCGCCCTCGGGCTCCTCCCCCAGCTCGGCGACGAGGCGGGCCGCGGTGTCCGCGGCGCCCAGCTGCTCGACCATGCGCTTGGCGGGGCCGTGCCCCTCGGTGGTGAGCACCAGCCGCCAGCCGGCCTTCTGCAGCGTCTGCACGTCGTCCAACGCGCGCTGCACGTCGCCGCGGTACGACTCGACGTCGCGCGCGCCCACGGTGAACGTCGTGACGCCGTCCGCCTCGGACGTCGGCGCGATCGCCGCCTCGTCGTCGCCCTCCGCCGGGGCGTCGAGGGCGAAGGAGGACAGCGTCCACCAGCCCAGGCCGCGGCGGGCGGCGACGTCGCGCACCTCGGCGAACGTCTCGAACGACGCCGCGGACAGGTCGATCGGGGCCGCGCCGCCGGCGACGGCGCCCGTCCAGGCCGCGGCGAGGAACTCCTCGGTCGTGGCGACCAGGTCGTGCGCGCGGCGGCGCACGCGCTCGGGCTCGTCGATGACGAGCAGCGCGTCGTCGGGCACGAGCTCCAGCACCGGCACCATACGGTCCACGAGGACGGGGGCGAGCGACTCCATGCCCTCGACGGCGACGCCCGCGGCGAGCCTGTCGAGCATCTCGATCGCGCCCAGGAGCCGCTCGACCAGGCCCGCGGCGCGCTGCCGCACCGCGTCGGTGAGCAGGATCTCGCGGCACGGCGGCGCCCACAGCCCGTGCTCGGCGATCTCCAGCGAACGCTGGTCGGCGACGGCGAACCAGCGGATCTCCGTGACCTCGTCGCCCCAGAACTCGATGCGCAGCGGGTGGTCCTCGGTGGGCGGGAAGACGTCGAGGATGCCGCCGCGGACGGCGAACTCGCCGCGGCGCTCCACCATGTCCACGCGCGTGTACGCGGCGGCGACCAGGCGGTCGGCCACGTCGGTGAGGTCCGCCGTCGTGCCGGTGTGCAGCTCGACCGGCACCAGCTCGCCCAGGCCGTCGACCACCGGCTGCAGCAGCGCGCGGGCCGGCATGACGAGCAGCCGGACCGGGCCCGTCTGGCCCGGCTCGGGATCCGGGTGCGCGAGCCGGCGGAACACCGCGAGCCGCTTCGCCACCGTGTCGGCGCGCGGCGACAGCCGCTCGTGGGGCAGCGTCTCCCACGCGGGCAGCACGGCGACGTCGTCGGCCCGGTCGTCGGGCAGGTACGCGCGCACGGACGCGGCGAGCTCGTCGGCCTCGCGGCCCGTCGCGGTCACGACGACGAGCGGGCGCCGCTGGGCCGCGGCCGCCAGCAGCGGGGCGCGCACGCCGACGGGCCCGACGACGTCGGCGAACCCGCGGGCCGGGACGTGCTCGAGCGCGGCGGCGGCGCCGGGGTCGGCGAGGAGGGCGGGGACGATGCCGGTGAGGTTCATGCGGGTCCTTCGGGCGGGTCTGCGGCGCGGTGCGATCGGGTCGGGACGCGGGTGCGGGCACGACGACAGGCCCAGCTCTCCCCGGGACGCACCGGGCTCCGTGGGCCGCGACGTCGTGCTGACGTCGTGCTGCGTCGTGACCGGGAGCCGTGCGACCGGCGGAGTGCCGGGCGTGCCGCACCAGACTACGCCGACCCTCCGACGTCGCCCCGCGAGGTAGTCCCACCCCTGCCGAGGTAGTTCAAGACTCCGCGAGGTAGTTCACGACTCCGCGAGGTAGTTCAAGGTCTGAACTACCTCGGCACGGTCTGGACTACCTCGCGGAGATTCGAACTACCTCGCGGAGATGTGGACTACCTCGGCGTCAGCCGGCGGCGGGGATCCGGTCGCGCAGGTCCTCGGGGAGCTGGTCGCGGATGCCGTCCGGGAGGCGGTCCAGGAGGTCCTCGCAGGAGACCGGGTCGCCCGCCTGGCACTGGCCGCCGAGCTCCTGGAGCTGGTCGGCGTCGCCCAGCGTGCCGGCGAGGTCCTGCAGGTCGCCGAAGGAGAGGTCGCCCGTGAGGCCGCCGAGCAGCAGGTCCGGCACGGACAGGTCGGTCTGGGTGAGCTGCTCCGCCTCGTCCAGGGCCTGCTGGATGTCGTCGCCGTAGGAGTTCCAGAGCCACAGCCCGGCGATGACGACGATGGCCGTGAAGACGACCTGGATCGACCCGAACGCGATGCCGGTCTTGGCCATGCCGCGTCCGCCCGACCGGCGCCGGCGCGTCCGGTCCAGGCCGATGCCGCCCAGGATGATCGCGAGCACGCCCAGCAGCGGCACGACGAACCCGAGGATGCCGGTGATCAGCGCCGCCACCGCCGTCGGCTCCGTGCCGCGACGCGCGGGCTCCGGCGCGGCCCGGCCCGGGCCCGCCGGGCCGCCGTGCGCGGGGGCCGCCGCGGGCGCGGTTCCCCACGGCGACGGCGCCGGCTGGGGCGCCGGCCGAGGTGTCGGCTGCGGCGCGGGCCGCGGCGCCGACGTCGCCGCCGGAGCCCCGGAGCGGGCGGCCGGGGCGTGCGGGGCGGGCGTCGCGGCCGGCGCCGACAGCGACGCGACCGGCCGCGAGGACGTGCGCCGCGGCGGGGCGGCGTTCGGCAGCACCGCCGTGCCGTCGTCGTACGCGCCGCCCGCCTGCGCCGACGGCAGCACCTGGGTGCCGTCGGCGTACCCGCCCAGCGCCTGCGTCGGCGGCAGCGCCGCCGTGCCGTCGACGTACCCGCCGAACTCCTGCGCGGACGGCAGCACCGTCGTGCTCTCCTCGTAGCCCGCGCCGGCCTGCGGCGACAGCACGGCCGTGCCGTCGTCGTACCCGCCGCGCCCCTGCGCGGCCGGCAGCACCGTCGTGCTCTCCCCGCCGCGCGGCGGGACCGCCTGGGTCGGGGGCAGCACGGTGGTGCCGTCCTCCCGCGGCGGGATCGCCTGGGTGGGCGGCGCGTCGTGGGGGTCGTACCCGCGCGGGTGGCTCATGGTCCTCCTGGTCGTGGTCGGCCTCGGCGTCTCGGACGGTCCGGCGCTCCGTCCGAGCCGCGATGCTACCCACCTGCCGCGACGCGACGACCCTCCTCACCGGCGTCTTCGCCGGACCCCCACACGACCGGCAGCGGGCGACCGCACCCGGGGTGCGCGGGTCAGCGCGCGAGGAGCAGCGCCGCCGAGGAGTCGAACGTGGTCTCGAAGTCGCTCGGGTCGAGCTGCGACACCAGCGCCACGGCGAAGATGAAGAACACGACCCACGCCACGACGCCGACCGCGCCCAGGACGATGCCGGCGATCGCCATGCCCTTGCCCTGCTGGCCCGTGCGGTTGATCCGTGACAGGCCGATGATCCCGAGCACGATCGGCACGACGGCCAGGCCGAGGATCCCCGTGACCAGCGCGGCGATCGACCAGCCGTCGGTGCCCGCCGACGGGGCGTAGGGCTGCGCGTACTGCGGGGCGTACTGGCCCTGCGGGTACGGCTGGGGGTAGGGCTGCTGAGGGTAGGGCTGCTCGGGGTACGGCTGCTGCGGGTACCCCGGCGGCTGCTGCGCCTGCTGCCCCGGGTCGCCGGGCTGCGGGGCGCCGGGCGGGTACCCGGGCTCCTGGTAGGGGCCCGGGGGCGGCGGCTCCGGCGCGCCCGGCGGCGTCTCCGGCGTGCTCGGTCCCGGCACGTCGGGGCGCGGGACGTCGGGACGCGGCTCGTCCGGGTTCGGCTGCGTGCCGTCGTCGTGACTCATGGCCGTTCCTCCTCGTCGGCAGGCGCGACGGCCGGGCCGGCCGCTCCGCCCCTTCCACTATGCCGGAGGACGCCGCGCCGGGCGGGCCACGGCGCGTCCCGCGGGCCCCCCGGGCGCGGCTCCGCAGGATTTCACCCCGCGAGGACGCCGGTGTGCCGCGCCGGCGCGGCCCCGCGGAGTCACGATCGGACGATGAGGATCGACCGGTGGTGGGACGCCGTGCGCCGGTACGACGCGGGGACGCTCATGGTGACGTCCGTGGTGCTCGCCCTCGCCCTGCTGGCCGACTACGCGCTCGCCGTGCGCACGGCCTCGGGCCAGCGGCTGGACGTCGCGGCGTCCGGCGACGCGAGCCTGCTGCGCGACCTCGTCGGCGCCCCGGCAGCCCTGCTGCGGGACGCCGCTCCCCCGCTGCTCGCCGTCGTCGTCGCCGTCCTCGGCGGGCTCGCGGTGCTGCGCGGGCGGTGGCGGCCAGCCCTCGCCGCCGCGCTCGCCGCCGCGGGCGCCGCGGCGCTCGCCACCGTGCTGCGCGACGTCGTCCTGGACCGCCCGATGCTCGGCGGGCACGGGGACGTGCAGAACACCCTGCCCAGCGGGCACGTCGCGGTGGTCACCGCGCTCCTCGCCGCGCTGCTGCTCCTGTGGCCGGCGGCCCGGGCCGTGCCGCCGCGGTGGGCGGTGCTGGCCGCGTGCGGGTGCGCCGTGGTGGTCGGGGTCGCCGCCGTCGTCGCCGACGCGCACCGGCCGAGCGACGTCGTCGCGGGCCTCCTGGTCGGGCTCCTCGCCTCGACGCTGGCGTGCTGGCTCGTGCGACCGAGCCTCGCGGCGCCGCGCGTTCTCACCCGGCCGTTCACCCCCGGCCCCCCTGCCCGCCAGGGTCGTCCTGCGGCATCCTGAGGACGGCGCACCGGGCCGGCCGACCCGCACCCGCGCCCGCGAGCTTCGGGAGGCAACCGTGCGCGTCATCGTGGTCGGAGGCGGCATCATCGGGCTCGCCACGGCGGCACGCCTCGCGCGCCGCGGGGACGACGTCACCGTGCTGGAGAAGGAGCACGAGCTCGCCCGCCACCAGACGGGTCGCAACTCCGGCGTCATCCACTCCGGCCTCTACTACGCGCCCGGCAGCCTCAAGGCCCGGCTCGGCACCGCGGGGGCCGCGTCCATGACGCGGTTCGCCGCCGAGCACGGCGTGCCCGTCGCCACCACCGGCAAGCTCGTCGTGGCCACCGACGCCGGCGAGCGCGACCGGCTGCGCACGCTCGCCGAGCGCGGCGCCGCCAACGGGGTGCCCGTGCGCGAGCTCGGCCCCGTCGAGGCGCGCGAGCACGAGCCGGAGATCGCCTGCGTGGCCGCGCTCCGCGTGGAGACCACCGGGGTCGTCGACTACCGCGGCGTGTGCGCGGTCCTCGCCCGGCAGGTGCGCGACGCCGGCGGGACGGTGCTGCTCGGCCGCACGCTGCGCGCCGCGCGCGTCGTCGGGACGGAGGTCCGGGTCTCGACGCGCTCGTTCAGCGAGGGGGACCACCAGCTCGCCGCCGACGCCCTGGTCGTGTGCGGCGGGCTGCACGCCGACCGGCTGGCGCTGGCGTGCGGCGTCGACCCCGGCGCGCGGATCGTGCCGTTCCGGGGCGAGTACTTCGACCTCGCGCCCCGCGCCGCCGACCGCGTGCGCGGCCTGGTCTACCCCGTGCCCGACCCGCGGTTCCCCTTCCTCGGCGTGCACCTGACGCGCGGCGTGCACGGCGAGGTGCACGCCGGGCCCAACGCCGTCCTGGCCCTCGCCCGCGAGGGCTACCGGCGGCGCGACGTCGCCTGGCGCGACGTCGTCGACGCCGCGTCGTGGCCCGGCCTGTGGCGGCTGGCCGGCCGCAACCTGGTCCCCGGGGCGGAGGAGGTGGTGCGCTCGCTCTCCCGCACCCTGTTCGCCGCGTCCGTGTCGCGGCTGCTGCCCGGCACCACCGCCGACGACCTGCACCCCGCCCCCGCCGGCGTGCGCGCGCAGGCCCTGCACCGCGACGGGTCGCTCGTCGACGACTTCCTGATCCGCACCGCGCCGCGCCAGGTGCACGTCATCAACGCGCCGTCGCCCGCCGCCACCGCGTCGCTGGAGATCGCGCGGCACGTCGAGGCGGAGCTGGACGCCGCGATGGGGTCCGCCGTCACGCGCTGACGCTGCGCCGCAGGTACTCGCTCTTGGCGGCGGCGTCCGGCACGTCGCGGCGCAGCTCCTTCTGCGCGGCCTCGGGCGTCCGCCGGACCCGGCGCTCCACGGCCCGCGTCCGCACGACGTTCGCGACCAGGACGCCCGCCGTGGTCGCGAGCCGCGGCCGCGCCGCCGCGTAGAGGGCCCCGCCCTGGTGCGGGTCGCCGGGCAGGCCCGGGAAGGGCACCCGCGCCTCGCGCGCCTCGGCCGCGCGACCGAGCAGGCCGGCGCTGCGCAGCAGGGGCGACAGCCGCGCGACGGTGTCCGCGGGCAGCCCCAGCACCCGCGCGACGCGGGCGATCACCATGGCGACCGGCCGCCCGACGCGGCACGCGGACGCGCGCACGACGAGCTCCTCGAGGCCGCCCGGGACGTCGTGCAGCGCGGCGAGCGCGAACCGGACGTCCGCGAGCCAGACGAGCCGGTTGGCGCCGGCCTGGGCCGCGTGGAACGCGAGCAGGAGCACCGTGTCGACGGGGTCCGGGCCCCACAGGGCGCGCCCGCCCCCGACGTCCACCCGCTGCCGGCGCGCGATCATGCCGTCCATGTCGGTGCGGAACCTCCGCCGCAGGGCGGGAGGCACCGCGTAGTCCCAGTGCAGGTCGACGGCGGTGCCCTGCGGGGCGCGGACCGCGTACTCCGCGCACATCTCGGCGAGCATCAGCGGCCAGTTGCGGTCCACGGCCACGCAGCCCGCCCCCTCGAGCGCCGCGACGGCGTCGGCGAAGCACGCCCGCGGGACGTACAGGTCGAGGTCGTAGTACTGCCGCAGGTCCGGCGCCGGCCACAGGAGCGCCGCGGCGACCGGCCCCTTGGCGACCAGCCACGGCACGCCGGCGGCGTCCAGCACGCCGCCCAGGTCCGCCGCCTCGGCGACGACGCCGAGGTGCCGCACGGCCTGCTCCTGCCGGGCCCGGCGCAGCGCGGGGCGCCAGGCGTCCGGGGTGGCCTCGACGCCGCCGAGCAGCCGCGCCAGCGCCGGGAGCACCCGGTGGTCGTGCGCGGCCCGCGCCACGAAGTCGACGTCGACGGCCCCGACCAGTCGGGCGGTCGCGTCCCCGTCCGGGCGCGTCGCGGGGGCGACCGCCTCCACGAGGAGCCGTGCCGCGGGGCGCAGCCGCTCGGGTCGTCCCATGCCGCCGATGCTAGGCAGCGGGGCGGGACCGGGCCGAGCCGGCCGCCGGGTGAAACCGTGCCGCGGAGGCGAGATCACCCTGCCCTGCGGCACCGGCCCGGTGGCACGATGAACGCGGTGACGGAGGCCGGCGTCAGGAGGACCGGGTGGCCGAAGATTTCGTCGACCCGCTCGACCTGCGCGTCGAGGCACGAGCCGCGCGCCGGTCGCCCCGCCGGCTCCTCGCGCTGTGCCGCCGCTCGACCCGCCTCGTCCGCGAGGCGGCCCCGCGCTCGTTCACCGCCTCGGTCGTGCTCCAGGTGGCGGCGGCCCTGCTCCTGGCCGGCCAGGTCTGGTCGGTCAAGCTGCTGCTCGACGCGATCCTCGCCGCCTCCGACGGCGGGGCGTCGGTGCCGTCCCTGGTCTGGCCCGTGGCGCTGCTCGCCGCGCTCACGGCGCTCACCGCGCTGACCGGCTCCGTGCAGTCGTACCTCTCGCGGTACCTCGGCGAGCGGGTCGCCCGGTCGATGTGGCGACGTGTGCTCGGGGCCGCGACCGCGGTCCCGCTGCGCAGCTTCGAGTCCTCCGCGTTCTACGACCGGCTCCGCCGCGTCCAGACGAACGCGCTCAGCCGCCCGTACCAGGTGACGCGCGGCATCCTCACCACCCTCGGGGCGGCGGTGTCCGCGGTGGCGGTCGGCGCGACCCTCGTCGGGATCGCCCCCGTCCTGCTCCCGCTGCTCCTGCTCGGCGGGGTCCCGCTGCTGCTCACGAGCCGGCGGGAGAGCCACCTCGAGTTCGAGTTCGACGTCGCGCAGACGCCGAACCAGCGCCTGCGCGCCTACCTGACCCACGTGCTGACCGACCGGGACGCCGCCAAGGAGATCCGGGCGTTCGAGCTCGGGGAGCCGCTGGGCCGGCGCATGGACGACGCGTACGGGACGTTCCTGCACGACCTGGGCCGGCACCTGCGCCGCCGCACGCTGCTGTCGTCGGCCGGCACGCTCGGCACCGCCCTCGTGCTCGCCGCCACCCTCGGCGCGCTGGTGGTCCTCATCTCGCGGGGCGAGCTCGGCGTGGCCGACGCCGGCGCGGCCGTGGTCGCGGTGCGGATGCTCCAGGGCCAGATCCAGGGCATGTTCGGCGGGGTCCAGGCCGTCTTCGAGTCCGGCCTGTTCCTGGACGACGTCGAGACGTTCCTGGCCACGGGGGCCGCGGCGGGCGTGGAGGCCCAGGGCTTCCCGGCGCCGGAGCGCTTCGACCGGCTCGACGTGGACGACGTCTCCTTCACCTACCCCGGCGCGACGACGCCCGCCCTCGACGGCGTCTCCCTGGCGATGGCCGCCGGCGAGGTCGTCGCGATCGTCGGGGAGAACGGGTCGGGCAAGACCACGCTCGCCAAGGTGCTCGCCGGCCTGTACGAGCCGGACGAGGGCGTCGTGCGGTGGGACGGCGTCGACCAGGCGGGCATGGACCGGCGCAGCCTGCGCTCGCGGGTCGCCGTGATCTTCCAGGACTTCGTGCGGTACGCGCTCCCCGCGTCGGAGAACATCTCGGCGGGCAGCGCTCACGACGACGCCCGCGTGCGGGCGGCGGCGCGCGCTACCGGCGCCGACCGCGCCCTGGAGGGGCTGCCCCAGGGTTACGCGACCGTCCTGTCGCGCCTCTTCCGCGGCGGGCGCGAGCTCTCCGGCGGCCAGTGGCAGCGGGTCGCGCTGGCCCGCGCCTACTACCGCGACGCGCCGCTGGTGATCCTCGACGAGCCGACGTCGGCGCTCGACCCCCGCGCCGAGCACGACCTGTTCGCCTCGCTGCGCGACGTGCTGGCCGGCCGGACGGCGGTGTTCATCTCGCACCGCTTCTCGACCGTGCGCTCCGCGGACCGCATCGTCGTGATGGACGCCGGCCGCGTGGTCGAGTCGGGCGACCACGACACCCTGATGGCGCTCGGCGGGCTGTACGCCGAGCTGTTCACGATCCAGGCCGCGGCCTACTCCGAGCCGACGGCCTGAGCGCCCGCCGGCACCAGCCGCTCGGCGCCGGGGAGGTCGCCCGTCAGGACCGTCCGGACCAGGTCCTCGACGACGTCGTGCCGGAACGGCGGCCCCCAGGGGACGCGCGCGAGCAGCACCGGAACCCGCGCGGTGAGCGCGACGAGGTCCGCGAAGTGCCGGACCGTGACGGCGTGGTCCTGCCACTCGGACAGCCGCGGGACGCGCATCAGGGTGATCGCGGCCTCCCGCGGGGTCAGCCGCTGCACCCGCAGCGCGTCGTGCGACCGGTCGGGGAACGGGATGACGAGGGCCGCGAGCGGCGCCGGGGACCTGCCCGTCGCGGGCCCGGCGGCGAGGTGCAGGGCGCGCCGGGCGTCCCCGCTGGTGCGCACCGGCGCACCGTTCTCCGCGAGCTCGTCGGCGAGGGCCGCGGCGCCCGGGCGCAGCCGCACCTCGGCGGCGCCGCGCCGCGGGACGACGCCGTCCCCGTGCCGGTCCAGCACGAGGACGTCGTCGGTCACGAGGGCGCCCCCGGCGCGGCACAGCAGGGTCGCCATCGTCGACTTGCCCATCCCGGACCGGCCGACGAACCCGATGCCCGCCGCCCGGTCGCCACGGACGAGGTCGACCGCGCTGCCGTGCAGCACCAGGTCGCCCCGCCAGGTGAGGACGAACGCGAGGAACGCCCCCGCGAGGAGCACGACGGCCACGCCCTCGTCGCCGCCGGGCGCGGGCCGCCACACGGCGTGCCGCCCGTCGGTCGCGAGCTCGACGTCGGCCACCGCGTCGAACCGCAGGACCACGCGGCCGTCCGCGAGCTCCACGGCCCGGTACCAGCAGCGCCCGTCGCGGACGTGCTCGAGCACCGTGCGTCCGGCGAGCGGGCCCTGCTCCCGGGCCCCGGGCGCACGCCGCAGGACCAGGTCGGCGGGCCGGGCGTCGTCGTCGACGGCACGGTCGAGGTGCAGGTCGACGTCGCTGTCCACGAGCAGCCCGTAGACGTCGTAGCGGTGGGTCATGCGGTCACGGCTCCTTCGCCGAGGGACAGGGGCAGGAAGTCCACGGAGCCGTCGGGGTCGAGGTTGACCCCGTCGACCACGAGCCAGGCGTGCGCCGAGACGACGCCGTCGCGCTTGGCGACGCCGACGACGAGGCGCGGGCCGCGGCGGCGCAGCGCCTGCCCGGCGCACAGGGCGCGGCGCAGGCAGGTCGAGCCGAACGGGGACCGTCGCAGCACGCGGCCCACGGCGCGCAGCCGGCGCGCCTCCGCCGCGGTGAGGGCGAGGGGCCCGGCGACGGCGGACGCCGCCTCGTCGCGGCTCGCCAGGGGCGCCCCCATGACCCGCGCCATGGTGGGCAGGCCGGTGGTGCGCAGCAGGGCCTCGGCCGCCAGCACGCGACCGACGGCGCCCAGCGCCACGGGGACCCGGCCGAGCCGGCGCGCGACGCCCCGGGCACCCGCCCCGCGGCTCATCGCGTCCCCTCCCCGGGACGCGCCCGTGCCAGCCAGGCCTGGTGCAGCAGCGGTCCCGTGGACCCGGCGGGGCGGTCGCCGAGCCAGTGCCGGCGCAGGGCCACCACGTCGACGAGGCGGTCGTCGACGCCGCTCCCGTCCCAGCCCGCGGCGAAGTCGCGCTCGTCGGCGCCGAAGCGGCTGCCGTTGAACGACGCCTTCGAGCGGCGGGCCAGCACCGGGTCGGGCAGCAGGTCGGAGAACAGGAACCGCATGGTGTCGGTGCGGCCGCGGAACCCCCAGGCCCCGCCGTCCCGGGCCAGGGCGCGTACGAAGCGCGGGTCCTGGAGCGGGTGGTGCCAGCGCACGCCGCGGCCGTCGGCGAGCGCCTGCAGGTTCCGGGCCAGCACGCCCGGCACCCGCCACCTCGTCATCGCCGCGGTGGCCCGGTCGTAGCGCCACGGCGTGCGCGCCCGGGCGGCGACGTCGCGCCGCAGGGCGGCCCGCGCCGGTCCGCGCAGCCACGCCGGCGCGCCGATCCAGGGGTTGCGGGCGGTCAGGGGGCCGAGCGGGAGCGCGGCGCCGCCCACGGTGCCCGCCAGCTCGCGCAGGTGCCGCACGCCGTGCGGACGGCCGTCCGCGCGCGCGACGGCCCAGGGCGTCACCCGACGGACGCCCAGCACCTCGTCGCCGCCCTCCCCGGTGAGCAGCCGGGCGCCCGGGGGGACGGCGTCCACGAGCGCGTCGGCGTGCGCCGCGGCCGGCCACACGAGCCCGTGGCGGGCGAGCGACGCGCGCGCCGCGCCGCCCAGCAGCCGTTCCTGGTCCGTCACCGTCACGGTGACGAGGCGGTCGGTCAGGCCGAGGTGCTCGAGGACCGCGCGCTGCCAGCCGGACTCGTCCGCGTGCGGGAGGCCCGGGTAGACGAGGGCGGTGGGCACGGGCAGGGGCAGGCCCTCCCGGCGTGCCACGTGCGCCGCGACGGCCAGCACCGCCGACGAGTCGCGCCCGCCGGAGAACGAGACGACGACGGGCCCCGCGCGCAGCGCCCGCGCCGTCAGCTCCTCGAGGACGGCGCGCGCGCCGCCCGCCGGCGCGCCCGGCGCGGGCGGCCCGCCGGGGACGGCGGGGGCGCCCCCGAGACCCAGCGGCATGCCGACGGCGACCTCCGTCGGGGTGAGGCGCTCGACGGTCGCGGCGCGCCCCGTGGGCGCGCGGTCGGCTCCCGCGCCGCGGTCGGCCGTGGTGGTCACCGGAGCCCGCCCTTCTCGTTCCGTCCCCTGCCCGCCGGGCGACGAGGGGGTGCCGCGGCGCGACTCTGCGCCCCGGCACCCCCTCGCGCCGTCAGGACGTCTCGTCCGGCTTGTCGCCCCAGGTGAAGAACAGGAACCGGTCGTCGTTGCCGTCCAGTCCCTGCGCCAGCGTGAGGTCGCGGACGCTGCCGGCCTCGGTGATGCGTGGTGCCTCGTACATGGAGGTCCCCTTTTCGTGAGTTTCCTGCAGGACAGACACCACGACACGCGGTGTCCCGGCGCCGGTCAACCGTGCCGCCCGGTTCTCACCCGAGGCCCAGCCGGCTTTCACCCGGCGCGGGGTGAAACCTCGCCGCCGACGGCGTCAGACGGGCGGAACCGCCCTATCCTCGGTGCGTCCGCGCGGCGTCAGGCCGTGGCGACGAGAGGCACCGACGAGAGGCACGACGATGAGGCTTCGCGAGAACGGCGTCACCTGGCAGGAGATCGACGGCGAGCTGGTCATCCTCGACCTCGTGTCGTCGACGTACCTCACGACGAACGGCAGCGGCGCCTTCGTCGCCCAGCTGCTCCAGACGGACCGGGCGGCCGCGGACCTGGCGGCGGCGCTCGTCACCGAGTACGGGGTCGATCCTGCGGTCGCCGCCCGCGACACGGAGGCGTTCCTCGCGGAGCTGCGCCGGCGCGAGCTCCTGGTCGAGGCCTGATCAGCCCGCCGGCCCCCAGGCCCGCACGGCGCTCACGGCGACCAGCCAGTCGCTCTCGGTCACCAGCGGCATGAACGGCGTGGGCGGACCGCCCAGGACGCCGGAGTAGTTGACGTCGAGCACCCGCGTGCCGCGGATCTCGGTCCACGGCACCGTGACGCGCACGGCGGTGATCTCCACCGGGTCGATCGCGACGAGCGCCACCCGGTCCCACAGCTGGTCGGTGCGGGTGGCCACGGTGCGCCACCCGCCGTCCGCGAGCCGCACCGCCACCGTGTAGTCGCGCAGGCCGGCCGTGCAGCACCGGATGCCCGCCGTGGCCACGGCGATCCGGTCGACCGTCACCGGGCCGCCCGTGGTGACCTCCACCGTCGGCGCCGGGTCCACCGAGCCGTCCGCGAGCCGGCCGGAGCGCCACGGCTCCCGCACGTCGAAGGTGCCCGACGTGATCGTGCCGGCCTCGCCCGCGTCCGGGTGGGTCGACGACGCGGACACCGGGCGGCCCTCGAGCACGTCGTCGCCGAACGGCTCGGTGGCACGCACCCGCAGCGCCGCGCCCGCCGGGGCGCGCAGCAGGACCGGGCTGCCGGTCACGGGGACCTCGGTGCCCCCGGCCGCGACCCTCAGGCCGTCCTCGGCCCCGTAGACGTCGCGGCGGGTGACGTCGACGTCGCGCCCGCCGCGCGGCGTCACCACGACCGACGTCGACAGCTCCTCGGACCACAGCGCCAGGACCGTCGCGCCGCCGTCCGCCCGGCCGCGCATCGCGTGCACGCCGGGCGTCCCGGTGTCCACGGCGACGACGTCGTCCAGCCCGGCGACGACGGGGGCCGTCGCCGCCATCGCCGCCCCCGCCGGCTTCACGTAGGCGCCGTACTGCAGCAGCGACCACGAGTTGCCCGACTCGCCGAAGCCGCCCTCGCTGAAGAAGTACGTCCACTCCTCGACGTCCTCGAGCGCGTACCACCACAGCTTGCGCGCCACGTCCCCGCCGGTCGCCCAGAAGTTCACGACGCCGTCGGACCACCAGCCCGACTCCGTGTCCCACACCGGCCGGTCGCCGCACGGGCGGAGGATCTCCCGCAGCCGGTCCAGCTCGGCGCCGTCGGCCGAGAACCCCTCCTCCTCCCACGACCGGTTGAGCCCCGTGTACGGGTGGACGCCCACGACGTCCAGCGACGCGCAGCCGCCCGCCGCGACGAGGCCGGACCACCAGTCGAGGGCCACGCCGAGCGTGTTGCCCCCGACGACGACGGCGCGCGGGTCGGCCGCCCGGACGCCGCGGGCGAAGGGCGCGCCGACCTCGCGCTGGTACCGGGCGGCGTCGTCGTAGCCCGTGCCGTTCGGCTCGTTCCACGGCGCCCAGTACACGATCCCGGGGGCGCGCTCCCCCAGGCCGGCGACGAGCTGCCGCACCCAGCCCTCCCAGGTCCCCGCCTCCGCGGCGGCACGCTCGGCGTCGCCGCCCTGGCCGACCTGCACGACGAGCCGCACCCCGGTGCGCTCCGCCTCCCGCGCCGCGGCGGCGAGGTCCGCGAACGGGTCCGTCGGCTCCTCCGTGTCGCCGCCGGCTTCGCCGACGGTCGCACCGGGCAGCGCGTCCCACGCGACCCCGGCGGGCCCCGGCTCGGCCGTGGGGTCCGCGACGAGCGCGGCGAAGTCGAGCTGCACGCGGTGCGACCCGACGCCGAGCTGGTCGGCGAGCTGCACGCCGCGCCGCGGCTGGGCGCCGCCCCAGTCCGCGCCGTCCGCGAGCGACGCCGGGTCGAGCGCGCTGCCCTCCGGGGTCACCGTGTAGCGCAGGCAGGCCCCGGAGACGGCGGACCCGTCGTCGTCCACCAGCGCCGCGTCCACCTCGTAGACGCCGGGCCGCGACGGCGGCAGGTCGAGCTCGACCTCGCCGCCCGCCGGCGGCAGGTCGGCCAGGTGCTCCGCGCCGACGACCGGGTCCGGCACCCGCGGGTCGCCGCGCACCTGGTAGCGCAACCGGTACCGGTCGGCCCGCGGGCCCCAGGCCTCGTCGAACCCGGCCACGACCCGCGGCTCCTCGCCGGCGGCGAACACCCCGTACGGCCGGTCGACGAGGAGGCCGGCGCCGAGGCCCATGGCGGCGACCAGGCTCTCGCTGTCGGCCGTGAGCGTGACCGGCGCGCGCAGCCCCTCGGCCACCCGGTCCGCGGAGATCGCCGTGAGCGACAGCGCGCCGTCCGCACCGTCGGTGAGCACGTAGTAGGTGTCGCCGTCCTGGAGCACCGGGGTGCGGTCGGCCAGGGTGAACGGCTGCTCGTCGTCCATGCCGGCGTCCGGCCAGGTCCCGAGCAGGACGCCGTCGGTGCCGTACCGGCGCAGCCCGGTGCCGGGCTCGGCGAGCAGCAGCCCGCCACCGGGGGCCGCGGCCGCACCGGTCGCGGTCGTCCACGGCAGCGACGGCACGCCGAGGACCGGCTCCGCCGGCGCCGACGACCCCAGCCGGGTCGGCACCCCGCCGTCCGGCTCCACCACCGACAGCCCCAGGTCGGTCCGGTCGCCGCCCGCGGCCGGCCGTGCGGACGACAGGACGGCGGCCCCGCCGTCGAGCTGCCCGAGCACCGCCCCGTCGACCGTCAAGGGGTCGAGCAGGGTGCCGTCGGCGCCCACCCGGTGCAGCACCGTCCCGGCGTCGACCACGCCCACGACCTCGCCGCGGCCACCCTCGTCCCACGCGACGGTCCCGTCCAGGTCGAGGACGGCCCCCGTGGTCTGCGGCCCGTCGGGCAGCGTCGTGCGCCACGCCTCGGCGCCGTCCGGCGCCACCTTGACCAGGTCGCGGCGGCCCATCAGCGTGTCGAGCAGGTAGACCGAGCCCTCCGCGCCCACCTCGAAGGAGCTCGTGCCGAAGGTCTCGCTCGCCCCGTCCCAGTCGAGCCCGACGACCGTCTCGCCCTCGGGCCCCCCGCCGTCGAGCGCGAACCTCGCCACCGTGTACGTGGCGTCGACCCGGGACGCGACGTACGCCGTCCCGCCGGAGACCCGGACGCCGACCAGCTCCCCCGCCCCGGGCACGACGTCGTCCACCACCGTGCGGACCCCGGCCGACAGGTCCTGGTCGAGGCCGTCGTCGACCACCCGCGCCAGGTCGGGCACCCCGCAGACGGGGACGTCGCCGGTGACCGGCGCGACCGGGGATGCCGTCCCGGTCGGGGCGGCGCCTCCCCCGCCGTCGTCCCGGAGCAGCGCCGGGGCGAGGACGAGCGCGCCGACGACAACGCCGCACACCACGACCGCGGACGCCGCCACCGCCACTCGTCGCGTCACTGGACCTCCCGGGAGCGGGTGCGTCCAGCCAGGCTAGGCAGCCCCGTCCCCGGCGGAGGGGGCGGCGCCGGCAGTTCACCCGTGGCGGGGAGGGTTTCACCCGGGGCGCCCGGAGACAGGTGTCGCCGCGTGCCGAAGCATGGTTCGAGACGCCGGCCGGACGACGTCGGCCGGGGGCGCGACCGGCGAGACCGAGGAGGCGACGATGCCCGACGACGCGAGCCGGGACGGGCGCTCGGCCGAGCCCGGCACGCGCGACGGGCCGGCCGCTCCCCCCGGCCGGGGCGTGGGCGCGCCCCTCCTCGTGGGCGCCGGGCTGGCGCTCGGCTTCGTCGCGCTGTACCTGCTCGCGGTCCGCACGGAGGTGGGCCAGCAGCTGGACGACGATGCGCTCGCCGCGACGGCGACCCTGTGGGACGCCACCGTCCCGCTGACCCGCCTCGTGCGGGCCGCCCTTCCGTTGCTGCTGGCCGCGGTGGTGCTCGTGCCGCTGGCGCGCGCCGTCGGAGCGCGGGCATGGCGGCGGCTCGCGGCGGCGGCGCTGGTCGTGGGCGTCTCGGTCCTCGGGTCGCAGCTCCTCAAGCACGTGCTGCTCGACCGGCCCGACCTGGGCCACCAGAGCATCCCCGAGAACTCCTACCCCAGCGGGCACATGGCGGCGGTGACGGCGCTGTGCGTCGCCGTCGTGCTGCTGTGGCCGGGAGGGGCGTCGCGGGCCGTCGTCGCCGGCTGGTCCCTGGTCGCGCTCGTCGCCGTCGCGGTGAACGTCGTGTCGTTCGCGCACCGCCCGTCGGACGTGCTGGGCTCGCTGCTGCTCGTCGGCGCGGTCACCGCCGCGACGTGGTGGGGGCTGCGCCTCGGCGAGGCCGCACCGGTCCCCGCGCGCGGACGGGGGCGGGCGCGGGCTCGGTAGGGCGGTACAGCTCCTCGTACCGGTCGACGACGCGCCCCAGGGAGAAGTCCCGCGAGCGCGCCAGGCCGGCGGCGGCCAGCGCGGCGCGCCGGTCGCCGTCGTCGAGCAGGTCGGCGAGCGCGGCGCCCACGCCCGGCAGCGGCACGAGGGCGCCGGCGCGGCCCTCGTCCGTGACGTAGCGGGCGCCCAGGTTCGGGGTCGACACGACCGGCAGGCCGCTCGCCATCGCCTCGACGTACGGGATGCCGAAGCCCTCGTAGTCCGACGGCAGGCAGAACGCCCACGCCCGCCGGTAGGCGTCCGCGAGGGCGGCGTCGTCGAGCGCACCGAGGGCGCGCACGCCGGGGCCGGCGTCGTCGGGCACGTCGCGCGAGACCATCCACAGCTCCGCGTCCGGGTGCCGGGGCCGCACGTCGCGGACGAACTGGCGGGCGAGCTCGGCCCCGTTCTTGCGGCCGTGCCACGCGCCGACGAACAGCACCACCGGGTGGCCGGCGCGGCCGTCCGGGTCGCCGGGGGCGAAGCGGGACGTGTCGACCCCGTTCGGCACGACGTCGTGCACCCACGGGTACCAGCGCCGCGTGGCCGGCGAGACGACGGCGGTGTGGTCTGCGACGACGCTCGCGAGCAGCTCGGAGCACCCGAGGAGGACCATCCGCAGGCGCTCCTTCGCCCCCCGGATGCGCCGTGCCTCCTCGAAGCACGAGCCGTGCAGGGTGCGCACGTGCCGCGGCACGCGGCGGCGCCAGAGCCAGTAGTCGTCGCCGTGCGCGTGCAGCACGTCGTAGCCGGACAGGTCGAGGCGACGCACCGCGGTCGCGAACCGGAACGTGCGCAGCGCGCCGGACAGCTCCACGTGCCGGTGCCCGTAGACGGCGCCGGGCACGGGCGGGCACTCGCTGATCACGTCGACGTGGTGGCCGCGCCGCACCAGCTCCGTGGCCAGCTCGTGCACCTGGTAGCCGATGCCCTGCTTGCTCTCGCTGGGCAGGTAGTAGGAGACCATCGCGATCCTCACGGCGTGCCCCCGTCCGGCCGGTCGTCACGCAGGCCGTCGCGCAGCGCCTCGAGCCAGCCGTGGCCGAACCGCCGGTCGGGCTCGAGGTGGTTGCCCTCCGCCCACTCGTTCCACGACTTGACCCACAGCAGGCGCTCGTCGGCGGGCCGGTGCGCGACCGACGCGACCGCCTGGCGGACGTTCTCGCGGAATCCGTCGGGGGTCGCCCCGTGCAGCACGATGCCGCGCCGGCCGGAGCGGGGCGTGTTGTCCCAGTTCGGGTACACGCACGGCTGGACCAGGTCGCCGGTGCGGTTCTGCTCGGCCCACGACGTCGTGTACGGGTGGATCTCCGGCCCGCCCGTCAGCTTCCGGTAGGCGCGCATCCGCAGCAGGTCCGCCCGCGACGTCCCGGCCGGCATCCGCATGTACACCCCGGCGTCGAACCCGTCCTCCTTGACCCGGTCGTACCGCACGCCGCGGCCCACGAGGTCGCTCATCTCGGCCACCAGGTAGAGCCCCTCGAGCCCGGCGCGGCGGGCCAGCGACTGCCACAGGTCGACGAAGGCGCCGGCGTCCGGCAGCTCCTCGGGCCGGAAGACGTAGAACACCGGCCGCCCGCCGACCCGCAGGTAGCGCGGGTCGCGGAAGGCGGGCAGCACCGCCTCGAAGTGCGCCACGTGGTCCGCCCGGCCGGGGTAGCGCTGCTCCATCAGCACCCGGTCGGCGTCGCCGTGCCAGATGCCGCTCCACGTCTGGTTGGCCCACGCGAGGCAGAACGAGATGCCGGGCTCGCCCGAGGCGAGCACCTCCGTGAACGGGCGCTCGAGGAGGCGGCGCCCGTCGCCGAACCAGTAGTGCCAGTACGCGAACGCCTCCACCCCGTGCTCCTGCGCCAGCGCGGCCTGCGCGGCCCGCGACTCGGCCAGCCGCAGGTCGTAGAAGCCCAGGTCGGCGGGCAGGTCGGGCTGGGCGTGCCCGGGGTACAGGCGGCGCGCCCGCGCCACGTTGGTCCACTCCGTGAACCCCGGCCCCCACCAGGCGTCGTTCTCGGGCACGGGGTGGAACTGCGGCAGGTAGAACGCCACCGCGCGAGCCGCCGTCGTCGCCGGGGTCCTGCCACCGTCTGCCACCGTCGTCGTCACGTCCCGAGTGTGTGCAGCGATCCGGGCCGTCTCAACGACGGCGGCCGCATTTCACCCCGGCGACGGGCACCGAGGGCGCAACTTCACCCCGGCGGCCCGCCGGGCCGCGCCTAGCCTCGCCGTATGAGGCCGCGGACCGGGGACATCGGGGGCATCGAGTGAGCGCGACGAGGCTCGGCGCCTACGTCCTGCCGGGGGACCTGACCTGGCTCGAGGCCACCCTGCGCGCGTACTACCCGCACGTGGACGAGCTGGTCGTGCCCTGCCCGGTCGACGGGCTCGGGTGGAGCGGGCAGCCCGTGCCCTCCGCGGCGTGCGTCGACGTGGTGCGCGCGGTGGACACGCGCGGGATCGTGCGCCTGGTGCCCGGCACGTGGCGGGACGTCGACGACCCGCTGCGCGGCGAGACGGCGCAGCGGCAGGCGGCCCTCGACGCGTTCGGGCCGGACGTCGGCTGGGTGCTGCAGCTCGACGGCGACGAGCTGCTCCCCCGGCCCGCGGCCCTGCTCGCGGCGCTGCGGCTCGCCGACGTGCACGGGTGCGACACCGTCGAGTGGCCCATGCGCGTGCTGTACCGGCGCACCCGGCGCGGCTACCTGGAGGTCACGACCGCCGCCGGCACGCCCGCCCACGAGTACCCCGGCCCCGTCGCCGTGCGCCGCGGGGCGCGCCTGGCCACCGCGCGCCGCGCCCCCGGCCGCCGGCTGCGCGTGCTGGTGACGGGCGACGTCGCGTCGCCCGCGGTGCGTCGGCCCGCGGAGCCGGGCGAGGTGCGGGTGGTCGCCGCGGACGCCGCCGACGCCATCGTGCACAACTCGTGGGCGCGCGACCTCGCGCAGGTGCGCGCGAAGGTGCGCGGGTGGGGGCACGCGCGGGACTTCTCCGCCGGGCGGTACCTGTGGCTCGTGTGGTGGCCGTCGCGCGTCGTCTGGCGCCTGCAGCGGGACCTGCACCCGCTGTACGGCGCGGTCTGGCCGCGCCTGCGCCCGGTGCCCGGGCCCGACCTCGGGCCCGCCGCGTCGGGCGCCCCGGCCCGGGCGGAGGTGGCCCGTGGCTGAGCGCGCCCACCTCGTCGTCGTCCTGAGCTGGCACGGCCGCCGAGACACCCTCGCCTGCGTCGCGTCGCTGGTCGACGGCGCCCCGGGCACGGACGTGCTCGTCGTCGACAACGGCTCCGAGGACGGCGTGCTGGAGGCCGTCCGCGACCGCTGGCCGCACGTCGTGACGCTGCAGACGGGCGACAACCTCGGCTTCGCCGGCGGGATGAACCGCGGCCTAGCCTGGGGCCTCGAGCGCGGCTACGCGCTGCTCACGGTGCTCAACAACGACACCGTCGTGGCCCCCGGGGCCCTCGACCTGCTGGCGGCCTCCGCGGCCGGGCGCGTCGCCGTGAGCCCGCGCATCGTGCGCCTCGCCCCCGGCGCGGACGGCGGACCAGACGGCGCCGCGGGCGACGCGGGCGACGCGGCGCTCTGGTTCGCCGGCGGGTCGCTCGACGCCCTCGACGGGCTCCCCCGGCACCGGACGGCGGCGGAGGCCGCGGCCGACGTCGCCGCCGGGCGCCCGTTCACGACCGACCTGCTCACCGGCTGCTGCGTGTGCGCGAGCGCCGGCACCTGGCGCGAGGTGGGGCCGTTCGACCCGCGGTTCTTCCTCAACTTCGAGGACTCGGACTGGAGCCTGCGGGCCCGGCGGGCGGGCGTGCGGCTCGTGGTCGTGCCGCGCGCGGTCGTGCGGCACCGGGTCTCGGCGTCGTTCGTCGGCCCGGCGTCCTACCTCGGCACCTTCTACTACGCGCGCAACGCGCTGCTGTTCGCCCGGCGGTGGCGCGGCGCCGGCGTGAGCCGCCGGGGCCTGCTGCGCCACCGGGTGCTCCCCCGGCCGGTGCGCGCCTGGCGCGACCTCGGGCCCCGGGAGGGCGTGCGCACCGCCGTCGTGGTCGCCGCCGCCCTCGTCGCCCACGTCGCGCGCGCGTCCGGCCGCGCCCCGCGCGCCCTCGAGGCGCTCGCCGCCGCCTGGGCGGCGCGAGGCCGGGCCCCGGCCCCGGCCGGCGACCGGGTGGAATCCGCCGCCGACCGGGGTGAAAAGGCCCCCGTCCCCCTCGGCCCGCACCCCCCACGCGGTTAGCGTGACCGCACTCCTACCGTCGCGAGGGACCCGCATGAACAGCACCGCCGACAGCCCCCCGGGGGACGCGATCTCGACCCGCGGACTGGCGAAGTCGTACCGCATCGCCACGTCCGGGCGCTCGCACGACCGCCTGTCCGAGGCCCTCGTCGCGCGGGTGAGGCACCCGTTCCACCGGCGCGAGTTCGAGACGTTCGAGGCGCTGCACGACATCTCGTTCGACGTCCCGTGGGGCGAGGCCGTGGGCATCGTGGGCCGCAACGGCGCGGGCAAGAGCACCCTGCTGAAGATCCTCACGCGGATCACCGCGCCGAGCGCCGGCCGGATCGAGCTGGGCGGCCGGGTGGGCAGCCTGCTCGAGGTCGGCACCGGGTTCCACCCCGAGCTCACCGGCCGCGAGAACATCTACCTCAACGGCTCGCTCCTGGGCATGGGCCGCAGCGAGATCCGGCGCCGGTTCGACGACATCGTGCGGTTCTCCGGCATCGAGAAGTTCCTCGACACCCCGGTCAAGCGCTACTCCTCCGGCATGTACGTGCGGCTGGCGTTCTCCGTGGCCGCCCACCTCGAGACGGAGATCCTCGCGATCGACGAGGTGCTGGCCGTGGGCGACGCCGAGTTCCAGCGCCGCTCGCTGGACAAGATGCGCGACGTCGCGAAGGACGGCAGGGCGGTGCTCTACGTGAGCCACCAGATGCAGACGGTGACGACGCTGTGCACGTCCGCGATGTTCCTCGACCGCGGCCGGCTGGTGCACCACGGGACCGTCGACGAGGTCATGACGGCGTACCGCGAGAGCTTCGCCGGCCTCCGCGAGAGCCAGGAGGACGTCCGCCGGCGTCCCGGCACCGGCCTGATCCGGTTCGCCACGGTCACGACGCCCGAGATCCGCGAACCCGTCGACGACACGGTGATCGCGTTCGAGGTGGGCGCCAACCCGGAGATCGTCGGGAAGTACTTCGTCTCCTGCCACGTCCGCGACCACCACGGCGTCATCGTCACGCAGTGCGACTCCCGGCTCGTGGGCCAGTGGTTCGACCCCTCGGAGCCGCACGGCGGCGAGGTGCGGATCAAGGACCTCTGGCTGCAGCCCGGCCTCTACACCGTCGACATGTACCTGTGCCAGGCCGGCGTCTTCGACGAGTGGCAGGCGGCCGCCACGTTCGAGGTGCTCCCCCACCTGCCGTACCCGGAGGTCGTCATCGAGGACGGCATCTTCGGCGCGGTCCTGTGCGACTTCGACTACGAGGCGTGGTGACCGTCGTGAGCGCCCCCAGGACAGCGACCAGGACCGCGACCAGGATCGTCATCACCCCGCCGGGGCGGCTCAACGTGCCGCGGTGGCGGGAGCTGTGGGAGGCGCGGGAGATCTTCTACCGCTTCGGCGTCCGCGACATCGTGCTGCGCTACCGGCAGACCGCGATCGGCGTCGCCTGGGTGGTGCTGCAGCCGCTCGTCACCGCGGCGATCTTCGCGGTCGTCTTCGGCCGGGTGGCGGGGCTGCCCACGGGGGGCGTCCCCTACTTCCTGTTCGCCTTCGCCGGCACGGCGGCGTGGACCGCGTTCTCCGGCGTGCTCACCCGGGCGGCGCCGTCGCTGGTGGCCAACCAGGCGCTGGTGTCCAAGGTGTTCTTCCCCCGCGTCGTGGTGCCGCTGTCGACCATGCTGTCCGTGCTGCTCGACTTCGCCGTGTCGCTCGTGCTCTTCGCGGTGCTGCTCGTGGTCAACGACGTCAACCCCGGCTGGGCCGTGCTCGGGCTACCGCTGTGGACGCTCTGCGCGCTCGCGCTCGGCTCCGGCCTCGGCCTCGCCGCGTCCGCGATCATGGTCAAGTTCCGCGACGTCCAGTACGTGCTCCCGTGGCTGGTGCAGGTGCTCATGTACGCGACGCCGGTGGCGTACTCGCTGGACGCCGTCCCCGCGGGCCTGACGTGGTGGTTCGAGGCGAACCCCCTGACCTGGCTCATGGAGTGCTTCCGCTGGTCGATGCTCGGCACCCCCGCGCCGCCCGCGTGGCAGGTCGCGGGGCTGCTCGTGACGTCGGCGGCGGCCGTGGTGGGCGGCCTGCTGGTGTTCCAGCGGCGCGAGCGCGAGTTCGCGGACGTGATCTGATGGCCGCCCGCCTGACCGTCGTCATGTCGACCAACCGCGTCTCGCCGTACCTCGCCGAGGCGCTGCAGAGCGTCAAGGACCAGTCGTTCACCGACTGGCGGCTGGTCGTCCTGGACAACGGGTCGCCCGACCCCGACGGCGTGCGGGCGGCGGCGTCCGCCGTGCCCGGAGCCGTCGTGGTCGGCGAGGCGGGGCACGGGGTGTCGATCCCCCTCAACCACGGCGTGGCGCTCGCGCGGGGCGAGTACGTGACGTTCCTCGACGACGACGACGTCTGGCTCCCCGACCGGCTCCGGGTGCTGGTCGGCGCGCTCGACGCCGACCCCGGCGCTGGCGCCGCCTACTCGTCCATCGACGCCATCGACGCCGACGGCGGGCACCGCGGGCACCACTTCGTCGCGCGGGACGAGACGGCGCGCGACCTGCTCTCGGGCCGCTGCCCGTTCCCGAACCTCGTCTCCTTCGTCTACCGGCGCACCGAGCTGCTGCGCGTGGGCGGGTTCAACCCCGCCCTCGCCTACGCCGAGGACACCGACCTCACCTTCCGCCTGCTGCAGTACTCGCGCCTCGTGAGCGTCCCCGAGGTCCTGACGCTGTACCGCCGGCACGGCGCCAACACGACCCACGGCAACCTGGCCGAGGTGCACGACTGGGCCCGGCGCATGATCGGGATGCAGCTGTGGGGCGCCGCGCACCACCCCGACCCGCGGGTGCTCGCCGACGTGCGGGCGAACCTCGCCGCCCTCGACGCCCAGGACGCCCGCGACTCCGTGGGCGAGGGCCTCGACCGGCTGCGCCACGGGCACGTCCCCGGGGCCGCCCGGATGCTCGGGCGCGCCGTGCGGCTCGACGCCCGGGCCGCGGCCCACGAGGCCAGCCGCCGGGTGCGGCACCGGCTCGGCCGTTCCTGACGACCTGACGGGTCTCGACGGGCTCGACCGGCGGGGTCGGCTCAGTCCACCGGGTGCGTGCCCAGCACGAGCAGCCAGTCGTGGTCGCCCGCGGCGTTCGCGCCCGGCGTCGTCATCGAGGTCCCGAGCCGTGCCGCCACGGGCTCGCCCGTCGTCGGGTCCACCCACCAGGCCCGCGACCCCTCCGCGAGCCGGCCGACGTCGAGCGTGACGGTGCGCGCGGTGGGGACGTAGACGAGGGCGAGGTCGCCGTCGGGGCTCGCCGCGGCGGTGGCGAGGTCGGTCTCGAGCTGGTCGGAGGCGTCCGGGTTCCCGCCCGCGCCGCCGGTGAGCAGCGCCCCGTCGTCGGGCACCAGGGTCCACCACGGGAGCGCCGCGACGACGTCGCGCAGCCGCGCCACCTGCTCGGCGCCCGCGGAGTGCAGCCGGCCCTGCCAGCCGGGGAGGAACTCCCAGTCGTCGGTGCCGTACACCTCCCCCGGAGAGCCGGACGTGATCGCCCACAGCACCTGGCGCCGCAGGGTCTCGGTGGTGGTGGGCTCGTCGCCCAGGTTGTTCTCGCCCTCGTAGTTCGACTCGCCGAGCAGCGCCGGGCGGACGGGACCCGTGTCGTACGCCTCACGCACGGCCTCGTAGACGGGCTGGTAGCTGTACACGAAGTCCCAGTCGACGAGCGGGTCCCAGTGCGGGTCCTGGCCGGCGAACCGCACCGTGATGAGCTGCGCCGAGAACGGACGGGTGTCGCCGGTCGACCGGATCCCCTCCTGCACCGCGTCGAGGCACGCGTCGTCGGCGGGCTCGGGCGTGTAGTCGCCGCCGGCCATCCAGAGGACGTGGGGCAGGTCCGCGGCCCACTCGCCCACCTTCGCCCCGTACTCGTGGCAGACCTCGGCCCCCGGCGAGCCGAACGGCTCGTCGATCGTCCAGCTGTCCACCGGGTAGAGCAGCACCGTGAGGCCGAGGTCCGCCGCGCGCGCCAGGGTGGCGTGCGCCCGGTCCCAGTACGCCGCGTCCCAGCGCGTGACGTCGCCGCCGACGAACGGGAGCAGCCCGTCCACCGTGGCGCCGTCCGCCGACGGGCCGCCGTTGGTCGGGTTGCCCAGCAGGGACACGACGAGGGTGTTGAAGCCCTGCCGGGAGCGGGTCGTCAGGTAGGTCTCGGCCTCGGCCGGGCTCAGGTCCACCAGCAACGACCACGGCGAGTCGCCCCGCACGAGCACCGGGTCGCCCGCCTGGTCCACGAAGTACCGGCGGTCGGCCGAGATCTCGGTGACGAACCGCGGCGAGCCGTCGGTGGGCGGCTCTGCCGTCGGGGCGTCGGAGGCCGAGGGGGGCGGGCCGGAGGTCAAGGGCTCGCGCGGCGCCCCGGGCCCGGCCCCCTCCTGCCGGAGCACCTGGCACCCGCCGACGCCGACCAGCACGACGACGGACAGCGCCGCCAGGACAGCGGCGGCCCGCACGGCGAGCCGCCGGCTCACGGCGCCGCCGGCTCCCTGACGTGGATGCCGAGGAGGTGCCGCACGCGGTCCTCCTGCGCGCGGACGGCAGCCCGGTCCGCGTCCGCGACCGCCCGTACGTGGGCCGCCTCGGCGGAGTGGTCGGCCAGGATCTCGCGGACCTGGGCGACGACCGTCGCCGTGTCGTAGGAGTCCCGGTCATGGGCCCTGCGGTGCGAGGTGTCGTGCACCCTGCCCTCGGGCTCCGGTGGTCGACCGGGCGGGCCGTGAGGGCCAGGCGGGCGGTGCGAGGCGTGGCGGCCGTGCCGGCCGTACGGGCTGTACGCCGCGACCAGAGCGGCCTGCTTGGGCCCGTACCCGGTGGCGACGACGGGCACACCCTCGCTCACCGCCGCGACCAGGTTGTGGTACCGCGCGGCGACGAGGGCATGGCACCCGCCGAGCGCCTGCGCGACGTCGTCCACGGTGCGGGCCTCGCTCAGCTCGACGGCCGCGCCGGGGTCGGCCTCGCGGACGCGGCGGACCACCTCGCGGGCGACGCGCAGGTCCAGGTCCTCGCCGGCCACGACCCGCACGCCCGCCCCCGCGGCGAGCAGCGCCCGCACGAGGCCGACGCTCCGCCCCGTGTACCGCTCGCGGTCGGCGTCGCGCTCGGCGCCGCCCCAGTCCATGACGCCGACCCCGACGATCGGGTGGGTCCGCGCGGTGCCGGGCGCCGGGGGCGTGGCGGTAGGGGCGCGGCGCAGCACGACGTCGGGCACGACGGCCACCTCGCGACGCACCCCCAGCCCGGCGACCGCCCGGGCGGACCCCTCGTCGCGCACGGTCACGACGTCCGCCCACGCCAGCGCCCGCGCGAAGAACCGGCGCACGCCCGGCGACGCCTCGTCGTCGACCCCGACGCTGAGCAGCAGGAGCGGGCGACGCAGCAGGCGCGACCAGGCGGCCAGGCAGAACAGCGAGAACGGGATGCCGCGGGGGCGCTGGCCCTGCCCCTCGAAGATGCCCGTGCCCGGTACGACGACGGCGTCCACCGACCGCACGGTCCGGCCCAGGTGCACGACGTCTGCCGCGCGGCCCAGCAGCCCCTTGATCCCGCGGCGCGGCGCGCTCGGGTGCCGGATGCCGACCGCTTCCACGCCGTGGGCGGCCTCGACGACCTCGGGCAGCTGCGCCACGGCCAGCGCCCGCGCCCCGGTGCCGTCGAGCAGCCGCAGCCCGGCGGCCAGCGAGGCCTCGTTCCCGAAGTTGCCCGTGCCCGTCTCGCCGAAGAACGCAACCCGCCGCGCCGGTCTCACGCGACCCCCCGGCTTGCCCCCACGAGCCCGGCGTCCCGAGGCAGGCGGGCGAGGTCCCCGACGATGCTGCGCCACCCGGGAGCGGTCCAGCGCCCGAGCACCGTGGCGGCGCACCGCGCGCGCTCGGCGCGGTCGAGCGGCGCCGCCCCCACCGCCTGCAGCAGGAGGATCGTGGAGCGCGAGTACGGGAAGACGGTGCGGGGACGGCTCGGGTCCACCCAGGCCGCCTCGGAGTCGCGGTCGCCGCCGTGCCGCCCGTCGTGCGCGCGGATGCGCAGCAGCCCGCGCTCGGGCACCACCTCGAGGCGACCCGCCAGCGCGAGCGCGGCCGGCAGCACCATCTCCCCCGCGGTCGAGACCCGGATGCCACCCGCGGCCCGCGCCGCCGCCGTGCGCATCAGGCCGAACCCGACCTGGCCGACCATCCGCCGCAGCACCGTCCCCATCCGCACGTGCGGCGACGGGCCCGCGAGTCCGTCGGCGAGGGCGGCGTCGCCGTCGTGGTGCTCACCGACCTCCCGCCCCTCGGTGTCGACGAGCACCACGCGCGGGACGGCGCACACGGCGCCCGGGCCCGCGTCGTCCAGCACCTCGACGCTGCGGCGCAGCCACGCCGGCTCGCGCAGGTCGTCGTGGTACGCCCAGGCGAACAGCGGCGAGCGGGCGTGGTCGAGCAGCCACTCCGCGTTGCGGCCGCCGCCGATGTTCGCGTCGTGCCGCACGTACGTGACCCGCGGGTCGCGGGCGGCGGCCTCGCGCGCGATCTCCTGGGTGCCGTCGGTGGACGCGTTGTCCGCCACGATCACGGCGAGGTCCGCGAACTCCTGAGCCTGCAGGGCCGCGAGCGCCTGCGGGAGGTAGCGCTCGCCGTCGTGCACGGGCACCCCGATCGTCACCGGTGGAACAGCTGTCACGACGCCTCCCGCAGCGCACGGATCCTGGACATGACCTCGTCGTAGCCGCGCAGCGTCCGGTCCCGCGCGCGCAGGGCCCACGCGTCGACGTCCCGCGACAGCGCGTCGCGCTTGCCGGTCAGGGCGTCGAACGCCTCGACGAGCTCGTCGGCCCCGAAGCTGTGGGCGTCGACGCGATAGGCGCCCACCCCCGCGTCCTCCGCCAGCACCCGCACCTTGTCCGCGTGCACGACGGTGACGAACGGCACCCGGTCGAGCGCCGCGCCGACGAGGATGTGGAAGCGGCTGCCGATGACGGCACGGACCCCGGCGAGCTCCCGCAGCAGCTCGTCGAAGTCGCGCGGCGTGCGGATCTCGACGCTCCCGGGCGCCCGCCCCCCTGCGACGTCCCCGACGACCTGCCTCGCCACCGCCACGTCGGCGGCGTCGGACACCACGACGCGCACCCGCTCGCCGCGTCCGACGAGCGTCGCGACGACGCGGCCGATCTCCCGGCGGTAGCGCTCGCGCTCGGTGTCCGTGGCCCAGGCGGCGCCGACGGCGGAGGGCACGTCGATGACGCTCACGACGACGACGCCGCGGTTCTCCTCGGGCGCCGGGATCGGCACGTCCGACCGCGCGGTCACGACGTCCCCCATCAGCACGTCGCGCGCGGTGTCGACGCCGGTCGAGGCGACCGACTCGCGCGTGAGCGGGTCGCGGTACGAGCGGACGTCCGCCGTCGCCGCGGCCGCGCGCACCACCCATCGCGTGAGCCTGCGCGAGTACCGGCTGCCTCCGACGCCGAGCCACCCGTACGGCGTGGCACGGCACCGGGCCGCGACCCCGACCAGCAGGAGCGACAGGAGCGTGCCGCGCGGCGGCCCGCCCTGCCCCGCCTCCAGCGCGCCGGTGCCGGGGACGACGACGGCGTCGAACCGGCCCGCGAGCCGCACCAGGTGCACGAGGTCCAGGGCGAGCCGGACCCCCTTGGCCGCGCCCGAGGCGTGGCCGGGACCGGAGTAGGACCACCGCGCCCGGGCGCTCGTGGCCGGGCGGCCGAGGGCCCGCCGGGCGCCGGCGGGCTCGCGGCTGACGACGGTCACCTCGACGTCGCCGGGGCCGGCCTCCAGCAGCCGGATCACCTGCGCGGCCGACGCGTCGTTGCCGATGCTGCTCACGCCCAGCTCCGCGAAGAGCGCCACCCGGGTCGTCATGACGCCGTGCCGATCAGCGTGCCGGCCAGGTCGAGCCGCTGCTTGCGCACGGTGAAGCCCTCGGCGTACGACGACCGGCACTCCATCCCCCGCAGGCGCATCAGCCCGAGGAACGTCTCGTCGTCCCACCAGTCGCGCGCGGTCTGGGACGGGTAGTGCTTGGACAGCAGCTCGACCTTGCGGCGCGCGTCGTCGCGGCCGACCGGCACGTACGTCGTGACGCGGCGCAGGTCGCCGTCCCACTTGGGGATCTCGTACTCGAGCACGAGGGCGTCGCGCCAGACGGTCGGCACGAGCTCCCCGACGAGCCGGTGGTCCTGGTGCGCGTCCTGCGGGCTCGGCGCGAGCACCAGGTCGACCCCGCCGGCGGGCGACAGCTCGCCGGCCAGGTCCTCGAGGGCGCCCTTGACCGCGCCCCAGTGCTCGGGCAGGCGGCCGTCGGGCAGCGACCAGAACCGGCTGGTGGCGCCCGGGCTGAACGCCTGGGCCGCGGCCTCGGCCTCGGCCTGCCGCTCGGGGCTGCCGGTCAGCGTCGCGACGACGACCTGCACCCCGCCGCGCGCCGCGAGCGCCAGGAGCGTGCCGCCGCAGGCGATCTCGACGTCGTCGGGGTGCGCCGCGACGCACAGCACCCGCAGGCGCCCCGCCGCCGGGACGAGCCCGATCATCGGGTCGCGCCCAGCACGCTCAGCGCCGGCGCGAGGTCGGGGTCCGCCGACGGGTGGTCCGCCGACGGCGCGGCAGGCACGGCGGGGCGGGGGCGCAGCGTGCCCGGGGCGTGCTCCCAGACGGCCCACGGCCGGCGGCCCTGCCGGTCCATCTCCTCGAGCATGTGGCGTTCCTTCAGGGTGTCCATCGGCGCCCAGAAGCCCTCGTAGCCCACGGCACGGAACCGGCCGTCGCGGGCCGCGCGCACGCAGCCGTTCATGACGAGGTCGTCGCCCTCGTCCAGGTAGTCGAAGATGCCCTGGCGCAGCACGAAGTAGCCGCCGTTGATGCACATGGTCATGCCGGCCACGGGCTCCAGGTCGCGCATCGTGCCGTCGTCGTCGTAGCGCACCACGTGGAAGGAGTCCTGCGGGGGGACGGCCAGGAGCGACCCGACCGCGTCGGTGGCGACGAGCTCGTCGACGATCTCGTCCATCGGGGCGTCGGTGAGCACGTCGCCGTAGTTCGCGAGGAAGACGTCGTCGCCCTCCAGGTACGGGCGCACGCGCCGCAGCCGCTCGCCGATCGGGGTGTCGATCCCGGTGTCGACGAAGGTGATGCGCCACTCGCTGATGTCGCTCGAGAGCAGCTCGACCTGGTCCCCGCCCCGGCTGAGGACGAAGTCGTTCGAGTGGGCCTCGGAGTAGTTCAGGAAGTAGTCCTTGACGACCGTCGCGCCGTACCCGAGGCACAGGATGAACTCCGTGTGCCCGAAGTGCGCGTAGTACTTCATGATGTGCCACAGGACCGGGCGCGACCCGATCGACATCATCGGCTTGGGCAGCGACTCCGGGCCGGAGCGCATGCGCATCCCCAGCCCGCCGCAGAACAGCACGACCTTCATGACCCGACCTCCGTCGTTGCTCGACCGGCGACGCTGCCGGCCCCGTCGACCTCGACGCCTCCGGCGTCCGGCAGCCGCCGCGGGGCGGCCCGCTCCCGCATGGCCGGCGCCACGGGGCGGCCCCGCAGCAGGCCGTCGGTGGTGCCGGCGTCGACGGCCTGCCCGTAGGCGACGAGCGCGCCGCGCACGGCCTCCACGGTGTGGTCGACGTCGGCGTCGGTGTGGGCCGCCGAGATCACGAACGACTGGGCCAGCACACCGCGCTCCAGCAGCTCCTGCAGGAACAGGGTGCGGAACGCCTGCGACGGGTTGCCCTCGTGGTCGCGCGTGCCGAAGACGAGGCACGACGCCCGGCCCATGACCGTCACGTGGTCGGCGAGCCCCGCCTCGGCGACCGCCCGCTCGACGCCGCGGCGCAGACGCTCGCCCTGGGCCTCCATGACCCCGACGACGTCGCGCTCGGCGTACGCCTCGGCCACGGCGAGGTACGCGGCCAGGCCCGTCGTCTCGGCCCCGTGCGTGGTGGACAGCAGGAAGGCCCGGGAGGCGTCGGTGTTGAGCCCGCCCACCTCCATGAGGTCCGCGCGGCCCGCGAGGGCGGAGACGGAGAAGCCGTTGCCGAGCGCCTTGCCCCAGGTCGACAGGTCGGGCACCACGCCGTACACCGACTGCGCGCCGCCCGCGGCCCAGCGCATGCCGGTGATCATCTCGTCGAAGACCAGCACGAACCCGTCGCGGTCGGCCAGCTCCCGCAGGCCCTCGAGGAAGCCCGGCGCCGGCTCGGCCGTCGCCGTCGCCTGCTCGAGGATCAGCGCCGCCACCTGCCCCGGGTGCGCGTCCAGCATCGTGCGCACCGAGTCGAGGTCGTTGTACCGGAACCCGACGGTGAGGTCGCGGTGCGCCTGCGGGATCCCCGCCGACATGGCGGTGGTCGAGACGAACCAGTCGTCGGTGGAGAAGAACGGCTGGGTGGAGCAGACCGCCACCAGGTCGCGACCGGTCGCCACGCGGGCGAGCTTGATCGCCGCCGTCGTGACGTCCGAGCCGTTCTTGGCGAACTTCACCATCTCGGCGCCCGGCACCTGCGCGCAGAAGCGTTCCGCGGCCTGCAGCTCCCAGACCGACGGGCGGGAGAAGTTCACGCCCTCGGACGCGGCGCGGGCCACCGCGCCGACGACCGCCTCGTACCCGTGCCCGAGCGTCACCGCCCGCAGGCCCATGCCGTACTCGACGAACCAGTTGCCGTCGAGGTCCTGCACGCGGGCGCCGTGGCCCCGCACCAGCACGGGCGCCATGCCCTCCGGGTACTGGTCCGAGCCGCGGGCGTACGTGTGGGCCCCGCCGGGGACCAGCTGGTGCAGCCGACGCTGCGCCGCGGCCGACCGGGCGAAGCGGGACGGGGCGGGCGCGCTCGCCGTGCCGTCGCTGCCTGAGGTGCCTGCGGTCTGGGTCATCTGAGGCTCCCTGGGGTCGGACCTGCTGGCCGTCGCCAGTCTGTGCACCGGGCCGCGGCGCGCGGAAGACGCTCCCCGCCAGTTCACCCGGCCAGCGGCGGGATACGGCCGTTTTTCATCCGCCCCGGGCAGTCCCCCGGGCGGCCTGGGCGACCTAGCGTGAGGACGCATGAAGGTCATCGAGACATCCATCCCCGGGCTCCTCGTGTTCGAGCCGACACCCCATCGCGACGAGCGGGGCTACTTCTCCCGCACGTACGACGTCGCCGTCATGGCCGAGGCGGGCATCGACCCGGCCGGCTTCAAGCAGGAGAACCAGTCCCGCTCCTACCAGGGCGTCGTCCGCGGCCTGCACGGCCGGTCGAACGCCGGCGAGGCCAAGCTGGTGCGCTGCGCCCACGGAGCCGTCCTCGACATCGCGATCGACGCGCGGCCGGACTCCCCCACCTTCGGGCAGATGGAGACGTTCCTGCTCGACGACCAGGTCTGCCGGCAGGTCTACATCCCGCGCGGGTTCCTGCACGGGTACCAGGCCCTGACGTCGGTGACGGACTTCGTGTACCGCATCGACGACTTCTACGGCCCCGACGAGGACGTCACCGTCAGCTTCGACGACCCCGACCTCGCCGTCCCGTGGCCCGCCCCGATCACGATCGTCTCCGAGCGCGACCGGCACGGCCTCACGTGGGCCGAGTACCGGGCGAGCCTCGGCCGCTGATCCCGCGGCACCCCGGCGCCGAACAGGCGCCGGGGTGTCCGTCAGACCTCGCGGGGCATCGGGTCGAGCACCACCCACCGGCCGCCGTGCTCCTCGACCTCCGGCAGCGCGCGGCGCACCTCGTCCAGCAGGTCCGGGACGAAGAGCAGCACGCGGTCGGGTCGCAGCGCGACCATGTCCGCCGGCGAGACGATCGGGATGCGGTTGCCGGGCATCGTGCGGCCGTGCTTGGCGGTGGAGGCGTCGGCGACGGCGACGACCTGCGACGCGTCGATGTCCGAGGCGCGCAGCAGCGCGGACGTGCGGGACGCCGCGCCGTAGCCCGTCACGCGCAGCCCGCGCGACGTCGCGTCGTGCAGGTAGGCGCCGATGGCGGCCACGGACTCGCGCAGCGCGGTGCCGAGCATCGCGACGGACGCCGGGTCGAGCACGCCCTCGGCGGTCTCGCGCTCGACCATCGCCGTGACGTCGGCGGACTGCCCGCCCCACCGCGAGCCGTCCTTGGCGAAGGCCAGCATGATCGTGCCGCCGTACAGCGGGTACTCCCAGGCGCCGACGGCGGTGAGCCCCGCCTCGGCGCCCATGCGGACCAGGGCGGGCGTCGAGTAGTAGGCGAAGTGCCCGTGCCGCAGCGCGTTCCAGATGCCGCCCCGCACGATCGCCGCGAGCGTGTGGTACTGCATGAGCAGCACGCCGTCGTCCGCGAGCCGGTCGCGCCGCTCGAGCAGCGCGGCGCGCTGGTCGGCGTCGTGCATCATCCCGAAGATGTCGACGATCAGCTCGGCGGGCCCCTCGGTCACCTCGACCATGTCGCGGCGCGCGAGCTGGTCCACCCAGGTGCCGCCGTGCGGGCTCGGGTACTCCAGCACGCGGGCGCCGCGGCGCACGAACCCGGCGGCCTCCGCCTGGTCGACGGCGGCCTCGGCCTGGGCGACCAGGGCCGCGGGCTCCACGCCGCGCGGCTCCTCCGGCGACGTCGGGTCCGACTCGATCTGCGCCAGCCCGGTCGACGCGCCGAGGACCATGCGCAGCGGGTGCTCCGGGTCGGGGGTGGGGTCGGACGGGTCGGGGAACAGGTCCGCGGGCGGCTGCATCCCCAGGTCGAGGACGACGGCGCCCTCGGCCGACCCGTCCCAGCGGTCGCGCCAGGCGGGGTCGAGGGGTTCCGTCCGCGGGTCGCGGCGGTGCGAGGCGTGCGTGGTGGTGTCGGTCATGACGTCCTCCGTGGAAGGGTCGGCTCAGTGCAGCCGGAGCGTGGCGATGTCGAGGCGGCCGTCGGCGGCGAGCCGGTTGATCCGCGCGAGGCGCACGAAGCGCTCGCCCTCGAACTGCTCGGCGGTGAGGTTGCGGTCCGCGGCGTCCTTCCAGATCTCGCGGATGCCGTCGGGGATGGTCCAGGCCGGCGCGGCGGCGGGCAGCGTCGAGCGGATCTTCGTGAAGTCGACCCGGTAGTTGCGGGAGTCGGCGCCCGCGCCCTCGGCGAACGTCACCGGCGCTCCGGTGATCTCGCTGACCTGCTCGGCGATGGTGCGGATCTGCACGACGTCCTCGTCCCGCCCCACGTTGAACGCCTGGTCGTGCACGACCTCCCGCGGCGCCTCGAGGCCCGCGAGGAAGGCGCGGGCGATGTCCTCGACGTGCACGAGCGGCCGCCAGGGGCTGCCGTCGGACTGGAGCCGCACCTGCCCGCGCGTGTAGGCGGTGCCGGTGAGGTTGTTGACGACGATGTCGGCACGCAGCCGCGGGGAGGACCCGTACGCGGTGGCGTTGCGCAGGAACGTGGGCGAGAAGTCGTCGTCCGCCAGCGCCGAGATCCCCCGCTCGGCCTGGACCTTCGACTCCCCGTAGGGGGTGACGGGGTTGAACGCGGAGTCCTCGTGGACGGGCTCGTCGCCCGCCGCGCCGTACAGCGAGCACGACGAGGAGAACAGGAACCGCGGCACCCCGGCGGCCCGGGCCGCGCGCGCCATGCGCACCGCGCCGTCCGTGTTCACGGAGAACGTGGCCTGCGGGTTCAGGTGGCCCAGCGGGTCGTTCGAGATCGCCGCGAGGTGGACCACCGCGTCGAACCCGACGAGGTCCTCCGGCTGCGCGTCGCGGACGTCGCCCGTGCGCTGCTCGTACCCGGTCACTGGCGGGCCGAAGTCGCACCCGTCGTACCAGCCGACGTCGAGCCCCACCACCTCGTGGCCGGCGTCCTGCAGGAACGGCACCAGCACCGCCCCGACGTACCCTCGGTCCCCATCGACGAGCACTCGCATCGTCCGTCCCCCGTCATCGTCGTCCGGCCGGTCGTGAGGGCCTGGTGCGGCCGCGGACCGGTGGCTGCGAAGCCGCTTCGACGCTAACCAGGGCGCGCCGCGGACCGTGAGGGTTGCCCGGGGTGAAAACCCCCGGGACCCCGGGTGATTGTGTCCCCGCGTCGTTCCCCGCTCCGGCGGCGACGGCGAGGATCGGGAGGCATGAGAGTCCTGCGCTTCTCGCACAGTGCCGTCGTCGACGCGTGGCGGGAACGGGAGCGCGAGCTGCGGCTGCGCGGCGTCGACGTCGCCCTGTTCGCGGCGCGGGCCTGGGACGAGGGCGGGCGCCGCGTGCCGCTCGTGGCGCGGGACGGCGAGGACGTCGCCGGGCTGCGCACCTGGGGCACCCACCCCGCCCTGTTCGTGTACGACCCGCGCGACCTCTGGCACGCGCTGGACTCGCCGCACGACGTGCTCGACGTGCACGAGGAGCCCTTCGCGCTGGCCACGGCCGAGGTGCTGGCGCTCGCCTGGCTGAGCGCCCGCCTGCGGGGACGGGCCCCCGCACCGTTCGTCGTGTACTCGGCGCAGAACCTCGCCAAGCGGTACCCGCTCCCCTTCCGGGCGGTGGAGCGGTGGGTGCTGCGGCACGCCGCCGCCGTGAGCGTGTGCAGCGACCAGGCCGGCGAGGTCGTCCGGGCCAAGGGCGCGCGGGGCCTGGTCCGCACCGTCCCCCTCGGCGTCGACCTGGGGCACTTCCGGCCAGACCGCGCCCCCGGCGAGGACGACGGCCCGACGCCCGGCGTGGTCCGGGTCGGGTACGCCGGGCGGCTCGCGCCCCACAAGGGCGTCGACACCCTGCTCGCGGCCGTGCGCGACGAGCCGCGCCTGCGCCTCGACGTCGCGGGCGACGGCCCGGACGCCGCCGCGCTGCGGGCCGCCGCGCGACCGCTGGGCGACCGGGTCCGCTTCCGCGGCGCGCTCGACGACGCGCGCCTCCCGGAGTTCTACCGGTCCCTCGACGTCCTGGCGGTGCCGTCGCGGCGCACGCCGGGCTGGGTGGAGCAGTTCGGCCGCGTGGCGGTCGAGGCGATGGCGTGCGGCGTGCCGGTCGTGGCGACCTCGACGGGCGCCCTGCCGGACGTGGTCGGCCCGGCCGGGCTGCTGGTGCCGCCGGACCACCCGGGGGCGCTCCGCGAGGCGCTGCTCGCCGCCGGCACGGACCCGGCCCTCGCCCAGCGGCTGCGCGCCGCCGGGCGGGCCCAGGCCGCGCGGTGCGCGTGGCCCGCGGTCGCCGCCGCCTACCAGGACCTGTACGAGCACGCGTGCGCCGGATCGCAGGTCCGCCGGAGGGTCCTCCCCGCCGCGCCCGAGCCGCCGGAGGTCGTCGTCGTCGCCTACGGGACGCCCGACCGGCTGCGCGCCGCGCTCGCCCCGCTGGTGGGGCGGCTGCCGCTGACCGTGGTGGACAACTCGTCGCTGCCCGAGATCAAGGAGATCGTCGGGATCGCGGGCGGGCGCTACCTCGACCCGGGGACCAACGGCGGCTTCGCCGCGGGTGTCGACCACGCGCTCGCCCACCGGCAGCTGCCGGGCCGGGACGTGCTGCTGCTGAACCCCGACGCCGTCATCGGGGCCGGGGAGATCCTCGCGCTGCAGCGCCGCCTGCACGACCACCCGCGGACGGCGAGCGCCGGGCCGGCCCAGGTGGACGACGACGGGCGGCCCGCCCGCGTGGCCTGGCCGTTCCCGTCGCCCGCGCGCACCTGGCTGGAGGCCGTGGGCCTCGGCCGCGTGCACGACCGCACGGCCCGCGACGGCTACGTGATCGGCGCGGTGCTGATGCTGCGCGCGGACGCGCTCGCCGACGTCGGCCCCCTGGACGACCGCTTCTTCCTGTACGCGGAGGAGACCGACTGGGCACGCCGGGCCAGCGCGCGCGGGTGGCGCCACGTGCTGGCGGACGACGTGGTCGCGCGCCACGCGGGCGGGGCCACGAGCAGCGACCCGTCGCGCCGCGAGACGCACTTCCACGCGTCGCAGGAGCGGTACCTGCGCAAGCATCACGGCGCACTGGGCTGGCAGGTCGCGCGCGTCGGCGCCGCCGCCGGGTCGGCCGCGCGCGCCGTCGTGCTGCCCGACGCCGACGCGCGTCGCGCCGCCCGCCGCCGGCTCGGGCTCTACCTGGCCGGCCCCCTCCGCGCGGAGCGGCGGCTCGTCGCGGCCGGGCCCGGCGGCCCCGCGGCCGGCGTCCGGGCGAGCTCACCGGCGGCGCCGTGACGCGCTCGCGGTTCGCCGCCGTGGTCCGGACCGACCGGCGCACCGAGCAGGTCGTGGTGGCGGCGGCCGGGGCGGCGGCGCTCGGGGTCGTGGCCGCGGCGACGGCCTTCGACCCGACGTGGGGGCTGGGCGCGGCCGCGCTCGTGCTGACGCTCGGCCTCGTCGCCTGCTCCCCGTCGGCCACGATCGCGTTCGTGATGCCCGCCCTGACCCTCGTCCCCCGGGTGGGCGCCGCCGGGGTGGACCTGTCGATCAGCGACTTCGCGCTGGCGGCCGCGTTCGGCATCGCGCTCGTGCTGGGCCGTCGCCCCTTCAGCCGTCCGGTGCGCTCGATCCTGTGGCTCACCGCCGTCTATCAGGCGGCCACCCTGTTCACGGTGGTCGCGAACCCGTACGCCGCCAACACGGTCGAGTGGTTCCACGCGTGGCTGCTGGTGGGCGGCGCCGTGGTCGTCGGCTGGGCGGCCGCGCGCGACGGGCACGGGCGGCTCGCGACGAACCTGCTCGTCGCGCCGATGGTCGTCGTGGCGGTCGCGGCGATCGTGAAGGGCGCGCCCGGGATGCTCGCGGGCGCCCCCAGCCCCGTCTACCTCGACGCGCCGTTCAGCCTGCACAAGAACGCGCTCGGCGACATCCTCGCGTTCGGCGCGACCATCGCCTACGCGCGCCCGCGCTGGCTGGGCTGGAACCGCCCGGTCGCGATCGGCCTCTTCCTGCTCTTCGCCGCGGGCATCGCGGCGGCCCAGTCGCGGCAGGCGATGGTCGGGCTCGCCGTGGCGGTCCTCGTGCTGATCCTGCGCCCGGAGCCGGGCCGGCACCGCAGCCGGCTCCCGCTCCTCGGCATCCCCGTCGCGGTCTGGTACGTGTGGCAGACCGTCGCGGAGCAGCTCGCGTCGGGGAACACCTTCAACTCCACGTACCAGCGGCTCACCTGGTTCGAGCAGTCGCTCGCGGTGTGGAACTCCAACGAGTGGTTCGGGGTGGGGCTGCGCTGGTGGACGGCGGGCCGCACGGAGTTCGAGTTCCAGCCGCCCAACGCCGAGCTCGAGGTGCTCAGCTCGGCCGGCACGGTGGGCCTCCTCGGCTTCCTCGTGATGATGATCGGCGTGCTCGTCGTCGCCTGGCGGGTCGACCCGCGCTACGGGACGCTCGCCGTGGCCGTGGTCGCGAACCGGATGGTGCAGGGCCAGCTCGACCTGTTCTGGGTCGCGGTCCAGACCTCGCTGCCGTTCGTGATCGTGGGCCTGTGCCTCGGCGCGCAGGCGCACGACGCCGAGCGCCTGCGGCCCGCGCTGCCCGCGGCAGTCCTCGCCGGGGCGGGGCCGGGGAGCGGCACGACCGACGGCCGGGGGCCGCGGTGACCGGCGCACCGGGCGGGCCGCTCACCGTGGTCCACGTCGTCGTCTCGGGCGCGTTCGCGGGCGTGGAGGCGCACGTCGCCCGGCTCGCCCGCGCGCAGGCGGAGCACGGCGACCGGGTCGCCGTCGTCGGCGGCGACGTCGGCCGGGTGGGCGAGGCGGCCGGCCCCGGGGTCCGGGTCCTCGCGGGCCGCTCCCCGCGCGAGGCGTGGGCGTCGCTGTCGGCGGTGCGCGCCCGGGCCGACGTCCTGCACGCGCACATGACGACGGCGGAGCTCCTGGCGGTCGTCGCGGCGCACGCGACGACCGGGCACCGGGTTCCCGTGGTGGCCACGCGGCACTTCGCGCAGGTCCGCGGCCGCAGCCTGCCCGGGCGCGCCGCGGCGCGCGTGATCGGGCCCCGGCTGGCGGCGCAGATCGCGATCAGCGGGTACGTCGCGGCCGCGGTCGACGGGCCCAGCGTCGTCGTCCCGCCCGGGGTGCCCGGGCCCGTCGGCGGGTCAGGCGGACCGCGCGCCGCGGACCGTGAGCCGGTCGTGCTGATGGTGCAGCGGCTCGAGCCCGAGAAGCGCACGGACCTCGGCGTCCGGGCCTTCGCCGCCTCCGGCCTGGCCGCGCGGGGATGGCGGCTCGACGTGGCGGGCGGCGGCTCCCTCCGGGACGACCTGGAGCGGCTGGTGCGTGCCGGCGGGCTGACCGGGAGCGTCCGGCTGCTCGGGGAGCGTCGCGACGTCGCCGACCGCATGGCCCGGGCGTCGCTGCTGCTCGCCCCGTGCCCGGCGGAGGGCCTCGGGCTGAGCGTGCTGGAGGCGATGGCCGCGGGCCTGCCGGTGGTGGCCGCGGCCGCCGGCGGCCACGTCGAGACGCTCGGCGGGCTCGACCCCGCGGCGCTCTGGCGGCCGGGCGACGCGCTCGACGGCGGGCGGTGCCTGGCCGTGCTCGCCGGGTCGCCCACGCGTCGCGACGCGCTCGCCGACGCCGCGCGCGACCGCCAGCGCCGCGACCACACCCCGGCCGCGCAGGCGGCCGCCACGGACGCCGTCTACCGCGACGCGCTGCGCCGCGCGCCGGGACCGCGCGCGGCGGGATGGCGCGCCGGCCGCGGGGACGCCGTGCTCGGCTCCGGGCGGCCGTCGTGACCGGCCGCGGCGTCCGGGACGTCGTGCTGGTGTCGCTGGAGCCGTGGGACGACGTGTGGCGCCGCAACCAGCACCTCGCCGCGGGCCTGCTGCGCCGGTTCCCGCGGGCGCGGCTGCTCGTGGTGGAGCCGCCGCGCGACCCGGCCCACGACGCCCTGCGCCGCACCCGGCCCCGCACCGGGCTGGGGCTGCGCGCCGGGCCGCCGCTGGACGGCGTGGCCGCGGGCCGGCTGTGGCTGCTGCAGCAGACCAAGTGGCTGCCGCGCCGCGCCGACCCCGGGGGCGACCGGCGCCGGGCCGTCGGGGTGCGGCGCGCGGCGGCCCGCGCGGGGCTACGACGGCCGGTGCTGTGGGCCAACGACCCGGGCGCCGCCGACGTCCTCGCGGTCACGGGCTGGCGCACGGTGTACGACGTCACGGACGACTGGACGAGCGCGCGCCGGCCCCCCGCCGAGCACGCGCGCCTCGTCGCGGCGGAGGCGGCGCTGCTCACGGGTGCCCGGGAGGTCACCGTCTGCTCGCCGGCGCTCGCCGAGCGCAAGGGCGGCGCCCGGACCCGCGGGCCGGTCACCCTCGTCACCAACGGCGTGGACCTCGCCGCGTACCGCCGCCCGCGCCCGCGCCCGCGCGACCTGCCCGCCGGACCGTGCGCGGTGTACGTGGGCACGCTGCACCGCGACCGGCTCGACGTCGACCTGTGCGTGCGGACCCAGGCCGCGCTCGCGGGGGCGGGGACCCTCGTGCTCGTGGGGCCGGTCGCGCTCGACCGTGACGACGCGGCCCTGCTGCGGGGCGCCGGCGTCGTGCTGACGGGCGCCCGGCCGTTCGACGCCGTGCCCGCCTACCTCCAGCACGCGGCGGCGCTCGTGGTCCCGCACGTGGTGGACGGCTTCACCGACAGCCTCGACCCGCTCAAGCTGTACGAGTACCGGGCGGTGGGGCGGCCGGTCGTGACCACGCCCGTCGCGGGGTTCCGCGACGAGGGCGGGGCCGGCGACGCGACCGGGGACGGGGACGGGAGCCCGAGCGGCCCCGCCGTCACCGTCGTGGACGCACCGGGGTTCCCGGCCGCGGTCCGCGGCCGGCTGACGCACCCGCGGCCGTCGGCGCCGGCCGACGACGTGCCCACCTGGGAGGGCCAGGTCACGCGGTTCGCGGCGGCGCTGGAACGGGCCGCCGCCGCCGGGCCGGTGCGGGACGGGCGGCCCGTCTCCACACCGCGCTGACGGTCCGGGCCGTCTCCGCCACGGAGAACCGCGCCAGCGCGACGGCGTGCGCCCGCGCCGCGACGTCGTGCGCGGCGCGGGGGTCGTCGAGGACGGCGACGATCGCGTCGGCGAGCGCCTGCGGGTCCCCCGGGGGCACGAGGCGGCCGAGCGGCGGGTCCGCGGCGCGCAGGATCTCGGGGACCCCGCCGGCGTCGGTGGCGACCACGGGCACGCCCCGCACCATGGCCTCGACCACCACCTGCCCGAACGGCTCGGGGACGGGGGACGCGTGCACGCACAGCGCGAGCGAGTCGAGGACGGCGGCGGGGTCGGCGGCGAAGCCCGCGAGCTCGACCCGCCCCTCGAGGCCCAGCCGCCGGACCTCCGCCTCCACCTCGCGCGCGTAGCCCTCCGCCCCGAACGCCGGGGCGCCGACCAACCGGACGACGACGTCGGGGTGGTGCGCCAGCACGGCGGGCGTCGCGCGGACCAGCTCGAGCTGGCCCTTCGTCGGCGAGAGGCGGCCGAGCAGCCCCACGACGCGCGGGCGCCCGGACGGCGGGCCGGGCGGCGCCGGCCGGGCCTGCTCGGGCGCGAAGCCCGGGTACGCCACGGTCAGGTCGCGGACCCCCGGCAGGGTCGCCGCCGTCGCGCGCGAGTTGGCGACCACCGCCCGCGGCCCGCGCCGGGCCACGGCCCGCAGCACGCGGACGACGGCGGGCGGCAGGTAGTCGGGCGCGACCCGGTCGTGCACGTGCCACACCACGGGCACGCGGCAGGTCCACGCCGCGACGAGCCCCAGCACGTCGGCCTTGAGGGTGGTGGTGTGCACGACGTCCGGTCGGGCGGCCCGGACGACGCGGCGCAGCGCGACGACGGTGCGGGCGGCGGCGGCGACGCGGCGCAGGGCGCCCGCGGAGGGCGTCGTGAGCGTGCCGCGGGCCGCGGTCACGAGCGCGGGGTCGGCCGCCACCACCCGCACGGGGGTCCCGGCGTCCTCGAGGAGCGCGACCAGCGGCCCGTCCGCGAGCAGGGCCGCGCGGACGTCGACGCCGGCGGCGTCCTGGCGCAGCGCCGCGCAGAGGCGGACCAGCGCGAGCTCCGCCCCGCCGAGCTCGGCGGTGTGCCCGACGACGAGCACCCGCAGCGGTCCCGGCGGGCGCGGGCCCCTCACCGCTCCGGGTTCCCGCGCTCGCGCGGGCGAGGCTCCGCCTGCTCGGGGCCGAGCGCGACGGTGTCGCTCGACCGCGACGTGGACGTGACCCGGGGCCAGTGCGGCCCGCGGGCCGGTGCGGCCGCCCGGGCCGCGACCACCGTCGGCAGCCGGACCGTCGCGGTCCCCACCGGGTCACCGCCGTGGTCACCGTCACCGTCGCCGTCCTCGTCGCTCTGGTCGCCGGGCCCGCCGGCCGTCGCGGCGGGCGCCGGCGCGTGCTCCTCCGGAGGCCCGCCGGCCGCGTCGTACACCGACGCGTACAGGGTGCGGCGGTCGCCCTTGACCCCCGAGAGCGCGACTCCCGCGAGCGGCACGTTGTTGCCGCGCAGGCGGTCCGCGGACTCGCTGAGCACCACCCGGTCCGTCCTGCCGACGGTGGCGATCAGCACCGCGCTGTCGGCGTACCCGCCGAGGATGGTCGCGTCGGCGGCCGCGAGCACGGGCGGTGCGTCGATCACGACGATCTCCGCCCGCTCGCGCAGGCCGTCGACGAGCGCGCGGGCGTCGTCGGTCGCGAGGTAGTCCGCCGGGTCCATGGCGACGTGCGGCACGGGCACCACCTCGAGCTGCGGCACGCGGGTGGGGCGCGGCGCCTGCGGGTCCCCGTCCCAACCGGCGGGCGGCGGCAGGAGCGCGTCGAGCTCCGGGCGGCGCATGTCGGCCTGCAGGATCGCCGTGCGGCGCCCGCTGAGGGCCCACGACGCCGCGAGGTTGGCCGCGATGAACGACCGGGGAGCCGCCGGGTCGGTCGCCGTGACGAGCACGATCGCGTTCTCGCCCTCCGGCAGCGCCACGTGCAGGGCGGTGCGCAGCTCGCGGATCGACTCGGTGAACGGCGACGCCGTGCGGCTGGAGATCGGCAGGGTCCCGGTCGCGCGGGCGTCCTTGAGCGAGCTCTTCACGCCGGAGAGCTCGGCGAGCACGGGCAGGCCGGTGAGCTCACCGGCCTGGGTCGCGCCGCGGACCCGGAAGTCCAGGCCCCGGCGGGCGAACGCGACCCCGATCCCGGCCAGCAGCCCGGCGAGCACGCCGAGGGCGAGGACCGTCGCGGGCGGGATCCCGAGGGACACGGCCGTGTCCGCCGGCGTGGCCACCACGGCCACCGCCTCGGACGCGCGGATCGAGTCGAGCATCTGCTGCTCGCCCACGAGCACCTGGTACTGCCCCTCGATGGTCGTGAGCTCGGTCTGCGCCAGGGCGTCGGACCTGCTGCTGCGGTCCTTCACCGTGCGGTACTGGTCGCGCATCCGGCCGAGCCGGGAGTCGATCTCCTCGAGCTGCGCGTCGAGCACGGCGGGCAGGTGCGCGACGTACGCCGCCGCGACCGTGTTCGCGACGGCGACCGCCTCCTCGGCGCTGCCGCCGCGCGCGGTGACCGTCACGTTGCTGGGCTCCGAGCCCGTGGCGGCCGTCACCGTCAGCGACCCCGCGTCGGTGCCGAGCTCGGCCGCCGCCGCCCGCTCCACCTCCGGGCCGGTGGCGAGGTCCGGGTCGTCGTCGACCGTCATGACGACCGCCTCGGAGTCCGGCGCGGCGTCGGCCTCCCGCAGCTGCACGGTCGCCGTCGCCTCGTAGACCTCCTCCTGGCGGTCGAGGTACACGAACGCGGCGACGAGCACGACGACGAGGGTCACCGCGACGAGGTACTTGCCGTCCCACACGGTACGGAAGAACTCCCGCACGGTCATCGGACGGCCACCTTCCCCGCGGTGCGGGTCGCGCCGGCCATGCCGACGACGGCGGGCACGGCCGGCACGGCCTGCACCGCCGGGCCGGGCACGAGGGGCCGCTGGTCGAGCACGACCTGGCGCAGGCGGTCGAGGAACCGGGGCACCCCCAGCCGCTGGACGTGCGCGTCGATCGCGCCGTCGTCCCACCGGGTCGCGCGGGCCTCGTCGATCGCGCGGGCCACCGACGCGGGCGTCACCGCGTCGAAGTACACGCCGTTGACGCCGGGGACCACGGTGTCGAGGTAGCCGCCGGCGCGGAGCGCGGCGACCGGGACGCCGAACGCTCCCGCCTCGAGCGGCGTCAGCCCGTAGTCCTCGTACGACGCGGCGACGAGCAGCGCGGCGCGGCGGTAGAGCCAGCGCAGCTCGGCGTCGTCCACCCGGCCCGCAAGCACCACCTGGCCGGGCCGACCCCGGGCGGCGATCCCGGCGAGCCGGGCGCGGTCGGGGCCGTCGCCGACGACCACGAGGCGGTGCCCGGTCTCGAGCGCGGCCCGCACCACGACGTCCACGTTCTTGTACGGCAGCAGCCTCGCCACGCACAGCAGGTAGCCGCCCGGCTCCCCGCCGTCGGCGGCGGGCAGGGCGCGCGGCCGCCGCTCCGGACCGTCGGGCGCGAGCGCCGGCGGCGGAGGCAGCACCTCGGCGTCGATGCCGTAGGCGGCGACCACCGCGTCCCGCGTGACCGTCGAGTTGGCGAGGTACACGTCGGCGCGGCGGGCCGCCCGCCGGTCCCAGTCGCGCAGGCGGGGGGCGAGCGCCCCGAGCGCCGCCCGCGCCGCCGCGGCGCGGAGCCGGTCCGCCGCCCCGCCGGCGGGGGCGTGCGCACCCAGGTAGCGCTCCGCCTGGTAGAGCCACCGCGCCGGGGCGTGGCAGTAGACGACGGTGCGGCGCGCGCCGCGGTACCCGTGCGCCCAGCCCGTCGAGCTGGCGAGCAGCACGTCCCCCTCGACGCGCTGCCGGTCGACGGCGGCCGCCAGGGCGGGCAGCGCCAGCCGGTGGTGACGCCGCAGCGCGCGCACGCGGTCGAGCGGGCCGGGGCGCAGCGGGACGTCCGCGAACTCGGGGAACGTGCCGCCCGCGTCGTACAGCGTCGTGTACATCGGCGAGCCGGGGAACGCCTGCGCCAGGAGCAGGGCGACACGTTCCGCCCCGCCTCGCTGCGTCGCGTAGTCGTGGGCGAGCACCACACCGTCGGTCATCGGGCCTCCCCTGCGGTCGCCGCCGTAGGGCGCGGCGGCTCCGTCAGGTTATGGCGCCAGGACCTCGATCCGGCCCGGTTCCGGGGGTACCTCACCCGGGTGAATCGCCCCGGGCACGGGCCGCCCGAGGCCGACGTCGGCGCCGGGTCGGGGCCCTCTCACACCTGGTCTCACACCTGGTCTCACACCTGGTCTCACACCTTGGTGTGGAACTTCCCCTGCGCGGCGAGGAGCCCCTCGACGAGCACCATCTCGACGGCGTCGGCGGCGTCGTCGACGAGGATGGGCAGGTCCTTGCGCTCGGTGGCGGAGAAGTCCTTGAGCACGTGGTCGGCGGTGTCCATCCGGCCGGGCGGGCGCCCGACGCCGACGCGGACGCGGACGTAGTCCTTGGTGCCGAGGGCCTTGGTGATGTCGCGCAGGCCGTTGTGCCCGCCCTCGCCGCCGCCGGACTTGAGCTTGATGGTGTCGAACGGGATGTCGACCTCGTCGTGCACGACGACGACCTGCGCCGGGTCCACGCCGTAGTACTTCGCGAGCCCGGCGACGGGGCCGCCCGAGGTGTTCATGTACGTGGTGGGCTTGGCCAGCACCACGCGCGGACCGGGGCGCCCGCCGGGCAGGACGCCGAGCCGCGTCTCCGCGACGACCGCCTGCGCGCGGGCGTGCCGCGAGAACCGTGCGCCGGTGCGCTCGGCGAGCAGGTCGAGCACCATCTGCCCGACGTTGTGCCGGTTGCCCGCGTACTTCGGGCCGGGGTTGCCCAGGCCCACGACGAGCCACGGGGTGTCGGTCACGGGCGGTTCCTCTCGACGTCGCCACCAGAGAACGCTGTGAGCGCGATCTCGGGGACTATCCACGGGTGGACAGTCCCCGAAATCGCGCTCACAGCGCCAGGGATCGTGCTGGTCAGCCCTCGGTGGACTCGGCGGCCTCGGCGGACTCCTCGGCGGCCTCGCCCTCCTCGGCCTCGTCCTCGGCGACCTCGCCGCGCGGCTCGGAGACGGCGACGACGGCCGCGTCCGGGTCGGTCAGCAGCGTGGCGCCCTCGGGCAGGGCGACGTCACCGGCGGTGACGTGCTGGCCGGCCTCGAGGCCCTCGATCGACACGTCGACCGACTCGGGCAGGTTGGTGGCGAGGGCCTCGACCGACAGGGTCTGCGCCTCGACGAAGTGGATCGTGCCGGGGGCCGACTCGCCCACGATGTTCACGGTGACGTCGACGGCGATCTTCTCGCCGCGGCGGACGATCAGGAAGTCGATGTGCTCGATGGTGCTGTTCACCGGCGTGCGCTGCACGTCCTTGGCGACGACGAGCTCGGTCTTGCCGTCCAGCTCGATGGAGAACAGGGCGTTCGAGTGACGCATGGCGAGCATGGTCTCGTGGCCCGGCAGCGTGACGTGCACCGGGTCGGTGCCGTGCCCGTACAGGACGGCGGGGATCTTGTTCTCGCGACGGATGCGGCGGGCGGCGCCCTTGCCGAACTCGGTGCGGGCCTCGGCGGCGAGCTTGATGTCGGACACGTGGATCACTCCTGGGATGTCTGTGCGTGCCGACGACCAGAGGGAGCCGTCGGCCGTCCACGAGGTGGGTGGTCCCCGCGAACTTGCGGTTGCGTCGGCGTGGGACACGTGACGGACGCGATCGGAGCGCGCCGTAGGGCACCCGCGAGTGGACGCGGTGCACCGACAGCCGCCCAGTCGATCACGGAAATCCGACGGATCCAGCTCTGATGGTGTCGCTGGCCCGGGCAGGATGACCCTGCTCGACCTGCGCCCGTCAGACGTCCCTCGCCGAGGCAACCGGACGAGTATAGCCCCCTCGCGGCGGGGCGTGTCAGGCCGGTGGCGTCAGGGCTGTGCGCGCTCGCCGGGGCGCTCCCCCGAGCGGGCCCGCGCCGCACCGCGCGGGCGGTAGACGACCTGCGCCTGGAAGACGAACCGCACGACGAACGCGACGAGGATGAGCACCGCCTGCACCAGCTCCGGGTGCGGCACCGCGCGCTCGACGATCCACCACAGCAGCAGCGTGCGCACCGCGGCCTCGGTGCCGTTGAAGGCGAACGACCGCACGAAGCGGCCCCAGAACCCGTGCGCGCCCTCGCGCAGGTCGGCGAAGACGAACCGCTCCTGCAGCAGGAAGTTGAGGACGATCGTCACGACGTTCGCCCAGATCACCGCGGGCAGGTAGTGCACGCCGGCCGCCTGGAGCCCCGCGAGGATGGCGAGGTTGAGCACCGCGCCGAGCGCGCCGATGATCGCGAACGGGGACAGCCGCCCGAACCGCAGCAGCGTGAGCTGCTGCACGTACCGCAGGCCGTTGGCGACGGTGGCCTTGGACCGCCCGGCGAAGCGCTCCCCGAACACGAACGGCTCCTCGACGACCGCGAGCCGCTGCCGGGCGAGGATCTCCAGCAGGATCTTGAACCCGCGCGGGCGCAGCGCGGCGAGGTCGACGGCGTCCGGCCGCACCACGAAGAACCCGGTCATGGGGTCGGAGACGGCGCGGAGCTTGACGGGGAACATCGACCGGGCGAGCAGCCCGGACGCCTTGGAGACCCAGCGCCGGTAGCGGCCGTCGAGGCCGCCGGCGTCGCCCCGGCCGGTGTACCGGGAGGCGACGACGACGTCGGCGCCGGTCTCGCGGGCCGTGGCGAGCAGCACGGGCACCATCTCGGGCGGGTGCTGCAGGTCGCCGTCCATCACGACGACACGCTCCCCGGCGGCCGCCTTCAGCCCGGCGACGACGGCGCCGGAGAGCCCGCCGTCGGGCACCTCGCGGTGGATCATGCGCACGGGCAGCGGCGCCGCGGCGGCGACCCGCTCGATGACCTGCGGGGTGTCGTCCCGCGAGTCGTCGACGAACAGCACCTCGGCCCCGCCGGGCGCGACGTCGGGCCCCTCGCCGTCGGGGCCCAGCGCGGCGGCGAGACGGCGGACCAGCTCCGCGACGTTGGGCCCCTCGTTGTAGGTGGGGACCACCACGGTCACGTCGATCGTCATGTCACCGCGCCTCCCCTCGGGGGACGCCGCGGCCCGGGGCGGCGTGCGCCCCGGGCCGTCGGCGTCGCTCAGGCGTTGCCGTCGAACAGGCTCGTCACGGAGCCGTCGTCGAAGACCTCGCGGATGGCGCGGGCGACGAGCGGGGCGATGGACAGCACGGTGAGCTTGTCGAACCGCTTGTCCGCAGTGATCGGCAGCGTGTCGGTGACGACGACCTCGGCGGCGCCGCACTCCTGCAGCCGCTGCGCGGCCGGGTCGGACAGCACGCCGTGCGTGGCGGCCACGGTGACGGAGCGAGCGCCGGCGTCCATGACCACCTTGACGGCCTCGGCGATGGTGCCGCCGGTGTCGATGAGGTCGTCGACGAGCACGCAGTCACGGCCCTCGACCTCGCCGACGACGCGGTTGGCGACGGCCTGGTTGGGGCGGGTGACGTCGCGCGTCTTGTGCACGAACGCGAGCGGGCAGCCGCCCAGCTTGGCGGCCCACTGCTCGGCCACGCGGATGCGGCCGGCGTCGGGCGAGACGACGGCCACGTTGGACAGGTCCACCCGGGTGCGCACGTAGTCGACCAGCACGGGCATCGCCCACAGGTGGTCCACGGGGCCGTCGAAGAAGCCCTGGATCTGCGGGGTGTGCAGGTCCACGCTGAGGACGCGGTCGGCTCCCGCGGTCTTCAGCATGTCGGCCACGAGGCGGGCCGAGATCGGCTCGCGGCCGCGGCTCTTCTTGTCCTGGCGCGCGTACGCGTAGAACGGGGCCACCGCCGTGATCGAGCGCGCCGAGCCGCGCTTGGCGGCGTCGACCATGAGCAGCTGCTCCATGAGCCACTGGTTCACGGGCGCGGTGTGGCTCTGCAGCAGGAAGATGTCCGAGCCGCGCACCGACTCGCTGAACCGCACGTACGTCTCGCTGTTCGCGAAGTCGTACGCCGAGACGGGCAGCAGCTCGATGCCGAGCTCCTTCGCCACGGCCTCCGCGAGCTCCGGGTGGGCCCGACCGGTGGCGAGGACGAGCGTGCGCTCGCCGGTTCCGGGGATGAAGTTGTTCATCGCTGCGTGCTTCCTTCGGTCGGGTCGGAACTGTCGGCGGGGTCGGTCGAGGCGGCGGAACCCTGGTCGGCGGGAGGCACGACCGGGATGGCGCCGGTGAGGGCATTGTGCGCGGCGAGCTGCTGCTGCGCCTGCGCGCCGAGCTGCTGGTCCGAGCCCTCGGCGCGGGCACGGCCGGCCGCCTCGGCCGCCGGCGTCCCGGGCCAGCGGCGCTCCACCCAGCCCTCGACGTTGCGCTGCTGGGCGCGGGCGACGCCGAGCGCCCCGGCCGGCACGTCCTTGACGATGACGGACCCGGCGCCCGTGTAGGCACCGTCGCCCACGGTCACCGGCGCGACGAACATGGTGTCGGCGCCCGTCTTCGCGTACGAGCCGATCACCGTGCGGTGCTTCGTCTGCCCGTCGTAGTTCACGGTGACCGCCGCGGCGCCGATGTTGGTGTGCTCGCCGATCGTCGTGTCCCCGATGTAGGACAGGTGCGGCACCTTGGAGCCCTCGCCGATCTGCGAGTTCTTGACCTCGACGAAGGTGCCGATCTTGCCCTTCGTCCCCAGCTCGGTGCCCGGCCGCAGGTAGGCGAACGGGCCCACGCTGGCGTCCGGCCCGATCACGGACAGCGAGCCGTGCGTGCGCACCACGGTCGCGCCCGGGCCCACCTCGACGTCGGTGAGCGTGGTGTCCGGGCCGATCGTCGCGCCCGAGTCGACCTTGGTGGCACCGTGCAGCTGCGTGCCCGGCAGCAGGGTGACGTCGGGCGCGAGCTCGACGTCGACGTCCACCCAGGTGGTCGCCGGGTCGACGACGGTCACGCCGGCCCGCATCCACTCGGTCAGCACGCGGCGGTTGAGCTCGGCGCCGAGGGTGGCCAGCGCCACGCGGTCGTTGACGCCCTCGACGAGCATCGGGTCGTCGCTGAGCACGGCGCGCACGGCGCCGCCCTCGGCCCGCGCGGACGCGACGACGTCGGTGAGGTAGACCTCGCCCTGCGCGTTGTCCGTGCCCAGGCCCGCCAGGCCGCGGCGCAGCACCGCGGCGTCGAAGACGTAGACCGAGCTGTTGATCTCGCGGATCTCCCGCTGGGTGGGCGTCGCGTCCTTGTGCTCCACGATCGCCTGCACGTCGCCCGTGCCCGCCTCGCGCACGATGCGGCCGTAGCCGGTGGCGTCGGCGACCTCGGTGGTGAGGATCGTGACGGCGTTGCCGTCCGCGTGGTGCGCGGCCAGCAGCTGGCCGAGCGTCGCGCCGTCGAGCAGGGGGATGTCGCCCGCCAGGACGACGACGGCGCCGTCCAGGCCGTCGCCCAGCGGGTGGTCCCCGCCGTTGGCGTGGTCGGCGTGCAGCTCGTCGTCGACGGCGTCGTCGTGCACGAGCTGGGCGGCCCGCCCGGCGTGCGCGCGGGCGTCGAGCGCGTCGAGCGCGCACTGCACCGCGCGGCCGGTGCCGGGGATCTCGTCCTGATCGACGACGAGGGCCGCCGGGTCGATCTCGGCCGCGGCCGCCGCGACGAGCTCGCGCTCGTGCCGCACGACGACGGCCACCTGGAGCGGGTCCAGCTCGCGCGCCGCCGCCATCGCGTGGCCGAGCATGGTGCGGCCGGCCAGGGCGTGCAGCACCTTCGGCGTCGCGGACCTCATCCGCGTCCCCTGCCCCGCCGCGAGGACGACGACGGCCGCCGGTCTCGCGTCGGTCGAGCTGGTCGACACGTCTGCTGCGGCGTCCGGTCCTGTCGAGACCACGGGTGCTCCGTCTCTTCTCGGGTGTGCTGGGTCGATGGTGCCGAGCTCCGCCCCCAGGACTCGAACCTGGACCAAAGGCACCAAAAACCTCTGTGCTGCCGATTACACCAAGGCGGATCGGGCCCCCGGGCCGGGTTCGCGCCCCAGCAGGCGCGGCACCGTCGGGCGTCCGTCCTCAGTCTGCCAGGTCGGAGCGACCGCCCCGGCACGCGTCCCGGCCCTCGACACCCGCGGGCGCCGTGGCGCGCGCCACACTCGGGCGGTCAGGGGCGGGCCCCCGCGGGGGTCTCGCCGCGCGGCAGCGTGACCGCGAGCTCGAAGCCGTCGGGCACGTGCGCGGCGGTGACCTGGCCGCCGTGGGCCTCGACGATCCCGCGCACGATCGCGAGGCCGAGACCGGCGCCGTGCCCGGTGCCCGGCCCACCGCCCGGCCCATCGCCCGGCCCATCGCCCGGCCCACCGTCCGGCCCACCGTCCGGCCCGGTGCTGCGGGCCTGGCTCGCCCGCCAGCCGACGTCGAAGAGGTGGCCGAGGTCGGCGGCGTCCACACCGCTGCCGTGGTCGAGCACGCTGACCACGAGGTGGTCGTCGTCGCGGGTGTGCGCGGAGACGAGGATCTCGGAGCCGGCCGGGGCGTGCCGGACGGCGTTGGCGAGCAGGTTGCCGATCGCCCGGGTCAGCTCGCGGGGGTCGGCCCACAGCAGGTGGCCCTCGACGCCGGACTGCACGATGCGCACGCCGCGGCGGGCGGCCGCGGCCTGGACGTCGACGACGGCGTCGGAGACCAGGTCGAGCAGGACGACGAGCTCGCGCTGCAGGCGCAGCGTGCCGCTCTGCAGGGTGGACAGCTCGAAGAGGTCGTCGACCATGGCGGTGACGGTGTCGACCTTGGCGCGGACGGTCCGCACGTAGGCGTCCCGGTCGGGCGCGACGTCGTCGTCGAGCGCCTCGGTCATGGCGCGGATCCCGGCCAGCGGGGTGCGCAGGTCGTGGGAGATCCAGGCGAAGAACTGGCGGCGCGCGGCGTCAAGCTTGTCGATCTCCGCGCGCGCCGCGGCGAGCCGCTCGGACGTCTCGACGAGCCGGGCGTGCAGGTCGTCGAACTCCTTCCAGCCGGCCGCCGCCGGGGCCACGACGCCGCCGTCGGCGATGCGCTGCGCGGACCGGGTCAGGGTGCCCACCGAGCGGCGCACGGCGCGGGTCGTGGTGAACCAGGCCGCGGCCAGGCTCAGCACGGTGGACACGACGATCACGGTGCTGAGCACGACCAGGTCGTGGGTGGAGATGAACATCTCGACCATCACGGCCACGACCGACGCGACGATCGAGGCCACCGCGGCGGCCACGACGACGGCGAGCTGGGACGCGACCGGCCCGCGCCGGTTCCAGCGCAGCACCAGCAGCGCGAGCGCCGTCACGACCGCGGTGCAGACCGCGGTCGTGAGGACGATCAGCCCGACGTCCGCCGGGCCGAGCATGCCGTCGAACATCCCGGTCATCGGACGTCACCTCGCGGGGTGAAGCGGTAGCCCACGCCCCACTGGGTGCGCAGGTACACGGGGTAGCGGGGCTCCGGCTCGATCTTCTCCCGCAGCCGGCGCACGTGGACGGTCACGGTGGACGCGTCGCCGAAGCTCCACCCCCACACCTCGCCCAGCAGGTCGTCGCGGGCCAGGACCTGGTCGGGGTGCTGCACGCAGTACAGCAGCAGCTCGTACTCGCGGGTGGTCAGCGCGATCTCCTCGCCGTGCCGCCACGCCCGACGGTGGCCGGGGTCGATGCGGAAGTCCCCGACGGTGAACGCGTCCCCCGGGGCGGCCGGCGCGCGCCGCCGCAGCTGGGCGTCGACCCGCAGGCGCAGCTCCTTGAGCGCGAACGGCTTGGTGACGTAGTCGTCCGCGCCGCGCTCCAGGCCCCGGATGCGTTCCTCGACGGCGCCCAGCGCGGTGAGCATGATGACCGGCAGGTCGGAGGTCCGGCGCACCTCGCGGCACAGGTCGTCGCCGGTGACGCCGGGCAGCATGCGGTCCACGACCAGCACGTCCGGCAGGTCGGCGCGCAGCGCGTCGCGCGCGCTGCGGCCCTCGCTGTACAGGGCGATGTCGTAGCCCGCCGCCCGCAGGTAGTCGCCGACCACCGTGCGCACCGCCGCGTCGTCCTCCACGACCATCACCCGCGCCCGTCCGCTGCCCATGCACCGCACAGTACGCAGGCGCCGCGGGCACGCCCCCCGGACCTTACGAGGCTGAAAGAACGCCCCCGGCCCCCGCCGCGCGGTGCTTGCCTCGTGCTCGTCGCAACCATCGGGCCGCCCTGCGGGGACCGGCCCCGGACAGAAGGACACCTCATGCGTGCGAAGGCACTCACCACCGCCGGCCTCGTGGCCCTGGCCCTGACCCTCACCGCCTGCGGCGCCGACGACGGCGCCGACGCGGGCTCCGGCGACGACATGACGCCGACCGCCACGGAGTCGATGCCGTCCGACGACATGCAGAGCGACGACATGCAGAGCGACGACATGGCCAGCGACGGCATGCAGGGCGCGGACGCGATGGCCCGGCACGGCTCGTTCGCCGGGCTGAACGACAAGTCCGTCGAGGGCACGGTCGCCGTCGACGGCGACACCCTCACCCTGGAGGGCTTCTCCTCCGACGAGGGCCCCGACCTGCACCTCTACCTCGCGAACGGCACCGACGAGGCCGCGGTGTCCGCCGGCACCGAGCTGGGCGACGTCGCGTGGGACGAGGCCTCGCAGACGTTCACGCTCGACGGCGTCGACGCGAGCGGGTTCACCGACGTCGTCGTGCACTGCGACAAGGCCAAGGCCGTGTTCGGCGCGGCCACCCTGATGTGACGGCTGATGTGACGGCTGATGTGACGGCTGATGTGACGGCTGACGTGACAGACGCCGTGAGCACCGCCCGCGCGCGGATCGCCCCGGCCCTCGCCGGGGCGGCCCGCGTGACCCTCGGCCTGCTGTGGCTGCACGAGGGGATCCTCAAGTACCGCGCCGGGTTCGGCGCCGCCGACGTCGGGTTCGTCGTCGACGGCGCGGCGAGCAACCCGCGGGTGCCCGGGTTCTTCCAGGCGTTCGTGGACGCGAGCCTCGCCGCGGCCCCCGGCCTGTTCGGCGCGCTGCTGCCGCTGCTGGAGACGGCGCTCGGCGTCGCGCTCGTCCTCGGCGTGCTCACCGCGCCCGCCGCGGCCGTGTCCGTCGTCGTGCTGGCGTCGTACTGGCTCGCCGACCTGCTGGTGTGGCAGTACCCGGCGATGGTGCTGCTGTCCGTCGTCGTACTGGCGTCCCGGGCCGCGGCCGGCGCCTGGTCGGTGACGTCGCTGGTCGCCGTCCTCGCGTCCCGGCGGCGCGCCCGGGCACAATGACCTCATGCCCTCCGACTCCCGAGCGCCCAAGCGTCCGCCGCGCGCCCGGATGACGGCGAGCCAGCGGCGCGAGCAGCTGCTCGCGGTCAGCCGCGGCCTGTTCGCCGAGAAGGGCTTCGACGGCACCAGCGTCGAGGAGATCGCCGCGCGGGCCGAGGTGTCCAAGCCGGTGGTCTACGAGCACTTCGGCGGCAAGGAGGGCGTCTACGCCGTCGTCGTGGACCGCGAGGTGCGCGCGCTGACCGCCGCGCTGTCCGGCGCGCTCGAGCAGGGGGGCCACCCCAAGGTGCTGGTGGAGCGCACGGCGCTGGCCCTGCTCGGGTACATCGAGGCGTCGGAGGACGGCTTCCGCATCCTCGTGCGCGACTCCCCCGTCGCCCAGGCGACCGGCACGTTCTCCAGCCTCATCGGCGACGTCGCCACGCAGGTCGAGCACATCCTGGGCGACCAGTTCAAGGCGAACGGCCTGGACCGCAAGGCGGCGCCGCTCTACGCGCAGATGCTCGTCGGCATGGTCGCGCTCACCGGGCAGTACTGGCTCGACGCCCGCAGCCCGGACAAGGCCGAGGTGGCGGCGCACCTGACCAACCTCGCCTGGAACGGGCTGTCCGGGATGGTCAAGAAGCCGGAGCTCACGAAGCTCCGCTGACCCGGGCAGGAACCTTCTGTCGGTCGAGCCTGTCGAGACCCGGTGGTCTCGACAGGCTCGACCGGCGCTGGCTGCTCACCGGCCGTCGAGGTACCCGTTCGCGTTGATGACGTACTTCGTCGCGGCGCCGGCGTCGAACTCGGCGTACCCCTGCGGGGCCTGGTCGAGGGTGATCGCCTTCGCGTTGACGTTCTTCGCGATCTGCACGCGGTCGTGCAGGATCGCCTGCATCAGCCCGCGGTGGTACTTCATCACCGGGCACTGGCCGGTGGTGAACGCCAGCGACTTGGCCCACCCGGTGCCGAGGCTGAGCGACAGCGACCCCTTCTTCGCGGCCTCGTCGATGCCGCCCGGGTCCCCGGTGACGTACAGCCCCGGGATGCCCAGCGCGCCGCCCGCCGCCGTGATGTCCATCAGCGAGTTGAGCACGGTGGCCGGCGCCTCGTGGCCGGAGTCCGCCCCGTGCCCCTTCGCCTCGAAGCCGACGGCGTCGATGGCGCAGTCGACCTCGGGCACGCCCAGGAGCTGCTCGATCTGCTCCCCCGGGTCGCCCTTCGTGAGGTCCACCGTCTCGCAGCCGAACGTGCGGGCCTGCGCCAGCCGGTCTGCGTTCATGTCCCCGACGATGACGACGGCCGCCCCGAGCAGCAGCGCCCCGGTCGCGGCGGCGAGCCCCACCGGCCCCGCCCCGGCGACGTACACGGTGGAGCCGACGCCGACCCCGGCGGTCACGGCGCCGTGGAACCCCGTGGGGAAGATGTCGGACAGCATCGTGAGGTCCATGATCTTCTCGAGCGCCTGGTCCTTGTCGGGGAACCGCAGGAGGTTCCAGTCGGCGTACGGCACCAGCACGTAGTTGGCCTGCCCGCCGACCCATCCGCCCATGTCGACGTACCCGTACGCGCTGCCCGGCCGGTCCGGGTTCACGTTCAGGCAGATGCCGGTCTTGCGCTCCTTGCAGTTCTTGCAGCGGCCGCACGCGATGTTGAACGGCACGGAGACGAGGTCGCCCACCTTGACGAACTCGACGTCCCGGCCCACCTCGACGACCTCGCCGGTGATCTCGTGGCCGAGCACGAGGTCCTGGGGCGCCGTCGTGCGCCCGCGGACCATGTGCTGGTCGGACCCGCAGATGTTGGTCGCGACCGTCCTGAGGATCACGCCGTGCGGTACCTGCCGGCCGACGTTCGCCGGGTTCACGCCGGGCCCGTCCTTGAGCTCGAACGTCGGGTAGTCGATGTCGATGACCTCGACCTCGCCCGGACCCTTGTACGCGACCGCGCGGTTGGTGTCTGCCATGGTGCTCCTCCTCGAACACGCCCGGCCCGGTCTGAGCCGGTCTCCCGACCGTAGGCGCGCCGCGCGGCGCAGGCAGGTCGGGCGCGGGTGAGGTTTCCCCGGGGGCTGCCGTTGTGCCCGGCGCGGGGGTCTGCTAGGCCTGCGGTATGACCCGCGTCACCGTCCGACGCCGCGTCAGGCGCGTCACGATCGGCGGCCGCACCGCGCGCCGCGACGACCTGCTCGCGGGCGAGGAACCGCTGGAGATCCGCGTGGGAGGACGCTCGTACGCGGTGACGATGCGGACGCCCGGGTACGACGTCGAGCTCGCCACCGGCTTCCTCGTCTCGGAGGGCGTGGTGACCGACGGCGCGCAGGTCGCGGGCGCGCGCTACTGCGCCGGCTCCCCCGGCGGCCGGGGCACCGAGAACACGTTCAACGTGCTCGACGTCGCCCTCGCCGCGGGCGTGCGGCCGCCGGACCCGGCGCTCGCCCGGGAGTTCTTCACCTCCAGCGCGTGCGGCCTGTGCGGCAAGGCGTCGATCGACGCGGTGTTCACCCGCAGCGCGTTCGACGTCGCCGGCGACCGGGTCCGGGTGGACGCCGCGCTGCTCGCGTCCCTCCCCGACCGGCTGCGCGCGGCGCAGGACGTGTTCGCCCGCACGGGCGGCCTGCACGCGGCGGGGCTGTTCGACGCCGCGACGGGCGAGCCGCTCGTGGTGCGGGAGGACGTGGGTCGGCACAACGCCGTCGACAAGGTGGTCGGCTGGGCCGCCGCGGCCGGGCTGCTGCCCCTGCGCGGCACGGTGCTCGTGGTGTCCGGGCGGGCCAGCTTCGAGCTCACGCAGAAGGCCGTCATGGCGGGGGTGCCCGTGCTCGCCGCCGTGTCCGCGCCCTCGTCCCTGGCGGCCGAGCTCGCGGACGACGCCGGCCTGACGCTCGTCGGCTTCGTGCGCGACCCGACGCTCGTCGTCTACGCCGGCGACCACCGCGTCGTCGAGGCCGCCGGCACCGGGCACGCCCACGAGGCCGATGACGCGCACGACGACGGGCACGACCGGCACGTGCGCCGGGACCGGAGAGGGGACGCCGCATGACCACCGAGCAGCCGGAGGACGTCCGGGACGCGGGCGAGCCGCTGGAGCCGCAGCCCGACGAGGTCCGCCCGCCGAAGGACTGGGCGGCGGGCGTGCCCGGCATCGTGCACGCGCTGGTCCCGGCGCTGCGCGACATGGGGCCGTCGCGCACCGCACGCCTGCTGCTGTCGATGAACCACCGCGACGGCTTCGACTGCATGAGCTGCGCCTGGCCGGACCCGGACCGGCGCAAGCCCGCCGAGTTCTGCGAGAACGGCGCGAAGGCCGTGACGTGGGAGGCGACGCCGCTCGTCGTCGAGCCGGCGTTCTGGGCCGAGCACCCCGTCTCGGACCTGCTCACCCGCACCGAGCACTGGCTGGGGCAGCAGGGGCGGCTCGTCGAGCCGGTGCACAAGGCCGCCGGGTCCGACCACTACGTCCCCGTCTCGTGGGACGAGGCGTTCGCGATCGTCGCCGACCGGCTGAACGCCCTCGACTCCCCCGACGAGGCCTCGTTCTACACGAGCGGGCGCACGTCCAACGAGGCCGCGTTCGTCTACCAGCTGTTCGTGCGCGCCTTCGGCACCAACAACCTGCCCGACTGCTCCAACATGTGCCACGAGTCCACGGGGGCCGCGCTGGGCGAGACGATCGGCGTCGGCAAGGCGACGATCACCTACGACGACTTCGCCCTGGCCGACCTGATCGTGATCATGGGCCAGAACCCGGGCACCAACCACCCGCGCATGCTCACCGCGCTCGAGGAGGCCAAGCAGAACGGGGCGAGCATCGTCGCCGTCAACCCGCTGCCCGAGGCCGGCCTGAAGCGGTACAAGAACCCGCAGACCGTGCGCGGGCTCGCGGGCCGCGGCACCGGGCTCGCCGACCAGTTCCTGCAGATCCGGCTCGGCGGCGACATGGCCCTGCTGCAGGCGGTGTCGAAGCGGGTGCTCGACGCCGAGGCCGCCGCGCCCGGCACCGTCCTCGACCACGAGTTCCTCGCCGAGCACACGTCGGGGCTCGAGGCGCTCACCGCCCACCTGGCCGACCTCGACGAGGACGCCGTGCTCGCGGCGACGGGTCTCACGAGCGCCGTGATCGACGAGCTCGCTGACCGCTATGTGCGCGCCGAGCGCGTCATCGTCACCTGGGCGATGGGCCTGACCCAGCACGCCAAGGCCGTCCCCACGATCAAGGAGATCGTCAACCTGCTGCTGCTGCGCGGGAACATCGGCCGTCCCGGCGCGGGCGCGTCGCCGATCCGCGGCCACTCCAACGTGCAGGGCGACCGCACCATGGGCATCTGGGAGCAGATGCCGGACAGCTTCCTCGACGCGCTCGACGCCGAGTTCGGCATCACCTCGCCCCGTGCGCACGGCCTCGACGCCGTCGGCACCGTGGAGGCGATGGCGGCCGGGCGCGTGAAGGCGCTCGTGGCCCTCGGCGGCAACCTGGTCGGCGCGATCTCCGACACCGGCGCCGCGGAGGAGGCGGTGCGCCGCGCCGACCTCACCGTGCAGATCTCGACGAAGCTCAACCGGTCGCACGCCGTCGTCGGCAAGGAGGCGCTCATCCTGCCCACGCTGGGGCGCACCGACATCGACCGGCAGGCCTCGGGCGAGCAGATGGTCTCCGTCGAGGACACCGTCTGTGCGGTGCACGCGTCGCACGGCAAGGTCGAACCGGTGGCGCCCGGCCTGCTCTCGGAGGTCTCGATCGTCACGCGGCTGGCGCGCGCCGTGCTCGGCGCCCGGCCCGGCGGACAGGGCTCGACGGACCGCCCCGTGGACTGGGCCGCGATGGAGCGCGACTACGACGTGATCCGCGACCACATCGCCCGCGTCGTGCCGGGCTGCGAGAACTACAACGCCCAGCTTCGCCGGCCGAACGGCTTCCGACTGCCGCACGGGCCGCGCGACTCGCGCACCTTCCCCACCGACGACGGCCGCGCCCACCTCACCGTCAACGAGCTCGCCCCGGTCGAGTGCCCGCCCGGCCGCCTGCTGCTGCAGACCATCCGCTCCCACGACCAGTTCAACACCACGATCTACCGCCGCGACGACCGCTACCGCGGCATCAAGGGCGGCCGCGCCGTCGTGCTCGTCAACCCCGACGACCTCGCGGACCTGGGGATCGCGGACGGCTCCACCGTCGACGTGCACGGCGAGTACCACGACGGCGTCGACCGCGTGCTGCGCGGCCAGCGCGTCGTCGCCTACCCCACGGCGCGCGGCTGCGCGGCGGCCTACTTCCCCGAGGCGAACGTCCTCGTCCCCCTCGGCGCGACCGCCGAGACCAGCCGCACGCCCGTCTCCAAGGCCGTCGTCGTCCGCCTCGAGCCCTCCGCGAGGTAGTCCGGCTCGCCGCGAGGTAGTCCAGATCCTGCCGAGGTAGTTCGAGAGGCCGCGAGGTAGTCCGGCTCCCCGCGAGGTAGTTCGAGAAGCCGCAAGGTAGTTCGAACCCTCGCGAGGTAGTTCGGATCCAGCCGAGGTAGTCCAGATCGCGCCGAGGTAGTGGTCCGGTCGACGACCTCGGCACGAGATCACACCCGTCAAGATTCTTGACGTCGAGAGACCGGGAGTACTCTCGCCGCATGGATGTGGAGGCACGGTCCGACGAGGTCGACCGGATCGTCGACGCGTGGCGGCGCGAGCGGCCGGACCTGGACGTCGAGCCGCTGACGGTGTTCTCGCGCGTCAGCCGGCTCGCGCGGCACCTGGACCGCGCGCGCCGCGGCGCGTTCGCCCGGCACGACCTGGAGACGTGGGAGTTCGACGTGCTGTCGGCGCTCCGCCGCGCCGGCGAGCCGTACCGCCTGTCCCCCGGCGTCCTCGTGGCGCAGACGCTCGTCACGAGCGGCACCATGACCAACCGCATCGACCGGCTCGAGGACCGCGGCCTGGTGGAGCGCCACCGCGCGCCGTCCGACCGCCGCGGCGTGCTCGTGCAGCTCACCGCGGCCGGCCGGCAGCGCGTCGACGCGGCGATGAGCGACCTGCTCGACGTCGAGGCCCGCGTGCTCGACGCGCTGCCCGCGGCCGTGCGCCCCCAGCTCGCCGCGCTGCTGCGCACCGTCGTCGCGCAGTTCGACGAATGATCTCGGAGATACCCCCAGCGTGACGTCCTACCCCTCCCCCTCCGCCCGCGACGACGGCGCCCGCGCCGGCCTGCTGCTGGCGGCGCTGCTGCTCGTCGCGCTCAACCTGCGTGCCCCGATCACGTCGCTCCCACCCGTGGTGGACGACGTCGCCGCCGCGCTCGGCCTCACGTCCGCGGGCGCCGGCCTCCTCACCTCGGTCCCTGTGCTGTGCTTCGCGCTGTGCACCCCGCTCGCGTCGGTGCTGGTGGCGCGCGCGGGCCCGGAGCTCGCGCTGGGCGCGTCGATGGCGGGGATCCTCGCGGGGACGCTGCTGCGCTCCGGGGGCTCCGTGCCGGCCGCGCTCGTCGGCAGCGCCGTGCTGGGCATCGCGATCACGATCGGCAACGTCGCGGTGCCGGTGGTCATCACGCGCGACTTCCGGCGTCGGGCCGCGGCGGTGACCGGCGCGTACAGCGCGACGATGAACCTCGGGTCGACGTTCACCACCATGCTCACCGTGCCGCTCGCGACCGCGTTCGGCTGGCAGTGGGCGCTGGCCGGCTGGGGCGTGCTCGCGGTGGTCGCGCTGGCGGCGTGGGTCCCGGCGGGGCGGCGGCTCGCGGCCCGCGGGCGCGCCGCGGCCCCGCGCGACGGCGGCGCCCGCGTGCGGCCTCCGTCGGCCCGGGCGGAGCTGGACGCCCTCGAGCCGCCGGCCCGGTCGGCCGTGCGGCGCCTGGTCGTGCTGCTGTCGGTGGCGTTCGCCGGGCAGGCCTTCGGGTACTACGCGGTGACGGCGTGGCTGCCGGAGATCCTGCACGACCGGCTCGGCATGAGCGCCGCCGGCGCCGGCAGCGCGGCGGCCCCGTTCCAGCTGTGCGCGGTGGTGGGGTCGTTCCTCGTGCCGGCCGCGTTCTCGCGCGGCCTGTCGGCGCGCACCGTCGCCGTGGCCATGGCGGCGATGTGGATCTCCCTGCCGCTCGGGCTGCTCCTGGCCCCCGGGCTCTGGTGGCTGTGGGTGGGCCTGGCGGGCGCCGCCCAGGGCGGCAACTTCACCGTGATCTTCACGCTCGTGGCCCAGCGCAGCCCGGGAGTGGCGGTGGCGCGGCGGTCGTCGGCGGTGGTGCAGACGGCCGGCTACGGGTGCGCGGTGCTCGCGCCCACGGTGATGGGGGCCGTGCACGAGGCCTCCCACGGGTGGACGGCGCCCCTGGCGCTCGTGGCCGGGGTGCTCGCCACGATGGCCGCGGCGATGTGGGTCGCGTCGGCCCGTCCCGCCTCCTAGCGGATGCCCGCCAGAGTCACCGCGAGAGAACCCAGCGCCCGCAGCGCCTCCTCGGCGTGCGACTCGTCGTAGCCGCGCGTGCACACCGCGACGACGAGGGCTTCCGGGCCGGGCGTGCCGACGAACGCGACGTCGTGCCGGATGCCGTCCACCCAGCCCGACTTGGAGCCGTACGGCACGCCGTCCGGCACGGCCGCGGTGAGCTGCCGGTCGGTCTGGCGCGCGAGCAGGTCGATCATCCAGAGCGTGCGCTCCGGCCCCGCGACCTGCCCGGTGACGACCGCGGACATCAGCGCCGCCAGGTCGGCGGGCGTGGTGCGATGGGAGTCGCCGCGCTCCTCGGCGGCCAGGTCGCTGTACTTGCGCCCGACGACGCTGGCGCCCGCGCCGACGTCGGCCAGCACCCGGTTGCAGGCGTCGAGGCCGACGAGGTCGATCACCATGTTGGTGGCCTCGTTGGAGGACACGACGATCATCCGCTCGATCACCAGGCCCACCGGCATGAACGTGCCCGGCGGGGGCATGCCCGGGTCGAGGTCGTCGGGCTCGATGCGGTAGTCCGGGGCGCCCGGCACCTGCGAGGTGAACGTGTCGGCGCTGGCCACCTCCTCGTCGAGCGTCAGCTCCCCGGTGTCCAGCGCGCGGGCCGCAGCCGCCAGCACGGCGAGCTTGACCGTCGACGCCGCGTAGAACGGAGCGTCCCCGTCGCGCTCGGCGAGCACCTCGCCGCCCGCCCGGCGCACCTGGTACGCGACGGCGGGGACGCCGTCGGAGTGCGTGCCCGTGGCCGGCATCAGCGCACTCCCGAGACGTTGTGAGCGGAATTCTGGCCCCGATCTTCGGCGTGTCGAGGGCGTGTCTCCCGCTCACAGCGGTGGACGACGGCGGCGAACGCGGCCGCGAGCGCGCGGGCCTGCGTGTCGTTCTCGGGGGCCCGCTCGAGTGCGGCGGCCAGCAGCTCGTCGCGGTCGAAGCCCAGCGCGGCGAGCTCGTCGGCGTCCCAGGTGCCGATGCGCTCCGGCGCCGCCTCGGGGTGGAACTGCAGCCCCCACGCGACCTCCCCGACGCGGAACGCCTGGACGCCGCACGCGTCGCTCGTCGCGAGGTGCACGGCCTGCGGCGGCAGCCCCGTGATCGAGTCGACGTGGCTCTCGACCATCCGCACCTCGCCGCCGACGGCGAGCTGCCCGAGCGGGCCCAGCAGGGCGTCGTCGGCCGCGTCGTCGAGCAGGCGCACGGGGCACAGCCCCTTCTCCGTCTCGCCGGACCGACCCGTCACCGTGCCGCCCGTGACGTGCGCGAGCACCTGCCCGCCCAGGCAGATGCCCAGCACCGGGACGCCGGCGTCCAGGGCCTCGGCGACCAGGGCGCGCTCGTGCGGCAGCCACGGGGCCCGCTCGTCCTCGTCGGGCAGCAGGCCGCCGCCCAGCAGCACGAGACCCGCCACCCCGTCGGGCGCCGCGGCACCTCCGTCGGCGAGCGAGGGGACCTGCTCCACGAGGTCCGCACCCTGCACGACGACGGCGGACGCGCCGTCCGCCTCCAGCCAGTCCGGCAGGCGGCCGGGTCCGCTGTGCGGCGAGTTCTGGACGAGGACGACGGTCGGTCGGCGGTCGGTCACGGTCAGCGCTCCCTGCTCTCGAGGACGGGGCTGTCGGGGACGGTCTCGGGCACGGACCCTTCGCCGTCGGGCTCGTGGTCACGGGGAGGTGCGCCCTCGTGCTCGCCGGCGAGGTCCGCCGTCGCGGGGGCCGCCGGCCGGCCGCCGAGCGCCGCCGCCTGCTCGGCGAAGTGGCACGCGGCGGCGTGCGGCACGGCCACGCCGGCCCCGCCGTCGTCGTCGCCGCGACGGCCGAGCGGCACGAGCACCGGGTCCTCGGTGCGGCACCGCGCGGGCACGGCGTCAGGGCCGTCGCCGCTGATCCCCTCGTCTGCTGCGAGCCGACGCGCGAGCCAGCAGCGGGTGTGGAAGCGGCAGCCGGACGGCGGGTCGGCGGGCGACGGCGGGTCGCCCTCGAGCAGCAGCTCGTCGTCGCGCCGGGCGGCGGGGTCGGGCACCGGCACGGCGGACAGCAGCGCCCGGGTGTACGGGTGGTGCGCGGCCCCGTAGACGGACGGCCGGTCGCCCTCCTCGACGACCCGGCCCAGGTACATCACCGCGACCTCGTCGGCGATGTGCTGCACCACGGCCAGGTCGTGCGCGATGAACAGGTACGACAGCCCCAGCTCGTCCTGCAGGTCCTCCAGCAGGTTGATGACCTGGCCCTGCACGGACACGTCGAGGGCGGAGACGGGCTCGTCGCACACGAGCACCCGCGGCTTGACCGCGAGCGCCCGCGCGATCCCGACGCGCTGCCGCTGGCCGCCGGAGAACTGGTGCGGGTAGCGGTGCGCGTGGTCGGGGTCGAGGCCGACCAGCTCGAGCAGCTCGGCCACCGCCCGCCGCCGGCCGCCGGCCGGCACGGCGCCGGGGTGGATCCGGAACGGCTCGGCGACGATCTCCCCCACCGGCATGCGCGGGTTCAGCGACGTGTACGGGTCCTGGAACACCATCTGGACGTTGCGGCGCAGCTCGCGGCGGGCGGCGCGCGACATCGTCGAGACGTCCTCGCCGTCGACGAGCACCTGCCCGCGCGTCGGCTTCTCGATCCCCACGAGCACGCGGGCGAGCGTGGACTTGCCGGACCCGGACTCCCCCACGAGGCCGAGGGTGCGCCCCCGGCGGAGCGTCAGCGAGACGCCGTCGACGGCCTGGACCTGGCCCACGGTGCGCCGGATCACTGCGCCGTGGCGCACGGGGTACGACTTGGCGAGGTCGCGCACCTCGAGGACGACGTCGTCGGGGGGCGACGGCCGTCCTGCGGCGGGTGTCGTGACAGTCTCAGGCACGGGCGCCTCCCAGGAGCTCGGCGGCGAAGTGGCAGGCCGACGACCGCCCGGGGGCGACGCCGTCCAGCGGCGGCTCGTCGGTGCGGCACACGTCGCGGGCCATGTCGCACCGGGGGTGGAACGAGCAGCCCGGCGGGACGCGGCCCGGCGCGGGCGGCCGGCCCGGCACGACGGGCAGCCGGCCCCCGGCCCGGTCGTCGGCGGCGCCCACGGCGTCGAGGCGCGGCACCGAGCGCAGCAGGGCCCGCGTGTAGGGGTGCGCGGGCGCCGCGTACAGGTCGCGCACGGGCGCGTGCTCGACCGCGCGGCCGGCGTACATCACGGTGACGTCGTCGGCGACACCCGCGACGACGCCCAGGTCGTGGGTGATGAGCACCAGCCCCATCTGCCGCTCCGCCTGGATCTCCGCGAGCAGCCGCAGCACCTGCGCCTGCACCGTGACGTCGAGCGCGGTCGTCGGCTCGTCGGCGATGAGCACGTCCGGGTCGAGGGCGAGCGCGGACGCGATCATCACGCGCTGGCGCATGCCGCCGGAGAACTGGTGCGGGTACTCGTCCACCCGCTGCGCCGCGTTCGGCACCTTCACCAGGTCCAGCAGCTCGACGGCGCGACGCCGGGCCTCCCGCCGCGACGTCCCGGTGCGCGACCGCAGCGACTCCGTGAGCTGGTAGCCCACCGTGTGCACGGGGTTGAGCGCGGCCAGCGCGTCCTGGAAGACCATCGCGACGTGCGTGCCGCAGTGCGCACGGTGCTTCGTCGGGGACAGGGCGAGCAGGTCGGTGCCGCGGTACCGCGCGGTGCCCCGCACGACGCGCGCCGTCGGGGGCAGCAGCCCCATCACCGCCAGGGAGCTCACCGACTTGCCGCAGCCGGACTCGCCCACGAGGGCCAGCGTGCGGCCCGCCTCCACCCGGTAGCCGAGGCCGTCGACGGCCCGCACCGCGCCGTCGTCCGACCGGAACTCGACCGCGAGGTCCTCGACCTCGAGCAGCACGTCGCCGGCGGTCCGCTCCGCGCCGGTGGGCGTGATCAGGGTGTCCGTCATGTCGATCACCGGAGCCTCGGGTCGAGGGCGTCGCGCAGGGCGTCGCCGAGGGCGACGAGCGCCAGGACCGTGAGGACCAGGCACCCGAGCGGGTACAGGAGCAGGTACGCGTAGCCGCCGGTCACCCAGTCCGCGCCGTTCGTGATCATGATGCCCCAGCTGATCGCCGGCGGCCGCACCCCGATGCCGAGGAACGCCAGCACGGCCTCCGTGCTGATCACGCCCGCGATCGCCGTCGGCACGAGCGCCGTGACCGGGCCGATCGCGTTGGGCAGCACGTGCCGCACCATGACGCGCAGGTCGGAGGCGCCCAGCGCGCGGGCGGCCGTCACGTAGTCGAGGTTCTTGGCCTCGAGCGTGGCCGCGCGGACGTAGCGGGCGTACGCCATCCAGCCGAACAGGGTGAGCACCACCGCCGGTAGCAGGATGACGTCGAACGTGCCGCCGCCCACGCTCACCTTGCGGAACAGCGTGAGGAGCAGCAGCGCGGCGAGCAGCAGCGGGATGACGAGGAACACCTCGATGGTGCGGGACACCACCGTGTCCACCCATCCGAGGTAGTACCCCGCCAGCAGGCCGAGCGTGACGCCGATGACGAGGGACGCACCCACCACCACGAACGCCAGCGTCAGCGAGGGGCGGGCGCCGTGCACCAGCTGGGCGAGCAGGTCGCACCCGTGCACGTCCGTGCCGAGCGGGTGCTCGGCCCCGAGGCCCTGCGGCCGGATCTTCGAGTCCCCGATGCGGCAGCTCTGCGGGTTCGTGCTGGTGAACAGCGTCGGGAAGGCCGCCATCACGGCGAAGAAGACCACGACGACGGACGCGGCGATCACGTCGGGCCGGCGGCGCAGCCGGCGCCAGGCGTCCCCGCCGAGCGAGGTCGACGCGTCGACGGCCGGGGCGTCGGGCGTGGTGGCGGCCGCCGTGGGCGGGGGTGCGGTGCGGTCAGGCATAGCGGATCCTCGGGTCCAGGGCGGCGTAGGCGATGTCGACGACGAGCATCACGGCCACCGTCACGGCGGCGAGGATCGTCACGATGCCGAGGATGAGGGCCACGTCCGCGGCGCGGACCGCCTCCCAGAGCACCCCGCCCATGCCGTAGATGTTCATCATCCCCTCGGTGACGACGGCGCCGGCGAGCGCCTCGGTGAACGTCAGGCCCACGGCGGTCACCACCGGCACCGCGGAGTTGCGGATCACGTGGTGCGCCACGACGTGCCGCTCGTTCAGGCCCCGCGAGCGGGCGGTGCGCACGTGGTCGCCCGCGTACGACTCGAGCTGGCTCGCCCGCACGAGGCGGATGAACGCCGCCGAGCCGGCCAGGCCCAGCAGGATGCCGGGCACGAGCAGCGTCGCCCACGGGTGGTCGTCGTCGAACGACGGTCTGAACCACAGGGCGGGCAGGCTGCCCGCCCCGAAGGTGTCCTCGGCCCAGCCGCTCAGCGGCACCGCGAAGACGTAGCGGTACACCAGCAGCAGCACGAAGATCGGGAACGCGTCGATGAGCACCGACGTCAGCCGGATGCCGTGGTCCGCGGACCGGTCGCGCCGCCGGGCCGCCATCGTGCCGAGCCCCATGCCGAGCACGAACCACACGATCGTGACGATCAGGAACAGCTTGAGCGTGTTCGGCGCGGCCGTGGCGACGATGTCCGTCACCTCGCGCCCGCGCAGGTTGGTGCCGAAGTCGCCCTGGGCGTACTGGCCGAGCCGCTCGACGAACGGTCCCAGGCACGGGTTGCCGGTCTGGTCGTAGCAGGGGTCGTCGAGGCCGTAGCGCGCCTCGACCGCGGCGAGCTGGGACGCCGTCGGGACCTTGTCGCCAAAGAACGCCAGGGCGGGGTTGCCGTTGAGCTGGATCGCGAACGTCGTGAGCAGGTGCAGCACGAACATCACGAGCAGCAGGGTGCCGACCCCCAGGACGGAGCGGCGGAGGATGTAGCGGCCCATTCACAGACTTTCTGGTGGTGCGGGGAGGGACGCCGGTCGAGCCCGTCCCCGGTGGTCGAGCCTGTCGAAACCTGGTTTCGACAGGCTCGACCACCGGGGCCTGCAGGCTCGACCCACGACGTCGTGGCTAGCCGTTCGTGACCTCGAGGAGGCGCAGCTTGGGCTCGCCGCTGAACGGGTCGAGGACGACGTTCGACACGTTCTCGCTGTAGTAGTCGGTGTTCTGCGCCACGAACAGGGGCACCGTCGGGAAGTCGGCGGCAAGGATCTTCTCCGCCTCCTGGTACTGCGAGACCGCGTCGTCGAGGGTCGCGGCCTCGTCGCCGGCCTTGACGGCCGCCTCGAAGTCCTCGCTGTAGTAGCCGAACTCCACGTTGCCGTTCTTCGCGTCGCCGCTGGCGTACACGGGGGCGAGGTAGTTCTCGTTCAGCGGGTAGTCCGGGAACCAGTTGGCGCGGAACGGGCCGGAGAAGTCGCGGGCGGCGCGGCGGGCGAAGTAGTCCGGCGTCGCGTCCAGCTCGTAGGGGATGCCGAGCGTCTCCTGGATCGAGTCGCCGACCGCCTTGAACAGCTCCTGCTCGACGGCGTCCTGGCCGAGGTGGATGGTCAGCTTCTCGCCCTCGGGCCAGCCGCCGGCCTTCTCCAGCGCCGCCTTGGCGGCCTCGGGGTCGAACGTGCACCACTCGCACGTGCCCCCGGTGCCGCCGGGGACGACGTCGGCCGGCACCCAGCTGTCGGCGGGCACGCGCTGGCCGGGCAGCAGGGCGTCGATGATCCCCTGACGGTCGACGGCCAGCGAGATCGCCTTGCGGAACTCGACGTCCTTCCAGGGTCCGTCCTTGTACAGCGGGAACGCGAGGTAGGTGAGCGCGGCGCCCGGGCCCTCGACGTACCGCTCCTGCAGGTCGGGGTCGTTCGCGGCGGCCTGCTGCTCGGCGGGCGGCGGGACCGCGAAGTCGAGGTTGCCGGCCTGGAAGTCCGGCCAGTTGTCCTCGCCGGTGTACTCGGTCCACTCGATGGCGCCGTAGCCGGGCGTCTCCTTCAGCGTGTAGTCCTCCCACCGCTTGGCGGTGAGGTTCACGCCCTGGTCCCACTTCTCGACCTCGAACGGGCCGTTGCCGATCGGCTGCACGGCGCACGCGTCGATGTCGTCGAGGCACTCCTGCGCGATCGGGAAGAAGCCGGTGTAGCCGAGCATCGTGCCGAACCCGGCGAACGGGCCCGTGAGCGTGACCTCGAGCGTCTGCGGGTCCACGACCTTCAGGCCCGACAGCGTGTCCGCCTCGGGCTTCTTGGTGACGTTGCCGTCGTCGTCGGTCTCGCCCTGCATCTCGTCGTAGCCGGCGATGCGCTCGAAGAAGTAGTTGTTCGCCATGGCGTTCGGGCCGTAGGCCGCGTAGTTCCAGGCGCGGGCGAACGCGTCGGCGTCCACCGGCTCGCCGTTCTGGAACGTCAGGTCCGGCTTGATCTTGATCGTCCAGACCGTGTTGTCGTCGGTCTCGATGCTGTCGGCCACGTAGTTGTACGGCTCGGTGGTCTTCGGGTCGTACCGGACCAGCCCGTCGTACACGACGTCGAGCACGGAGATGTTGTCCCCGACGTTCGAGTCCATCGGCAGCAGCGTCTCGACGTCCTGCGACAGCGCCAGGTGCAGCGTCGCGTCCGGGTCGCTCCCGCCGCCGTCCGTAGCCTCACCGTCGCCGCCGTCGTTCCCGCCGCCCGAACAGCTTGCCAGCACCAGCGTCACCGCTGTCGCCGCGGCCGCCAGCGCGGCCCTTCGCCCCATCGTCACCGGCTTCTCCCCACGTCGTGGTCGCTCCAGGCGTCCTTGCCTTGCCGTGTTCACGTCGTCGTGCACGTCGTCCGCGGCCCGCTGCTGCGGCGCACGACGACGTTGCCGTGGAACATATCGCCATCATGGCCTGCCGTGGTGAAAATCACTGTTAAGGATGGGTAACGATCGACCGCGTGTCGCGGCGCCGGCCGCGAAGACTCGCGGCGGGCACGGTCGGCGCGCTTGACTCCGGGTAGTTACTCGGCAAGTATCCTCACACGCACCGATGCTTACCCGGTAACCATGGAGGTCAGGGTGTCCGTCAGACAGGGATTCCTCGCGCTGCTGTCCGAGCGCCCTATGCACGGCTATCAGCTCCGCCAGGAGTTCGAGGCGCGGACGGGCGGCACCTGGCCGCTCAACATCGGCCAGGCCTACACCACCCTGCAACGGCTGCAGCGCGACGGCCTCGTCGAGCCGGCGTCGGACGACGACGAGGGACCGGAGCGGTTCCGCCTCACCGACGCCGGTCGCGCCGAGGCGGACGCCTGGTGGCTGCGGCCCGTGGAGCGCAAGGCACCCGCCCGCGACGAGCTCGCGATCAAGCTCGCGCTCGCCGTGACGGTGCACCCGGACGGCCACGGCGTCGACGTCGCGGCCGTCATCCAGCGCCAGCGGACCGAGTCGCTGCGCGCGTTGCGCGACTACACGCTGCTCAAGCGCGACGCCGCCGACGACCCCGACGGCCTCGCCTGGTCCCTGGTGCTCGACTCGCTGGTCTTCGCCGCCGAGGCGGAGGTGCGGTGGCTGGACCACGTCGAGTCCACCGTCGCCCGGGCGGCAGCACGCCCGGCGGCCCAGCCCGTCGAGACCTCGCCTGCCGAGAAGCCCGACGGCCTCGACAGGCTCGGCCGGCCGCGGGCGAAGGGCGGCGCGCGATGAGCTCCCCGGTGATGCTGCGGATGACGGCGGTGACGCGCGTGCACGGGCACGGCGCCGCCGAGGTGCACGCGCTGCGCGGCGTCGACCTCGAGGTGCGCATGGGCGAGCTCGTGGCGGTCATGGGTCCGTCGGGTTCCGGCAAGTCGACGCTGCTGAACCTCGCGGGCGGCCTCGACACCCCGACGTCGGGCACCGTCACGGTGGGGCGCGACGACGTCGGCGCCCTCGACGCGAAAGCCCGCGCCCGGCTGCGGCGCAAGCATGTGGGCTACGTCTTCCAGGACCTCAACCTCGTGCCCGCGCTCACCGCGCTCGAGAACGTCACGCTCCCCCTCGAGCTGGACGGCCTGTCCGCCCGTCGGGCCCGCGCCAAGGCCACCGCCGCCCTGGCGACCGTCGGGCTCGACGACCTCGCCGACCGCTTCCCCGACGACATGTCCGGCGGCCAGGCGCAGCGGGTCGCCATCGCCCGCGCGCTCGTCGGGCCGCGCCGTCTCGTCCTCGCCGACGAGCCCACCGGCGCGCTCGACTCCGTGACCGGCGAGGCGGTGATGCGCGTGCTGCGCGAGCGCGTCGACGCCGGGGCCGCCGGCCTCCTGGTCACCCACGACGCGCGGCACGCCGCCTGGGCGGACCGCATCGTCTTCCTGCGCGACGGCGTCGTCGTCGACTCCACCGGAGCCGCCGCCGGGCCGGAGTCGCTGCTGCACCGCGCGGTGCACGCGTGAACGCGAGGAGCCCCCGTCCAGGGGCGCCGAGGCACGATGTGCACCGGAGCGAGGCACCGCGGCGATCGGGCAAGGAGAGGACGGCGTGAGCGGCCCGGTCGCGCGGTGGCGCGGGCGCTGGCGCGTCGCGCTGCGGTACGGGTGGCGGGACGCCCGCCGGAACAAGGGCCGGACGACGCTGGTCGCCGTGATGGTGGCGCTGCCCGTCGCGATCGGGTCGTTCGCGACGACCGCGCTGTGGTCGGCGCAGGAGACCCCGGAGACGATGGCGCAGCGTGCGCTCGGCCCCGACCTCCAGGCGGCGGTGACGCTGACCGAGATGCCGATCGACCAGACGCCCGACGGAAGCGGCTTCGGCAGCACCGGTCAGGGGGACGACGACCCGTTCGAGCCGCGCCCCGCGGCGGCGGTCGAGGCGGACCTCACCGCCGCCCTCCCGCGCGACGACCGGCTGGTCCCCGTCGTGCGCGCCCTCGACGGCGGGTTCGACGTGCACGGCAAGGACGGGCAGCTCACCGCGTACGGCATCCTCCAGGGCGACCTGACGGACCCGGACCTCGCCGGAGCGTTCCCGCTCGACGACGGCGCGCTGCCCTCCGACGGGGAGGTCGCCCTCGCGGCGTCGACCGCGGACCAGCTCGGGCTCGCCGTCGGCGACCCGGTGACGCTGACGCGCGGCGGGAGCGATGTTGAGATTGTCGCCACCGTGTCCGGGCTGCTCGCCCACGACGCCGCACAGAGCACCACGCTCCTGTTTCCCGCCTCCGGCCCGCTGACCGCCCCCGCCGAGCTGCCGAGCGACGACGGCGAGGGCGACGGGGACTGGACGCAGTGGTTCGTCGCCGGCGACGAACCCGTCACCTGGGACGACGTGCTGGAGCTCAACCGGCTCGGGGTCGTCGTCACGAGCCGCGACGTGCTGTTCGACCCGCCGCCGGACGAGGCGGTGCCGTACTACGGCGGCATGCCGGCCACGAGCACGGCCGACCAGATCGACCAGTGGGCGCCCTTCGCCGCCGTCGCCGCGGTGGCGCTGCTCGAGGTGGTGCTGCTCATCGGCCCGTCGTTCGCGGTGGGCGCACGCCGCTCCGCGCGGTCGTTGGCGGTGATCGCGGCGGCGGGCGGAACCCGGCGCACGCTGCGCGCCGTCGTGCTGGGCACCGGCGTCGTCATCGGCGTCGGTGCGTCCGCCGTCGGGGCCGTCGTAGGGGTCGGTGCGGCCGCGCTGGTCGTCACCCTGCTGACCGAGGCCGCGCTCGCGATCCTGTGGCCGCCGGTGGTGGCGATCGTCGCCGTCGGCGTCCTGCTGGCCGCGGGAGCCGCCTGGCTGCCGGCGCGGCGCGCGTCCCGCGCGGACGTGGTGGCCGTCCTGGCCGGGCGCCGCGGCGAGACGTCGTACCGGCGCTGGCCGGTCGTCGCCGGGACCGCCGTGGGTGCCGCGGGGTTCGCGGCCGCGGTCGCCGCCGGTCTCGCGGGCCAGGCGCTCGGCGTCGCCGGCGGCGCGGTGGTCGGCGAGCTCGGCCTGGTGCTCGCGTGCGGCGGCGTCGTCGGGGCCCTCGGCCGCCTCGCGGGCCGCCTGCCGCTGTCCTGGCGGTTCGCGCTGCGCGACGCCGCCCGGAACCGTGGCCGTACCGCGCCGGCTCTGGCCGCCGTGCTGGTCGCCGTGGCCGGCGCGAGCGCCGGGCTCGTCTACTCCGTCGCCCAGACGGCGCACAACGCGAGATCCCAGGCACTCGTCGCCGCGCCCGGGGTCCTCGTGCTCGGTGCCTCAGACCTCGGCACGGATTCGCAGCTCACCCCCGAGCAGGGCGAGCGGGTCCGGTCGATCGTGCACGACGTCCTGCCGGACGCCGGGGAGCTGCTCCCCGTCACCGTGCTGCGCGGGCCGCACGACGACGCGACGTCCACGACCGTCGGCGCACCGCCGACCGCCGCCGCCGAGGCAGGCTACAGCCAGGCCCAGCAAGGGATCCTCGGACCGATCGTCGACGACGGCTCGCTCGCGCCGCTGCTCGGGCTGCCCTCCCCCGACACGGCGGCCGCCGCCCTGTCCGCCGGCCGCGCCGTCGTGCAGACGGGCACGGCGGACGACGACGGCACCGTGCGGCTCGACGTCCGCACCTGGGACGACGAGGGGCAGCGGGAGACCGGGAAGCGGTCGGTGCAGCTGCCCGCGACCGGCGTCGGCGACCCGCTCGGGCCGTCGAACGCCAACTTCCCCGTCGTGCCGCCGTCCGCCGTCGACGCGATCGGCGTCGGCACCGCCCTCGGCGGGTTCGTCGCCCGGCCCGACGTCCCGCTCGACGACGTCCAGCAGCAGACGCTGCAGGCCGCGCTGAACGACGCGTTCCCGGGTTCGGACGAGTGGGACTGCACCGTGTGCGTGTCCACGGGGCAGGGAGTGCAGCAGTACGGCTCCCCGCAGTGGCTGAGCTCGCTGCTCATCGTGGGCGGCGCGGGCATCCTGGCGCTCGCCGCGGCGTGGATCGTCGCGGCGCTGGCGGCGACGGAGTCGCGCCCGGACCTCGCGACGCTCGCCGCCGTCGGCGCAGCCCCGACCACCCGCAAGCGGATCGTCGCCGCGCAGGCGGGCACGGTCGCCGTCGTCGGCAGCGTGCTGGGCGGGCTGTCGGGGATCGTGCTGGGCGCGGCATTCGTGCTGTTCGAGCGGTTCCGGTACGACGTGCCCGACCCGCGGTGGACGGTCGAGGTGCCGTGGGCGGTGCTGGGCGCGACGGTCGTCGTGCTGCCCCTGCTGGCGGTGTCCGCCGCGTGGCTGGTCACCCGGTCGCGCCTGATCCTCACCCGCCGCCTCGCGAGCTGACGCACCGCCGGTCGAGCCTGTCGAAATCCCGGTCCTCCACCTCGGTGATTGAGCTTGTCGAAATCCGGTTCCTCGTCGGGTTTCGACAGGCTCAACCAGCGGCAGGGTTCGGACAAGCTCAACCAGCGTGCCGGCGGGCCAGGTCGACGACGGCGGCCGTCACGTCGTCGAGCGCCCGCGCCGTGCGCGCCGGGTCGTCGTCGACCTCCAGGGAGTGGTCGCCGCCGTCCACCTCGAGCACGCGCACGCCGGACGACGCCGCGAGCTCGGAGTCCCACAACGGGTCGGCCGTCCCACCCGCCAGCAGCGCCGGCGTGCCGGCAGCACCCAGGCGAGCGGCGGCGGCCCGCACCTCCGGCGCCCGGTCCGTCGCCAACAGCGGCGTCAGCCACGCGCCGGCCAGCCCCAGCTCGACGGCGACGGGCAGCGCCAGCGTGCCGAGCGACTTCGCCAGCACCAGGTGCACCGCGTCCGCCGCGACGGCCACGCCGTCCCGCAGGACGTCGGCGTACACCCGCCGTGCGACGTCGAAGTCCGGCCGCCCGTCCCACACCACGGTCCGCGTCGACCAACCGGCAGCACGCAAGGCAGCAGCGGGCCGTGCCAGCACCGGCCCTTCCGCCGTGTACCCGACGCCCGGCAGCACAGTCAGCACCCGCTCGGCCTCGCCGTCGTCCACCACCACGCGATGTTCAGCCACCGGTCGAGCGTGTCACAGCCCGATCCACCACGACCAGAGGACGACAGAAGGCCGGGCGGGGGATCGCGCGCACGGTCGTAGAAGTCCCGAAGTGGAGGGCGCCCTGGCGCCCGTGAACGCGACCGTGCGCGCGATCCCCCGACCGGCCGTCAACCGTCACCGGGTTTCGACAGGCTCAACCAGCGGCGCCGGGGTTTCGACAGGCTCAACCAGCGGCGCCGGGGTTTCGACAGGCTCAACCAGCGGCGACGACGCGATCGAGCGCCGCGACCGCTGCATCCAGCACGGTCTCGTCGACGGTCAGCGCCGGCCGGAACCGCACGGACCGCTCCCCGCACCCGAGGATCATGAACCCCCCGTCGTGCAGCCCGGCCAGGACGGCGTCGCGCACGTCGCGCGACGGCAGCGACACCGCGCACATGAGCCCTCGGCCGCGGGGGTCGGTGACGACGCCGGGGTGCGCGGCCGCGAGCGACTCGAGGCGCGCCAGCAGCCCGGCGCCGACGCGCGCGGCACGCTCGAGCAGCCCCTCGGCCTCGATCACCTCGAGGATGCGGCGGGAGCGGACCATGTCGGTGAGGTTGCCGCCCCAGGTGGAGTTGATGCGGGACGAGACGGCGAACACGTTGTCGGGCACGTCGTCGACGCGGCCGCCGGCCATGACGCCGCACACCTGCGCCTTCTTGCCGAAGGCGACGACGTCGGGCTGGACGCCGAGCTGCTGGTAGGCCCAGGCGGTGCCGGTCATGCCGACGCCGGTCTGCACCTCGTCGAGGACGAACAGGGCGTCGTGCTCGTGGCACAGGGCCTGCATGGCCTGGAGGAACTCGGGTCGCAGGTGGTGGTCGCCGCCCTCGCCCTGGATCGGCTCGGCGACGAAGCAGGCGATGTCGTGCGGGTGCGCCTCGAACGCGGCGCGGGCCTCGGCGAGGGCCCGGGCCTCGAGCGCCTCGACGTCGCGGGGCGCGCCGGCGGCGTCGTGCCCGGGGTACGGGGAGGTGATGCGCGGCCAGTCGAACTTGGGGAACCGGGCGACCTTGCCGGGCTCGGTGTTGGTGAGCGACATGGTGTAGCCGGAGCGGCCGTGGAACGCGTGCTCGAGGTGCAGCACCCGGGTCCCGAGCTCGGGCGGGCGGCCGTGCGCCTCGTTGTGCCGCGACTTCCAGTCGAAGGCGACCTTGAGGGCGTTCTCGACGGCCAGAGCACCGCCGTCGACGAAGAACAGGTGCGGCAGGGCGGGGTCGCCGAGCACGCGGGCGAAGGCGTCGACGAAGCGGGCGAGCTCGACGGTGTAGACGTCGGAGTTGGACGGCTTGTTGATCGCGGCCCGGGTGAGCTCCTCGCGGAACACCGGGTCGCGGGACAGGGCGGGGTGGTTCATGCCCAGCGGGTTGGAGGCGAAGAACGTGAACAGGTCGGTCCACTCGCGGCCGTCGCGGGCGTCGACGAGGGTCGAGCCGTGCGAGCGGTCGAGGTCGAGCACGAGGTCGAAGCCGTCGACGAGCAGGTGCTCGCGCAGCGACTCGAGGACGGCGGTGGCCTCGATCGAGCCGCCGACGCTGGAGGCTGTGCGCGGAGAGATTGTCTCGGTCATACCCCGACGGTAGAGGAGAACTTCCTGTCCAACCAGAGCGTGACCGCAAAAAATCTCGTCAGTGGGCCAGCGGTCGCCCCTCGAAGTAGGTCCGCAGCACCACGGTGGACCGCGTCGACACGCTCGCCTCCCGCCGGATGACACCCAGCAGGTCCTCCAGCGCCGACGGCGAGGACACCCGCACCAGCAGCAGGTAGTTCGCGTTGCCCGCCACGGACCAGCACGCCTCGATGCCCGGCACGTCGCGCAGCCGCTCGGGGGCGTCGTCGGCCTGCGACTGGTCCAGCGGGGTGATCTCCACGTACGCCGCGATGGGCAGCCCCACCGCCTCGGGGTCGACGACGGCGCGGTAGCCCGTGATGACCCGGCGCGCCTCCAGCTTGCGCACCCGCGCCTGCACGGCGGACTGCGACAGCCCCGTCACCCCGGCGAGCGTGGCCAGGGTCGCGCGACCGTCCTCGCGCAGCGCGTGCACGAGCGCCCGGTCGACGTCGTCCAGCACGGTGTCGGTCATGTGTCGGCCATCTCGCTCATCCCGCCACCTCGGCGGACTCCAACCACGCCATCTCGAGCTCCTCCTTCTCGGCGGCGAGCTCCCGGAGGCGCTCGTCGAGGGCCGCCACGGCGGTGTAGTCCGTCGGGTCGGCGGCGATCTGCTCGTGCAGAGTGTTCTCCTCGTCCGCGATCCGAGCCAAACGCCGCTCAATCCGTGAGATTTCCTTCTTGGCGGCCCGCACCTCCGCGGCGGTCGCCCCCGCCGTCGGTCGGGCCTCGGCGGCCCCGCCGCCGCCCTCGGCGGGTGCGACCGGCGGCGCGCCGCCGGCGCCCGCCCGCCGCAGCTCGAGGTACTGCTCCACGCCGCCCGGCAGGTCGCGCAGCGCGCCGTCGCCCAGCAGCGCCCACTGCCGGTCGCAGACGCGTTCCAGCAGGTAGCGGTCGTGCGAGACGACGATCAGCGTGCCCGGCCACCCGTCGAGCAGGTCCTCGACGGCGGCGAGCGTGTCGGTGTCCAGGTCGTTGGTCGGCTCGTCGAGCAGCAGCACGTTGGGCTCCGAGACGAGCAGCCGCAGCAGCTGGAGGCGGCGCCGCTCGCCGCCGGACAGATCGCGCACGATCGTGTGCGCGCGCTCGCGGGTGAAGCCGAGGCGCTCGGTGAGCTGACCGGCGGTGAGCTCCTTGCCGTCGACGACGACGGTGCGCTTCTCGCGGTCGACGACCTGGACGGCGGTGAGGTGCCCGACCTCGTCGAGCTCGCCGACGTCCTGCGTGAGCTCCGCGACGTGCACGGTCTTGCCCCGGCGCACGCGCCCCGCGTCCGGCTCGCGGCGCCCGGCCAGCAGCGACAGCAGCGTCGTCTTGCCCGCGCCGTTCACCCCGACCACGCCGTACCGGTCGCCCGGCCCGAGCCGCCAGGTGACGTCGTCCAGCAGCACCCGCCGCCCCGCCGCGTCGCGCGGGCCCGCCTCGTGCCCGTCCCGCGCCGGCACCGTGACGGTGACGTCCTCGAGGTCCAGCACGTCCTTGCCCAGGCGGCGCGTGGCCATCTGCGTGAGCTCGAGGCTGTCGCGCGGCGGCGGCTCGTCGTCGATGAGCGCGGCGGCGGCGTCGAGCCGGAACTTCGGCTTGGACGTACGCGCCGGGGCGCCCCGCTTGAGCCACGCGAGCTCCTTGCGCAGCAGGTTGTTCCGCTTCTCCGCCGCGGTGGCGGCCTGCCGGGCACGCTCCGCCCGCGCGAGGATGTAGGCGGCATACCCGCCGTCGTACCCGTCGACAGCGCCGGAGCCGTCGCCGCGCACCTCCCAGGTCCGCGAGCACACCGCGTCGAGGAACCAGCGGTCGTGCGTGACGACGACGAGCGCGCCGGTGGCGCCGGGCCGCCCGTAACGCGCCGCCAGGTGCTCGGCCAGCCACGCCACGCCCTCGACGTCGAGATGGTTGGTGGGCTCGTCGAGCAGCAGCACGTCCGGGTCCTCGACGAGCAGCGCCGCGAGCGCGACCCGGCGTCGCTGCCCGCCGGAGAGGGTGGTCGCCGGCTGGTCGAGGTCGAGGTCGGCCAGCAGCCCCGCGTGCACGTTGCGGATGCGGGCGTCCGACGCCCACTCGTGCGTCGCGTCGTCGCCGTGCACGAGGTCGCGGATCGTCGCCCCGTCGTCGTCCACGTCGCGCTGCACGAGCATGCCGAGGCGCGAGCCGCCCACCCGGGTGACGCGCCCGGCGTCGGGAGCCTGCGTGCCCGCGAGCAGGCGCAGCAGGGTCGACTTGCCGGCGCCGTTGGGCCCGACGACGCCGATGCGGTCGCCGTCGTCGAGCCCGAGCGAGACGCCGGAGAGGAGCGTGCGGGTGCCGATGGTCAGCGCGATGCCGTCTGCGCCGAGGAGATGTGCCACCCGACGAGGGTAGTCGCCCGGTTTCGGTGATCGGGCTTGTCGAAAGCCGGCGACCGGGCCCTCCGATGATTGAGCCTGTCGAAATCCAGCGACCGGATTTCGACAGGCTCCACCAGCGGCGGGGTCAGCGGCGCACGCGCAGCGTGACCACCTGGAACGGCGTCAGCTCCAGCAGCACGGCGTCGCCGTCGCGCGCGGGCTCGCCCGCCGCGCCGGCGAACGGGCGCTCGAGCAGGTCGGTCACCTCCACGCCCGTGTGCGCGAACCCCGGCACGACCCGCGCCCGGGCGCGCCCTCCGCGGCTCTCGTACAGCCGCACGACGACGTTGCCGCTGCCGTCCTCGGCGAGCTTGACCGCCTCGACCACCACCGCGTCGTCGTCGACGGTGACCAGCGGCTCGACGCCGTGGTCGCCGGCGACGACGCGCTCGGGCAGGTTGAGCGCGTAGCCGTGGCGGACGGCGTCGTCGATGCCGGCGCCGACGACGAGCTCGCAGGTCAGCTCGTGCTCGCCCTGGTCCGCGTCGGGGTCGGGGAACCTCGGCGCACGCAGCAGCGAGAGCCGCACCGTGGTGCCGCGGGCCCCCTGCGCGTCGGTCGCGTCGTCGGCGCGGGTGCGGGTGATGTCGTGCCCGTAGGTCGAGTCGTTGGCGACGGCCACGCCGAAGCCCGGCTCCCCCACGTGCACCCACCGGTGCGCGACGGTCTCGAACCGCGCGTGGTCCCACGACGTGTTGACGTGCGTGGGCCGGTGCACGTGCCCGAACTGGATCTCCGACGTCGCCCGCTCGGCGCGCACGTCGAGCGGGAACGCGAGCTTGAGCAGCTTCTGCCGCTCGTGCCAGTCGACGCGCGTCGTGATGCGCAGCCCGCGGCCGTCGGCCGCGAGCGCCAGGTCCTGCTCGACCCGCGACGCGCCGAGCTCGCGCAGCACGCGCAGCGCCGGCCCGGACGCGCCGTCGACGACCTCGACCTTGGCGGCGTCGACCAGGTCGGTGGTGCTCCGCCGGTAGTGCTCGTCGATGTCCCACGCCTCCCACTCGTTGGGGACGTCGCGGTGCAGCTGCAGCAGGTTGGCGCGGGCACCCGGCAGGATCGCCTCCCGCCCGCTGGCGCGGTCGACGGCGGAGGTGACGTGGCCGTCGGCGGTCACGACCACGCGCACCAGGGCGTTCTCCAGCACCCAGCCGCCGTCGGGCCCGGGGGTGGGCGCCACCGTGCGCACCCCGCGCGCCGCGTCCAGGACCGTGGCACCGAGCGCCGCGACGCCGTCGCGCGCGAACGGCCCGGCGTTGACGGCCACCGGGCGGTCGCCGTCCCCGACCAGCACCCGCAGCGCGCCGTCGACGATCTCCTCGAGCTCCCGCGCCACCGCGGCGTAGTTCCGCTCCGCCTCGCGGTGCACCCAGGCGATGGACGACCCGGGCAGGATGTCGTGGAACTGCTGCAGCAGCACCGTGCGCCACAGCCGCTGCAGGCGCTCGGCCGGGTACTCGGCGCCGGCCCGCACCGCCGCCGTCGCGGCCCACAGCTCGGCCTCGCGCAGCAGGTGCTCGCTGCGCCGGTTGCCGCGCTTGGTGCGGGCCTGCGAGGTGTAGGTGCCGCGGTGGTACTCGAGGTACATCTCCCCCGTCCACGTGGGCGGGGCGGCGTACTCCGCCCGCGCCGCGTCGAAGAACGACTGCGGGTCGGACAGCTCGACGCGCGGCGAGCCCTCGAGGTCGCGGGTGCGGCGCGCGGCCGCGACCATCTCCCGGGTGGGGCCGCCACCGCCGTCGCCGAAGCCGAACGGGACCAGCGACGTGTTGGCGCGGCCCTTCTCGGCGTACTGCCGCTCGGCCCGGGCCAGCTCCTGCGCCGTCAGCTCCGCGTTGTACGTGTCCACGGGCGGGAAGTGCGTGAACACCCGCGACCCGTCGATGCCCTCCCACCAGAAGGTGTGGTGCGGCATCGTGTTGGTGTCGTTCCACGAGATCTTCTGCGTGAGGAAGTTGTCGCTGCCCGCCAGCCGCGCGAGCTGCGGCAGGGCCGCCGTGTACCCGAAGGAGTCCGGCAGCCACACCTCCTTGGGCTCCACGCCCAGCTCCTCGATGAAGAAGCGCTTGCCGGCCACGAGCTGGCGGGCCAGGGCCTCGCCGCCCGGCATGTTCGTGTCCGACTCGACCCACATGCCGCCCACCGGGACGAACCGCCCCTCGCGCACCCGCTCGCGGATCCGCTCGAACAGCTCCGGGTAGTGCTCCTGCACCCACGCGTACTGCTGGGCCGAGGAGCAGGCGAACGTCACGTCCGGGTCGGAGTCCATGAGGGCCAGCACGTTGGAGAACGTGCGGGCGCACTTGCGGACCGTCTCGCGCGTCGGCCACAGCCAGGCGGAGTCGATGTGCGCGTGGCCGACGGCGTGCACGCGGTGCGCGGACGCCGTGGCCGGGGCGGCCAGCACGGTCGCGAGCGCCGCGCGCCCCGCGGCGGCGGTGCCGGCCACCTCGTCCTGGTCGACGGCGTCGAGCATGTCCTCCAGTGCGCGCAGCACCTCGGCGGCGCGCGGGGTGGTTCCGGGCAGCACGCGCACCAGCCCGTGCAGGGCGCGCACGTCCTGCAGCAGCTCCCAGACCGTCTCGTCGACGAGGGCCACGTGCATGGTGCGCAGGGCGTAGATCGGGGCCTCCCCCGCGGTGTCCCACGCGCCCATCGGGGTCGGGCGCGTCCAGGCGCCGCCCGGCACGTCGGGGTTGGCGGCCGCCTCGACGTAGAGGTCGACGCGGCCGGCGGCGTCGAGCGCCTGCCCGGCGACCAGCGGCACGTGCTGGTTGCGCGGCTCGACGGCCTTGACGATGCGACCGTCGGGGGTCCAGGCGGTGCCCTCGGCCTGGAAGCCAGGGCCGGCACCGGTGAAGCCCAGGTCGACGACGAGCTCGACGCGCGTGCCCTCGGGCGCCGCGTCGCCCGACCACCCGGCCGGGACGTCGCCGGTCACGTGGAACCACGTCGTGTCCCACGGCCGCCCCCACGCGGAGCCGAGCGTGAACGGGGCATACGTGGCGCGCACGGCCTCGGCGAACGGCACCGGCTCCCCGCCGACGGTCCATGCCTCGACGTCGAGCGGCCGGGTCTCGCGCAGGACGGCGGGCTCCAGCCAGTCCTTCACGAAGCGCTCGAGGCGCATGGTGGTGCGGGTGGTGGTGTCGTGCATGGATCAGGCTCCTGGTGACGAGGACGTGGGTCGGGAGGGATCGGAGGTGTGCGTCGTCAGCCCTTGACCGCGCCGGCGAGCGCGAACGAGCCGCCGGAGAGTCGCGAGACGAGCACGTAGAGGCCGACGGCGGGCAGGGCGTAGAGCATCGAGTAGGCCGCGAGCTGGCCGTACGCGACCGAGCCGTACTGGCCGAAGAACGCGAAGATGCTCACGGCGGCCGGCTGCTTCTCCGGCGTCAGCAGCAGCACGAAGGGGACGAAGAAGTTCCCCCACGCCTGGATGAACACGAAGATGAACACGACGGCGATCCCGGGCCGCATGAGCGGCAGCACGATGGTGCGCAGCGTGGTCATGGCCGACGCGCCGTCGGTCCATGCCGCCTCCTCGAGGGAGATCGGCACGGAGTCCATGAAGTTCTTCGTCATCCAGATGGCCATGGGGAGCGAGGTGGCGGCCATGAAGAACGTGGTGCCGGCCAGCGAGTCGAGCAGGTTGAGCCGCACGAACAGCGAGTAGACCGGCACCATCATGGCCGTGATCGGCAGGCAGGTGCCGAACAGCACCGCGTACAGGAACGGCTTGTTGAACCGCATCCGGTACCGCGACAGCGGGTACGCCGCGAGGACGGACGCCATCACGGTGATGACGCCGGTGCCCGCGGACAGCAGGAAGGCGTTGCCGAGGGGCACCCACGTCTGCTCCGGCGTCATGACGGCCGTGAAGTTCTCCAGCGTGAACGTCTCCGGCAGTCCGACGGCGAGCGTGGCGCTGGGGTCCACCGACGCCAGCACGATCCAGCCGAGGGGCAGCAGGAAGCACAGCCCCACGACGACGAGCACGACGTTCGACAGGACGCGCGCGGCGCGAGGGCCGGGCGCGGCGACCGACGGCGAGGGACGGCGCCGGGAGGGCGGCGCGGCCACGACGTCGGGCACGGGCGAGGAGGCATGGGCGGCGGTCTGGGTCATCAGTCGACCTCCGGCTTCAGGCTGCGGATGTACACGACGGAGAAGACGGCGCCGATGACGAGCATCACGGTGGCGATCGCCGTGCCGTAGCCCACCTGGGCAAACTTGAACGCCTCCTGGTAGGCGAGGATCGGCAGCGTCGAGCTGTCGGTGCCGGGGCCGCCGCCCGTCATCACGTAGATGAGGGTGAACACGGACAGCGTCTGCAGCGTCGTGAGCATGAGGTTGGTCGAGATGCTGCGGCGGATGGTCGGGAGCGTGACCCACACCAGGCGCTGGGCGGCGTTCGCGCCGTCGACGGTCGCGGCCTCCGTGATCTCCGGCGGCACCTCCGCGATCGCGGCGGAGTAGACCATCATCGAGAACGCGGTGCCGCGCCAGATGTTCGCGAGGATGACGGCGAGCATCGGGTACTGGAACAGCCAGTCGGGGCCGGCGATCCCCACACCCGCCAGCAGCGAGTTGAGCGTGCCGTCGGCGTGGAAGAACGCATAGGCGGCGAAGGCGGCGACGATCTCAGGCAGCACCCACGCCGTCACGACGAGCGTCGAGACGACGGCCCGCACGGGCTTGAGCGCGGACCGCATGAGCATCGCCAGGCCCAGCCCGGCCACGTTCTGACCGACCACCGCGGACGCGATGACGAACAGCACCGTGAGCCACAGGGCCTTCGGGAAGTCCGGGTCGCCGAGCAGCGCGACGTAGTTGTCGAGCCCCACCCATTCGGGGGCCAGCGCGTTCGGGCCCGTCAGCGCCGCGTTGGTGAACGAGCCGTAGAACGACCACACGACCGGCCCGAGCATGAACAGCGCGAGCAGGGCGACGGCGGGGAGCATCGGGACGAGGCGGCCGGCGGTGCGGCGCGCGTGCGCGCGCCGCACCGGCGACGGCCACGCCCCGCCGACGGGGGCGAGGGTGGCGGTCACGTCGTCAGCCGTTCGTCGTGTGCTCTTCGCCGACCTGGGCGATCACGGCCTTGTCGTACACGGCCGCCGCCTCCTCGGGGGTCTGCTGCCCGGTCATCACCGACTCCATCGCGACCTGGATCGCGTTGGAGATCTGGGCGTAGTCGGAGGTGGCGGGGCGGAAGTTCGTCACCTCGACGAGGTCGGAGAAGAACGGCACCGTCGGGTTCGCCTCGGAGTACGACGGCTCCTCAGCGACGTCGGTGCGCACCGCGATCTGGCTGTTGTCGATCGCGAACCGCAGCGAGTTCTCCTTGTCGAGCGCGTGTGTCAGCACGTCGAACGCCACGTCGGGGTTCTTCGACCCGGCGCCGATCGCCATCGTCCACCCGCCCGACATGCTCACCGCGCCGGGGGCCTGGCCGTCCTGGGTGGGCATCGCGGCCGTGCCCATGACGTCGGTCCACTCCGGCCAGGGCGCCGTTCCCTCCTCGAGCCACGTGCCGGGCATCCACGAGCCGTCCAGGGAGATGCCGAGCTTGCCCTTCGGGAGCCACTCGGCCGAGACGGTGTTGCCGACGTTCGGGTCGAGCGCCTGCTGCGGCGTCGGGGCGAGGCCCTCGGTGTAGATGGTCCTGATGAAGTCGAGCGAGTCGACGAACTCCTGTGACCCGACCACCCACTTCGAGGAGTCGGTGTCGTAGAGCGTGCCGCCGGTGCCGTACAGCAGCATCTCGAAGCCCTGCATCGTGGAGCCCTCGCCCATCGGCTTGCCCGAGTAGACGTTGAGCGGGATGACGTCCGGGTCGGCCTTCTTGATCGCACGGGCGGCCTCGAGCAGCTCGTCCCAGGTCTTCGGCGCCCAGTCCTCGGGCAGCCCGGCCTTGGCGAGCACCTCCTTGTTGAACCACAGCCCGCGCGTGTCGGTGCCCATGGGGACGCCGTAGGTCTTGCCGTCGTCGCCCAGCCCGGCCTGCTTGGCCTGGTCGACGAACTGGCCCCAGTCGTCCCAGTCGGCGAGGTAGTCGTCCATCGGCAGCAGGTACCCGGCCTCGACGTCCGACTTGATCATGAACGTGTCCTCGTACATGAGGTCGGGCGCCGTCCCGGGCGACCGGTTCATCAGGGCGAGCTTGGTGAAGTAGTCGTTCTGGCTCGCCTCGATGGGCACGAGCTCGATGGTGACGTCCGGGTTCTCCTTCTCGTACTCGGCCTTGACGTCCTTGAACAGCTCGTCGGCCTGGGTGAAGTTCCCGAACTTCTGGTACGCGATCTTGATCGTCGCGTCCCCGCTGCTGCCCTCACCGTCCGAGCCGCAGGCTCCGAGGGTCAGGACGAGCGCCGTGACCGCGGTCCCCGCGGCGAGGTGTCGTGCCAGTCGCATGCTGCTCCTTTGCCCACATGAGTGGCCCGACGACGCCGGGCCGGCTGACGCGAATTACTCAACCGAATTGAGTTATTCCTGTCAAGGCTCCGCACCCGGCGGTTCGGGGTCGATCTCGCGCGGTCGTCGCCCGGGGCTACGGCCGGGCGACAGCTCGCGCCGCCACGCCGCCGACGAGGCCGGACGGCCGCGGCGTGAACAGCCCGTCGAGCACCAGGCTCGCCGCCCCCACCGCCCCGACGTGGTCACCGACGGCGGAGCCCAGCACCTCGACGGCGTGCACCTCGCGCAGGGTCGCCTGCAGCGTGAGCTCCCGTCGCACGACGGGCAGGTAGTGCGGGGCCAGCCGCGCCCACGCCGGGCCGCCGAAGACCACGACCCCCGCGTCCACGAGGTCGGCCACCACCGTGATCCCGCGCGCGACCCGCTGCGCGGAGGTCGCGAGGATCCCCGCAGCGACCGCGTCGCCGTCCGCCGCGGCCCGGCACAGCGTGGTGAGGGCCGCGTCGAGCTCGGCGGGCGTCGACGCCGGCGTGCCCGCGGGCAGCACCCCGCCGCCGACGGCCTCGGCCACCAGCGTCGCAGGGGCGGCGGAGATGCCGATGCACCCCCGCTGACCGCAGCCGCAGAGCGGGCCGTCGTCGTCCACCATCAGGTGGCCCACCTCGCCGGCGTTGCTCGACGATCCCGCGAGGAGCTCGCCGTCGTGCGCCACCGCCACGGCGACGCCGAAGCCGGTGTAGAAGAAGAGGGACGTGCCGCGCAGCATCCGGTTGCCGCGCCACAGCTCCGCCACCATCGCCGCGGACACGTCCTTGTCCAGCACGACGTCGAGCCCCGTCGCGGCAGCGATGAGGTCGCGCACCGGGACCTCCCCCCAGCCGTCCAGGAGCGGCGGGCGGATCACGGTGCCCGCGGCGAGGTCCACCGGACCCGGCGCCGCCACCCCGAGACCGAGCACGGCCGAGCGGTCGACGCCGGCCCGCTCGAGCATCGCGGCGGCCGCGGCCGCGACCACCTCGGCCACCGCCTCGGGCCCGGTCGGCGTCGGCTCGACGACCTTCTCCACCGTGCGGCCGTCGAGGTCCACGAGCACCGACGTCACCACCACCGGGTCGATGTGCACGCCCAGCGCGAACGCGCCCTGCGGCTCGAGGTAGAGCATCGTGCGAGGCTTGCCGCGACCCTCCGCCCGGCGCTCCCCCTCGACGACGTACCCCAGCGCGATGAGCCGCGCCACGATGTTCGACACCGCCTGGAGCGACAGCCCGGTGCTCGCCGCGAGCTCGCTGCGGCTCGTGCCGTCGGACGCCCGCCGCACCTGGTCGAGCACGACCATCTGGTTGAAGTCGCCCACCCGCGGCAGGTTGGTCCCTCGTCGCACCGTGTCCTCACCTCGCCCGTCCGACTGGTCGCAGCGTAGACGTCCAGCGCGGGGAAACGTTCTCCACGGCCGACTGCCGGGCCGCTACAGTGCAGCCCGACGCCGCATCGCTGCGTGACGTGCCGCAGGAGTCCCGGAGGAACCGATGGCCCAGTTCGACCTGCCCGTGCCCGAGCTCGAGGCCTACGTGCCCGAGATCGACGAGCCCGCCGACTTCGACGAGTTCTGGTCCGCCACGCTCGTCGAGTCCCGCGCGCACGACGACGCCCCGACGCTCGAGCGCGCGGACACCGGCCTCACGGAGCTCGCGGTGGACGACGTGACGTTCCCCGGCTTCGACGGGCAGCCGGTCAAGGCGTGGTTGACCCGACCCGCACGGCACGACGCCGCGGTCGACGGCCCGCTGCCCGCCGTCGTGGAGTTCGTCGGCTACGGCGGCGGCCGCGGCTTGGCGCACGACCACCTGGGCCTCGCCGCCGCGGGGTACGCGCACCTCGTCATGGACACCCGCGGGCAGGGGTCGGGCTGGGGCCACGGCGGCGACACCCCCGACCCCGTGGGTAGCGGCCCGGCGTCCCCCGGCTTCATGACGCGCGGCGTGCTCGACCCGCACGACCACTACTACCGGCGCGTCTTCACCGACGGGGTACGCGCCGTGGACGCTGTGCGGCGCGTCGAGGGGATCGACCCCGCGCGCGTCGCCGTCGCCGGCACGAGCCAGGGCGGCGGCATCGCGATCGCCGTCGCCGGCCTGGTGCCCGACGTCGCCGCCGCCGTCCCGAACGTGCCGTTCCTGTGCCACTACCGCCGCGCCGTGCAGATCTCCGACGCCTTCCCGTACGGCGAGATCACGCAGTACCTGTCCGTGCACCGCGAGCACGAGGACGCCGTCTGGCGCACGTTCTCCTACCTGGACGGCGTCTCGTTCGCGCGCCGCGCCCGCGCGGCCGCCCTGTTCTCGACCGCCCTGCGCGACGACGTCTGCCCGCCGTCCACGGTGTACGCCGCCTACAACCAGTGGGGTGCCCACGGCGAGACGGCACCCGACACGGCGATCGACGTCTACCCCTACAACCGCCACGAGGGCGGCCAGGGCTACCGCTTCGCGCCCACCCTCGCCTGGCTGGCCAAGCACCTCTGACGCCGCAGTCTCGCGAGGTAGTCCGCCGTCTCGCGAGGTAGTTCGAGATCCCGCGAGGTAGTTCAGAGCCCGGCGAGGTAGTTCAGAGCCCGGCGAGGTAGTCAGGAAGTCGGCGAGGTAGTTCGAGACCTGACGAGGTAGTTCGTTCGGGCCCAGTCTGCACGGGTAGCCGTGAAGCTCGAACTACCTCGCGGGATCTCGGACTACCTCGGCCGAGCTCGAACTACCTCGGCAGATCTCGAACTACCTCGCGGGGATCCGGGACTACCTCGGCGCTCAGGGCAGGAGGCGGGCGCCGTGCGCGGGGCCGGAGGTGCACCACACGGAGTCGGCGGCGCCCTCGGCGGTCCACGACGCGGCGATGGCCAACGCGTGCTGGCGCGATCGTGCGAGCGCGGCGACGGTGGGCCCGGAGCCGGAGACGAACGCGCCCAGCGCACCGGCCTCGTGCGCGACGGCGATGGTGCGCTCCAGCTCCGGCCGCAGCGAGAGCGCCGCGGCCTGGAGATCGTTGTGCAGTGCCCTCCCGAGGGCGTGCGCGTCGCCGGCCCGCAGCGCCTGCATGAGCGCCGTGTCCTCCGCGAGGCCGGGGTCGTCGACCGCACCGCTGCCGCCCGGGCCGGCCAGCTCGTCGAAGCGGCCGTAGACGGCGGGCGTGGACAGGCCCTCGGCCTGGGCGGCGAAGACCCAGTGGAACTCCCCGCGGGTCATGGCGGGCGTCAGCAGGTGGCCGCGCCCCGTCCCGACGGCGGTGTGCCCCAGCAGGGCGAAGGGGACGTCCGACCCCAGCTCCGCCGCGAGCGACGTCAGGTCCTCGCGGCTCAGGCCCGTCTGCCAGAGCGCGTCGCAGGCGACCAGCGTGGCCGCGGCGTCCGCCGACCCGCCCGCCATGCCGCCGGCCACGGGCACGCCCTTGGCCAGGTGCAGCGCGACGTCCGGCGCCGTGCCGACCCGGGCGGCCAGCGCCTCGGCCGCTCGCCAGGCGAGGTTCGTCCCGTCGACCGGCACGAGGTCGGCCTGCGGGCCGTCCACGGTGATCGTCACGCCGGCACCCTCCGGCACCTGCGTGGCGGTCACCTCCTCGTAGAGGGCCACGGCCTGGAAGATCGTCGACAGCGGGTGGTAGCCGTCGTCCTGCACCGCGCCGACGCGCAGCGACAGGTTGACCTTGCCGGGCGCGTGCACGCGGACCGACGGCGAGGGGGCGGCGGCGAGATGCGTCACGCGTCCACCGTGCCTGCCGCGACGGGAAGCTGCTCGGCGATCCGCGCGAAGTCTCCGACCTCGAGCCGCTCGCCCCGCAGCCCGGGGTCGACGCCCGCGGCCCGCAGCGCCTCCTCGGCGGCGGCGCCGGAGCCGAACGTCCCGGACAGGGCGGCGCGCAGCGTCTTGCGGCGCTGGGCGAACGCGGCGTCGACGACGGCGAACACCTGCTCGCGCGTCGCGGTCGTGACCGGGGGCTCGCGCTTCTCGAGCGCCACGAGCGCGGAGTCCACGTTGGGCTCCGGCCAGAACACGTGCCGGCTGACGTTGAGCGACCGGCGCGCCTCGGCGTACCAGGCGGCCTTGACCGACGGCACGCCGTAGGTGCGCGACCCGGGTCCGGCCGCCAGGCGGTCGGCCACCTCGGCCTGCACCATGACGAGCACGCGCTCCAGGGACGGGAACCGCTGCAGGAACGTGAGCAGCACCGGGACGGCCACGTTGTAGGGGAGGTTCGCGACGAGCGCGGTCGGAGGCTCCCCCGGCAGCTCGGTGACCTCGAGGGCGTCGGCGGGCACCACCTCGAAGTCCGCCTCGGGCGCGTGCGCCCGGACCGTCTCGGCGATCTGGCCCGCCAGCACGGGGTCGATCTCGACGGCGACGACGGACGCCCCGGCCTCCAGCAGCCCCAGGGTCAGCGACCCCAGCCCCGGGCCGATCTCGACGACCCGCTCCCCCGGCCGCAGCCCGGCCGCACGCACGATCTTGCGCACCGTGCCGGCGTCGTGCACGAAGTTCTGCCCGAGCTGCTTGGTGGGGCGCACACCGAGGCGCCCTGCCAGCTCGCGGATCTCCGCAGGGCCGAGCAGGGCGCCAGGGGTGTTCGTCATGGGTGGGAGTTTATGCGGCTCAGTACCAGCCCACCGACTGCGAGTGGCCCCACGCGCCGCACGGCGTGCCGTACACGTCGGCGATGTAGCCGAGGCCCCACTCGATCTGCGTGGCGGGGTTGGACTGCCAGTCGGAACCGGCCGAGGCCATCTTCGAGCCGGGCAGCGACTGCGGGATGCCGTAGGCGCCGGACGACGGGTTGGACGCCGAGGCGCTCCAGCCCGACTCCTTGGTCCACAGCGACTCGAGGCAGGACCACTCGGAGCCGGTCCAGCCGCGGGCGGCGGCCATCTGCTTGCCGATCGACCGGGTCGAGCCGGAGTAGGTCGGCGTCTTCGGCTCGGGCTCCGGGCGCTTCTTGGTGCCCTTCACCAGCACGCCCGTCACGGGCTTGGTGGTGACCTCGTCCGACACCTTGGTCTTCTTCACGACCTTGCCGTCGATCGTCGTGACCTGGTGGACGATCGTCCGCTCGCCGTCCTTGCCGCGCTTGGCGACCTTCGGGTCGAGGTCGGAGTACCGGTCGCCCGACTTCTTGGTCGTCGTCTTGTGGTCGACGGCCTGGGTCGTCGTGACCTTCTTGGTCTCGACGCGCTGCACGACGACGGCGACCTGCGGCGCGGCGGCCGTGGCGTCGGCGGCGGGCTGCTCCGCGGCGACCTGCTCGGTCTGCGCGCCGTCCTTGCCGGACGTCGCGGCCTGCTCCGTGGCTGGCTTCTCGACCTTCTTCCCGGCCTGCTTCTTCTCGTCCGCGACGGCGGCGGCGACGTGCTTCTTCACCTCGCCGTTGGCGGCGGCGGTGACGTGCACCCGGTCCTTCGCCCCGAGCTCCACGTCCGCCTCGGCCAGCACGGCGTCGACGTCGTCCGCGCCCTCGACCACGTCGGCCGTGCCGTCGTGCACCACGGCCACGGGGCCGTCGGTGTCGACGTCCACGGGCAGCGAGGCGCGCTCGCCGTCGCGGGAGGCCACGATGCGCACGTCGCCGCCGCGGGCGGTCAGGGTGTCGAGCGCCTCGTCGGCGTCGAGCGCGGTGACCCAGGCGTCGGTGTCCTTGCCGTCCACCTGGAGCGAGAGCTCCTTGCCGGAGCGGACGACGACGTCGGCGCCGTCCTCGAGGTCGGCGCCGGCAGCCGGCGTCACGAGGTCGCGGTCGCCGACGACGACACCCTGGGAGGTGAGCAGGTCGTCGACGGAGCCCGAGTAGGAGGTCACGGTCTTCACGTCGCCGTCCACGTCGAGCGTGACGGTCTTGCGGGCGTCGGCGTAGGCGACGGCACCGCCGGCGACGACGACCGCGGCGGCGGTCGCGGCGGCCAGGAACGGCCAGCGTCGGCGGGTGCGGGTCGTGGCGGGCGCGGTGGTGTCGGCGTCCGGCACGGCGGGCACGGGAGAGTTCTGGGAGGAGCGGGTCACGAGAGTCCAGTCGTCGTGCTGTCCGGGCACGGTCGTCGGGAGCGGGCCTCGACGACCCGTCACGCACCGGGGCGGCGCGGTCGCGCCTCGCTCCCGGCCCCTGCGCCCGAGGGCGCCGAGTACCGACCCACCGATCCGGCGGTCCAGGGCCCGCGTCGCATACACCCGAAGGGCATGTCTCGCACGCGGGACACCCGACCGTAACCGATTCGTTATCGACGACCTAATCCGTAGGCCCCGTCGTGACGAGTCCCACTCGCGGAGGAAGCACGGCGGTCGAGCCTGTCGACACGACGAACCCCCGCTGATCGAGCGTGTCGAAATCCGGTGCGGGTTCCGACACGCTCGGTCAGCGGGGGTTCCGACAAGCTCAACCGCCGCGGCTCAACCCAGCGCGGTCAGAGCAGGCCGAGCTTGGCCGCGCACCCGGGCCACTGGCCCCAGCCGGACTGCGCCTGCAGCTTCTGGGCGATGCGGGTCTGCTCGGCGGCCGAGTTCTCGGACGGGAGGCCGGAGCCGCCCATCGCGTGCCACGTCTCGGCCGAGAACTGGTACAGCCCGTAGTAGCCGTTGCCCGTGTTGGTGGCGGGGTTGCCGCCCGACTCGCACTGCGCGAGGTCGGCCCACACGCCCGCGGGCGCCGAGCCCGTGGCCTGGGAGCTGCTGCTCGACGAGGACGAGGACGAGGACGAGCTCGACGAGGACGAGCTGGAGGAGGACGAGGACGACGTCTCCTTCGGCTCGGGCTCGGGCTCCGGCTCGGGGCGCTCCTTGGTGCCCTCGACGACGACCTCCGTGACCGGCTTGGTCGTCACCTTGTCCGAGAGCTTCTTCTTGGCGACGACGTCGCCGTCCACGGTCTTCACGCGGTACGTGAGCGTGCGCTCGCCGTCCTTGCCCTCCTGGGTGACCTTGCTGCCCAGGTCGGCGTAACGGTCGTCGTCCTTCTCCGTGCGCGACTTGTGGTCGACCGCGACCTTCTTGGTGACCTTCTTGGTCTCGACGCGCTCGATGACGATGCGCACCGCGGGGTCGCCGTCGGCCTTGGCCGCCTGGCTCTCGACGAAGACGTGGTCGTCGGAGTCCACCGTGAGCCCGAGGCCCTGGAGGATCGCGTCGAGCCCCACGGAGCCGTCGTCGACGACCGTCATGGTGCCGTCCGCGACGACGGCGACCGGCTGGTCGGCGTCGAGCTGGAGCGGCAGCGACGCGCGGTCGCCGGAGCGGGAGGCGACGAGGGAGACGTCGGAGCCGCGCGCGTCGAGGCCGCGCAGCGCCTCCTCGGCGTCGAGCGCGGTGACCCAGACGTCGTCGTGCTCGCCGTCGACGTCCACCGTGAGCTCGTGCCCGGAGCGGACCACGACCTGGGAGCCGTCGCGCAGGGCCGCGTCGGTGCCGGGGGTCACGGCGTCGCGCTCGCCCACCTCGACGCCCTGGGCGTCCAGCAGGCCGGCGACGGACCCGGAGAAGGTCTCGACGGTGCGCGTCTCGCCGTCGACGTCGAGCGTCACGCTCTTGCGCGCGTTCTCGTAGGCGGTGGCCGCACCGCCCGCGACGACGAGCGCGCCGGCGGCGAGACCCGCGATGAGCGGGAGCCGACGACGACGCCGCGTGGCGGTCGTCGCGGGGGCGGCCGCCTCGGGCAGCGACTCGGCCGAAGGATGGGGAGTCTCGTTCGAGGGGTTCACACAGGTCCAGTCGTCGTGCGGTCCGGCCACGACGAACGGGTCCCGGCTGGGTGTCGGGTCCGCGGTCGATCCGGTGGCTCCGAAGACCGTAACCGGATCGTGACCATCGGCCAAGCCCGGTTATGGTACGGATGCCCGCGTCTGTCCCCTGCCGTCCGATAAGTCGGGACGAAACGCGTGGCCCGACTCACACCCGTCGGTCAGTACCAGCCCACCGACATCGAGTGGCTCCACGCCCCGCACGGGGTGCCGTACCGGCCGGAGATGTAGCCCAGCCCCCACTCGATCTGCGTCGAGGGGTTGGTGCGCCAGTCGGAGCCGGCGGTCGCCATCTTCGAGCCCGGCAGCGACTGCGGGATGCCGTAGGCGCCGCTGGAGGCGTTCTCGGCGTTCCAGCGCCAGCCCGACTCCTTGTCCCACAGCTTCTCGAGGCAGGCGTACTGGTCGGAGCCCCAGCCGCGCTCGGCGGCCATCGCCTTGCCGATCGCCTTCGCGGAGCCCGGGTCGGGGTTCGCCGTCGACACCTCGAGCGTGCCCACCACGACGACCTCGTCCACCGGCTCGCGCGTCACCTCGCGGTCGACCACCGTGCGCTCCACCTCGGCGCCGTCCAGGGTGCGCACCTCGTACGTCGTGACGCGCTCGCCCGGCACGCCGGCCGTGCGCACCACCTCGTACCCCTTCGGCAGCTCGTCGGACTCGACCTTCTTCGTCTCGAACGGGATGACCTCGGTCTTCCGGTCGGCGTCGGTCTCGCCGCGGCTGACCATGACGACCATCCCGTCGACGGCCGCCGCGCCCAGCGGCACCGACGTGCGGTCGTGCTCGCCGAGTGTGATGCCCGCGCTCGCGAGCACGTCGCGCACCGTGGACTGCGTCGTGCGGATCGGCAGCACCAGGCCGTCCACCGCCACCTGCACGGTCTTCGTCGTCGAGACGCGCACCGGCGTCCGGTCCAGCGGGGCGGTGCGCGACGCCGACGTCACGGCGTCCGCGCCACGCGGCCCGAGCGCCGCCAGCAGCTCGCCCACGGTGTGCGCCGTCGTCGGGAACGTCGAGACCTCGCCGTCGATCTCGACCGTCACGTCGCGGCTCGAGCGGACCACGACCTCGCCGCCGTCCGCGGCCGCCGACGACGCCGTGGGCTGCACCAGGTCGTCCGGGCCGGGGGTGATGTGGTGGTAGCGCAGGACGTCGGCCACCGAGGCGCCGTAGGAGTCGACCGTCGCGACGTGGCCGTCGTAGTCGATCGTCACCGTCTTGTGCACCTGCGTGACCGCGGCCGTGCCGCCGACCAGGGCGACGACCACGGCGCCGTGCACCACGTGCCTGGCCGGACCGGCGAGCGGCCCGCGCCGCGGGGTGGACGAGGGAGCCGTCGACCCGCCCGACGTCTGCTTCGCCCTCGACCTCCGCACGAGCACCAGACCGTAACGGAACCGTGACCAGGGCGGAAGCCCCTTCGTCGTCACCGACCGCTCACCAGGCGCCGTAGACGCGCTCGGACGTCGCCGAGATCGCGCGGCACACCTCGTCCAGCGGACGCTCGAGCACGTCTGCCATCGCGCGCACGGTGTGCGCCGCGACGTACGGCGCGTTCGGCTGCCCGCGGTACGGGTGCGGCGGCAGGTACGGCGCGTCGGTCTCGACCAGCACCAGCTCGAGGGGCACGGCGCGCAGCGCGCCGCGCAGGTGGTCGTTCTTCGGGTACGTGACCGGGCCCGCGAACGAGAGGAACCAGCCGTGCTCGGCGGCGAGCGCGGCCATCTCCTCGTCGCCCGAGTAGCAGTGGAACACCGTGCGCTCGGGGGCGCCGTCCGCGAGCAGGACGTCGATCACCTGCGCGTGCGCGTCCCGGTCGTGGATCTGCAGCGCCAGGCCTAGCTCCTTCGCCAGCGCGACGTGCGCGCGGAACGCCTCGCGCTGCACCGCCTCGCCCTGCGGGCCGGTGCGGAACAGGTCCATGCCCGTCTCGCCGATCGCGCGCACGCGTGGGTGCGCGGCGGCCTCCGCGACGCGGGCGAGCGCGTCGTCGAGCGGGACGCCGTGGTGCGGCGCCGGGTCGGGCTCCAGCCCGTCCGGGCCCACCTCGCGCACGCCCGCGTGCAGCACCGCCTCGTTCGGGTGGATCGCGACGGCACCGAGGACCTTCGCCGGTCGAGCCGGTCGCGACCCGCGGGTTGAGCCTGTCGAAACCCGGGTCTCGACCGGCTCGACCACCGGATGGCTCAGCAGCTCCATGGTCCAGTCGATGCCGGGCAGGTCGCAGCCCACCTGCACGACGCGGTCGACGCCGGCGGCGGCCGCGCGGGCCAGGTGGTCGGCCGCGGTCGGGACGGGCCCGCCGCCGAGCACGCGCTCGTCGAGGACGCCCGCGATCGCGTCCAGGTGCGTGTGGTTGTCGGCGACCGGGACGGGCAGGGGCGCGGGGTCCGCCGGGAACCCGCGCTCGCGCTTGCGCGCCACGATCAGGCGTCGTCGGCGAGACGCGGGAAGAGCGCCGCACCCTTCGTCACGGTCGTGCCCGCGGGCAGGACGCCGAAGCGCGCCGCGCCCGCGACCGGCTGCGCGTCGAGCGCCCCCAGCACGGGCTCCGCGCCCAGCGCGTCCCACAACGCCTGCGCCGCCTTCGGCGTCACCGGGTTGAGCAGCACCGCGAGCGCGCGCAGCGCCTCCGCGGCCGTCACGAGCGACGTCGCCAGCCGCCCGCCGTCCACACCACGTCCGTCGTCGTCCGTCTCGCCCTCCGCCTTGGCGACCTTCCACGGCTGCGTCTCGGTGAGGTACACGTTCGTCGCGTCGACGAGCGTCCACGCCGCGCCGACGGCGTCGTGGATCGCCAGCCGGTCGATGGCGGCCTCGGCGTCGGCCACGGCCTTGGCGGCGACCGCCTCGAGGTTCGTCTCGAGGTCCGTCGCCGGCCCCGGCTTCGGCAGCGTGCCGCCGAAGTACTTGCCGATCATCGCGGCGGTGCGCGACGCCAGGTTGCCGAAGCCGTTGGCCAGCTCGCCGTTGTAGCGGGCGACCATGTCCTCCCAGGAGAACGAGCCGTCGCCGCCGAACGCGATCGTCCGCATGAAGTAGTAGCGGAACGCGTCGGAGCCGAACGTGTCGATGATGTCCGCCGGGGCGATGCCCGTGAGGCGCGACTTGCTCATCTTCTCGCCGCCCACGAGCAGCCAGCCGTGCGCGAACACCTGCTTCGGCAGCGGCAGGCCGGCGGCCAGGAGCATGGCCGGCCAGATGACCGCGTGGAACCGCAGGATGTCCTTGCCGACCAGGTGCACGTCGGCCGGCCAGGTCCGGGCGAACTTCGCCCGCCCCGCCTCGTCGTCGGCCCCGTAGCCGATCGCCGTCGCGTAGTTGAGCAGGGCGTCGAACCACACGTAGAGCACGTGCTTGTCGTCCCACGGGATCGGGATGCCCCAGTCGAACGTGGACCGCGAGATCGACAGGTCCTGCAGGCCCTGCTTGACGAAGCCGATCACCTCGTTGCGGGCGCTGGCCGGCTGCACGAACTCGGGGTGCTCCTCGTAGAGCGCGAGCAGGCGGTCCGCGTAGGCGCTCATGCGGAAGAAGTAGTTCTCCTCCGCGAGCATCTCCACCGGCTTGAGGTGGATGGGGCACAGCTTCTGCCCCTCGTACTCGCCGGTGCCGTCGATCAGGTCGCCCGGGAGCTTGTACTCCTCGCAGCCCACGCAGTACGGGCCCTCGTACGAGCCGGCGTAGATCTCGCCCTTGTCGTACAGGTCCTGCAGGAAGGTCTGGACCGCGGTCTCGTGCCGCTCCTGCGTGGTGCGGATGAAGTCGTCGTTGCGGGCGTCGATGGTCTTCAGCACCGGCTTCCAGGCCGACTCCACGAGGCGGTCCGCCCACTCCTGCGGGCTGACGCCGTTCGCCTCGGCGGTGCGCAGCACCTTCTCGCCGTGCTCGTCCGTCCCGGTGAGGAACCAGACGTCCTCCTGGCGCTGGCGGTGCCAGCGCGTGACGACGTCGGCCGCGACCGTCGTGTACGCGTGCCCGATGTGGGGGGCGTCGTTGACGTAGTAGATCGGCGTCGTCAGGTAGAAGGTCTTCGCGGGCTCCGGCATGGTGCCCATCGTAGTTGCGCGGCGGCACCGGTCTCACGGTGTTTCACGCCGCCGGCCACGGTGGCGCTCACCCCAGGCCGACGCGCACCAGCCGGTCGTCGCCGTCGCGCGGGGAGCCGCGGCCGTCGGTGTTGTTGGTCAGCACCCACAGGCCGTCGCCGTCCCCGCCGCCGGGCTCGACGGGCGCGACGTTGCGCAGCCGGCCCAGCTCGCCCGCGAGCAACGCCTGCGGCTCCCCCAGCGCACGGACGCTGCCGTCGGCGTCGACGGCACCCCTGCTCGGCGCGGCCTCGTCGGTGGGCCCGGCGCCCTCGCTCGCCCCCGACGACGTGTCGCCGAAGGGCACGCGCCACAGCCGCTCGCCGCGCAGCCCCGCGAGGTACACCGCGTCGTCGGTCACGGCCAGGCCGGACGGCGACGCGTCGGACGTCGGCCACCAGGCGACCGGCGCGACCGTGCCGTCGCCCGCGCCGTCGGGCCCCTCGGCCTGCGGCCAGCCGTAGTTGCCGCCCGGCTCGATCTGGTTGAGCTCGTCCCAGGTGTTCTGCCCGAACTCGCTCGCGAACATGCGGCCGGAGCCGTCCCAGCCGAGGCCCTGCACGTTGCGGTGGCCGAGCGTCCAGACAGGCGAGGCGGGGGCGTCGCTGTCGAAGACCGGGTTGCCGGGCGCGGGGTCGCCGTCGGGCGTGACGCGCAGGATCTTGCCGGCGAGCGACGCCCGGTCCTGCGAGGCCTCCCCGTCGCCCGCGTCGCCGGTGCCGACGTAGAGGAACCCGTCGGGCCCGAAGGCGAGGCCGCCGCCGTCGTGGTGCCCGGCGCGCGGGATGCCGTCGAGGACGGTCGTGAGGTCGCCGAGCCGCGTCCCGTCCAGCGCGCCGCGCAGCACCGCGTTGTCGTCGGCGCCGGTGCGGTACACGAACACGTCGCCCGAGGCCGGGTCGCGCGCGACGCCGAGCAGCCCGCCCTCGCCGTCGGGCGTGGTCTGCGCGGCGAGCGCGTCCGCGCCGGGGCCGGTGACGTCCGTCGTCGTGCCGGCGTCCGGGTCCACGACGACCAGGCGGGCGTCGTCGCGCAGGCTGAGCAGCAGCGTGCCGTCCGGCAGGGGGGCGAGGCCCCACGGCACGTCGAGGCCGTCGACGACCGTCTCGACGGTCACCTCCGGCGTCCCGGCCGCGGAGGCGCCGCCGGGCTCCGGGCCGACGGCGCCGGACGGTGCGGACGTCGCCGGCGCCTCGGGGCCGGGCCCGCCGCCGGGAGCCCCGCAGGCGCCGAGCAGGGCCAGGAGCCCCACGACGGGGACGGCGACCGCCGCGGAGCGGCGCGGGTGCCGGGACATGCCCCCATCCTGCTGCTCCGCGCCGCCGCCGTCGACACCGACGCGGACCCGGTGGCATGATCCCCCCAAGCAACGGTCAAGGGAGACTGCGATGTCGTTCACGAGATCGATCACGGAACGCCTGCGCCGCCTGCTCCGGCGGTACGACGAGCCGCAGCTCGAGAGGTCGTGGGCCCCGGCGCCCCAGCCCCTGGCGCAGGAGAGGGACAGGCCCTCGGCCGGCACCATGGCGGTCCAGCCGCTCTACCGTCCCGGTTCACCGAGCGGCGGCTGCTGACTTCCTCGAGCGGCCCGTCCGCACCATCGGCGGTGCCCCGGGAGACCGTCGTCGACACCCCCGGCTTCTGGACCTACTCTTGACACAGGTTTTCCTTGGTGCGGGTCCGGAAAAGGAGTCGTCATGAAGATCAGAGCGATGCTGCGGACCACCTTTCACCGGCGCGAGAAGCTGCCGCCGCTCGACCGCGCCGAGCGCCGCCCGCCCTCCTGGGCCGGCGACCCCCGTCTCGAGCCGGACAGGATGGACATGCACAACCGCCGCTCCGCGGACGTGTTCGGCATGGGAGTCTTCGACGCCGGCGGATTCGGTGACGGCGGGGGCGGCGGCGACAGCGGAGGCGGCGGCAACTGAGCCGCACGTTCGTGGCAGGCTGGGCCGCATGAGCGACGACGTCTTCGCCCCTGTCCGCGCCCTGGTCGTCGTCGACGTCCAGCCGACGTTCTGCGAGGGCGGCGAGCTCGCCGTCGACGGCGGCAACCAGGTCGCCCAGGACGTCGCCGCCTATGCGGCCGCGCACCGCGACCGCTACGAGATCGTCGTGACCACGCAGGACTGGCACGTCGACCCGGGCGACCACTTCAGCGACCACCCGGACTTCGTGGACTCCTGGCCGCCGCACGGCATCGCCGGCACCCCGAACGCCGAGCTGCACCCGGCGCTCGCCGACCTGCACCCCGACGTCTCCGTGAAGAAGGGCCAGTACGCCCACGGCTACTCCGGCTTCGAGGGCACCGACGCCGACGGGCGCACCCTGGAGCAGGCCCTGCGCGACGCGCGCGTCGAGGCCGTCGACGTCGTCGGGCTCGTCGAGTCGCACTGCGTGAAGCGCACCGCGCTCGACGCCGTCGGGCTCGGCCTGGACACGCGCGTGCTCACCGACCTCACCATCCCCGTCAGCCCCGAGCAGGGCGAGCAGGCCCGCGCCGAGCTCGCCGCCGCCGGCGTCGAGCTCACCCCCTCCACCGCGAGGTAGTTCAAGATCCGGCGAGGTAGTCCGAGTCCCCGCGAGGTAGTTCAGATCCCGACGAGGTAGTTCACGGGCCGGCGAGGTTCGAACTACCTCGTGCCTTCGTGAACTACCTCGCGGGGATTCGAACTACCTCGGCAGAGATCGGACTACTTCGCGGCGAGGGCGGCCGCGTAGAGGTCGCGCTTGGGCACCCCGGCAGCGGTGGCGACGTCGGCGACGGCGGCCTTGAGCCGCTCCCCCGCCTGGACGCGGGCCAGGACCTCGGGCACGAGGTCCTCGACGCTGGGCGCCGCTCCTGCGGGTGCGCCGCCGACGACGACGCAGATCTCGCCGCGCAGTCCGTCGCCGGCGGCCGCGCGGGCGTCGGCCTCGGCGACGACGTCCGTGAGCGGGCCGCGGAGCACCTCCTCGTACGTCTTGGTCAGCTCGCGGCAGACGGCGGCGGGACGGTCGGCGCCGAACGCCTCGGCCATCGCGTGCAGCGTGTCGGTGATCCGGTGGGGCGCCTCGAAGAAGACCATGGTGCGCGGCTCGGCCGCGAGCGCCCCGAGCCAGCGCGACCGCTCCCCCGCCTTGCGCGGCACGAACCCCTCGAAGGTGAACCGGTCGGTGGGCAGCCCGGACAGGGCGAGCGCGGTGAGCACGGCCGACGGGCCGGGGGCGGCGGTCACGCGCAGGTCCCGCTCCACGGCGCGGGCCACGACGCGGTAGCCCGGGTCGGACACCGCCGGCATGCCGGCGTCCGACACCACGAGCACGGTGCCGCCGTCGGCGACGACGTCGAGCAGCTCGTCGGCCCGCGCCTCCTCGTTGTGCTCGTGGTACGACGTCACGCGCCCGGCCACGGTCACGCCCAGGCGCGCGGCGAGGGCGTGCAGCCGGCGCGTGTCCTCCGCGGCGACGACGTCCGCCTCCGCGAGCAGCCGCCGCAACCGGGGCGATGCGTCCTCGGCGTTCCCGATGGGCGTCGCCGCGAGCACGACCGCGCCGGCCTCGGCGTGCGGGACGGGGCGGGGTGCGGCCGAGGGCGCGGGGGAAGGCTCGGAGGTCATGGTGACCAGGTTCGCACGGCACCTACGATGACCCGGTGACCGCCCCCGACGCCGACGCCACCACCACCGGCGATCCCGCGCCCGCGGGCACGTCGCCGAGCCGCGCGCGCCACCGCGCGGCCGACGCCCCGGACGGGCCGCCCGAGACCGACGGCGCACCGGGTCTCGCGCCGCAGGAGCAGGGCCCACCCCCGCCGGCGTTCCCCGGCAGCCCGACGCCCGCCCTCCCGCCGACGCCCCCGGACGGCGACGGCCGCACCACGCAGGCGAAGCTGCTCGAGCGGCTGCTCGGGGCGCGGCGCATGCGGCTCGACCTGCGCCGCCGGGACCGGTTCTGGGGCTGGCTCGGCACGGTCGTCGTCACGCTGCTCGCCGCGGCGGCCCGGCTGTGGCAGCTCGGCCAGCCGCACAAGCTCGTCTTCGACGAGACCTACTACGTCAAGGACGCGTTCACGCTCGGGCGCCTCGGCTTCGAGGCGCAGTGGCCCGACGAGCCGAACCCGGCGTTCGAGGCCGGCGACGTCCTCACCTACCTCGACAAGGCCGCGTACGTCGTCCACCCGCCGATCGGCAAGTGGATGATCTGGCTCGGCATGGAGGCGGGCGGGGGCGCGACCAGCTCGTTCGCGTGGCGGCTGTCCAGCGCGATCATCGGGATCCTCGCCGTGTTCCTGCTGGTGCGGATCGCGCGGCGGCTGTTCGCGTCGTCGACGATGGGGATCGTCGCGGGCCTGCTGCTCGCCGTCGACGGCGAGGCGATCGTGCACTCGCGCACGGCCCTGCTGGACCAGTTCCTCATGTTCTGGGTGCTCGTCGCCTTCGGCTGCCTGGTCATGGACCGCGAGCAGGCACGCCGCCGGCTGGCGGGCCGGGTCGCGGAGATCCTCGACGCCGGCGGCACGGTGGCGCGCTACGGCCCGCGGCTCGGCTTCCGCTGGTGGCGGCTCGCCGCGGGCGTCAGCCTGGGCCTCGCCTGCGGCACCAAGTGGTCGGGGCTGTGGTTCGTCGCCGTCTTCGGCATCCTCACCGTGCTGTGGGACCTCGCGGCCCGGCGCGCCGCCGGCGTCGGCCGCTGGTGGGAGGACTCGCTCGTCGTCGACGCCGTGCCTGCGTTCCTCACGATCGTGCCCACCGCGGTCGTCGTCTACCTCGCCTCCTGGTGGTCGTGGTTCGCGAACCAGGGCGCGTACCTGCGGCAGTGGGCGGCCGACCACCCCGGCGAGGGCGTCACCTGGCTGCCCGACCCGCTGCGCAGCCTGGTCCACTACCACCAGCAGATGTGGGAGTTCCACACCGGGCTCTCCTCCGACCACCCGTACGCGTCCCACCCGCTGGGTTGGATCGTGCAGTGGCGGCCCACGTCGTTCTTCTGGGAGAAGGAGGCGCCCGGCCAGGGCACCTGCCCCGCCGACGCCGCGGACGCGTGCGCCCGCGCCGTCACGTCGCTCGGCAACCCGCTGCTGTGGCTGCTCGGGGCGCTCGCCATCGTCGCGACGATCTGGCTCGGGGTCCGCCTGCGCGACTGGCGCGCCCTCGCCGTCCTGAGCGGCACCGCCGCCGGGTGGCTGCCGTGGTTCGCCTACGCGCCGCCGTTCAGCGACCGGACGATCTTCACGTTCTACACGATCGTGTTCACGCCGTTCGTGGTGCTCACGCTCGTCTATCCGATGGTCGTGGCGCTCGAACGCACGGAGGGACGACGGCGCGAGCGCGGCCTCGTCGTCGCGACGATCGTCGCCGTCCTCGTGGTGATCCTCGCCGTGTCGGCGATCTTCTACCCGCTGTGGACGGGCATGCAGGTGCCGTACTCGTACTGGCAGAACGTCATGCGGCTGGAGTCCTGGATCTAGGCTCCCTCGCTGGTTGAGCCTGTCGAAACCCGGCCACCCGCTGGTTGAGCTTGTCGAAACCTCGGAACAGGGTCTCGACAGGCTCGACCAGCGGGTTCGGCGGTCCTACCAGTCGACCTGCGGGGTCTGGTGGAAGGCCCAGCCGCCGGCGCGCCAGGCGGGCGCCTGCGCGGCGGTGCGGGCGCGGAAGGCCTCCCAGTCCTTGCGCTCGGGCGCGGTCCAGGCGACCTCGGCGACGGCGCCGAGGCGCGGCAGCAGCATGGAGAACAGCTCGTCGCGGGTGGTGAGGGTCTCGGTCCAGACGGCGGCCTCGACGCCCTCGACGGCGTCGGCGGGGAGGCCGTCGATGACGGCGGTGGGCTCCCAGTCGTAGGAGTCGCGCAGCTCGACGTACCCCGCCCAGTGCAGGCCGAGGTCGTGCTCGGGGGTGTACTTCATGTCGAGGTAGGCGTGGTTGCCGGGCGACATGATGAACCGCGCGCCGGCGCGCGCCGCCGCGACGAAGCGCGCGAACTCCTCGCCCTTGGGCTCCCAGTACTGCAGCAGGGTGCCGGGCTCGACGGGGCCGCGGGCGCCCTCCTGCCAGAAGATCGGCGTCTTGCCGTGCTCGCGCACGATCCTGGCGGCGAGCTCGACGAACTTCGCGAACTCCTCCACCTCCATCGTGTGCACCTCGTCGCCGCCGACGTGCACCCACTCGCCCTGCGTCATGCTCGCGACGTCGCCGATGACGTCGCGCAGGAACGGCTCGGTGGCCGGGTTGTCGAACCAGAGGCGCGAGAACCCGACCTCGATGCCCTCGTACGGCTCGGTGGGCAGGCCGTCCTTGGTCAGCGCCCCGTAGACCTGCGTGGCGGCGTTGATGTGCCCCGGCATGTCGAACTCGGGCACGATCGTCACGAACCGCGCCGCCGCGTACTCCTGCAGCTCACGGAAGTCGTCCACCGTGAGGAACCCGGCCGTGCCGCCGCCCACCTGGCTGTCGGACGCCTTCTCCAGCTCCGGGCGCGACGGCGTCTCGATCCGCCAGCCCTGGTCGTCGGTGAGGTGCAGGTGCAGCACCCGCAGCTTGAACGCGCCGACCAGGTCGACGACGGCGCGGATGTCCTCGGGCCCGAACCAGTGCCGCACGACGTCGAACGACAGGCCGCGCCACCGGTACCGGGGCGCGTCGTGCACGACGACGGCGGGCACCTCGCGCACGCCCTCCGCCGCGCCGGCCGCAGGGACGAGCTGGCGCAGCGTGCGCACGGCGTGCAGCAGGCCGACGGGCTCGGGGGCGGTGGCCTCGACGCCCGCCGCGGTGACGCGCAAGGTGTACCGCTCGGGCTCGGCGGAGCCCCCCGGGCCGGCGGCGGCGTCGAGCCGCAGCACGACCGGCGTGGCGCCGTCCTCCTCCGCGGCCCCCGCCTCGACGACGCGCACCCCCGCCGCCTCGAGCTGCTCGGCCGCGACGGCGGCGAGGGCGTCGTCGGGCGCCACGAGGCGGGCGGCGCGCAGGGCGAGCGGGGCGGCGTCCTGCCCGTCCACGACGGTGGGCAACGGGATGAGGGACAGCACGATGATCGGTCTCCAGGGGCGCGGGTCGACGGCGCCCGGTCGGCGCCGACGGAGGATCAACACGTTACGTTAGCGATCCTGCCGAATAGGCCGAACCCCTGTCAACGACGCCGCCCGCCGGCCCGCGCGGCCCGTCAGGAGGCCGCGATCAGCACGGGCGCAGGGTCGGTGGGCACGACCGACGCGGCCGCCCCGGACGCCGGCCCCGACCACCCGAGGTGCACGCCGTCGGGCAGATCGGCGCTCACCTGGTTCCAGACCCACTCCCCGGTCGTCGCGCCGCCGGTCAGGTCGGCGAGGACCAGCGTCTCCACCTGGGGCACCGACCGCAGCCGGGCCCGGTCGGGCACCGACTCCGGCCGCGTCTGGTGCACGACGAGCAGGCTCGGCGGGAGCCCCTCGCGCGACACCAGGTCGGCCAGGTAGGCGCTCACCTCGTCGAGCTCGGCGGCCGACATCTGGTGCGACGTCGTGCGGGCGCCGTCCCCCACCCGCGACTCGGGATGCAGGGCGACGCCCACGCCGGGCGTGCGCAGCAGCGGCTCGGCCGCGCGCACCTGCTCGACCACGGGCGCCGGGCCCGCGCCGACGTCGAGCAGCACGTACACCCCGGCGTCCCGCGCCGCGGCGACGAGCGGGCGCAGCGCGTCCACGTCCTCCTGCGTCACCCAGTCGCCGTCCTCGCCCGGGCCTCCCGAGGTGGCGCTCACCGGCAGCACCAGCGTCGGCACGACGGGCCCGGCATCGTCGTCGGCATCCGGGCTCGCCTCGTCGTCGGACGGCGTGTACGCGGCGGCGGCCGCCTCGGCCCGCGCGACGGCGGCGGCCGGGTCGTCCCAGACGCTCGCGCCGACCGCGACGTACCGCGCGGGCAGCAGGTGCTGGGACCCGGTGGGCAGCAGCGCCGCGCGCTCGGCCGCGGCCACCCGCCACGCGAAGGTGCCGGCGTCGCCGAACGACCGCCCCACGCCCACGACCGTGAGCGCCTGTGCCCGGTCCACCGTCTCCACCACGTGCCGGGACCCCAGGTCGCCGTCCGGCACCTCGGTCGTCACGGCCCCGGCGGCGCGCAGCGACGCGATCGCCGCCTCCTGGCCGTCCTGCGGGTCGACGAGCGCGAGCACCTCGCGCAGCAGCCGCGGCTCGCCACCGGCCGCGCCCGAGCCGGAGGGGGACGCGCCCGGGCCGTCGCCGAGCAGGTCGTCGAGCCGGGATCCCAGGTCCTCCAGGTCGTCGTCCTCGAGGGTCGGGCCCGCGCCGTCGCCGTCGTCCCCGCCGACGACGTCGGGGGTGAGCTCGAGCGTCTGGACGCCCGCCGCGTCCGCGACCCGGCGCGAGGCGTCCCCCGGGGCGGCGTCGGTGTCCTCGCCGCCCGGGGTCGCGGCGTCGTCCTCGGCGTCGGCGCGCTGCTCGTCGCCGGTGACGACGACCGCCACGCGCGCCCCGAGCCGCCCCAGCTCCTCCGCGACGCCCGTCCCGCTGCCGTCGGTGTCGACCAGCAGCGCCGGGGCGTGCACGGCGACCGCCGTCGCGGCCAGGGCGTCGCGCGCGGCCGCGTCGTCGGTGTCCGCGAGCACCACGACCTCCGAGCGCGCGTACACGGTCTGGCTCGTCGTGAGGGCCAGCTCGGCCGGGTCCGCGGCGTCGAGGAGCACCGTGTGCGTCGCCAGGTCCCGCACCGCGACGGCCGGTGCGCCCGTCGACGGGCTCGACGACTCGCCGGGCGGCGACGTCGCGCAGCCGGTGAGGGCGAGCGCACCGGTCAGGACGACGGCGGGCAGGACGAATCGGACGTTCCGGAGGGGCACGCCCCTCATCTTGGCGCATCCGCGGCGGGCCGGTCGACGCCGTTCGCCACGCTCGCGTGGACCCGTCGCGACGGGTGCAGGATCGGGGGATGCCGAGCGACCTCCTGATGCGCATCCACGGGCCCGAGTTCCGGGCCATGTCCGAGCGGGTGCTGCGCGCCACCGAGCTCACCTCCCGCCTCAACGTGCTGCCGTTCGACGACGCGACGGGCAGGGCGGACCTGTTCGAGCAGATCCTCGGCCGTCCTCTGCCCGCGACGGCGACGATCTACCCGCCCTTCTTCACCGACCACGGGCTGCGCCTGGACCTCGCCGACCGGGTGTTCGTCAACCAGAACTGCACGTTCCTCGACTACGCCGGGATCCGGCTGGCCGAGCGGGTCATGGTGGCGCCGCGGGTCACCTTCGTCACCGTGGGCCACCCGGTGGACACCGACGACCGCAAGGTCTGGCTGACGGGTGGGCCCATCGACGTCGGCGAGAACGTGTGGATCGGCGCGGGGGCGACCATCCTGCCCGGCGTGAGCATCGGCCGGGACTCGGTGATCGCCGCCGGGTCCGTCGTCGCCGACGACGTGCCGCCACGCACCCTCGTGGCCGGCGGCAAGGCGACCGTGCGCCGCACCTGGTGAGCAGGCGCGGGTGAAATGCGGCCCGCCGGTGGAGAGCCGCCCGCGCCCGCTCCTACGCTGCTGAGGTGTCCGAGGCGGTGCGCGACGACCCCAGCACCTCGAGCCGCCGCCTCCGCCGCGAGGCGTGGGGCTTCGCCGTCGGGTCGCTGTGCTTCCTCGTCGGCGCCCTGCCGCCCTACGCCGACGCCGTGGGGGCGGTCGGGGCGGGCGTCACGTTCGTCGTCGGGTCGGTCTTCTTCACCGCCGCCGCCGTCGTCCAGCTGGGCCTCAGCGGCCGCCGGCCGCCCCGCTCCGGCACGCACCCCGCCGACCGGTGGGACTGGTGGGCCGCGGCGGTCCAGCTGGCGGGCACGGTGTGCTTCAACGTGAGCACCACGGCCGCCCTGGTCGCCTCGGTCGCCGACCCCGCGCGGCTCGGCGCGGGCTGGCGGCCCGACGCGTACGGCTCGGTGGCCTTCCTCGTCTCGTCCACGTTCGCGGTCGTCGCGACCCGCGACCGCGGCCATCTGTGGGACCGGGACGCGCGGACCTGGCACGGCACGTGGCTCAACGCGATCGGGTCGGTGGCGTTCGCCGCGTCGGCCGTGGGGGCGTACGTCGAGCCGTCCACCGGCACCTACCTCAGCGCGTGGTGGGACCAGGCCGGCACCCTGCTCGGGGCCGTCTGCTTCCTCGTGGCCGCGCTGCTCTCGCGCCGCGCGGCCTGACCGCGAGGAGGTCCGGGAACGACGACGGCCGCCGCACGAGGTGCGGCGGCCGTCGGCCTTCGGTGGAGCTAGGGGGATTCGAACCCCCGACCTTCTCATTGCGAACGAGACGCGCTACCAACTGCGCCATAGCCCCGAGAGCGGTGCCAACATTAGCACCCCGTCACGGCCGGTCGCCAAATCGGCTCAGCCGGCCGCACGACGCCGGGCGAGGATCTCGTCCAGCGGCAGGCCGAGCGTCTCGGTGCGCGGCCGGGGCTCGTCGCCCGCCGTCAGGTCCGCCGTGCCGTCGGCGGCCGACGACGCCGCGCCCAGCGTGCCGGGGGCGCGCTCGGCGGCCGGGGCCCCGGCGGGGGTCGCGGTCGGGCCGAGCGTCGCGCGCATGGTCGCGGCCAGCGCCGCGCCGCGGTCGGCGTCGCCCGCCGGCAGCGCACGGCCGGCGCCCGACGCCGGGAGCGGCCTCGGCTCGCGCCGCGGCGCCGCGGGCTTCGTGACGTACGTGGGCAGGGGCACGGGGACCGGCTCCCAGGGTTCGCTGCCGACGGGCGGCGGGCCGGCGGGGGCGGGCTCCCCCGGGTCCACGACGACGACGGGCTCGGGCTCCGTCGTCGGCTCGTCGGCGCGGACGTCGAAGACGAGGCGCTCGGACGACGCGGGGCTCCGGCGGGCCGGGGCCGGCTCGGGCTCCGCGCTCTCCTCGCCGCGGGCGTCGTCGGCGGGCACGGTCGCCCGAGAGCTCGGGGCCGGCTCCGGGCTCCGCGTCGTCCGTGCGGACGTGCGGGCCGCGGGCTGGGCCCCGGCCTGCGACACGCGCGGGATCATCTGGGTGTGGGCGGCCGACGGGCGCACCGCGTGGCCGGTCACCCGGGGGCGGTTGCGGGGCGCGTGCGGCCCGCCGTTCGCGAGGGCCCGCGCCTCGGTCGCCTGCCGCTGCGCGGCCTTGCGCTCCGCGACCCAGCGCGCGTCGGCGCGACGTGCCTGCAGCACCGCGACCCGGCCCAGCACCAGCACGACGAGCAGCAGCGCGGACGGCACGGCCCCGGCGTACCAGCCCACGAGGCCGAGGCCGACCACCACCCAGCCGCCCACCGTGAGGAGCAGCAGCAGGACGGTCAGCAGGAGCCGACGACGCGCCCGGGCGGCGCGCTGCTCGAGCAGGGCGAGGCGGGACTCACGGGGGCGTTCGGCCTGCTCCGTGGCGCGCGGGGCCGCCAGGGCGCGCGACACTCCCCTGTCGTCGTCCAGACCCATCGGTCGCTCCCCTCGTCCGCCCTCGGACGGCGTGCCGGGCACCAGCAGCGGCGCCGCGCCGCCGGTCGGGGTCGTCACCCCGCGCGTGCCGCCCGCGCCCGCCACCGCCAGCACCCGGAGCCCGCCGGAGAACCTGTCGTCCACCCGCGCGTCCAGCAGCTGCTGACGGTGCCGCAGCCGGTGCGGCACCCAGAAGCCCAGCCACAGGACGAACAGCGCGAGCACCGCGAGTCCTGCCGCCGACGTTTCCACACACGCGACGGTAGGGGACGCGACGACGCCGCGGACGCACGCCGCCGCGGCGTGTCCGTGGTCGGGACCCTGTCAGCCGCCGTCGCGCACCTGCTGCCAGCGGGCCAGCAGCCCCTCCGGCACGTCCTCGGTGGTGAGGGCGAAGGTGCGGTGGTCGCGCCACCGGCCCTGGATGTGCAGGTAGCGCTCGCGCACGCCCTCGTCCCGGAAGCCGAGCTTCTCCACCACCCGCAGGCTCGGCGCGTTCTCGGGACGGATGTTGATCTCGATGCGGTGCAGCCCGAGCACCGCGAGGCAGTAGTCGCCCGCCATGGCGACCGCCGTCGGGATGACGCCCCGGCCCGCGACCCCCTGCGACACCCAGTACCCGATGCTCGCGGAGCAGAGCGAGCCGTAGACGATCTGGGAGACGGTCAGCTGCCCGACCAGCGCGCCGTCGAGCTCGACGGCGAACGGCAGCGTCGTGCCGGCGCGCGCCTGCGCGGACAGGGCGCGCAGGTAGTCGCCGAACGTCGAGGCGGCGGGCCGCTCCCCCGGCGAGGTCGCCTCCCACGGCTCGAGCCAGCTCGCGTTCACGGACCGGAGGCGCAGCCACTCGGGGCCGTCCTTGCGCCGCAGCGGGCGCAGCACGACCGTCCCGGAGGGCGCGTCCTCGCGCAGCGTCACCGGCCACGGCCGGGACACGGCCCATCCCCGGGCGTGCTTGTGCGTCATGCCACCTCGTTCCGTCCCGACGCTGCCGCCCCCGCCCGCTGGCCGGAGCCGTTCTCGGCGTCACCGGCGCGCGCCGGGAACTCCCCGCACGGGACCCTGCCACAATGGCCCCATGCACGGCGACCGCAAGGGATCGAGAGCACACCAGCCGTACCCCGTCGTCGCCGGGATGGAGCCCGCGGACGCCAAGGAGGAGCTCCGTCGGGCCATCCGCGCCCACCGCGCCGAGCGCTCCCCGCGCCTGCGGGACCAGGCCGCGCACGCGTTCGCCGAGGTCCTGGCCACCGTGCCCGCCGTCCGCGACGCCGGCGTCGTCGCGACCTACGTCTCCCGCCCCACCGAACCGGGCACCCACGTGCTCCTGGAGCAGCTCGCCGCGCGCGGCGCCCGCGTGCTGCTGCCCGTGCTCGGCGCAGGGCTGGCCCGCGACTGGGCCGAGTACGCCGGGCCCGACGACCTGCTGGAGCGCGCCCCGGGCCGGCCGCCCGAGCCGAGCGGACCGACGCTCGGCGCCGAGGCGATCACCCAGGCCGACGTCGTCGTCGCCCCCGCGCTCGCCGTCGACGACCGCGGGGTGCGCCTCGGCCAGGGCGGCGGCTGGTACGACCGGCTGCTGAAGATCCGTCGCCCGGGCGTGCCCGTCGTCGCGCTCGTCTATCCCGAAGAGCTCTACGACTCGGCCACCCATCCCCTGCCCGCCGAGGAGCACGACGTGCCCGTGCACGCCGTCGTCACCCCCGACGGCTGGCGGGACCTGTCGCCAGCCGTTGGTTGAGCCTGTCGAAACCCGGTCACCGGATTTCGACAGGCTCAATCACCGACTCAGGGGACGAGCGTGGTGCGCGTCTTCGCGGCGGACTCGACGGCCTCGCGGCTGAACGGCCACGCGAACGTCCTTCCGGCGGCCCACTCGTCGAGCTGGTCGTCGTAGTGCTTCGACGCCGGGTGCCCGGAGACCCCGGTCACCGTCACCCACGTCGAGGCGTCCAGGTCGGCCATGTCCACCACCATGCGCATGGACGGGCCCGTCGTCACGGCGAAGCTTCCGGTGCCGGCGTCCCACCCCGTCGCGTTGACGATGGACGACCCGCCGGGCATCTTCACCGGATCCGGGTTGACGAGGTCACGCACCAGCCCGGGCACGCTCGAGCCGCCGAGCACCGGGTGCTCGAGCCGCAGCGTGTGCAGCGTGCCCCAGTCCCAGTCCGACGGTTCCTTGGACAGCTCGACCGTGAGGTCGCGACGCGCGCTGGTCAGCGCGCGCGTGAGGATCTCGTCGCGCGACTCGACCACGTTCGCCGTCGTGCGGTCGTCCCAGAACGTGTCCTCGGAGCGGTCGAGCATCGACTTCACCACCAGCAGCCACTGCGACCCGCCGTCGGGCCGCATGCTGGGCGGCAGGTCGTCCCAGAACGCCTCCTGCAGGAGGTTGCGCCACACGGCCGCGAAGTAGGCGGCCGCCGGGGAGTCGGCGTCCATCCGGTAGTCCCAGTCCGCGAGCAGCTCCTGCCCGGCCGCGACGTACGAGTCGTCGAGGTCGATGTCGAGCAGCGTGGGCACCAGGGCCTCCGCGAACGCCGACCAGTCGTCGTTCTGGATGCGGTTCATGTCCTCGGCGGTGAACGGCCGGCCCGCCGCGATCTGCTCGGACAGCAGGGTGCGGATCCGCTCCGAGCGGTAGCCGTAGTCCCAGTCGTCCGCGAGGTACGGGCTGGACCCGTCGCGCAGCACGGCCTGGTTCGCGGCGACGATGAAGCCCTCCCGCGGGTCCAGGGAGCGCGGCATGTCCTCGGCCGGCACCCAGCCCTGCCAGTCGTAGCGCGGGTCCCAGCCCGGGCGCGGCCAGGTGCCGTCGGACGGCACGGGGCCCTTCACCTTGGCGCGCGTCGGGATGCGGCCCGGCGCCTGGTAGCCGATGTGCCCGTCCGTCGTCGCGAAGACGATGCTCTGCGCCGGCACCTCGAACAGCTCCGCCGCGGCGCGCACGTCGTCGGCGTCCTGCGCCGTGTCGAACGCGAAGACGGCGTCGGCGGTGCGGCCGGGCTGCAGCGCCGTCCACTCCAGCGCGACGGCGTACTCGCCGAACTCCGTGCCCTCCGCGGTGGGAGAGCCCACGACGTCCCCGACGTCGAGCACGTCCGAGACGATCGGGCCGTGCGCGGTGCTGCGGACCGTGAGGTCGACGGGCGTGCCGCCCGCGACGCGGATCGTCTCCTTGCGCGTGTCGAGCTGCTCCCACTGCTCCGCGCCGGCGTCCTTCAGCCACGTGTCGCCGCGCACGCGCTCGATGAAGAAGTCGGTGACGTCGGCGCCCATGTTGGTCAGGCCCCACGCCAGGTCGCCGTTGTGCCCGATGACGACGCCGGGGAAGCCCGCGAAGGAGAAGCCGGCGACGTCGAACGGGCACTCGGCGCTCACCTCGTTGCAGTGCAGACCCACCTGGGCCCAGATGCCGGGGGCGGACAGCGCGAGGTGCGGGTCGTTCGCGAGCATCGGCTTGCCCGACTCCGTGTGGTCACCCGACACGACCCACGAGTTGGAGCCCGCCGCGTCGCCGCGACCCACGAGCACCGGCACCGCGTCCAGCGCGCTGCGGGCGGAGTCGACGGCGGCGCCCAGCGCCTCGGAGGCCGCGGCCCGGCCGGTCGTGCGGCCCGTGAGCGCCGACGTCAGCTCGGCGTCGGTCGCGGTGCCGGTCCCAGAGTCGTCCGTCGACGCCTCGTCGCCCGAGGTCTTCGCGGGGCGCTCGTTGGCCAGGTCGCGGCTCCGCAGCACGGGCTGGTTGCCGCTCTCGCCGTACGCCGGGAAGAGCTCGTCGACCAGGTCCGTCTCCCCGAGGGTGCTGTACGCCAGCGCACGGTCGAGCTCGCTGTCGTAGTTGCCGCGCAGGTCCCAGGCCATGGCCTTGAGCCAGGCGAGCGAGTCGACGGGGTCCCAGGGTTCCGGCTCGGCGACGTCCACGCTCGCGCCGAGCACGGTGTACTCGACGCCGAGCTCCTCCGGGTCGCGGCTCTCGAGGTAGGCGTTGACCCCCTGCGCGTAGGCCTGCAGGTAGGCCCGCGAGTCGTCCGAGATGAGGTTCCACTCCTGCTCGGCCACGCGTCGCCACCCGAAGGTGCGGGTCACCTTGTCCGCCTCGATCGCCGACGGCACGTCGCCGACGAGCTCCGCGAGGCGCCCCGACGTCACGTGACGGCGATAGTCCATCTCGAAGAAGCGGTCCTGGGCCTGCAGGTAGCCCTGCGCCCGGAACAGGTCCTCCGGCGTGTCCGCGTAGACCTGCGGCACGTCCTGGGCGTCGCGGCGCACGTCGACGGCGGCGCTGAGTCCCGGCAGCTGCTGCGAGCCCTTGTGGTCCGGCAGCGGGCGGCGCAGCGTGACGACCGTGAAGACCGTGGTGGCCACGAGGGCCAGCACCACGACGACGGCGACGCCGACGACGGCGCTGCGGAGCCGCGACCGCCGACGGGGTGTCTCCTCGGTCTCCGTCACGTCCGGGCGGGGCTCCGGGTCGGACGGGTTTCCGGGTTCTGCAGGGGTGGCGGTCGCTGACACGCAGGCGAGACTACCGTCCGGCGTATGATTGGCACTCGCATCACCCGAGTGCCAGCACCGCCGGTCGCGGCGGGTGCCGGCGTCCGCCCCGAGGAGATCACGTGCCCACCTACGCGTACCGGTGTGCCGACTGCGGCCACGCCTTCGACGTCCACCAGTCGTTCACCGACGAGTCGCTGACCGTCTGCCCCGAGTGCGGCGGCACGCTGCGCAAGCAGTACGGCTCCGTGGGTGTGACGTTCAAGGGCTCGGGGTTCTACCGCACCGACTCGCGGTCCGGGTCGGGCAAGGGCTCGAGCACGACGTCGAGCTCGTCCTCGACCGGGTCGTCCGGCAGCTCTTCCGGCAAGGAGGCCTCGAGCAGCTCGTCGTCGAGCTCGTCGAGCACCTCGTCGTCCGGGTCGTCGAGCACGTCCAAGGCCGCCTCCTCCTGACCGCCCGCGCGCGCCCGGCGGACGACGCCGCGGCTGCGCTCCGGGCACGGACGCTGCCCCCAGGGCACCGTCGTCCACAGGCCGCCGTTCCGCGATGATGTCGCGGCCCGCGGCGGCCTAGCGTCGCCCGCATGCCGCTGCCCGACACGCTCCCCCGCCCCTCCACCCGACGCCGCCCGGGGTCGCCATCCGGGCCTGCCCGTCCCCCGGAGCGCGGCGGCCCGGGCGGACGACGGCGGACCGCGCGCCGCCTGCGGTCCGTCCTGTGGCGCGCCCGCTTCGTGCTCGCCGCCGCGTGCTGCGGCCTCGCGGCCGCCGCCGTCGTGCAGGCCGTGCGACCGGCGCCGCCGCCCACCGTGGACGTCGTCGTCCCCGCCCACGCGCTCCCCGCGGGCGAGCCGGTGGCCGCCGCCGACCTCACCACCGTCGGCGTGGCCGCCGACCTCGCCCCCGACGGCGTCGCCACCGACCCCGCCGACCTCGTCGGGCGCACGCCCACCACCGCCCTGCCCGCCGGGATCCCGCTCCACCCCGACCTGCTCCCCGGGGGCGGCGTCGTCGCGCAGGCCCCGCAGGGGACGGTCGTCGTGCCCGTGCGCCTCGAGGACACCGCGACGGGCTGGCTGCGCGCCGGGGACCGCGTCGACCTCGTGCTCACCGGCGAGGCGGCGCGCGCCGCCGGCTCGGACGGCGGTGAGGAGGGCACCGACGAGGACGGCCGGGGCGACGACGCGTACCTCGCCCGGCGGGCGCTCGTCCTCCCCCGGCCCGAGGCCGCAGCGCCCGCCGACGGAGGCCTGCTGGGCGGCGCGACCGGGACGGCCGAGGGCTCCGACGTCACCCTGGTGGCGGTCTCCGCCGACGAGGCTCCAGGGCTGTCCGCCGCGTCCGGGTGGGGCACCGTCGGCGCGGTGCTCGTGCGCTGACCCGACGAGCCTGCCGTTGCAGCACCCGGCGTCCCCCGCGAGAATCGGCGACCGTCGGCCCGCGATCGGGCCTCCGGCACACCAACCATCCAGGGGGATCACATGAAGAGCCTGCTCGCAGGGTTCAAGGAATTCGTCATGCGCGGCAACGTCGTCGACCTGGCCGTCGGCATCGTTATCGGCGGCGCGTTCACCGCCGTCGTCACCGGGCTGCTCGACGGCATCATCAACCCGCTCATCGCCGCAATCTTCGGCCAGCCGGACATCTCCGGCGTCGGCCACTTCGTGATCAACGGAGCGAACTTCAGCATCGGGCTGTTCCTCAACGCCGTGCTGAACTTCCTGATCATCGCCGCGGCGCTCTACTTCATCGTGGTCGCACCCCTCAACCACCTGGCCGAGCGCCGCGCGCGCGGCCAGGAGGAGGAGCCGGAGCCGCTGGCGCAGGACACGGTCCTGCTGCAGGAGATCCGCGACCTGCTCGCCGCGCAGTCCGGCCGCTCGCAGTACTGACGTCCGGCACCGACGCTCGCCGCCCACGGCACGAGCGACGAACCGCGCGACTCCCGACGCCGCCGGCCGCACCCGTCGAGACCACGTCTCCGGGAACGGCCGGCGGCGTCGTCAGCGTCGGCCCCAGTGCGGCGGGACGTCGCGCAGCAGGCGGTCGTCGTTGTCGTCGTGACCGCCGCGGTCGTCCGCCGTCTCGCCCGGGACCGTCTCGCGTTCCGTGCCCTGGCGCACCACACGGCGGCGTGGCCGCCGGCGCGGGGTCGCGTCGTCCGACGGCACGCCCTCCGACGGGCGGGTCGGCTCGGAGGTGTCGTTCACCCGACCATTGTCGGCCATCCTCGACCAACCGGTCGCAGGCGGGTCAGGCCTCCGGCCGCGCCTCGTCGTCGCCGGTCGACGCGTCGCGGGCCGCCTCGGGCACCACCTCGGGCTCTTCGGGGACTACCTCGCGGCCCTCGGGAACTCCCTCGGCATCCTCGCGAACTACCTCGCGGTCCTCCGGAACTACCTCGGCATCCTCGCGAACTACCTCGCGGTCCTCCGGAACTACCTCGGCATCCTCGCGGACTACCTCGCGCTCCTCCGGAACTACCTCGGCATCGTCGCGGACTACCTCGACGCCCTCCGGGGTGGCCTCGGCGTCCTCCGCGACCACGTCGACGACGTCGGGCGCGACGTCGAGGTCGGCGGGCGGCTCGTCCTCGTCCGGGAGCACGGGCACGACGACCTCGCGCGGAGGGACGACGCCGCCGGCGGTGCCGATCCGCTCGTCGCGCACGCGCTGCACGAGCCGGCGCACCCGGTCGGCCTCGCCGTCGGGATCGAGGAAGGCGGCCGCCGACCAGACCTGCGTCACGACCCACCCCAGGCGCTCGAGCCGCTCCGCGAGCTGCCGGTCGCGCACCCGCACGGATGGCTCCGCGACGTACGCGGCGTCGTCGGTAAGCACGGCTACCAGCAGCTCGCCCGGCAGGTCGGGGTGACCGACGACCAGCGGGATGCGGTCGCCGTCCGGGGCGCCGTAGTCGGTCTCGACGAGGTAGCCGAGCTTCCACAGCCGCTCGCCGAGGTCCACCAGCAGCCGGTCGGGGGCCCGGCCCACGTCCACGCCGTTGCCGAGCCGCACCTGGTCGGCGAGCCCGGAGCGGCGCTCGGCCAGCTCCAGGGTCTCAACGAGGAGCCGCGGGCCGGCGCTGCGCAGACGCTCGGGGTCGAGCGCGTCGGCGGTGAAGCAGGACACGACGTGCAGGCGCTTGCGGGTGGCGGCGAGCGCGCCGACCAGCATGGCCTCGCCCCCTGCCTCGCCGAGCACGCCGAAGCGGTGCAGCACGCGGCCGTGCGGCGTCCGGCCGAAACCGACGGATAGCAGCACCGTGTCGCGCGACAGCCCGGCGACGCCGGTGATGTCCGCGACGACGACGGGCTCGGGCCGCGAGCCGGAGAAGAACGGCGCCAGCGCGGGGTTGGCCCGCACCTCGGCGAGCAGCGCCTCCCGCACCCGGTCCGCGTGCGCGGCCGTCACGGTGACGATCGCGAACGTCTCCTCCGGGCGGGTCAGCGCGTGCTCGATCGACACCTCGACCACGCGGTCCACCTCGGCCTGCGTGCTCTCGACCGTGCCGGAGACCGGGTCCGGCATCCCGGTGCCCTCCACGACGTCGAGGTGCACGAGCGCCTCCGCACGGGGCAGGGGCGCCGGCCGCAGCAAGCCCTCGTACCCGTGCGCGGCGAGCAGCCGGGTCAGCTCCGGGTCGCGGCTGTGCTCGTGGGGCTGGAGCGTCACCGTGGGCAGCAGCGCGGACAGCTCGTGCACGCTGGTGCCGGACGCGGACCGCGGGTCACCCACCACGACGACCTGCCGCCCGCGGGCGATGGCCGGCACCACCACCTCGGTGGGCACGTGCTGCACGGCGTCGAGGATCACGACGTCGGCGGTGCGGTGCTCGGGCAGCAGGTGCGGCACCAGCGTGGGCGTCGCGACCAGCGCGGGCCGCAGCCGGCGCAGGATGTCGCCGTGCCGCTCCGCGAGGTCGCGCAGCGTCGTCATCCGCCCCTCGATGAGCTCGGTGAACAGCGCCTCCGCGGAGTCCCGGTCCTCCCGCATGGCCGCCCCGAGGTGCGCCCGCGCGGCGACACGCACCGGCTGGGACAGCGCGGCGAGGTGCTCGCGGTCGAGGTCGCGGAAGCGGCGGGCGAGCGCGTCGAGGCCGACGCCGTCCTGGCCCGCGAGCACCGGGTCGGCGGCGAGCAGCTGCTCGAAGACCGACGACCACCAGGCCAGCTCGAGCTCCGCGGCGACGAGGTCGCCGGGCACCCGCCGGTCGGTGAGATCGTCCACCAGGTCTCCGACGCCCGCGCTCCGGGCCGCGCGCAGCAGGCTGGTGCGCTCGGGCAGCACCGCCAGGGCGTCCGAGTCCGCGGCGAGCCGCTGCAGCCGCTCGGCGAGGCCGTCCAGGTCGAGGTCGAGGAGGTGGCCGCCCAGGGTGGTCGGGGCGAGCACCGGCTCGAGCGCCTCGAGGTCGATGCGCACCGCCTCGTACGTGTCCTCGATGGACGCGAGCCCCTCGGGGAGGGTCGGCCAGCCGCCCCGCTGGGCGTGCTCGGCCCACACGTCGCGCTGCTCCTGCACCTGGACCAGCGCCTCGTGCAGGTTCGGCACCCGCACGCCGGGCCGCACCATGTCCTTGGCGCGCTTGCGCAGCCGGCGGCGGGCGAACCAGCCCATCTCGATGCCGTGCTCGGCGCGCCAGCGCCGCGTCGCGGTCGCCTGCACCAGGTCGGCCGCCGTCCGCTCGAAGACCATCGGGTGGAACAGGTCGAGCGTGCTGCGCATACCGCCGAGCATCGCGAGCTGCTCGCCCCAGCCGCGGACCGTCGTCGGCGTCGTCAGGCCCGTGACCTCGCCCGTGTACGCCAGCTGGCGGCGCAGCTGCGGCAGCGTGACGTCCCGCAGCCGCTCCACGCGCACCAGGGTCTGGCGCGCGTCGTCGTCGGTCAGCAGGTGCGCCCCGTACCAGGGGGTCGACGACGGGCGCAGCGTGAACGCGCCCAGGGTCGCGGCCCGCTCCAGGCCGGCGGCGATCTCGCGGCGCCGCTCGGGCGTCAGCGCGAGCACCGACTCCGAGGCGAGCCGCACGGTGGTGGACGGCGCCGGCCGCTCCGCGGTCAGGCGCGCGAGCGCCTGCAGCGCGTCGTACGCGGACACCTGCCAGGGCGAGCGCGGCTGGTGCAGCGCCTCGATGTACCCCGTGAGCTGGGAGCGGGTGCCGATCAGCGCGTCCCGGATGCGGGCGGCGCCGTCGACGTCCACCTGCTCCGGCTCGCTCGCCATCGCGGACAGCAGCCGCCGGGTCACGTCCTCCCGCCAGGTCGGGTACGGCGGGACGTCGAGCAGCAGGCTCTCCAGCCCGAGCGAGTCCAGGCGCAGCGCCAGCCGGTCCGCGGCGCGCCGGTGGCCCGTCACGTACAGCACGGAGCGGCCCGCGGCCGTGGCCTCACCGACGACGGCGGCGAGCGTGCCCGCGACGTCCGAGCCGACCGGCGCGTCGACGAACAGGTGCCCGCCCGTGGCCAGCGCGTCCAGCACCGAGCGCTGCTGCGGGTCGAGGTCGCCCACGCCGCGCTCCCGCGTCGGGTCCGCGTCGCCCCGCCGCGGGGCGGGCAGCTCCAGCGCGGACAGCCGCTGGGCCGCGTCCTCCACGCCGGCGAGCGCCGCCACCACCTCGTGCCGGTGCAGCGACGGCGCCAGCTGGTCGAGGTCGTCCACCAGCGCCTGACCGGGGTGCACGAACGTGCCGACGAGCACGCGCCGGTCGAGCTGGAAGTCGTCCAGCACGGCCTCGCCGAGCGCGGCCACACGGGCCAGTACGTCGGTCGGGTCGAACCCGGCGAGCGTGAACGTCGCCTTGGCCAGCGCCGCCGGGTCGAGCAGCGCGCCGTGCGCGCGCAGCGTGCGCGCCACCACGGGGTTGATCTCGACCGTCGGCTCGAGCGTGAGGTCGTAGTCGGCGCCGCCGTCCCCGCGCGGGGTGAGCGTCACCGGCCGCAGCACCACGGGTGCGTGCACCACGCGGCCGGCGGTCGGCTCGGCGTCCGGGTCCGACGGCGTCGCGCGCGGCGCAGCGGCCGGCTCGCGGGACGCCATCGACACGACGGGGATCGACGTCGTCAGCGCCGGTCCCTCGGCGTCCGGGTCGTCCGCTCCCGCTCGGCCGGCCGCGGGGGCGGCGTCGGCGTCCGGGGTCGGCGTCGTGCCCGGCTCGGCTCCGTCACCGGCGGCGTGCTCCGCGTCGAGGGCGGCGTCGCCCGGGTCGTCCCCGGCGGCGGCCGACGCCGTGCCGGACGAGGCGACCCGCGCGAGCGCCGCGACGTCGTGCCGCTGCGGTCCGCCGCCGCCGAACGGGACCTCCGGGCCGTCGTCGTGCTCCGTCCAGGAGGCGACGCCGATCGCGAGGTACGTGGGCGCCACCCCGTACCGAGAGGCGTGCTCCGCGGCGCGCGCCGCCACCGCCCGTGCGCGGCGCCGCGCGGCGGGCAGCGCCTCACCCTCGCGCACCAGGTTGGACAGGCGGGTCGGTCGCCCCGCGAACAGGCCGGCGACCCCGTTCGGGTGGGCCTTCGACAGGTCGACGATCGCCTCGCCGAGCAGGCCGACGTCGGACAGCGACGAGCCGCCCACCATCTCGACGAGCGAGGCCCGCCAGCGGCGTGTGGCCGCCTCGACGGACGCCGCCGCGGCGGACGACGCGCTCTCCCGCCGACCGTCCGCGGACGGCGGTCCGGGCGGTCGGGGGGCCTGCCGCGCGCCGTCGTCGGCGGGCGCGGCGGAGGTGTCCTCGGGGGCGTCGGGCCCGGCCGCCGGGCCGCCGTCCGCGCCCGCCCGCGAGGACGGGGTCGGCGCGGCGGGGTCCCCGGCAGAGGGGGCGACCGCGGTCGTGGCGGTGGATCGTCGGGCGGCTCTCACGCCAGCACGGTAGAACGGGCGACCCCCGCGCGGACGTCGGCGCGCCGACCCCGCGGCGGTTGGGCCCGTCGAAAACTCGGCGAGCGCGGGGCCTTCCGGCGGCCCGGGACGCATTGACGCCCCCTCGGCGGGGGGTCCGAAGGGGCGTCGGGCCGGGCTCGGCCCGGCTTGGGACAGCGCGCACCGCGCAGGGGGCGGGCGATGCGCGCCGTCACCGAGAGTGTGCCGCCCAGCAGGGACGACGTCAATAAGGCACCGGGGCGAACCTCGCAAGCCGTCTGAGGAGAATCAGAGGCAGGCTGCCTGCCCGGGGCATCTAGGCTGGTCGCCCGTGAAGCGAGTGGTCGAGGCGGTGGCCCCCGCCCGGATGGGCACCGGGTTCCGGTGGCTGATGTCGGCATCCTGGGTGAGCAACATCGGCGACGGCGTCGCCCTCGCCGCGGGCCCCCTCCTCGTCGCGTCGCAGACGAGCTCGGCCATGCTCGTGGCGCTCGCCGCGATGCTGCAGCGCCTGCCCTGGTTGGTGTTCGGCCTGTGGGCCGGCGTGCTCGCCGACCGCCTCGACCGGCGGCGCCTCGTCATCGTCGCGAACCTGCTGCGCGCCGTCGTCGTGGCCGCGCTCTGCGTCGTCATCGTGACCGGGCACGTGAACATCGGCGTCGTCCTGGTGGCGATGCTGCTCATGGGCGTGGCCGAGGTCTTCGCGGACACCACGTCGCAGACCCTCCTGCCCATGCTCGTGCGCCCCGCCGACCTCGGCATCGGCAACTCGCGGCTGCAGGCCGGGTTCCTCACCGCCAACCAGCTCGTCGGGCCGCCGCTCGGCGCCGCCCTGTTCGCCGCCGGGGCCGCGTGGCCGTTCGCCGCCCAGGTGCTGACCGTGCTGCTCGCCGTCCTGCTCGTGCGCAAGGTGGTCCTCACGCCCGTGCCCCCGGCCGAGGGCGCCGACCCCGCCGCCCCGCGCAAGGTGCGGCACGACATCGCCGAGGGCCTGCGCTGGATCTGGACCAACCCGCCCGTGCGCACCCTCGCCCTGGTGATCCTCGTCTTCAACGCCACCTGGGCGGCGCCCTGGGGCATCCTCGTGAAGTACTCGCTGGACTACCTGCACATGGGCCCCGTCGGGTACGGCCTGCTCACCACGGCCGCCGCCGTCGGCGGGCTGATCGGCACCTTCTCCTACGGCAGGCTGGAGCGGCGGTACTCCCTCTCCGCCCTGATGAAGGTGTGCCTGAGCCTCGAGGTGCTGTTCCACCTGGCGCTCGCCCTCGCGACGACGGGCTGGGCCGCCATGGCGATCCTGTTCGTCTTCGGCGCGTACTCGTTCGTCTGGGGCACCGTGTCCAACACCGTGCGGCAGCGCGCCACGCCCACCCGCTTCCAGGGCCGCGTCGGGTCCGTCTACATGATGTGCGTGTTCGGCGGCATCGTCGTGGGCAACGCCGTCGGCGGCGTGCTCGCCGAGCACTGGGGCCTCACCGCACCCATGTGGTTCGGGTTCGTCGGCGCCGGCCTCACCCTCGTGCTCGTGTGGCGGCAGCTCGCGCACATCGCGCACACCCAGGCCGACTGACCGCGAGGTAGTCCAGCTCTCCGCGAGGTAGTCCAGGCCCCCGCGAGGTAGTTCCGGATCTGGCGAGGTAGTTCCGGATCTGGCGAGGTAGTTCCGGATCTGGCGAGGTAGTTCCGGCCCCCGCGAGGTAGTTCCAGAGCCCGCCAGGTAGTGCGGGCTACTCCCCCGTCGCACCGTCGCTGAGCTCACGCGCGACGTCGAGGTGCCCGGTGTGCCGGGCGTACTCCTGCAGCACGTGGAAGCAGATCCACAGCAGCGTGGGCGGTTCGCCCTGGTCGGCCGTGAACCGCCCGCCGACGACGGCCCGCTCGGTGAGGTCGTGGCCGGTCAGGATGTCGCGCGTCCGCTCGCCGCCCGCGTGCAGCGCGGCGATCAGCTCCTCCCGCCCGACGCCGTCGAGCACCCGCCACGGGTTCTCGGGAACGGCGTCCGCGTTGTCGCCCCACGGCCGGTCGACCTGCTCGCCGAGGAAGCCCCACACGAACCACCGGCGCTCCATGTGCACCAGGTGCGTGAGCAGCTCCAGCGGAGACCAGCCCGACGGCAGCAGGCTGGTGCGCAGCTGCGCGTCCGTCATGCCGTCGAGCTTCCGGTCCACCGTCGCGCGGTAGTAGTCGAGGAAGTCGACGAACTGTTCGGACGGGTACACGGAGTCCGAGCGGGGCTCGGACACAGGAGAAGTCACCACGTCAGCGTAGGTCCACTCCGCGCGGTAGCAGCCTCACGGCCGCTCAAACCACTGACCTGCATAGATTGCGAAGTCTTGACCAAAGTGCGCCTGAGAGGATTCGAACCTCCGACCTACCCTTTAGGAGAGGGTTGCTCTATCCACTGAGCTACAAGCGCATGCACCCTCGGCGAAGAAGGCGACCCACAGCCTAGCGCCCGCTCGACCTGCGGCCGGAATCTCGCCGGGTGTCGCCTTCCACGGCCGACGGTCGACCGGCGCGGCAGTTCGGGATCAGATCGGTAGTTCGAACTGCCTCCCAGAACGCGAACTGCCGCCTTGACGAGTCCGCCCTCAGACCCACTGCGCCGGATCCGCGACGACCGACCGCAGCACCTCGCGCGCGCCGCCGGTGAGGGCTGCGTGCGGGCCGGCGGCGGCGGGGCGGACGTCGACGGGCGCGAAGGGTGCGGCGAGCGCGCGTTCCTCCACCACCCCGCCGACGACGTGCCCCACCCAACCGAACAGCTCGGCGTAGGTGCCGCCGAGCACGATCGTGGAGACGTCGACGAGGTTGACGAACGTGGCGAGCGCGGCGCCCAGGGCGCGGCCGGCGCGGCGCACGGTGTCCAGGGCGGCGTCGTCGCCGGCGCGCAGCAGGTCGACGACGGCGTGCACGGGCGCGGTGGCGGGCAGACCGGCGCCGCGCAGCAGCACCTCCTTGCCGGCGTACTGCTCGAGGCAGCCGGTGGCGCCGCACGAGCAGCGCGGGCCGGCGGGGTCGACGACGACGTGCCCGATCTCGCCGTTCCAGCCGCGCTCCCCCAGGAACAGCTGCCGGTCGACGACGATGCCCGCGCCGACGCCGACGTCGCCGGACACGTAGAGGAAGGACGACGGGACGTCGCCCGCCAGCTCGGCCAGGGCGGCGAGCTTGGCCTCGTTCGCCACCTCGACGTCGAGCGCCCCGCCGCCACCGGAGCGCAGGTCGAGCTCCGGCACCGGCGCGACCGACGACCAGCCGAGGTTGGGCGCCACCTCCAGCCGGGCGCCGCGCGCGTCGACCAGCCCGGGCAGCGCCAGGCGGGCCCCGGCCACACGCATGCCGCCGGACTCGACCTCCGCAATCGTCTCGGCAGCGAGGGCGCGGAGCCTGCCGAGCACCTCGCGGGGGTCGGAGTCGTGCAGCGACCCGGTGACGACCCGCTCGGCGACGACGTCGCCCACGAGGTCGAGGGCGCGCGCGCCGAGGTAGTCGACGTTCACCTCGAGGCCGAGCCCGACGACGGACCGGGCGGCCGGCACGAGCGGGACGGCGGGCCGGCCGGCACGCTGGGCGGCGACGGGCGGCAGCTCGGCGACGAGCCCCCCGGCCACGAGCCGGTCGACGAGGGTCGAGACGGTGGCGCGCGTGAGACCGGTGGCGGCGGCGACGTCGGCGCGCGACGGTGGTGCGGAGGCCTCGAAGACGGCCGCGGCGACGAGGCGCAGGTTCCGCTCGCGGAGGGTGTGCTGACGCGACGCGGCCCCGCCGTCGGGCACGCGGGGCGCCGCGGCGGGCGTCGTCGTCGAGGTAGCTGGCACGTGTTGACTCTAGCCCAGCGACGCGCAATAGTTCAGCCGTACAACAAAACTCGACGAGGAGAGATCCGTGAGCGACATCAAGTACTCGTTCGGCCTGTGGACCGTCGGCTGGCCGGCCAACGACCCGTTCGGCACCGCGACCCGCCCCGACCTCGACCCGGCGGAGTCCATCCGCAAGCTCGCGGACCTGGGCGCGTGGGGCTTCACGTACCACGACAACGACGTCTTCCCCTTCGGCACCGAGGGCGCCGAGCGCCAGGAGCGCATCGACGCGGTGAAGAAGGCCTCGCAGGAGACCGGCCTCGTCTGCGAGATGGTCACCACCAACACCTTCAGCCACCCGATCTTCAAGGACGGCGCGTTCACCTCGAACAACCGCGCCGTGCGCCGCTACGGCCTGAAGAAGGTGCTGCGCAGCGTCGACAACGCCGCCGAGATGGGCGCCTCCACGTTCGTCATGTGGGGCGGCCGCGAGGGCACCGAGTACGACAACTCCAAGGACCTCATCTCGGCGCACGCCCGCTACGCCGAGGGCATCGACACGGTCGCCGCCTACATCAAGGAGAAGGGCTACGACCTGCGCATCGGCCTGGAGCCGAAGCCCAACGAGCCCCGCGGCGACATCTTCCTGCCGACGATCGGCCACGCCATCGCGCTGATCAACACGCTGGACAACGGCGACATCGTGGGCCTCAACCCGGAGACGGGCCACGAGCAGATGGCCGGCCTCAACTACACGCACGGCATCGCCCTGGCGCTGTACTGCGGCAAGCTGTTCCACATCGACCTCAACGGCCAGCACGGCCCGAAGTACGACCAGGACCTGGTGTTCGGCCACGGCGACCTGCTCTCGGCCTTCTTCACGGTCGACCTGCTCGAGAACGGCGCCCCCAACGGCGGCCCGCGCTACGAGGGCCCGCGCCACTTCGACTACAAGCCGTCGCGCACCGAGTACCTCGACGGCGTGTGGGAGTCGGCCAAGGCGAACATGGCCACCTACGACATGCTCGCCGCCAAGGCCAAGGCCTACCGCGAGGACCCGGAGGTGCAGAAGGCGTTCGAGCACGCCGGCATCTTCGAGCTGGGTGAGTCGACGCTGGCCGAGGGCGAGTCGTTCGACGCGTTCCTCGCCGACACCTCCGCCTACGAGGACGTGGACGTCGACGCGCTCGCCGAGCGCGACTACGGTCTGGTGCGCCTGCACCAGCTCGCGCTCCAGCACCTCATCGGCTGACCTGCCGACACAACCCCGGACGTTGTGAGCGGGCGTTTGGCCCTGTTTCGGTCACGGAACAGGGCCAAACGCCCGCTCACAAGACTGAACGACCCGAGAAGGAAGCAACGATGCCCCTCGTCGCCGGCGTGGACACGTCCACGCAGTCCTGCAAGATCGTCGTGCGCGACGCCGAGACCGGCGCGCTGGTCCGCTCCGGCACGGCCAAGCACCCCGACGGCACGTCGATCGACCCGCAGCACTGGTGGGACGCGTTCCGCGCCGCCGCGCAGGAGGCCGGCGGCCTCGACGACGTCGCGGCGATCGCCGTGGGCGGGCAGCAGCACGGCCTCGTCGCGCTCGACGCCGACGGCCACGTGATCCGCGACGCCATCCTGTGGAACGACAACCGCTCCGCCCCCGCCGCCGAGGACCTGATCCGCGAGCTCGGCGACGGCGACCTCGAGGCCGGGGCGCAAGCCTGGGCCGACGCCACCGGCTCCGTCCTCGTCGCCTCCCTGACGATCACCAAGCTGCGCTGGCTGCGCGACGCCGAGCCGGAGAACGCCGCGCGCGTCGCCGCCGTCGCGCTCCCCCACGACTGGCTGACCTGGCGCATCGCCGGCTACGGGCCGGAGGGCGAGTCGCCGCTCGGGCCGCGGCTCGACGCCCTGTTCACCGACCGGTCCGACGCGTCCGGCACCGGCTACTACGACGCCGAGGCGGTTTCGACGAGCTCAACCACCGGAAAGGGCGCGTACCGGGCGGACCTGCTGAAGCTCGCCCTCGGGCGCGACGACGTCACCCTCCCCCGCGTGCTCGGCCCGGCGGAGTCGGGCGGCGTCGCGCACGCCTCGGTCGCCGGCGCGGACGTCGAGGGCGGCACGCTCCTCGGGCCGGGCGCCGGCGACAACGCCGCGGCCGCGCTCGCGCTCGGCATGACGCCCGGCGACATCGCGATCTCCATCGGCACCTCGGGCGTCGTGTCCGCCGTCGCGCCGACGCGCACCGCCGACGGCTCGGGCGCCATCAACGGCTTCGCCGACGCCACGGGCAACGCCCTCATGCTCGCCGTCACGCTCAACGCGGCCCGCGTGCTGGACGCCGCCCGCGCGGTGCTCGACGTCGACGTGCACGAGCTCGCCGACCTCGCGCTCGCCGCCCCGCCCGGCGCCGACGGCCTCGTCCTCGTGCCGTACCTCGAGGGCGAGCGCACCCCGAACCGGCCCGACGCCACCGGGACCCTGCACGGGGTCCGCCTGGCGACGTCGACCCGCCAGCACCTGGCCCGCGCGTACGTCGAGGGCATGCTCTGCGGCCTGGCCGACGGGCTCGACGCCCTGCGCGCCCAGGGCGTGCCGATCGAGCGCGTCATGCTCATCGGCGGCGCGGCGCAGTCCCCCGCCGTGCAGCAGGTGGCCACGCAGGTCTTCGGCCTCGCGATCGGCGTGCCCGAGCCCGGCGAGTACGTGGCCGACGGCGCCGCCCGCCAGGCCGCGTGGGTGCTGACCGCGGCCGACGACGCCGGCGCGCCCGCCCCGGCGTGGTCGACGACGGTCGCGACCACGCTCGACGCCGACCCGCGGCCCGTGGTGCGCGAGCAGTACGCCGCCGTGCGCGACCTGACCTGAGCCGCCGGGCCCTCCCGAGCGGCGCTCGGCGAGGGCCCTGGCCCGGCGGGAAAGCGGTTACTAGGCTGGCCGGATGATCGCACCGCACCCGCTCGTCGAGCGCGCCGCCGCGCACGACATCGCCCTGCACACCGTCGACGCCCGCGTGGGCGACGACAGGCTGGTCGCCGCCGCGGCGACGACGAGGGGGCCGGGCGTCCCGCAGCGGATGTACTCCGTCTCCAAGACGGTCACCGGCCTGGCGGTCGGCCTCCTCGCCGCGGAGGGCGTGCTCAGCCTCGACGACCCGGTGGTGAAGCACTTCCCCGACCTGGTCGACGGCCACACCGTGCACCCGTGGCTCGAGGCCACCACGCTGCGGCACATGCTCGCGATGGTCGGCCCGCACCGGTCGACGACGTACAAGGTGCGCGAGGGCGGGTGGCTCGAGTCGTACTTCCGCGTCGAGCCCACCCACCCGCCGGGCACGCTGTTCACCTACGACACCAGCGCGTCGTACACGCTGGCGGCGCTCGTCGAGCGGACCACGGGCGGTTCGCTCGCCGACTACCTGCGCCCGAGGGTGCTCGACCCGATCGGCATCTCCCCCGGCCTGCGCTTCCTGCCCGGACCCGACGGCTTCAGCCACGGCGGCTCCGGCCTGATCTGCACCCCCGACGACCTGGGCCGGCTGGCCCGCCTGCTGAACGACGGCGGCGTGCACGACGGCGCCCGGCTGCTCCCGGCGGACTACCTCGCCGCGGCGACGACCCCGCAGTCCGACCCCGCCACCCAGACCTGGGGCGGCACCTTCCGCGCGGCGTACGGATATCAGCTCTGGCTGCCGCCCGTCGGCGGCTGGCTCATGTTCGGCCTGGGCGGGCAGATCGTCTACGGCGACCCGGAGCTGGGCGTCACCGTGGTCGTCACCGCCGACTCCCAGGCCGCGGCGAGCGGCGACCAGAAGCTGCTCGACGCCGTCCTCGACCACCTCGTCGGGCCGGCGCGCGAGGTGGCACGTGATCGGGAACGGTCGGGCATGGCCGGCACGACCTCTCCGGCGGGCGACGAGTGCATCGACCTCGCCTGGCCCGCCCCGCGGCACGACGCCGCGCACGCACGCCCGCTCGCGGGGACGTGGACCACCCTCACCCCGGACGCCGGGCCGGGCTCCCTGACCCTCGACGTCGGCGCCGGGGGCGGCACGGTCGCGTCGTCCGACGGCTGGTCGGTCACGCTCGACACCGCCGGCCCGCTGGCCACCCGCGTGCACGACGAACCGGCCGTGGTCACGGCGGGCTGGTCCGCCCCGGACACCCTCGACGTCCGCGCCGGGACGCACGGCGACGAGCTCGCCACGCTCCGGCTGCGCCTGGCCCTGGCCGACAACGGCACGCTCGCCGTCCAGTCGCAGGGCTTCGGCGAGACGCTCGACCCGCGCTGGACGTTCCACGCGGCGTACACGCCGATCGCTGGTTGAGCCTGTCGAGACCACGCCCGGGTTTCGACAGGCTCAACCAGCGGGGTTCAGCGGGGGTGTCAGCCCTTCACGGAGCCGATCAGCGCGCCCTTGACGAAGAAGCGCTGGATGAACGGGTAGACCAGCAGCATGGGCAGGGTCGCCACGAAGATGACGGCCATCTTCACCGACTGGGCGGGCGGCACCACGTCGACGGAGCCCTCGTCCGCGTTCATGCCGGACGCCACGATGACGATCTGGCGCAGCAGCACCTGGATGGGCCACTTCTCCGAGTCGTTGATGTAGAGGATCGCGCTCTGGTAGGTGTTCCAGTAGTAGACCGCGTAGAACAGGCCGATCGTGGCGATCGACGCGAGCGACAGCGGCAGCACGATCCGCCAGAACACCCCGAGCTCGGAGCACCCGTCGATGCGCGCGGCCTCCTCGAGGCTGTCGGGGATGCCCTGGAAGAAGCTGCGCATGATGACGAAGTTGAAGGCGTTGATCAGCACCGGCAGGATCAGCGACCACAGCGAGTCGATGAGCCCCAGCTTCTGCACCACGATGAACGTGGGGATCATGCCGCCGCTGAAGAGCATGGTGAAGACGACGAGGAAGTTGATCACCCGGCGCCCCCGCAGGTACCGCTTCGACAGCGCGTACGCCATGAGCGCGGTGATCAGCAGGCTGAGGAACGTGCCGACCACGGTCACGAAGACCGACACGCCCATCGCCTGGAAGATCGTCGACGTCGACAGGATGTAGCGGTAGGCGTCGAGCGAGAAGGTGTGCGGGATCAGGATGAACGGCCGGGTGGCGATCTCGCCGGGCGTCGCGAGCGAGCTGCCGAGCACGTTGAGGAACGGGATCAGGCACAACAGCGCGAAGCCGGTCAGGACGACGACGTTGACCACCTGGAAGACGCGCACGCCGACCGAGGGCTTGCGGGCACGACCCGTGCTGGGGGTGGGCCGGGCGGCAGGCGCTGCCGCGACGTTGTTGCTCATCTGGAACTCCCAGTCTCGGGATGCTGATCGGGACGACGCAGGGCGAACAGCCCTGCCGTGACGAAGAACCCGAAGGCGATCGGGTAGAGGAGGAGCTGGCTGCCGAGGAGGCAGGCGAGCCCCGCCGCGAGGAACCACCACCCGCTCGAGCGGCGGGCCGGTCGGCGGCGCGCGACCGCGAACCCGACGGCGGTGAGGCCGAGCACGACCACCACCGTGAAGCCGAACCACGCCGCCAGCGTGCGGGTCGCCTCGTAGGCGGCGTCGACCGAGACGCCCGCGCCGCCCGCGACGCCGGCGTCGGTGAGCAGGGGGTAGAGCGTGCCGGCGAACGTCTGCTCGTCGACGCCGTTCACCACGAGGGCGAACGCGCCGAGCAGGAGCGTCGTCAGCGCCGCCGCCACGCCGGCCACCCAGAGCTCGGCGGTGCGCCGCACGGGCGGGTCCGCCGGCGCGTCGGGGGCCACCGGGGCGTCGGCTGCGGGCGTCTCGGTCATGGCCATGTCAGCCGTTCACCTCGGCGTAGGCCGCGGTGAGCTCCTGCTCGATGTCGTCGAGGCCCTGGCCGCGCAGCTTCTCGATGGCGGCCTCGTAGTCCGCCATCTCGATCTGGCCCACGATGTACTTGTTGTACGCGTCCTTGGCCGCGTCGTGGACCGTGGTCCACTGCCGGTCGTAGGCGTCGGAGGACAGCGACTGCGTCGGGTTGACGACGGCGTACTTCTCGTTCTCGAGCATCTTCTCGTTGCCCTCGTCGACGTAGGGCTCGGTGCTCTTGTACGTCACGACCTTCTCGGACAGCCGCGACGAGGAGTAGGGCTGGACCTCCTGCTCCCAGGCGGTCTGGTCCTCGATCGTCACCACCCCGTCGTCGTCCATCGAGTAGTGCTCGCCCTCGATGCCGTTGGTCATGAGGCCGTACGCCTCCTCGTCGAGCAGCTTGTCGGCGAACCCGAGCACCCGCTTCAGCTCGGCCTCGTCCTTCACCTCCGACTTGGGGAAGGACAGCCAGCCGCCGAGACCGCCGGCGGTGTCCGTGAGGATGCGCCGCGGCACGTCCTCGAAGGTCATGTCGTTGACGAGGGCCCACTTCATCGGGGTCTTCGGGTCGGCGTCCTGCGCGAGTGCGAGGTATCCCTTGGCCTCGAACAGCCCGGTGACGATGATGCCGCCCTTGCCGCGGGCGATGGCGTCCTGCTGGTTCGTCTTCTGCATCGTGACGAACTCCTTGTTCACGCCACCGGCCTCGTAGACGCCGCGGTACCACTCCATGGCCTGCTTGAACGCGTCGCTGTCGAACGTCGACCGCACCTGGCCGGCGTCGTCGACCTCGAAGTCGTCCCCGGCGCCGAAGTACCCCGAGAGCGACCGGAAGCCCAGGTCGAAGCTCTCCTCGCGGTCGAGGAAGCCGGTGGTGTCGTTCTTGCCGTTGCCGTCCGGGTCGTCCTTCGCGAACGCCTCGGCGACCTTTGTCAGGTCCTCGATGGTGTGCGGCACCTCGAGGCCGAGGTTGTCCAGCCAGTCCTGCCGCACGACGACGCCGTAGCGCGCCTTGATCTTCTGGAACGGCACGCCGTAGAGCTTGCCGTCCAGCCGCGCGGCGTCGAGGGTCTGCGGGTCGATCTTCGACAGGTTCGGGTAGTCCTTGAGGTACGGCTCCACGTCCCAGAACATGCCGGACGTCAGCGACTGCCGGACGGTCGAGCTGTCGACCGGCGCCATCGACACCATGTCGGCGAGCGCGCCCGAGGACAGCGCCGCGTTGAGCTTCTCCGCCGACGACGCGGCGGGCACCCACTGGAACTTGAGGTCCTCGCCGGTGTACTTCTCCAGCGCGGTCTGGACGGGCCCGTCCTCGTCCGGCGTCGCCGGCGTGTGGAGCGTCGCCATCCAGGTGATGGGGCCGTCGCCGCCGTCGCTCGCCTCGTCGCCGGAACCGCCACCGCTGCACGCGGTGAGGGCCAGCGCCGCGACGGCCGCGGCCGCCGCTCCCCTGGTGAACAGCCTTGTCCTCATGCGGTCTGCTCCTCTCGTGACGCCTGCTCCGTCGCAGGCGCGCTCGGTGCGCGGGAGACGTCGTCGTCGTCCCGCTCGATGTGACCGGTCGTGTCGGTGATCCGCAGGGTCGGGCTCGCCTCGACGGACACCTCGGGCCCGTGCGCCCCGACCACGCGGACGCGCGAGAACGTGGAGTCCGCCAGGTAGCCGACGCGGAGCCCGGCGCGCGCCACCGGCTCGACGCCGTCCGCCATGGCGGGCACGCCTGGGCGTGCGTCGTCGGCGAACGAGATCGCGACGTCGTCGAGCGTGATCTCGCTCAGCGGCGCCTCGGGCAGCCCGTACAGGTGGGCCGCGGCGGCGTGCACCCCGCGCGCCGTGACGTGCGCCAGGTGGATCCGCCGGAACGCGGGCGTCCGCTCGTCCACCGGGTAGGGGTTGCGGTCGGCCACCCACGGCTCCTTGCCGTCCGGGCCGCAGAAGTAGAAGGGGTTGATGACGAACGGGCACAGCACCCCGTCCATCACCACGTTCGTGACGCGCACGTCCTCGACGACGCCGCCGCGGCCGCGGCGCGACTTCAGCCGGATCCCTCGGTCGGTGCCCTGGAAGACGCAGCCGGTGATGACGACGTTGCGGATGCCGCCGCTCATCTCGCTGCCGAGCACCACGCCGCCGTGCCCGTGCACCATGGTGCAGCCGGTGATGGTGACGTTCTCGCACGGCACCCGCTGGGCGGTGCGCTCGGTGCCCGCCTTGATCGCGATGCAGTCGTCGCCCACGTCGATGTGGCAGTCGCTGATCCGCACGTTGCGGCACGACTCGGGGTTGATCCCGTCGGTGTTGGGCGAGTCGGCCGGGTTGTGGATCCGCACGCCGGACACGCTCACGTCCTGGCACAGCAGCGGGTGCACGGTCCAGGCCGGGGAGTTCGTCAGGGTGACGTCGCGGATCGTCACGTGCTCGCACTCGTGGATGCCGAGCAGGGTCGGCCGGGGGTGGGCGAGCGAGCCGCGGTCGTGGCGGAACGTGTCCCACCAGGCGGCGCCGCCGCCGTCGATCGTGCCCAGGCCGGTGATCGCGACGCCGGTCTCGCCGTGCGCGTACAGGCACGGCTGGTGGATGGTGGAGGTGGCCCCCTCCCACCGCGCCTCGACGGGCGGGTAGAGCGCCGGGTCGGGCACGAACTCCAGCCGGGCGCCGGCCTCGAGGTGCAGCTCCACGTGCGAGCGCAGCCGGAGGGCGCCGGTGCGGTGCGTCCCGGCGGGCACCACGACCGTGCCGCCGCCGGCCGCCGCGGCGTCGTCGATCGCGGCCTGCAGGGTGGCCGTGGCCAGGGTCTCGTCGATGGTCTGCACGTTCGCCTCTCGCTTGTCGGTGGTTGAGCCGGTCGAAACCCGCTGGTCGAGCCTGTCGAGACCGTGCGACGTGGTCTCGACAGGCTCGACCGACGGGGATCGTCAGCCGTTCACCTTGGCGTAGGCCGCGGTGAACTCCTGCTCGATGTCGTCCAGCCCCTGGCCGCGCAGGTCCTCGACGACGGCCTCGTAGTCGGACATCTCGATCTGGCCCGTGATGTACCGGTTGTAGGCGTCCATGGCCTTGTCCTCGATCGTCGACCACTGGCGGTCGAAGGTGTCCGAGGTCAGCGACTGCGTCGGGTTGATGACCGCGTCGGGCTCCTGGGCCGCCATCTTCTCGTTGGCCTCGTCGACGTACGGCTTGCTGCTCTTGTAGGTCACGACCTTCTCCGACGGGCGCGACGACGAGTACGGCTGCACCTCCTGCTCCCAGGCGGTCTGGTCCTCGATCGTCACCACCCCGTCGTCGTCCATCGAGTAGTGCTCACCCTCGACGCCGTTGGTCATGAGGCCGTACGGCTCCTCGTCCATGAGCTTGTCGATGAAGCCGAGCACCTTCTTCACCTCGGCCTCGTCCTTCACCGCCGACTTGGGCAGGGCGAGCCAGCCGCCCATGCCGCCGCCCGTGTCGGTCAGGATGTGGTGCGGCTGGCCGTCGTGGGTGATGTCGTTGATCAGCGCCCACTTCATCGGCGTCTTCGGGTCCGCGCTCTGGGCGATGTCCATGTAGTTCTTGGCCTCGAACAGGCCGGTGACGACGATGCCGCCCTTGCCGCGGGCGATGGCGTCCTGCTGGTTCTGCTTCTGGACGGTGACGAACTCCTTGTTGACGCCGCCCTCCTCGTACACCCCGCGGTACCACTCCATCGCCTGCTTGAACTCGTCGCTGGTGAACGCGGCGTGCACCTGGCCGGAGTCGTCCACGGAGAACTTGTCGCCGGCGCCGAAGTAGCCGCTCAGGGAGCGGAACCCGACGAGGAAGCTCTCCTCGCGGTCGAGGAAGCCGGTGGTGTCGTCCTTGCCGTTGCCGTCCGGGTCGTCCTTCGCGAACGCCTCGGCGACCTTCCCCAGGTCCTCGATGGTGTGCGGCGCCTCGAGACCCAGGTTGTCCAGCCAGTCCTGCCGCACGACGACGCCGTAGCGCGCCTTGATCTTCTGGAACGGCACGCCGTAGAGCTTGCCGTCCAGCCGGGACGCCTCGAGGGTCTCCGGGTCGATCTTCGCCAGGTTCGGGTAGTCCTTGAGGTACGGCTCCACGTCCCAGAACTGCCCGGCCTTGAGCGCCTGGCGGACCGTGGTGCTGTCCGTGACGGTGAGCGAGACGATGTCGGCGAGCTGGCCGGACGCCAGGGCGGAGTTGATCTTCTCCTCCTTCGACGCGTCCGGGACCCACTGCATCTTGAACTCCTGGCCGGTGTACTTCTCCAGCGCGGTGTGGATCGGCCCGTCCTCGTCCGGCGTCACCGGCGTGTGGAGCATGGACATCCAGGTGATCGGGCCGCTGTCGGCCTCCCCGCCGCCGCCGTCTCCCGACCCGCCACCGCCGCACGCGGTGAGGGCGAGCGCCGCCACCGCCGCAGCGGCCGCGCCCTTCACGAACATGGCCTTGCTCATGGGTGTAGCTCCTCTCATGACACCTGCTCCGTCACAGGTGTGTTCAGGTGGTGCACGAAGCGCCCCGGCACGTCCGGGGACTCCGTCAGGGGGCGGAAGACGGCCCGGGTGACCAGGCCGACCGCGAAGGCAGGGATGCCCGCCCCGAAGAGCAGGAGCATCGGCGTGGCGTAGGTCCACAGCAGCCACTCGACGACGCCGACCGCCGTCGCGCCGATGATCGTCCAGTGCAGCGAGCCGAAGCCGATCAGCAGCGCCGCGGCGAACCGCCGGCGCAGGGTGACGACGTCGGTGGCGGCCATCACGGGGAACACGTACGCCGTCGCGATCGCGAGGACCACCAGGGCGAGCACGTTCACCACCTGCAGCAGCCAGGTCGGGGCGGCGAAGACGTTCGTCACGATCACCGCGCCGGCCGCGAGCACGATCCAGCCGGTCACCATCGCCTGCCGGGTCTGCTCCTGGAGGTAGGCGACGAAGGTGCGCGTGGGCGAGGGCGTCTCGCCGTGCCGGAGCCACCGGTCCATGTACTTCGCGGTGGCGTAGCACGCGGGCCCGAACCCGAAGACCCCGAGGCCGAGCACGGTCGTCGCGAGCCACAGCAGGTTCAGGTACGCGACCCGGAACACGCCCCGGCAGAACGCGTCGATGCGCACGAAGCCCTCGAAGGAGAACACCGGCCGCCCCTTTAGTAGACGCCCTCTTCGCCGAACCGCTTGGCGAGCCGGTTCGCGAAGACGACGAGGATCAGGCCGACGAGGCCCTTGAAGAGGCCGACCGCGGCCGCGTAGCTGAGCTGCCCGTTCTCGATGCCCGCGGTGTACACGTACGTGTCGAAGATGTCGGCGACGTCGCGGTTCAGGGAGTTCATCACGAGGAACATGTGCTCGAACCCGAGCTCGAGGAAGTCGCCGATGGCGAGGATGAACATGACGATGATCGTGGGGCGGATCGCCGGCAGCGTGATGTGCCAGGCCTGGCGCAGGCGGCCGGCGCCGTCGAGCTCGGACGCCTCGTAGAGCTGGACGTCGACGGCGGTCATCGCCGCGAGGTAGACGATCGTGCCCCAGCCCGCGCCCTTCCAGATCTCCTGGAAGATGTACATCGGCCGCAGCCAGTCGGGGTCCGTGAGGAACGGGACGGGGTCGAAGCCCCAGGAGACGAGCAGGTTGTTGACCGACCCGCCGTCGGTGGTGAGCAGCACGTAGAAGATCGACACGACGATCACCCACGACAGGAAGTGCGGCAGGTACACGACCGACTGGATGCTGCGCTGGAACCACTTGGTGCGCACCTCGTTGAGGAGCAGCGCCAGGATGATCGGCACGGGGAACGAGAAGAGCAGCATCCCCAGCGAGATCATCAGCGTGTTGCGCAGGAGCACGTAGAACGTGTCCTCGGTGAAGAACCGCACGAAGTGGTCGAAGCCGACCCAGGGGCTGCCCGTGATGCCGAGGAACGGCAGGTAGTCCTGGAAGGCGATGACGAGCCCGCCCATGGGCGCGTACTTGAACAGCAGGAAGTACAGGATGCCCGGCAGCGCCATCAGGTAGAGCGTCTTGTGCTTCCACAGCGCCGACGCGCGCTTCCGGCGCGGGGGCGCCGGCGTCGCGGCGCCGGGCGCCGGCGTCGTCGGCGCCGCGCTCTTCGCGGCGGTGACCGCGCTCACTGCGCGAGCCCCTCGTCGTTCATCACAACCACCATTGGCGTGCCCCTCTGCTCGTCCTCGAGCCTGTTCGCGCTCCTGGTGAAACGCGCCGGTAACCGGTTTCTCGGAAACGTACCGGACGAGTACCGGAATCGGCAAGCGCCTTCCACCGATCGGTGTCGAGATCGTGATGAGACGGCCGGAAACCCGTCCCCCGTCGCCGTGCGCCGAGGTGGTCCAGGGCCCGCCGAGGTAGTCCGAGCGGCCGCGAGGTAGTTCGAACTACCTCGCGGGGCGGGGGGCGCGGGCGTAGGTGAGCACGCGGTGGCGCAGGCCGCCCGGGCCGGACGACGTCGCCCACGCGCCGTCGTCGACGACCTCCCAGGTGGCGCGCTCGACGACGGGGGCGAACGCGTCGCCCTCGACCTCGAGGTCGACCTCGGTGACCACGAGGCGGTCCGCGAGCGCGAGCGTCGCGGCGTAGACGTCGCCGCCACCCATCACCCACACCTCGTCGCCCCCGGGCGCGGCGGCCGCGAGCGCCACGGCGTCGCCGAGCGACGCGGCGGCGACGGCGCCGTCGTCCGACCACCCCGGGCGTCGGGTCACGACGACGTTGGTGCGGCCGGGCAGCGGGCGACGCGGCAGCGACTCCCAGGTGCGACGCCCCATGACGACGGGGTGCCCGGCAGTGGTCGCCTTGAAGTGCGCGAAGTCCTCGGGGATCCGCCACGGGATGGCGCCGCCGGCGCCGATGACGGGCCGGCCCGCGGCGTCGCGGGCCTGGGCCCAGATCATTCCGATCACGTCAGCTCGATCGGGCTCAGACGGCGACCGGGGCCTTGATGCCCGGGTGGTGCTGGTAGCCGAGCACCTCGATGTCCTCGTAGGTGTAGTCGAAGATCGAGTCGCGCGGCGCGAGGCGGAGCGTCGGGTAGGGGTACGGGTCGCGCGCCAGCTGGGTGCGCACCTGCTCGACGTGGTTGTCGTAGACGTGGCAGTCGCCGCCGGTCCAGACGAACTCGCCCACCTCGAGGCCGGTCTGCGCGGCCACCATGTGCGTGAGCAGCGCGTAGGAGGCGATGTTGAACGGCACGCCGAGGAACAGGTCGGCGGAGCGCTGGTAGAGCTGGCAGCTGAGCTTCCCGTCGGCCACGTAGAACTGGAACAGCAGGTGGCAGGGCGGCAGCGCCATGTCGGCGAGCTCCGCCACGTTCCACGCGCTGACGATGAGGCGGCGCGAGTCCGGGTTGACCTTGATCTGGTCGATGACGCCGGCGATCTGGTCCACGTGCTGCCCGTCCGGCGTCGGCCACGACCGCCACTGCACGCCGTACACGGGCCCCAGCTCGCCCTCGGGCGACGCCCACTCGTCCCAGATCGTCACGCCGTGTTCCTGCAGCCAGCGCACGTTGGAGTCGCCGCGCAGGAACCACAGCAGCTCGTACGCGACCGACTTGAGGTGCACCCGCTTGGTGGTGATCAGCGGGAACCCCTGCTGCAGGTCGTACCGCAGCTGCCGGCCGAACACGCTGCGCGTGCCCGTCCCGGTGCGGTCCTCCTTGTGCGTGCCATGGGTCAGCACGTCGCGCAGCAGGTCCTCGTACGGGGTGGGGATCGCGGCCATGCGGCAACCCTACGACCCCGGGGCCGACGGCGGGCGCACCGACGTCTGCGACGTCACACCGCCAGCACGTCACGCGATGACGGGCTGCGCGGTCGACGTGGTGAGAGCGCCCGACGGGGCGCGAAGGAGGCAGTGATGCGACGCATCGTGATCGTCGGTGGCGGCTACGCGGGCTTCACGGCGGCCCGGGAGCTGGAGAAGGGGCTGCGGCGGGACTTGCGGCACGGCGACGTCGAGCTGGTGCTGGTCGACCCGCGCCCGTACATGACGTACCAGCCGTTCCTGCCCGAGGTGGTGGCCGGTTCGGTCGAGGCGCGGCACGCGGCCGTGTCGCACCGCCGCCACCTGCGCCGCACGCGGCTGGTGGACGGGTCGGTGACGCGGGTCGACCACGCCGACCGGGTCGTCGTCGTGCGGCCGCGCTCGGGCGAGCCGTACCGCCTGCCCTACGACATCGTGGTGGTGACGGCGGGCGCGGTGACGCGCGTCTTCCCGGTCCCCGGGGTCGCCGAGCACGCGATCGGCATGAAGCACGTGGAGGAGGCCGTCGCCATCCGCGACCGGCTGCTGACGTCGTTCGACCGGGCCGCGAGCCTGCCGCGCGGACCGGAGCGGGAGCGGCTGCTCACCGTGACCTTCGTGGGCGGCGGGTTCTCCGGCGTCGAGGGCTTCGCCGAGCTGCTGTCGCTGGCGCACGACCTGCTCCCCCGCTATCCCGAGATCGACGCCGACGAGCTGCGGTTCCACCTCGTGGAGCGCAGCGACCGGATCCTGCCGGAGGTGACGGACCGCCCCGGCCGGTGGGTCGTGGAGCAGCTCGAGGGCCGGGGCGCGCGCGTGCATCTCGGCACCGGCCTAGAGTCCGCGACCGGCGGCGTCGTGCGCCTCTCGACCGGCGAGGAGTTCGCGTCCGGCCTGCTGGTGTGGACGGCGGGCAACGCCGCGAACCCGGTGGTCGCGACGCACACCGACCTGCCGGTCGACGCCCGCGGCTACGTCGTCGTCCGCCCGGACCTGCGGGTGGGCACGGTCGACGCCCCGGTCGACGACGCGTGGGCCGCGGGAGACGGCGCCGCCGTGCCGGACCTCGCGGTGCCGCGGCCCGGCGCGCTCGCCGTGCCGAACGCGCAGCACGCCGTCCGGCAGGGACGCCGCCTGGCCCGCAACCTCGTCGCGACCCTGCACGGCCGCCCGACGCGTCCGTACGTGCACGGCAGCCTCGGCGTGATCGCGACGCTGGGTCTCGGCTCGGGGATCTTCCAGTCCGGCCGGCTCGTGGTGCGCGGCCGCCTCGCCTGGCTCGTGCACCGCGGGTACCACCTGCTCGCCGTCCCGACGTGGGAGCGCAAGGCCCGCGTCCTCGCGGTCTGGCTCACCGCCGCGGCGTTCGGGCGCGACGTCGTCTCCCTGGCCTCGGTGCAGACGCCGCGCGCCGCGTTCGCCGCGGCGACCGCCCCGGCCGAGGCGTCGGGGGCCGCACGGGAGGCCGCTCAGGACGCCGCGGCGTAGCCCGCGAGCTTGTCGGGGTTGACCTGGATGTACAGGTGCTCGACCCGTCCGCCGACGACGTCGAGCGCGAGGAGCGCGTACGGCGCGCCGTCCAGGTCGACCACGACCGCGGGCAGGCCGTTCGCCTCGACGACGCGCACCGTGCCGGCGTCCCAGTACTTGCGCCACACGTTGTCGAGGAACAGCGACACCCGCGCCAGGCCGACCAGCTCCACGCGCGACGCGTGCACCCGCCCGCCGCCGTCGGGCCGCGCGACGACGTCGTCGGCCAGGTAGCGCTCGAAGCGGGCGAGGTCGCCCTCGTGCGCGGCGGCGACCAGCTCGTCGAGCAGGCGCCGGTGCTCGCCCGGGTCCACGGGCACGGCCTCGCGCGTGCCCAGCCGGTCCCGGGCCCGCCGCCCGAGCTGGCGCGCGTTCGCCTCGGTGAGGTCGAGGATCTCCGCGATCCGCCCGTACGGGTAGCCGAACGCCTCCCGCAGCACGTAGACGGCCCGCTCTACCGGCGTGAGCCGCTCCAGGAGCAGCAGCGTGGCCAGCTCGAGGGCCTCCGCCCGCTCGGCGCCGAGCGCCGGGTCCTCCGACGTGTCCACCGGCTCGGGCAGCCACGGCCCGACGTAGGTCTCGCGCCGGGCGCGGGCCGACGTCGCCGCGTTGATGGCGAGCCGCGTCGTCACGGTCGTGAGGAAGGCCGCCGGGTTGCGGACCGCGCCCCGGTCCGTGCCCTGCCAGCGGATCCAGGCGTCCTGCACGACGTCCTCCGCCTCCGCCACGCTCCCGAGCATCCGGTAGGCGATGCCGAACAGCTGCGGACGCGCGGCGAGGAACGCGTCGAGCGCCCCGGCGTCCTCGGTGTCGAGGGCGCCGGGGCGCTCGGGCGCCGGCGGGTGCGTCGTCATGCGGTCAACGTACGCCCGCCCGCGGGACGAGGGCGGCCGTCACGAGGCGGCGCGCGAGGTGAAGTCCGCGAACGTCACCGCGCCCAGCCGGGCGTCGCCCTGCGGCACGATCGAGTCCTCGTCGAGCACGGCCCCGAAGTACGGCGCGGCCGGGTCGGCCACCACCCGGCGGGCGTCTCCGGCCGCCGCGAGCGCGGCCGCGATGAGCTCGTCGAACCGGACCCGCTCCGGGCCGGCGACGTCGAGCACCCCCTCGGACGGCTCCGCGGTCGCGGCGTCGGCGACGAACCGGGCCACGTCCGCCGAGGCGATCGGCTGGAACGCAACCGGCGGGATGCGCACCACCCCGTCGACGGTCGCGCCGTCGGCGATCCGCCGCGCGAACTCGAAGAACTGCGTGGCGCGCACGACCGACCACGGCACCCCGCCGGAGCGCACCAGCTCCTCCTGCGCCACCTTCGCCCGCAGATACCCGGAGTCGGGGTTGCGGTCGGCGCCCACGATCGAGAGCGCGACGTGGTGCCGCACGCCGGCGCGCTTCTCGGCGTCGAGCAGGGTGCGCGTCGACGTCGTGAAGAAGTGCAGCACGTCGTCGTCGGCGAAGGACGGCGAGTTCGACACGTCGACGACGACGTCGGCGCCCGCGAGCGCCGCGTCCACCCCGTCGCCGGTCAGGGTGTCCACGCCCGTGCTCGGCGCGGCGGCGACCGCGTCGTGCCCGGCGTCCGTGAGGTGTGCGATGACCTGCTTCCCGATGAGACCCGTCCCACCGACGACCACGATCTTCATGCGAGTGTCCTCTCTGCGTGCGCGGCCCCTGCGGCCGCCCGACACCTGCTCGACCGGGCCGGGCGAGGGTCCGTGACAGGTGCCGGCGTGTGACCCTCGACACGCCGGAATCACGTGCCGTCCTCGCACGTTCTCCATCGGAGCGCCCGGACGTCCCCGGGCGACCAGTGGGAGGATCACCTCATGACGGACCAGAGCATCGCGGCCGACACCGCGGCCGCCACCGAGACCGACACCCCTGCTCCCGTGACGCCGTCGCCCACCGACCCGCTGTGGGTGGAGCGCACCGGCAGCCGCACGTACCGGGGCCACACCGCCCGCGGTGCGAGCGTCGAGATCGGCCCGGTCGAGGCCGGCGCCGTGTTCACGCCGGGCGAGCTCCTCAAGATCGCGCTCGCCGCGTGCGCGGGCATGAGCAGCGACACGAAGTTCGCCCGCGCGCTGGGCGACGCCTACGAGGCCGTGATCCGCGTCGAGGACGCCAAGGACGTGGACGAGGACCGCTACCCCGTGCTCACCGAACGCTTCGAGATCGACCTGTCGGGGCTCGACGAGGCCACGCGGAACAAGACCCTGCTGCTGGCGCAGCGCTCCATCGACCGGGCCTGCACCGTGGGTCGCACGCTCAAGGCGGGCGCGCTGGTGCCGCCGGCGGTCTTCGAGCAGCCCGGCGAGCCGGCAGCCGCCGGGGATCCCGAGGACGCCACGTCGTGACGCGCGCGGGAGGTCCAGGAGACGACCCGGCGCCGGGCGGCGAGGTCGTGCGGCCCGACGGCCCGGGCGACGAGGTCGCCGAGGTCCAGGACCCGGCCGCGCGACGCGAGGAGTGGGCGAAGTACCGCCCGACGCCGCTGCTCGACGCGCTGCTCGACAAGGCCGTGACGATCCCCTCGGCGGCGATCCACAAGCACGTGGACCGGCTGCGGGCGCGCAACCCCGAGGCCGACCCGGCCGGGGTCGTGCGGATCCTGGAGAAGGAGTACCTGGCGCTCCTGACGACGGCGGGCGGCGCCGTGGGCGCGGCCGCCGCGGCCCCGTCGGTCGGGACGGCGGCGGCGACGGCGCTCACGACCGGTGACGTGGCGACCTTCTTCGGGGCGTCGGCGGCGTTCGCGCTGGCCGTCGCCGACGTGCACGGCATCGAGATCGACGACGTGGCACGCCGGCGTGCCCTGCTGCTGGCCACCGTGCTGGGCGACCGGGGTGCCAAGGACGTCGAGAACGCGATCGGCGGCTCGTCCGTGGCGTGGGGCAAGGTGCTGCTCACGTCCATGCCGCAGACGACGATCAAGCGGGTCAACAAGACCCTCGCGCGCCAGTTCCTCAAGCGGCAGGTCGCCAAGCAGGGCTCGCTCGCCCTCGGCCGGCTGCTGCCGTTCGGCGTCGGGTTCGTGGTGGGCGTCGCGGGCGGCCGGGCCCTCGGGCACGGCGTCGTCGCGCAGTCGCGCCGCGCCTTCGGCCCCCCGCCCGAGCACTTCCCGCGCGTCGTGGAGGCGGTGCTCGAGCCCGGCTCCGAGGTTCCCGAGCTGCGGGCCCTCGACACGCCGCGGCGCACCTCGCCGAGCCGGTGGCTGCCCCGCCGCAGGGGCCACGGCCGCGGCCCGGAGGACGACGCCTCGTGACGCCGGCCCCGGGGGCGCGCCGACCCCGCCGCGTCGAGGTGGCGCGGGTCGTCCCGGTGGAGGCGTCCGTCGCGTTCGCCTGGGTCGCGGACCTGCGCACCCACCCGCGCTGGATCGTCGCCACCCGGCTCGAGGGGTCCGCCGCGCGCGGGCCCGAGGTCGGCGACCGCTGCACGATGGCGAGCGGGCCGGGCGCGCGGCGCGACCCCCGCAGCGCCCTGGGCCGCCTGGTGGTCACCGACCGCATGGTCGTGGAGCAGGTGGAGCGCCCCTCCACCGCGGCGGCCCGGGTGGGCCGCACCCGGCTGCGCAAGCTCGGCCCGGTGCTGCTCGGCGACGCGGGCTTCGACGTCGTCCCGATGGACGCCGGCCGCAGCCGCGTCGTGTGGTGGGAGGAGGCGTACCTCGCCGGCCCGCTCCCTCGGGCCGTCACGGACCCGCTGGTCGCCCTGGCGCTGGGGGCGTTCATGCGCGTCTCGCTGTCCCGGCTGTCCCGCCGCCTCGCCGGTCGGGGCCGGTAGAGTCGCCGACGTGAGCACCGAGCCTGCCCCCGCCGTCCACGGTCACGACCTCACCGCACGCCTCGACGACCTGCGCCGCGCGTACGCGGACCTGCAGGCCCGCGGCCTGAAGCTCGACCTCACGCGCGGCAAGCCGTCGGCCGAGCAGCTCGACCTCTCCGAGCCGCTGCTGTCGCTGCCGGGCGAGGGCGTGCACACCGCCGAGGACGGCGCGGACACGCGCAACTACGGCGGCCTCGCCGGCCTGCCCGAGCTGCGCCGCATCTTCGCCGAGCTGCTCGGCGTGCCGGTCGACCAGCTCCTCGCGCAGGGGAACGCCTCGCTGACGCTGATGTACGACACGATCGTGCAGGCGCTGCTGTTCGGCGTCCCGGGCTCCGAGCGGCCCTGGTCGCGCGAGGAGCAGATCACGTTCGTCTGCCCCGTGCCCGGGTACGACCGGCACTTCGCGATCTGCGAGGAGCTGGGCATCCGCATGGTCACCGTGCCGATGACTCCGGACGGCCCCGACGCGGAGGCCGTCGCCGCGCTCGTCGCCGACGACCCGTCGATCAAGGGGCTGTGGGTCGTGCCGACCTACGCCAACCCGGACGGCTCGGTCGTCTCCGAGGCCGTGGCCCGGCGCCTCGTCTCGATGCCCGCCGCCGCGCCCGACTTCCGCATCTTCTGGGACAACGCCTACGCGGTGCACCACCTCACGGAGCACGAGGCGAAGTCCGCGAACGCGATCGACCTCGCCGCGGAGGCCGGCAACCCCGACCGCGTGCTGCTGTACGCGTCCACCTCCAAGATCACGTTCGCCGGGTCCGGCGTCGCGTTCTTCGCCGGGTCGCCCGCCAACGTCGCCTGGTTCACGAAGCACCTCGGCATCCGCTCCATCGGTCCCGACAAGATCAACCACCTGCGGCACGCCCAGTTCTTCGGCGACGCCGAGGGCGTGCGCGCCCACATGCGCCGGCACCGCGAGATCCTCGCGCCCAAGTTCCGCGCCGTCGTCGACATCCTCGACGAGCGCCTCGGCGACCTGGGCGTCGCCAGCTGGACGCGGCCTGACGGCGGCTATTTCGTGTCGGTCGACGTCGTGCCGGGCACGGCGGCGCGCGTCGTGCAGCTCGCCAAGGAGGCGGGCATCGCGCTCACCCCGGCCGGCGCCACCTTCCCGTACCACCGCGACCCGGACGACCGGAACCTGCGCCTCGCGCCGACGATGCCGCCGCTGGACGAGGTGCGGGTCGCGATGGACGGCGTCGCCACCTGCATCCTGCTCGCTGCGGCGGAGGCCGCCGCCTCGTAACCCCGTCGTTGTGGGTGTGATCGTGGCCCCGTTCCGGGTCGGAACGGGGCCACGATCACACCCGCAACGTGCGAAGACACAGGATCTTCGCGCTTCCTCTCGGGGCGGGTCACGACGACCCGCTGCGACCTGCACACGCCCGGCCTAGGCTGCTGGGGACGCCCGCGGCAGACGCCGGAGCCCGCGGCGCGCGGCCCTCGTGCCGGCGGGTGCGGCGGGCGTCGGACCGACGAACCCGACCTGGACGCGACACTCCGTGACCTCTCCTCCCCACCCCTCCGCCCCGGGCGAGCCCGACGACGGCCCGCACGACGACGCGAAGGACGCCCCCGCCACGACCCGGCTCTCGCTCACCCAGGTCATCGCGAGCGCCCTCGCCGCGGTCAGCGCCACGGTGCTCATGTCGTTCTTCGGCGTCGCCGGGACGATCATCGGCGCCGGCCTGGCGAGCGTCGTCACGGTGATCGGCAACTTCCTCTACACCCGCTCGATCGAGAAGACGCACGAGCAGCTCAAGCCCGTCGTCACCAAGGTGGTCGCGCGCACCGGCCCCGGCGCCGTCCGGTCGCGGACCGCCGCGATGCGCGTCACCGGCACGGCGACGACGGCGCGCGGCACGGTGGTCAGCACGTCGGACGCCGCGGACACGCTGGCTGCCGACGACCTCGCGGGCGACGCCGAGGCCGCTGCTTCGCTCGACGCGACGCAGCCCCTCGGCGAGACCCGTCCGATGGACGCGGTCACCGACGCCGAGCCGACCGCCGAGGACGGCGCCGACGTGAGCGGCGAGGCCGCCGAGGCGCCCGAGGAGGAGGCCGAGCCGCGCAACGCCTGGCTGCGCTTCGTGGAGAAGCACGGCACCGGCAAGGTGCTCGCGATGTCCGCGGCCGCCCTGTTCGTCGTCGTCATGGGCGTGGTGCTGGTCGTCGAGCTCGTCATCGGCAAGCCGCTCTCCGACGCGGTGCGCGGCCAGGAGGGCTCCGGCACGAGCTTCAGCCGGACCTCCTCGGGCGACTCCGACGACTCGACCACCGTGCCCAGCCCGACCAGCCCCGCCGAGGACCCGGCGAACATCCCCGGGGACGACTCCGACACGGGCACCGGCTCGGACGACTCCACCACCGGCACCACCGGCGGGACCACCGACCAGCCGACCGACGGGTCCACGCCCGACGGCACGACCGGCACCGACCCGGGCACGGACACCTCGACGGACGGCTCCACCGACGGCACGACCGGCGGCGGCACCGACACCGGCGACGGCACCGACGGCTCCACCGGCGACGGTTCGTCCGGTGGCACCTCGGGCGGCACCTCGGGCGGCACGGACGAGGGTTCCGGGACGGACACCGGCTCGGGCGGCGGCACGGACACCGGCGACGGCACCGACTCGGGGGCCGGGACCGGCTCCGGCAGCACCGACCCGGACGCCGAGCAGGGCTCCGGCTCGACGTCGGGCGGCTCCGCCGAGGACGGCGTGTCCTCGACGCCGAACCCGACCCCGGCGTCCTGAGCCCGGGCTACCGCCACCCCGGACGCCGAACAGGCGGTCGCCCCCGCTCCGACGCGCCGTGACGCGTGGGAGCGGGGGCGACCGCCTGTTCGGTAGGACCCGGGAGCGTCAGCTCCCGAGCACGGCCTTGAGGAACTCCTGCGTGCGCTCGTGCGTGGGGTTGGTGAACATCGTCTCGGGGTCGGCCTCCTCGACGATCTTGCCGTGGTCGAACATCAGCACGCGGTTGGAGACGTCGCGCGCGAACTGCATCTCGTGGGTCACGAGCAGCATGGTGATGTCCGTGGTGCGGGCGATCTCGCGGAGCACGCCGAGCACGTCGGCCACGATCTCCGGGTCGAGCGCCGAGGTCACCTCGTCGAGCAGCAGGATCTCCGGGTCCATGGCGAGGGCCCGCGCGATGGCGACGCGCTGCTGCTGACCGCCGGAGAGCTGGTTGGTCTTGAAGTCCCGCTTCTCCGACATGCCGACCTGCTCGAGCAGCGCCTCCGCCCGCTGGACGGCCTCGGCCTTGCTCTGGCCGAGCACGTGGATCGGCGCCTCGATGATGTTCTCCAGCACGGTCATGTTGGGGAACAGGTTGAACTGCTGGAAGACCATCCCCACGCGCTTGCGCACCTCGCGCCGGCGCTTCTCCGGGATCTCGACCCACTTGTCGCCCTTGTACTCGTGCGTGTAGGGGTCGCCGTCGATGAGGATGAGCCCGCCGTTCGCCTCCTCGAGGGTCATCAGCAGGCGCAGGATCGTCGTCTTGCCGGAGCCGGACGGGCCGATCAGCGTCACGCGGTCGCCCTTGGCGACGCTGAAGTTCAGCTTGTCCAGCACGACGTTGTCGCCGAAGCGCTTGGTGACGTCGCGGAACTCGATCGCGGGTGTGTCACCCGTGGAATGGGTCATGGTCTGGCTCCCAGCGGGGATCGTCGGGTCAGGCAAGGCGGATCTCCATCCGGCGCACGAGCAGCGCCGCCGGGTAGCTCACGATGAGGAACAGCAGACCCACCATCGTCAGAGCCTCGATGTACGAGAAGGTCAGAGCGCCGAACTGCTGCGCCGCCTGGTACATCTCCACGACCGAGATCGCGAAGAGGAACGGCGTCTCCTTGAACATCGAGATCGCGTAGTTGCCCAGGCCGGGCAGGGTGTTGCGGATCGCCTGCGGCAGGATCACGGCCCGCCACGTGCGGGCCTTCGGCAGGTTGAGCGCCGTCGACGCCTCCCACTGCCCGCGCGGCACCGCCTCGATCCCGGCGCGGTACACCTCGGACATGTACGTCGCGTAGTGCACGCCCAGGACCGTGAACCCGACGACGAGCGTCGGCACGGCCGGGAGCATCAGCCAGACGAACACCAGCTGCACCAGCAGGGGTGTCATCCGGATGAAGTCGATGACGAATCGCAGCGGCGCACGCACCCAGCGGGTCGGGGCCCGCATGGCGAGCGCGAACACGAGGCCGAGGATCGAGGCGATGATCATGCCGACGACCGTCGCCTCGATGGTGATGACCAGCCCGTCGAGAAGGTCGGGGAGGACCCGCCAGGCCTTCTCCCAGTCCCAGATGCTCTCGTTCATGCGACACCTCCCTGCGACGGAAGCTGGCTCGTCACCATCATGGGCTTCGTCCGCAACGCCTCACGCAGCGACGGACGCGTCCCCCGGCCGAGCCGGCGCTTCGCCCGCTCCTCGAGCCAGTTCATCCCCCAGGTCAGCAGGTAGGCGATCACGAAGTAGATCAGCAGGCCGACGGTGAAGCTGAAGAAGATGTCGCTGGTCGCACGGCGCAGCTGGGTAGTCCAGAAGAACAGGTCGTGCAGCGTGATGTAGTACGCGAGCGCGGAGCCCTTGAGCAACTGGATCAGCAGGTTGGTCAGCATCGGGATCATGAGCGCCCACGCCTGCGGGAAGATCACGCGCCGCACGCGGTGGAACCAGCCCATGTTGAGGGCGACCGTGGCCTCCCACTGCGCCTTCGGGACGGACTCGATCGAACCGCGCACCACCTCGGCGCCGTAGGCGCCGTAGTTGAGGCCGAGCGCCACGATCGCGACGGCGAGCGCCTCCATCTTGAAGCCGAAGACCGGCAGCACGTAGAAGATCCAGAAGATCTGGACCACCAGGGACGTGCCCCGGAAGAACTCGATGACCACCCGGGACGGCCCGCGCACCCAGAGGGTCTGGGTGCGCGCGCCGAACCCGAGCAGGAGGGCCACGACCATGGCGAGCACCGCGCCACCGAGGGTCATCTCCAAGGTGACCAGCACTGCGTCGCCGAGCGCGGGCAGCCTCTCGATCAGTGTCTGGATGTCGTCTGACATGCGGTCAGGAATCCAGCCCCAGCTCGTCGGAGATCTTCTTCAGGTCGCCCTCGCAGAGCATCTCGGCGGTCAGGCCGTCCGGCGGGAACTCCGCCTCGGTGAACCCGAAGGGCTCCATGATCTCGAGCCAGGCGTCCTTGTCCTCGAGGATCGGCTTGAGCTTCTCGTTGTAGGCGTCGAGGAGCTCCTTGTCGTCCTTCCGGAAGACCTCCGCGCCGGCGCCGATCTGCGGGACGCCGTCGATCGTGGCGACGAACGCGTCCGTGGCCTCGACCGGCTTGTCGGTGCCCTCGGCCAGCGACCGGATCGAGATGCCGGTCAGGGCGAAGGCGTCGGCGCGACCGGACGCGACGGCGTCGAGACCGTCCTGCGAGCTGCCGACCGTGATGGTCTCGACGTCGGTCTGCTGCGCGTACCCGTCCTCGATGGCGCCGCTGGTGACGGCGAGCTTGATGTCGGCGTCCTCCACCGACTGCCAGTCGGTGAGGTTGTCGGGGTTGCCCTCGGGCACCAGGAACGCCGTCGTGTACATGATGGTGGGCAGCGCGAACGCCGCCTGCTCGCAGCGGTCGGGCAGGATCGACATGCCGGCGCTGACCGTGTCGTAGTGCCCCGCGGTGAGGCCGGGGATCAGCGAGTTCCACTCGGTCTCGGTGCCCTCGACCTTGTCGACCCCCAGCTCGCCGAAGATCTTCTTGTCGAGCGCGATGGTGGCGCCGGTGAGCTCGTCGCCGTCCATGTAGCTGTAGGGCTTCTCGCCGTTGAACGCGACGTTGACCGTCCCGGCGTCCTGGATCTTCTTCAGGGTCGAGCCCTCGCCGTCCCCCGATCCGCCCTCGTCGACGCTCGAGCAGGCGGCCAGCGCGGCCATCGTGAGGACGGAACCGGCTGCGAGGAACGCCCGGCGGCGCTTCGTGGTCCTGGTGGACGACACGGTGTCTCCCTTCGTCGCCCGGCGGGAGTCCGCGCCGAGCCGTTGGTCTGGACGGTGCGACACGGTAGCCGCGATGCCGACGCTACGACAATCTATGTATCCACATGTCGGATTGTCTACAATCAGCGAGGGCGCGCCGCTCCGACGTGCTCTGCCCGACGACGTCGCAGGTCAGAGCGGTGCCGCCGGAACGCACGGCCGTCTCGGGCGGGCGCAGAACACCCGAAAACGCAGTCATGCCATGGTCACAAGAGGGTCACGATCTGGCCGGAGGCCGCCGCGCAGGGATGATATGTCCGGTCGGGCGGCCCCCGACCACCTGGAAGGAGAGCAGATGACCCCGTCGTCGCCGGCCCCCGCGGGCAGCGCGCCGTTCCTGTCGCCGGTGACACGCCCGTCGACGGTCGACCTCATCACCGTCGAGCTGCGCAACGCCGTCTACTCCGGCGCGCTCCCGGTGGGGTCGCCGATCCGCGAGGTCGAGATGTCGAGCCAGCTCGGCGTCAGCCGCGGACCGTTCCGCGAGGCCGCGCAGCGCCTCGTCCAGGAGGGGCTGCTCCGCTCCACCCCCGGCCGCGGCCTCAGCGTGGTGCGCGTCGGCGCCGACCGCGTGCGGTCGCTGTACGAGGCGCGGACGACGGTCGAGACGTCCGCCGCCCGCCTCGCCGTCGAGCGCGCCACCGAGGCCCAGGTCGCGGCGGTCCGCGGCGCGCACGACGCCCTCGTGGTCGCCGAGCGCAGCGAGGACGCCCGCCGGGTCGGCGACGCCGACCTCAACGTGCACTGGTCGCTCGTCGCGGCCAGCGGCAACCCGTGGCTGCTGCGCTGGATGACCACGCTCATCGTGGAGGTCCGGATCGCGAGCTTCACCCTCAGCGAGGACTACGCGGTCCGCAAGGACGCCGCCGAGTCGCACGTCGAGCTGGTGGAGCGCCTCGAGGCCCGCGACGCCGAGGGCCTCGTCGCCGCGATCCGCACCAACCTGGAGGACGCCGTCGCCCGCCTGCTCGAGCCGGAGACCATCGAGGTCGAGACCTTCGACGAGCCGCGCCCGTCCCCCGCGCCCCGCCTCGACCCGATCACCCCGACGTTCCCCGAGCCCTGACCGTTGTGAGCGGGCGTTTGGCCCCGTCAGAGCGCCAGGTCGGGGCCAAACGCCCGCTCACAGCACACGCCGGGCGGCGAGCTGCGCGCGCCGCTCGCTCTCGTAGTCCTCGGCGCGCCACGACGTGAGCCCGCCGACGACGATCCCCGCCGGACGGCCGCCGTCGCCGGGCAGCACCTCGACCCGCTCGCCCGGCGCGCCGAACCCGTCGTCGGCCGGCAGCCGCAGCGCGTCCCCCTCGACGACCAGGCGCTCGGCGCGGGCCAGCGGGTCGTCGTGCCGCGGGTCGACCAGCCAGAGCCCGCGGCCCAGCCGGACGACGTCGGTCAGGCCCCACAGGTTGGCGAACCGGCCGGTGCTGCGGCCCAGGACGGCACCCTCCTCGGGCGTCGGCGCGCCGGCGTCGAGCGCGGTCGCGACCAGCGCGAACAGGCCCGTGGCGATCGTGTCGGCCGGGCCGTCGACGGCGTTCGTCAGCACGGAGACGACGACGCCGCCGGCGAGGTCGGCCCACGTGCGGCTGAGCTGCCCCGGGAACGCGCCGCTGTGCCCGACGACGCGGCGCCCCTCGATCTCGCGCGTCTCGAAGCCCAGCCCGTAGCGCCGCCGCCGGGCGTGCGGGCGGTCGATCACCGACTCGTCGCGGTGCAGCAGGCGGCGCGTCTCGGGGCGCAGCAGGTCGGAGCCGTCGGCGTGCGCCGCGAACCACCGCACGAGGTCGGACGCGGTCGAGCAGAAGCCGGTCGCCGGGGCGAGCGCCCCCGTGCGCACCGGGGCGACCGGCAGCCGCCCGTCGTCGGCGACGCCCCGGGCGGAGTGCCCGACGACGGCGGGGGCGGCGTCGTCCAGCTCGGGCGTGGTGCGCTCCAGGCCGAGCGGGACGAGCAGGTCGTCGCGCACGTGGCGGCCGAACGGGGCCCCCGTGACCGCCTCGACCACCAGCCCGAGGAGCCCGTAGGCGAGGTTCGAGTACTTGAAGGCCTCGCCGCGCCCGAGGACCGGGCCGTCCGCCCGCACCGCCGCGACCAGGGCGCCCCGGTCCGGGAACGGCGCCCCGAGCTGCCAGAAGTCGGCGTCGGTGCCGTCCCGCCGCACGCCGCCGGTGTGGCCGAGCGCCTCGCGCAGCGTGACGCGCCCGGCGGCGGTGCCGGCGAGCTCGCCGAGGTGTGCCTCGAACGGGTCGTCGAGGCGCAGCACGCCCCGGTCGGCGAGCCGCGCGACCGCCGTCGCCGTGAACGTCTTGGAGTGCGACGCCACCCGGAACACGTGGTCGGTGCGCAGCGGCTCGCCGGTCGTGACGTCGGCGACGCCCCAGGCCCCCTCGAGCACGACGTCGTCGCCGACCCGGACCGCGTACTGCACGCCGGGCACGCGCGCGAACCCGGCCTGCGTGCCGACCCAGGCGGCGAGGTGGTCGGCGTCGAACAGGTCGCGGGTGGGGTGCGGGGAGGTCATGGGCGACACCCTGCCACGGTCGGCAGGTCCGTCCGGCCGCGATGAGTTCGGCGTCGGAGGGCCGTCCTAGCCTGGTACGTGACGCACGTCACCTCGACCCCGGGAGAGCACATGTCCGCGTCGGACACCGGGCCTCCGCGCGACGACCTCGCCGTCGACGCCCGCGGCCTCGTCAAGCACTTCACCACCCGCAAGCAGGTCACCAAGGCCGTCGACGGCGTCGACCTGAGGATCCCGACCGGCAGCGTCTTCGGCCTGCTGGGCCCCAACGGCGCCGGCAAGACCACCGTCGTGCGCATGCTCGCCACGCTGCTGCGGCCGGACGCCGGCACCGCCCGCGTCCTGGGGCACGACGTCGTGGCCGACGCGGACGCCGTCCGCTCCGCCGTCGGGCTCACCGGCCAGTACGCGTCGGTCGACGAGGACCTGACCGGCACCGAGAACCTGCTCATGCTGGCCCGGCTGTACGGGTTCGCCGGGGCCGCGGCGCGGCGCCGCGTCGACGGGCTGCTCGACGCCTTCAGCCTGTCGGACGCCGGGCCGCGGCAGGTCAAGACGTACTCCGGCGGCATGCGGCGGCGCATCGACCTCGCCGCCTCGCTGGTGCTGGCGCCGCGCGTGCTGTTCCTCGACGAGCCCACCACCGGGCTCGACCCGCGCAGCCGCAACCAGGTGTGGGACATCGTCCGCGTGCTCGTGGCCGACGGCGCCACGGTGCTGCTCACCACCCAGTACCTCGAGGAGGCCGACCAGCTCGCCGACCGGATCGCCGTCATCGACCACGGCACCGTCATCGCCGAGGGGACGTCGACCGAGCTCAAGCAGTCCGTCGGCCAGGGGGCGGTGTCGCTGCGGCTGGCGGACGCCGGGCAGCGGTCGGCCGCCGCGAGCGTCGTGGAGAAGGTACTGGGCTCCGCGCCGACCCTCGCCACCGACCCGTACGCCCTCACCGCCCGGGTGCCCGACGACGGCGCCGACGCGGTGGCGCAGCTGCTGCCCGCGCTCGGCGAGGCGGGCATCGCCGTCCCGGAGTTCACCCTGGGCCAGCCGAGCCTCGACGAGGTGTTCCTGACCCTCACGGGCAAGCCGCTGCCCGCCGACGCGGACCAGCCCGCCGACGCCCAGGAGGTGTCCCGATGACCGCGTCCGCCCCGGCCGACCGGGCCGAGATCACGACCACCACGCTGCGCCAGGCGGTGGCGCTCCCCGAGCGGCCCGCGCGGCCGTCGGCGCTCGCCATGACGCTGACCTTCGGGTGGCGGGCGCTGCTGAAGATCAAGCACGTCCCCGAGCAGCTGTTCGACGTGCTCGTCTCCCCCGTGATCTTCACGCTGATGTTCACGTACCTGTTCGGCGGCGCGCTGGCCGGCTCGACGTCCGCGTACATCCAGTTCCTGCTGCCGGGCATCCTGGTGCAGACCATCGTCATCGTCACCGTGTACACCGGCTACACGCTCAACACGGACATCACCAAGGGCGTCTTCGACCGGTTCCGGTCGCTGCCGATCTGGCGGCCCGCGCCCATCGTCGGCGCCCTGCTGGGCGACACCGTGCGCTACTCGATCGCGTCGGTCATGACCATCGGGCTCGGCCTGATCCTCGGGTTCCGCCCCGACGGCGGCGTCGTCGGCGTGGTGCTGGGCGTGCTGCTCCTGCTCGTCTTCGCCTTCTCGCTCAGCTGGATCTTCACCATCCTGGGCCTGCTGCTGCGCACGCCGAACGCCGTGATGGGCGTCTCGATGATGGTGCTGATGCCGCTGACCTTCGCGTCGAACATCTTCGTCGACCCGTCGACCATGCCCGCCGCCCTGCAGCGGTTCGTCGAGATCAACCCGGTGTCGCACCTCGTCACCGCCGTCCGCGGCCTGATGGCCGGGCAGCCCGACGGCGGCGAGATCGTCTGGGTGCTGGTCGCGTCCGTCGTCCTCACCGGCGTCTTCGGCCCGATCACCATGCGCCTGTACCGCACCCGCCACTGACCCTCCCGCCTGTTGTGAGCGGGCGTTTGGCCCCGATTTGCGACCAAATCAGGGCCAAACGCCCGCTCACAACAGCAACCTGTGGATGACGTGCACCTGACTCCGTCTCGCCTCGCCACGCTGTGACGATGGATGATCTCTTCGGTGACAGCCCGCCCCCGTTCACCGTGACCGATGGAGTCCGAGCAGGCCTGAGCCGCAAGCAGCTCCGCGCCGGACGGCGGTGGGACGCGCCATTCACCGGGGTGCGGCTCCCCGCCGGCTCCAGCACGGAGCTCCACGACCGGTGCCGGGCCTTGTGCCTCATGCTCGACGACGACGTCGCGTTCAGCCACACCACCGCCCTCGACCTGCTCCGCGTCGAGCGCCCGTGGACCCACGCCGACGACGAACGCTTGCACGTGGTCACCATGCGCAGCGGGGACCGGGCCGAACGCCCCGGCGTCGTCGCGCACTGGACCCGGCAGTCGTTCCTCGACACCGTGGAGATCGACGGGCTCCTGGTGACGTCGCCCGCACAGACGTTCACTCACATCGCCTGCGAGCTCCGCCTGCCGGACGACGTGGTCGTCCTCGGCGACGCGATGATGCGTCGCAAGCACCGGCTGACGTCGCCCGCCGAGCTGCTCGACGTCAGCTCGCGGACGCACAAGGTCAAAGGCATCGTCCAGGTCCGGGACGCCATCCCCCGGATGCGGCCGAACACCGACTCGTCGACCGAGACACGCACGAGGCTGCTGCTCGTGGATGCCGGCCTCCCGTGCCCCCGTGTGAACGAGGTGGTCTTCGCGCCCGACGGGGCCTACGTCAAGCGGGTCGACCTGCTCTACCTGGAACAGAAGGTCGCGATCGAGTACGACGGTGACCACCACCGCACGGATCGCGAGCAGTGGCAGGAGGACATCAGACGCCGCCGGCTCCTCGAGACGCTCGGCTGGACCGTCATCGTCGTCGTCGCGGAGGACCTCCGCCGGCCCGAGCAACTCGTCGCCCGGGTCCGCGGTGCCCTGCGCGGCGCGTCGCGCGTGTGAGCGGGCGTTTGGCCCCGATTCGGTCACGAATCGGGGCCAAACGCCCGCTCACAGCGTCAGGCGGCGGAGGCGGAGTCCGCGCCGTCCTCGCTGAGCTCCTCGTCGCACTTGCGCGTCACGACCAGCACCGGGCAGGCGGAGTGGTGCAGCACCGCCTGGCTGGTCGACCCGAGCAGCAGGCCGCGGAAGCCGCCGCGGCCGCGGGAGCCGACCACGACGAGGTCGGCCCCGGTGGAGAACTCGGTGAGCAGCTCGGCGCCCGTGCCGTCGAGCACGTGCCGCTTGATGGTCACGCCGGGGTTCGCCGCCTGGGCTCGGTCCACGGTCACGTCGAGGCCGGCCTTGACGTCGGCCAGCACGGTCTCGTGGTCGATCTGCGACGGCAGCCACGCCAGGATCCCGGCGCCCCCGCCGAGCGGGACCCCGGCGACGGCGACGAGTTCCGCGTCCCAGGCCTTCGCCTGGGCGACGGCGTGCTTCAGGGCGATCTCGGCCGAGGGCGACCCGTCGACACCGACGACGATGCGGCGCACCTCGTGCACGACGTCGCCGTCCCGCCGGTCGGCGGCATCCGTGCTGCCGCCGTCCCCTCCGCGGTACGGCACGACCACCGTGGGGCAGTGTGCGTGCGCCGGTAGGGCCGACGAGACGGTCCCGAGCAGCCGCTCGGTGAACCCGCCCTTGCCCCGGGTGCCCACGACGGCGAGCGCGTGCTCCCGCGACATCTCGACGAGCACCCCGGCGGCGTCACCCGTCGCGACCGTCCCGGTCACCGGGACGCCGGTGGCGGCCGCTCGCTCCTCCGCCTCGGCGAGGACCGCCTTGGCGCCCTCCTGGATCGCCGTGTCGTCCAGGGCCGCGTACCCGCCGTCGAGCGACGCGGCCGTGAACGAGGGCAACGAGTAGGAACACACGACGTGCAGCCCCCACCCCACGCGCCGCGCGTACGCGGCGGCCCAGTCGAGGGCATGCAGGCTGGCTGCAGACCCGTCGACACCTACCAGGACGACCTCAGGCCGTGTCATCTCGCGCCTCCTGTCCGCTGGCGAGGAGTCCGCCCTCGTCGTCGAGGGCGCCTGGTTCAAGCGTAGCGAAAGGATGGCGCAAGGCACAGCAAAGCCGGCCAAGACACGTCGACCCCCGTGCTTGCGGGCACGGGGGTCGACGAGGGTCGCGTACGGCCAGGTGGCCGCAGCGGGTCAGAACACGCGCAGGGCGACCGAGTCGGACGCGGACTGCCACATCTTGTGGTAGCCGGTCTCCCAGTTGATCGGGCGGGAGGCCTCGACGACCATCCCGTCGCCCGCGTAGATGCTGATGTGGCCCGGGCTCCAGATGAGGTCACCCGGCTGCAGGTCGGAGAACGGGATCTGCGTGCCCGCGTAGCGCTGGTCGGAAGACGTGCGCGGCAGGTCGACGCCCAGCTGGCCGTAGACGTACGACGTCAGGCCCGAGCAGTCGAAGCCGGACGGGCTGGCGCCGCCGACCACGTAGGGGGTGCCGATGTAGCGCATCGCGATCGACACGGCCTGCTGGCCGAGCGACGAGTTCGACGAGGTCTCGGCCTCGGCCGGCGCCTCGGTGCGCTCCGCGGAGCGGGAGGCGGTCTCGGTGGAACGCGCGTCGGTCGAGTCGGTCGAGGTCTCCTCGACGACGGGCTCCGGCTCGGGCTCCGGCTCGGGCGCCGGGGTGATCTCGGCCTTGGCCGCGATCTTCTTGTTGATGGTCTCGACGTCGACCTTGGCCTTGGCCTCGACGGTGACGACCGGGGCCGCCTCGAGGGCCTCGCGGGCCTGGTCGCTCAGGGCGCCCAGGTCGACGGTGCTGAGCTTCTTCGACGCGTCGGTGTCGACCGGGGCCGCCTGCGCGGCGCTGGCGCTGGCGAAGGTCGAGACGAGCAGGCCACCGGCGGCGGCGGCGACGACGGCCCGACGACCGGTCACCGAGGCGCCGACGCTCTGGACCAGCCCGCCGAGCGGACGGCGCGCGGCACGGTGCCGGGCGCGCGTGGTACGTGCGTTCACGTGTTCCCTCTCCTGTCGCCTACGAGGTCAGCTGTCGGGTTCGGGTGGGAGAAACACCCGGCCTCACGGACCAGGGTCCGTGCGACTTCACCCCAAGGACGCCATCGATCGACGCCCAAAATTGGGTCCCCCGCCCCTGCGTGCGGTCAAGGTCCCCGACCGGCTGCAGGGCTCGGCGTTCCGGTCGAGACTCGACGGATGCCCGCCGAGTGGTTGACACCGTAGCGGACCGCGAAGGCAATGTCACGTTTCGATCACAGCACCTGTGGACGACGTGCGATACGCCACATCCGCCCAGGTCGAACCGGTTACCCACGCACGACGAAGCCCCGCCGCGCGGAGCGCGCGGCGGGGCTTCGTGGACTGCGTCGGACGGACTCAGCCGACGCGGATGAAGGTGGGGTTCGACTGCCAGATCGCGCGGTACTTGACGACGTCGCCCGGCTTCGGGGCGTCGATCTGCATGCCGCCGCCGGCGTAGATCGCGACGTGCCCCGGCGTCCAGATGAGGTCACCCGGCTGGGCCTCCGAGGAGGAGACGACGGTGCCGGCGTTCCGCTGCGCGGACGAGGTGCGCGGCAGGCTGATGCCGGCCTGCCCGTAGACGTACTGCGTCAGGCCCGAGCAGTCGAAGCCGGACGGGCTGGTGCCGCCGGAGACGTAGGGGACGCCCACGTAGCGCATGGCGATGGAGACGATCGCGGAGCCGTTGGCCGAGGCGGGCGCCTCGACGGCCGTGCGCTCCTCGGAGCGCGACGCGGTGTCGGTGGAGCGCGACGAGGTGGAGTCGTCGGCCGTGGTGGCGGAGGTGGTCGAGGCGACCTCCTCGACCACGGGCTCTGGCTCCGGCTCGGGCGCCGGGGTGATCTCGGCGTCGGCCGCGATCTTCGCGGTGACCTTCTCGACGTCGACCTTAGCCTTGGCGTCGACGGTGACGACCGGGGCGGCCTCGAGGGCCTCGCGGGCCTGGTCGGTGAGGGCACCGAGGTCGACGGTGCTGAGCTTCTTGGCGGCGTCGGTGTCGACCGGGGCCGCCTGCGCGGCGCTCGCGCTGGCGAAGGTCGAGACCAGGAGGCCGCCTGCGGCGGCGACGACGGCCGCGCGGCGGCCGGCCGTACCGGACGGGGCGAGGGCGATCGGACGACGGGCGGCGCGGTGCCGGCCGTGGTTCGTGCGTGCGCTCACGTGTCTACCTCTCCTGTCGCCTGCGAGGTCAGCTGTCGGGTTCGGGTGGGAGAAACACCCGGCCGTCCGTGCCCGTGACCGGGCCCGTCCGGCTTCACCCCGAGGACGTCGTCACCGACGCCCGAAGTGGGTCCCCCGCTCCTGCCGTGCGGATGTCCGTGGAGCTCGGCCGGTGGCAGGGTTCGGCGTCCGGTCGAGCGCCCGCGAGATGAACTCCGGCGAGCGCCCCGACCGTACCGGACAACCCCGGGCGATGTCACGCTGCGGTCACGATGTGGCGCGCCGTCCTGGGGGCCGGCCCCGCCGGGCGGCCGCGCCGCAGGTCAGCGGCTCGCGACGAACAGGTGCTTCGCCAGCTCGTCCGGCAGGTCGAGCACCACGCCGGTGCCCTCGACCTCGACCGCGACGTCGTCGCCGGCCGCGCGCGCGGTGATCTGCGCCCCGGGCACCACACCGGACTCGGCGAGCCGGGCCAGCAGCTCGATGTCCACCTGCAGCGGCTCGGCGATCCGCTGGAGCACCAGCTCCACGCCGTCGCCGTCCGCCGCCGCGGCCGCGCCGCGCGCCTCGAGCACCGCGGGCAGGGACTGCACGCCCTCGAGGAAGGGCACGTCCTTGTACTGCTCGCCCAGCTCCGACAGCCCGGGGATCGGGTTGCCGTAGGGGTCGGCGTGCGGGTGGTCGAGCAGGGTGACGAGCCGCTTCTCGACGAGGTCGCTCATCACGTGCTCCCAGCGGCACGCCTCGGTGTGCACGTGCTCCCAGTCGAGCTTGATGACGTCGGTGAGGAGCCGCTCGGCGAGCCGGTGCTTGCGCATCACGCGCGTCGCCTTGGCCTGGCCGGCCTCGGTGAGCTCGAGGTGCCGGTCGCCCGTCACGACGACGAGGCCGTCGCGCTCCATGCGCGCCACCGTCTGCGACACCGTCGGTCCGGAGTGCCCCAGGCGCTCAGCGATGCGGGCGCGGAGCGGCGGGATGCCCTCCTCACCGAGCTCGTAGATCGTCTTGAGGTACATCTCGGTGGTGTCGATCAGGTCGGTCACGTCCACTCCCGTCTTTCGGCGCGGCCTAGTCTATTCGCACGCGTGGGCGCAGGCGGGGTCGCGCGGCGCCGTCGTGCGTGCTCCCCGGCGGACATCCTGCCCTGCCCCACCGACGACCGCTCCCCCCGCCCCGGAACCGGAGACACCATGCCCGCCGCGTCGAGCCACCCGAGCCCTTCGAGCCACCCGAGCCCTTCGGACGTGGTCATCCCCGCGTCCCTCCTGCCGGCCGACGGCCGGTTCGGCTCCGGCCCGTCCAAGGTGCGCCCCGCCCAGGTCGCCGCGCTCGCCGCGGCGGGCGACCCGGCGGCCCCGGTGCTCGGGACGTCGCACCGGCAGCCGGCGGTCAAGGACCTGGTGCGCCGGGTCCGCGCCGGCCTCGGCGAGCTGTTCGCCCTGCCCGACGGGTACGAGGTGGCCCTCGGCAACGGCGGCTCGTCGGCGTTCTGGGAGGTGGCGGCGGCCTGCCTCGTGGAGCGCCGCGCGCAGCACGCCGTGTTCGGGGAGTTCGGCGGGAAGTTCGCCGCGGCGACGACGCGCGCCCCCTTCCTCGCCGACCCGCACGTGGTGCAGGGCGCGCCCGGCACGGTCGCGCGCCTCACGCGGGTCGACGACGTCGACGTGTACGCGACGCCGCACAACGAGACGTCCACCGGCGCGATGGCGCCGGTGCGCCAGGTGCAGGACGCCCGCGCCGACGGGTCCCTGCTGCTCGTGGACGCGACGTCGGGGGCGGGCGCCCTGCCCGTCGACGTCGCCGACACCGACGTCTACTACTTCGGCCCGCAGAAGGTCTTCGCCGCCGACGGCGGCCTGTGGCTCGCCGTCTGCTCCCCCGCGGCCGTCGAGCGCGCCGAGCGCGTCGAGGCGTCCGCCGGGACGGGCACCGGCCGGTGGGTGCCGGAGTTCCTCTCCCTGACGACCGCGCTCGCCAACTCGCGCCTCGACCAGACGCTCAACACGCCGGCCGTCGCCACGCTGGTGCTGCTCGCCGAGCAGGTGGAGTGGCTCCTGGAGTCCGGCGGCCTCGCCTGGTCGAGCGCCCGGACCGCGGAGTCCGCGGGGGTCCTCTACGACTGGGCCGACGCCCGCGACTGGGCCACGCCGTTCGTCGCCGACCCGGCCGAGCGGTCCACCGTCGTGGCGACGATCGACCTGGACGACGCGATCGACGCGTCGGCCGTCGTCCGGGTGCTCCGCGAGAACGGGGTGCTCGACGTGTTCCCGTACCGCAAGCTCGGCCGCAACCAGCTGCGCGTGGGCGTGTTCCCCGCCGTCGAGCCCGACGACGTGCGGGCCCTCACGGCGTGCGTCGACCACGTGGTGGCGCACCTCGGCTGAGACGCCACCCGGCGGACGTCGCGCGTCGTCGCAGGTCAGCGGGCACTTTTCACCCGCTAGGTCACGGGCTGATAACGTGCCGCCTCGTCATAGACGGGCGACGTAGCCGGGAGGCCCCGCATGCCGGAGATGCACCACTTCACCTACGGGCTGATCACCCCGCTGCTCGCGTACGTCGCGTCGTGCCTGGGAGCGGCGACGGGGCTGTCGGCCACGTCGCGCGCCCGCGCCGCGACGGACAACAAGACGCGCGCCGCGTGGCTGCTGGTGGGCTCCGTCGCCATCGGCGGCACCGGCGTGTGGGTCATGCACTTCATCGCGATGCTCGGCTTCACGGTCACCGACATGCCGATCAACTACGACGTCCCGCAGACGATCCTCAGCGCGCTCGTCGCGGTGGTGGTCGTGGCGATCGGGCTGTTCCTCGTCGGCTTCGCCGGCGACCGCCCCCTGTGGCTGATCTCGGGCGGCATCGTCGCGGGACTGGGCGTCGCCGCGATGCACTACATGGGCATCGCCGCCATGCGCATGACCGGTCACATGGAGTTCTCGCTGCCCGTCGTCGCGCTCTCCGTGGTCATCGCGATCGTCGCGGCGACGGCGGCCCTCTGGCTCAGCGTCAACGTGCGCGGCCGTGCCGCGACCCTGGGCGCGGCCCTCATCATGGGCGTCGCCGTCAGCGGCATGCACTACACGGGCATGGCCGCGCTGACCATCACCGGCACCCCCGGCGTGCCCACGAGCGGCACGACCGCCATCGACCTCCTCGGGCCCCTCATCCTCGGGATCGCCGCCCTCACGGTCGCGCTGATCTTCGTCGTCCTGATGTGGCCGAACGAGGAGGAGATGCGCGACCAGCAGGAGTTCGAGGCACGGATGCAGCGGCGCGCGAACGGCATCACCCCGCCGTCGCGCCGCAGCTCCCGGCGCGAGCCGGCGGGGCACCGGCACTGAGGGCACCGGCGACGGCCCCCGCCCGGACCGCGGTCCGGGCTCAGGCCGTCGTCGGCACGCGCTCGGCGTCGGCGCGGCTCAGCTCGCGGCGGACGCCGTCGCGCGTGGCGACGCCCTCGAGCACCTCCCGGTCGAGGTAGACGACCTCGAGGTGCGGGCGGGACAGCACCCGGTAGCGCACCCGCAGGTGCCAGCGCCGCACGGCCCAGACGGTCGCGGCCGCGGCGACCAGGAACGTGGCGATCGAGCCCACGAGGATGGACCAGCGCGGGCCCCACGCCTCGCCGATCCAGCCGACGATGGGCGACCCGATCGGCGTCGCGCCCTGGAAGATCATCACGTAGAGGGCCATGACCCGGCCGCGCATCACGGGGTCGGTCGACACCTGCAGCGCGCTGTTGGCCGCCGTCATCATGGTGAGGGACGCCAGCCCCACGGGGATGCACGCCAGGACGAAGGACGAGTAGGTCGGCATGAGGCCGAGCACCGCCGTCGTGACCGCGAAGGCGAACGCCGAGCCGATGACGAGCCGCACCCGGGGCCGGTCCCGGCGGGCGGCGAGCAGCGCCCCGGCGAGGGAGCCTATGGCCAGCACGGACCCGAGGATCCCGTACTCGCTCGCGCCGCGGCCGAACTCGACCCGCGCCATGAGCGCCGAGGTGAGCTGGAAGTTCAGGCCGAACGTCGAGACGACGAACATCACGACCATGATCACGACGATGTCGGACCGCCGGCGCACGTAGCGCACGCCCTCGCGGATCTGCCCCTTGGCCCGCGGGGCGGCCGGCTGGGGCCGCAGCTCGCGCACGCGCATGAGGGCCAGGGCCGCGATCGTCGCCCCGAAGGTGACGCCGTTGATCATGAACACCCAGCCGGCGCCGACGGCCGCGATGAGCAGCCCGGCGACGCCGGGGCCGATGAGGCGGGCCGCGTTGAACGACGCGCTGTTCAGCCCGACGGCGTTGGGCAGCTTGTCGGCGGGCACCATGTCGGCGACGAACGTCTGGCGCGCGGGGTTGTCGAGCGCGGAGACGACGCCGAGCAGCAGCGCGAACACGTAGACGTGCCAGAGCTCCGCCCGCCCGGACAGCACGAGGGCGCCGAGCGCGAGCGCCAGGACGCCCATGCCGCCCTGCGTGACCATGAGGAGACGACGGCGCGGCAGCCGGTCGGCGAGGACGCCGGCCCACGGGGACAGCAGGAGGAACGGCACGAACTGGAGGGCCGTGGTGAGGCCGACGGCGATGCCGGAGTCGTCGCTGAGGTCGGTGAGGACGATCCAGTCCTGGGCGATCCGCTGCATCCACGTGCCGACGTTGGCGACGAGGGCGGCCGCGAACCAGATGCGGTAGTTCGTGTATCTGAGGGAGGAGAAGGTGGCGCTCATCGGTCGAGCTCCCCGGTCGGTGCGTCGCTCGCGGGGGCCACGTGTCTCCTTCTCCTCGGGGTGTCGTCGACCTGGGCAACAGGCTATCGAATCGTTCTATTCCTCGCCCGGGAAGTGACGCGTCCCACGGCGTCCGCGGAGTCCAGTACGGTATGCGCCGTGCGCACCGAGATGTCCCTTGCGGAGACCCTGAACGAGCTCGGCCTCCTGGGAGGCCGGACCCTGCCCCGCTTCGTCACGTCCGTCGGCGGCGCCGGCGACGAGCTCGAGGTCGTGGCCGACGCCCGGGCGGTGAAGAACCTGCCCGGCCCGCTCAAGCTCGCCACCCGCCTCGTGCCGGCCGTCCGGTCGCGCCTGCGGGTCGAGAGCTTCGACGGCGGCGTCGCGGTGCTGGCCGTCGACGCCAGCGCCGGCGGCCTGCCCGCGCACAAGCTGCTGGGGCTCGCCCGCAACCGCATCGAGTCCGTGCTGGCCGCCAAGGGCCTGCCGACCGGGTCCGTCCAGATCCGCCCGGACGCCCGCATCGCCCTGGACGTGCAGCGGCTGCTCGCCGCCCGCTACCCGGGCACCGTCGTGCAGGGCATGGCGTTCGCCGACGGCCGCGTCGCCGTCGACACCGCCGCCTGACAGTCCGCACGTCGGTCGAGCCTGTCGAGACCACGTCCCTGGGTTTCGACAGGCTCAACCACCGGGACCGGGCTCGCTCTGCGCTCAGCCGCGCGCGGCGATCGCGTCGGCGAGGCCGGAGGCGTCGAGGTAGTCGTCCCAGCGGTAGCCGATGACCTTCTGCACGTGCGGCCGCGCCAGCGCGACCTGCCGGTCGAGGGTCGCCAGGTCGGTCGGCGCCCGGTCGCCGACCTCTCCCGGCGGCCGGAAGGCCTCGACGTTCGCCCACACGGTCGCGCCGCGCACGCGGGCCGCCTCGGCGTAGAGCGTCACCGTCGAGCCCGCGTACGCCGCGCCGTAGGTCGCGTCCCCCGCGACGCCGCGCAGGTCGGCCCGCACGGGGCGGTCGCGCTCGTCCGGGGCGAAGACCCCCACCCGTCCGGTGCCGCCGCCGTCCTGCGGGGCGAGGATCATGCGGGTGCCCGCCGCGGTGTCCGCGATCCGTTGCAGCGCCGGGCGCACGGCCGCGACCGGGGTGGCGCCGCGACGCAGATCGGCGTAGGGGCTGACCAGCACCCGCTGCTTGTCGCGCGGCAGGCGGAAGCCGACGATGCGGTGCTGCATCTCGTACACGCGCAGGTTCGGCGCCCACGTGGCCTCGTCGGTGAAGACCCCGGTCTCGAGCGACTGGTAGACGCCCGCGAACGCCTTCTGGCGCCCGTACCGGGCGCTCCGGTCCGCGAGGACGCGGGACGTGAAGCCGCCGAGCGTCTGGGTGTACGAGTCGTCGGCGACGTACGGGGTCGCGGGATCCGGCGCGGGCTTCGGCAGGCCGAGGTACACCGACATGCCGAAGCGCTCGGCGTCCGCGAGGAGCACGGCGTCCGCGTCCGTCGTGGAGGCGCTGTACGCGACGACGAGGTCGTAGGTGCGGCTGGGCGAGTCGCAGTCGCTGTACCCGCCCTCGACGGGCAGCAACCACCAGGTGTAGGTGCCGTGCGGCGTCGTCGACCGTCCGTCGCGCCCGGGGCAGAACAGCGCGGCGTCGCCGAACGTGGCCTTGGCCGCGTACGTGTAGACGTGCCGGACGGCGCCCCCGCCGGTCCGCGCGACGGCGTGGTCGTAGCCGTCCTCGCCGCCGACGGTGAAGCCCGCGAACCGCTCGTCGTCGCCGCCGGGCCGCAGGTCGGCGGGCGAGGCCGGGGACAGCTCGGTGCCGAACGTCACGAGGGTGTCGGCGCCGACGGCGTGCGCGCCCTGCACCTTCGCCCGCGTCGCGCAGCGGTCGGGGGTGGTCAGCACGAACCAGCCGGTGACGGCGTAGGCCGCGCGGACCGTGCGGTCGGGCCGGTCCAGCCGACCTCCCCACGGGCACGACGGCACGGGCGTCGGGCTGCTCGCGGGCGCCGCGCCGGCGCCCGGCGCGGGCGGGGGCGAGGCCGGCCCGGAGGCGGATGCCGACGCACCGGACGGTGAGCCGGCGTCGGGCAGCTCGCAGCCGGCGAGCCCCAGCAGCAGCGCGACCGTCACCAGGACGGCCGCGAGCGGGGCGGCCCGGCGGGGGGACGCCATCCGCGGCCGGCTACTTGACCGTGGCCGGGAGCACCTCGAGGTCGTCGGCGTGCTCCTTGACGTAGCTGCCCGCCTCGTCCTTCGCGATCGCCTTCATCAGCGGGTCGAAGCGCTCGCGGTCGAGCACGACGATCGACTGCCCGTCGTCGCTGCGGCCGGTGCCCGAGTAGGGCGCGGTCATGAAGTCGACGTCGTTGGTGCTCAGCCCGCGCGCGCTCATGTAGAGGTTGCGCATGCGGTCGATGGTGAACCCGTCGTCCGCGGCGACCGACTTGCTCACCGTGGTGAAGAAGTCCGTCATCATGCCGACGTCGTTCCGGTTGTTGTTCACCTTGGCCAGGATGGCGCGCATCCAGTTCTGCTGGCGCTGCACGCGGCCGAAGTCGCCGTTGGTCAGGCCGTGGCGCTGGCGCGTGTACTTCAGCGCCTCCTCGCCGGACATCATGTGCACGCCCTTGGAGAAGAAGACCTGCTTGCCGTCGCCGATGTCCTCCGGCACACGGATGCGCACGCCGTCGAGGGCGTCGGTCATCGAGGTGAACGACTCGAAGTCGGTGACGACGAAGTGGTCGATCTTCACCCCGGTGAGGTCCTGCACCGTCTGGATCATCAGCGACGGTCCGCCGTAGGAGAAGGCGGCGTTGATCTTCGCCTCGCCGTGCCCGGGGATGGGGACCCACGAGTCGCGCGGGATGGAGACCACCTGGGCGCTCTTCCGGTTCGCCGGGAGGTGCACGAGCATGATCGCGTCGGTGCGCTGCGCGCCCGCCTTCCACTGCCCGGGGTCGCCGGCCGAGATACGGCTGTCCGAGCCCAGCACGAGCAGGTTGACCGCCTCGGTCTCCTCCGCCTCGGGCTGGGGGGTGGTCTCGACGTCGGCGAACGGGTCGCCCAGCCGCTCGATGTTGGTGTCCAGGCTGTGCTGGAACCACCAGGCGGCGCCGAAGCCCCCGGCGGCCAGGAGCAGCACGAGCACCCCGACGACGGCCAGCGCGCGACGGCTGCGTCGGGCCTCGGTACGGGCGTGGCGGTAGGGGGCTGGGGCTCGGCTCACAGGGCGGGATCCTACGGCCCCGGTCGCGGAGATCCTGTGTTCCGCCGGTGAGGCTTCCCGCCGTACCATTCGCCGGTGCGCCGCCGGACAGGCCGCGGCGCGCCGCGAGCGAGACGAGGGACGAGACGATGCAGGGCACCGGGACGACGTCGTCGGGGCGCTCCCGCATGCTGCTCGTCACGCACCACTACCCGCCCGAGCACGGCGCCCCGCAGCGTCGCTGGGACACGCTGACGCCGCGCCTCATGGAGGCGGGCGTCGACGTCGCCGTCCTCGCCCCTCCCCCGCACTACCCGAGCGGGCGGCTGCAGGACGCCGGCGCGGACTACCGGCCGGGGTCGGTCTCCCGGGGTCGGCACGGCGAGCGCGTGGTGCGCACGCGGTTCCGCCCGCACGCGGCCGACCTGCTGTCGCGCACGGCGGACCAGGCGGTGGCGGCGGCGAGCGCCGTCGTGCTGGGCCTGCGGCACTTCCGGCGCGGGGCCGTGCGTCCCGACGTCGTGGTGGGCACGGTGCCGGGCATCCCGTCGATGTTCGCCGCGTGGCTGCTGGCGCGCCTGCTGCGCGCCCGCCTGGTCATCGAGATGCGCGACGCCTGGCCGGACCTCATCGAGCCCAGCGGCGTGCTCGACGCGCGCCGCTCGCTGGCGTCCCGCGTCCTGGCGGGTGCCCGCGCCCTGGCGCACCGCGCGGTGACGCGGCTGCAGGCCCGGGCGGACGCCGTCGTCACGACCACCGAGACCTTCGCCCAGGTGCTGCTCGAGCGCGGGGTGCGGCGCGTCGCCGTCGTGCGCAACGGCACGTCGTTCCAGCCGCTCACCGCCGCCGACGCCGAGGGCGCGGCCGACGTCTCGAGCCCGCCCGACGACGGCGCGACGCCGCCCGCGCGGCCGCTGCGCGTCGTCTACGCGGGCACCGTGGGGCGCGCCCAGGACCTGCAGTCCGTGGTGTGCGCCGCCGCGCAGGTGGCCCGCCGCGGCCTGCCGCTCGACGTCCGGGTGGTCGGGGCGGGCGCGCGCGTGCCGTTCCTCGAGGGCCTGGCCGCGGAGCTCGAGGCGCCCGTGACGTTCGTCGGCCCGGTGCCGCACGACGAGATCCGCCGCTACTACGCCTGGGCCGACACCGTCGTGGTGTCGCTGCGGGACTGGAAGCCCCTGGAGTGGACCGTGCCGTCGAAGCTGTACGAGGTGATGGCCTCCGGCGCCTACGCGACCGCGTGCGTGGCGGGCGAGGCGGCCGCGCTGGTGCAGCGCTCCGGCGCCGGGTCGGTGGTGCCGCCCGGCGACGTCGACGCCCTGACCGAGCTGTGGTCGGGCTGGGCCGCGTCGGGCGACGTGCCCGCCGCCGACCCCCTCGCCGCGCAGTGGGTGGCCCGCAACGCCGACGACGACACGCTCGCCGCGCGGTACCTCGACCTGCTGCGGTCGCTGGTCGAGGAGGACGCTCGATGACCCGTCTGGGCGAGCTGGCCCGCAACGCCCGCTTCGCCGCGTCGTTCGTGGGCGGCGCGCTGCGCACGGACCCCGCGTGGCTGGCGCTGCAGGCGGCGCGGCGGACGCCGGCGCGGGTGAGCGCGGTCGTCGTGCCGTGGGTGGAGCGGGCGCTGGGCGACGGGACGTCCGGGGAGGCCGGGCGGCTGCGTGCCGCGTGGCAGGAGGGCGACGTCGCGGCGCTGCGCGCGGCCACCCCCACGACGCGCGCCGGTCGCCGGGTCCGGGCGTCGCTGCTCGGCCAGGTGGCGGTGCTGGAGGACGCGCGGAGCCCTGAATCGTCTCAGGATGCGGACGGTTTCCCGGGGCGAGCGGGTGAAAAATTGCCGCGAAACGGACCGGGTGAAATTTCGGGCCGTCCCGCCGGCCCGATGGCGGTCCACCACCACCTGACCAACTCGCTGCCGCACACGCAGAGCGGGTACACCCTGCGCACCCACGCCATCCTCACGGCGCAGCGCGCCGCCGGGCACCCGGTCACCGCGACCACCCGCGCCGGCTACCCGCTGATGATCGGCGCGCTCGGCGCCCGCGGCACCGACGTCGTCGACGGCGTGGCCTACCGGCGCCTGCTGCCGCGGTCGCTGCCCGCCGACCACCGGCGCCGCGCCGCCGACGGCGTCGACCTGCTGGTGCGGGCCCTCGACGCCGCGCGCCCCGCCGTCGTGCACGCCACCACCCCGTGGACCACCGGCGACGCCGCCCGCGCCGCCGCCCGGCGCGTCGGCCTGCCCTGGGTCTACGAGGTGCGCGGCCTGCCGGAGGAGACGTGGGCCGCGTCGCACCCGACGCCCGAGGGACGCGAGCGCGCCGCCGCGTCCGAGCGGTTCGCGCTGCTGCGCGCCCGCGAGACGGACCTCGCGCTCACGGCGGACCACGTCGTCACCCTCAGCGGCACGATGCGCGACGAGCTCGTGGGCCGCGGCGTGCCCGGCGAGCGCATCACCGTGGTGCCGAACGCCGTCGACGCCGCCCTGCTCGCCCCGGCGCCGTCCCCCGCCGAGGCGCGCGCCGCGCTGGGGCTGCGGACGGCGCCGTTCGTCGTCGGCACCGTGAGCAGCGTCGTCGGGTACGAGGGCCTGGACACCGTGCTGCGCGCCGTCGCGCTGCTGCGGTCGCGCGGCGTCGACGTGTCCGCGCTGATCGTGGGCGACGGCGTCGACCGGCCGCGCCTGCTGCGCCTCGCCGCCGAGCTCGGGCTGGGCGAGCACGCCCTCCTGCCCGGCCGCGTGCCGCGCGACGTCGCGCGGACCTACCTCGCCGCGCTCGACGCCGTCCTCGTGCCGCGCCGCCCCGACCGCGTCACGCGGCTGGTCACGCCGCTCAAGCCCGTCGAGGCGATGGCCCTCGGGCGGCCCGTCGTCGCCAGCGACCTGCCCGCGCTCGCGGAGGTGCTCTCGCCCCTCTCGTCGGTTGAGCCTGTCGAAACCGCTCCGGTGGTTGAGCCTGTCGAAACCCAGCCCTCGCTGGTTGAGCCTGTCGAAACCGAGCACCGGGTTTCGACAAGCTCAACCAGCGGAGTGGCAGGCGTGCTCGTGGACCCCGACGACGTCGAGGAATGGGCCGACGCCGTCGCGCGCGTGCTCGACGACGGCGACCACCGCGCCGCGCTCGTCGACGCCGGGCGGCGCGTGGCCGCCGAGCGGACGTGGGAGCGGCTGGTGGCCCGGTACGCGGACGTCTACGCCGCGGTCTCTGCCCCGCGTCGCTGACGCGCGTCAGCGACGCCCGAGCGCCCGGTACTGCCAGCCCGCGTCCGTCCAGGCGGTGCGGCTCAGGGCGTTGCGGCCGTCGAGGATCGTGCGCTGGGCGACGAGCGTGCCCACCCGCTCGGGGTCGAGGTCGCGGTACTGCTTCCACTCCGTGAGCAGCAGGACGGCGTCCGCGCCGGCGAGCGCCGCCTCCAGGTCGCGCTCGTAGCGCAGCTCCGGCTGCTTGGCGCGCGCGTTGTCGATGGCCTGCGGGTCGTGCACGGTCACGACGGCGCCCAGCTCGGCCAGGCGGGCGGCGACGTCGAGGGCCGGCGAGTCGCGGACGTCGTCGCTGTCGGGCTTGAACGCGGCGCCCAGCACCGTGACCTCGGCCCCCTCGACCATGCCGCCCAGCACCTCGGACGCGAGGTCGACCATCCGGGCGCGGCGGCGGGTGTTGATGGCGTCCACCTCGCCCAGGAAGGCGACGGCGTCCCCGGCCCCGAGCTCGTCCGCGCGGGCGCGGAACGCGCGGATGTCCTTCGGCAGACAGCCGCCGCCGAAGCCCAGGCCCGCGTTGAGGAAGCGGCGGCCGATGCGCGCGTCGTGACCGATCGCGTCCGCGAGGCGGGCGACGTCGCCGCCGGCCACCTCGCACAGCTCCGCCATGGCGTTAATGAAGGAAATCTTGGTGGCGAGGAACGAGTTCGCCGCCACCTTCACGAGCTCCGCCGTCGGGTAGTCGGTGACGATGCGCGGGACGCCCTCCGCCAGCGGCGCGGCGAACACCTCGTCGAGGACGGCGGCCGCCCGCTCCCCCGCCGCGCCGTCGGGCACGCCGTACACGAGGCGGTCCGGGTGCAGCGTGTCCTGCACGGCGAAGCCCTCGCGCAGGAACTCCGGGTTCCAGGCCAGGACGACGTCGGGCCGGGCTGCCGTGACGACGCCCGCGAGGCGCTCCGCGGTGCCCACCGGCACCGTGGACTTCCCCACGACGATTTCACCCGCTCCGAGGTGCTCGACCAGCTCCGCCACGGCGGCGTCGACGTAGGCGAGGTCGGCCGCCTGGCCGTCGCGCCGCTGCGGCGTCCCGACGCACACGAAGTGCACCCGCGATCCCGCCACGGCCGCCATGTCGGTCGACACGGTCAGCCGCCCCGTGGCCGTGACCTGCGACAACAGGTCGTCCAGGCCCGGCTCGAAGAACGGGGCCTTGCCCGCCCCCAGCGCGTCGACCCGCGCGGGGTCGACGTCGACCCCCACCACGTCGTGCCCGAGCTGCGCCAGGCTCGCCGCGTGCACCGCGCCGAGGTACCCCAGACCGATCACCGAGATCTGCACGTTCGCTGCCCTTCATCGAGGCATCCGTGGGATGACAGCGCGTCCGTCGGACGCCCGCGCTCACTCTAAGATGCGGGTCGATGACGTACGAGACCGATGTTCGGCAGGGCGCGGAGACGCGCCCCGCCGACCTGTACGCCGAGCTCTTCGGCAAGCAGGCGTCGACCCTCGAGGTTGTCTCCACCGGCCGGCTCTCGCAGGTGGGTGCGCGGCCCCCGATCCGTACCTATCTCTCGCAGCTGTGGAAGCGCCGGCACTTCCTCTGGGCCGAGGCGCGGGCCAAGGTCACCAGCGGCACGCGCGAGACGCTGCTCGGGCAGGCGTGGCTGGTCATCAACCCCATGCTCAACGGGCTGGCGTACTACCTGATCTTCGGGCTCGTCCTCGGTGCCCGCGGCGACATCCCCAACTTCCTGGGCTACCTCATCATCGGGGTGTTCCTCTTCCAGTTCACCACCCAGTGCGTGACGGGCGGCGCGAAGTCCATCGCCAGCGGGCGCAACCTCATCCGCGCCTTCACCTTTCCGCGGGCGTCCCTGCCGATCTCCGTGGTGCTGCGCGGCATCCTCAACCTGGCCCCGACCCTCGGCGCCATGATCGTGCTGATCCTGGTGCTGCCGACGCAGGAGCACTGGACGGCAGCCGCCGCCCTGTTCCCCGCGGTCCTCGTGCTGCAGGTCGTGTTCACGACGGGACTCGCGCTGCTGCTGGCCCGCGCCGCGGCCGCGCTGCCTGACCTCAACCAGCTCATCAGCGTGCTCATGCGGTTCTGGTTGTACGGGTCGGCGGTGTTCTTCTCGATCGAGCGGTTCGAGAACTACCCGTGGATCGTCGGGATCATGGAGGCCAACCCGATGTACATGGTGCTCGACGCCGCGCGGGACACCCTGCTGTACGGCGTCGTGCCCGCCGTGTCGACCTGGGTCGGGCTCGGTGCCTGGTCGGTGGGCATGCTCGTGGTCGGCTTCCTCGTGTTCTGGCGGGCGGAGGAGTCCTATGGCCGTGTCTGACCTCGCCGTCGCCGACCCCTTCGCGCAGGCGACCGTGGCAGTGCAGGACGTCAGCGTCCGGTACCGCGTGCCGTCCACCGACGCCGCCGAGCGCAAGCGTCGCGTCAACCCCGTGGTGCGCGCCGCGCGCACCGTGCTGGGCAACGACCCCAAGGTGCTGGTGCGTGCTCTGTCGGGCATCTCCTTCGTGGCGAAGTCGGGCGAGCAGATCGGCCTCGTGGGGCAGAACGGCTCCGGCAAGAGCACGCTGCTGCGCATCATCGCCGGGCTGGAGAACCCCGCCAAGGGCCGGGTGCTCGCCGAGAGCACGCCCGTGCTCATCGGCGTCAACGCCGCCCTGGTGCCCGACCTGTCCGGCGAGGAGAACATCCGCCTCGGCTGCCTGGCCATGGGGCTGACGCCGGCCCAGGCCGAGGCCGCCGTGCCGGAGGTCAAGGAGCTCGCCGGCCTCGGCAAGTCGATCTACCTGCCGATGAAGACCTACTCGTCGGGTATGGGCGCCCGCCTGCGCTTCGCCATCGCGACGGCGTCCAACCCGCACATCCTGCTCATCGACGAGGCGCTCGCCACCGGTGACGCCGCGTTCAAGGAGCGCAGCGAGGCGCGCATGCAGGGCCTGCGCAAGAGCGCCGGCACCGTGTTCCTGGTGTCGCACGCCGCGCAGACCATCGAGGAGACGTGCACGCGAGCGATCTGGCTGAACCACGGCCGGCTCGTCCTCGACGGCCCCGCCGAGGACGTCGCGCTGCGCTACCGCAAGTGGGCGTGGGCCGTCGCCAAGGACAAGCCGGACGAGGCGAAGCAAATCATCGAGACCGCGTTCGCCGAGCGCGAGCAGACCACCGTCAGAGTGGAAGAGGCGCGGTCTTCACGCCGCTACACTTCCCGGCACGTGAGGCCGCCAATGACGTCGCGGCGTCGCAACCAAGGAGACAAGAACAAGTGACTACTCCGCGTCCGCGCATCATGACGGTGTACGGCACCCGCCCTGAGGCCATCAAGGTGGCCCCCGTGATCAAGGCCCTCGAGGAGAGCGACTCGCTCGACTCGATCACTGTGGTCACCGGTCAGCACCGCGAGATGCTGGACCAGGTCAACGAGATCTTCGGGATCACCCCGGACCACGACCTCGACATCTTCGAGCACGGGGCATCTCTCTCGACGATCGTCGCGCGCGTTCTCGAGCGCCTCGACCCGGTGCTGGAGGCCGAGAAGCCCGCCGCCGTGGTCGTCCAGGGCGACACGTCGACGTCGACCGCCGCCGCCCTCGCCGCGTTCCACCGCGGCATCCCGGTGGTGCACGTCGAGGCCGGCCTCCGCTCGGGGAACATCCACTCCCCCTTCCCGGAGGAGGCGAACCGTAAGATCACCTCGCAGATCGCGGCCTTGCACCTGGCCCCGACCTCGACGAGCAAGGCCAACCTGCTGCGCGAGGGCGTCGACGCCGACGACATCGTCGTCACCGGCAACACCGTGATCGACGCCCTTCTGATGACGGTCGAGAAGAAGACGCCGTTCAGCGACCCTGCCCTGGAGGACCTCGCCGACTCCGGAAGTCGCATCCTGCTCGTCACCACGCACCGCCGAGAGAACTGGGGCGGCGCGATGGAGGGTGTCGGTCGGGCGCTGGCGCGCCTGGCGAAGGCGTTCCCCGACGTCCAGGTGGTCCTGCCGGCCCACCGCAACCCGGTGGTCCGCGAGGCGGTGCTGCCGCACCTCGAGGGCCTCGACAACGTCACCGTGACGGAGCCGCTGGCGTACGGGGAGTTCACCCGCATGCTGTCGCTCGCCACCGTGGTGCTCACGGACTCCGGCGGCGTGCAGGAGGAGGCTCCGAGCCTCGGCAAGCCCGTGCTCGTCATGCGGGAGAACACCGAGCGCCCCGAGGCCGTCGATGCAGGCACGGTGAAGCTCATCGGCACCGACGAAGAGCGGATCGTCGACGAGGTTACGACCCTCTTCACGGACGAGGTCGCATACGAGGTCATGGCTCAGGCCACGAACCCGTACGGGGACGGGCAGGCCGCGCGTCGTTCCGTCGAGTCGATGTCTCACGTCCTGGCGAACGGTGAGCGACCCGCGGAGTTCGCTTGATGCGCGTCTTCATCCACGGTAGTTGCGTCTCCCGAGACGTCGTCGCACTTCTCGACAGCGCCGGCGTCGAGCTCGCCTTCTACTCGCCTCGCCAGTCACTCGTCCCGATCGGGAGACCGATCGACGGCCTCCAGCAGCATCTCGACCTGAGCTCGACGACGTCGCGGTTCCAGCGGCGTGCGGCCGAGGGGACCATTCGCGCCGACATGCTCGAGCAGCTCGCACGGCATCGGTCGGTCTCTGACCTGATTCTGTGGGACCTCACGGACGAACGCCTCGGCGTCTACGAGCATCGGAACACCTACGTGACGCGCTCGCTCGAGCTGATGTCCGTAGGTCTCGACGCAGCCCTCGCCCGAACGGCACGCCACATTCCGTTCGGGTCGGACGAGCACTTCGACCTGTGGTCGGAGGGCCTCCAGAACTGGGCAAGCAAGCTGCAAGAGCTCGGCCTCGAGGACCGCGTCGTGCTGCTCGCGCCGCGCTGGGCCGCACGGTTCGACGACGGCACCCCGACCCCCTCGAGCTTCGGCACGAGCGCCGATAAGCACGCCGAGCTCGCGCGCGACTACCTGGCGCAGGCCCGGCACGTCCTGCCCGACCTGCGTACCCTCGGGACCACCCTCGAGACGTCGGCCGGGCGAGACCACCAGTGGGGTCCCGCGCCGTTCCACTTCTCCGCCGCGACCAACGCCGCGCTCGCCGCCGAGATCCGGGCGACGATCCTCGACCCGGCGCAGTCGTTCCCGCCTCCGCGGCCCGCGGTGATCCGAGCCTCCGAGTCGGAGTTCGTGGTCCACGCCCCGACCTCGTGGGCCGACGAGTTTGCGCTATACGTCTACAAGCGCTCACACACGGGAACCGAACGCACAATAGAGAGAATTTCCTACCAGAAGCAACAGGCATTCAATATTACGATTGAACAACCCGGCACCTATCGCTTCCGAGTGTTTCACAAACGCGGCTCAATAAAAACAACAGTAGACGCCGAGCTTCAGGTAGTTGCGCCAAACGGCTAAAACGCCCGGGACGCTACAGTGGAGCTGGAGATGCGGGGCCGTTCGCCTTGTGCACCTTCCTGTCAATTGAGCCGAGCCAACCGGAACGGCACCCTCGCGCAGAGGCCAATCGAGCAGCACGCCCTCTAGGGCACCCAACGAAGGGTTGAGATGACCGGATATCTTGTCGCGATCGGCGCGCACGACCTTGTTGATCGCGTGTCGACGCTAGTTGTCGAAAATGAGGGTCACTCAATCGCCATCGACCATCGCACGTCTCTTCTATACGTCTCCCGCACGGGAACCTTGGGCGATGGGCGCATCTTCCAGGGGTATGCGATGGATCACGAACGTGACCGCATGGTCTTCGCCGATGCGCCTTCGAACGCAATCCCAGACCCGGCCGTCCCGCTGGAGGGAACGTACTTCACGGCAACGATTGAGGGTACTACCATCCGTTGTGGCCGGGATCTTTATGGCTTTGTGCCTTTGGTCTGGTCCTCGGCAAAAGGGCTTCTCCTGGTATCGGACTCATATACCAGCATCATTGCGATTCGAAAAGGCCTCGGACTTCCGGTAACGCCGGACGAAACAACGATCGCGGGTCGCATGTGGACAAACTCGATGGGGGCGCAGCAGCTCGGTGTCGAAACATACTGTTCGGAAATAAAGTACGCCCCGGCCGGCACCCAGTTGCGATACGAGGCGGCCGATGGGTCGGTGCACCTCGACACCTTCAATGCCCGCACATACTTCGCTCGTTCCGTCAGCGGGCACGCCGAGGCAGTCACGGATGCAGCAATTCGCATGGTTCGAAGTATCAAGACCTACGCCGCAACCGGTGGCATCGTATCGCTTAGTTTGTCGGGGGGTACGGACTCGCGACTCTGTCTCGCGGCCGCGCTGGCGGCCGACATCGGCGACTCACTTCATGTCGGATGCATGCCCAATAGTCAACTCGACTTCGAAATCGCGACCGACCTATCCAAGAACCTTCATTTCCCCTTGAACCAGCCTAGCGACAGGGTTCGCGGCAACGTCGTTCGCAATCATGTCGCCGCGAACTGGGCTGGGTTCTCGATGGGAATATATGACACGCTGTACATGCCAAAGTCCCGCAACTATCGAGACGTCCCATTCTTCAACATCGGCGGGCACGGCGCCGAAGCTTCCAAGGGGAACTACGGCTGGCGCACGATCCAGTCAGTGGGGATGCCCGAGCCCGGCCTTGAACAGGCGGAGCGCGGCCTGGAAGTCATCGGCATTGAGCCCAACGATCGATGGGGTTCGGAGTGGCACTACTTCGGATTTCGAAACGCACTGCACGGCGGGAGGGCGATCCTCTCAAACCAGTACGTGGCCCGTCCAGCTGCCCAGATACCCCTCATCGGACTTAGCCGTTCGGAATACAATCAGTTTCCGTCGCCGTCCAAGGGCGCTCCGAGTGTCATCCTCGACACGATGATCAAACTGTCGCCTGAACTCGCACTGCTCCCGTTTGACACTGCCCGCAAGAATTCGAACCAAGAGTTCGTCGAGAATCGAACTTCCGCTCTCGGCGGACGACTCGATTGTTCCGCGCTTTCTCCGTACACAATTGTCGGCACTCCCACTCCAGATCAGCCGCCGCTTGAAACGCACTTGGAACTTGCGCGTTCCGAAGGGTTTACCGGTGGCCTCATGCTGAAGAATGAAGTCCCGCGTATTGCCAGGCCTGTGCGGGAGTTTCGACACCTCGCCACCTCCGGAGTGCGAGACATGCTCGATGCGCTCATCAGCGGTAGCAAACCGATCGATTCCTTCAACGCTCGTGACATAACCCTGGTCGGGAAGATGCTCGCATTGACCCCACTCATGAGGTAGGGCCGCCCAGCGCGAACACGGAAACACTCATTCTTCCCGATGGGCAGCAAAGTGACCACGGTTATGCCTGACGATTGATGGGTTGGTCACGGCGATTCCATCAACCGTCGATTCCGCAGTTTCGCGCTACCTGACCCACGAAGTATCGGCAACGCGTTTTCCGCGTCGCGCCGGATCTAGAAGAGGACACAGATATGGACCACGAAGCGCTTCGCTAGGGTAAGGAGGGCGCAGCCTTACCGATGCGTTCGGCCCGGCCTCCACTCATTTGCGTTCGGCCAACTCAATCTCCCACGAGACGCCAATGTGACGCAATCCCGCGCGCAGTTGTTTTGAACGTCCTTCTACCCCGGGGTCGTTGTTGCCCGACAAGAAGGGGACAATAATCCCCGTTCCGATGCGCAGACTGCGAACGAATTTTTCCGCGCTTGGCAGATGATTCCGCACGTACCACCAGTTGTCGGCGTTGTACGCGATGATGACGCGAATGTCCCCTTGTCCGAAGAGATCAAGAGCGCGAAGCACATCCAGCCGTGCCATTACGTCGGAATCAAACGACTGGTCGCCGAACACATCGTTCACAAATTCCTGCGAGCGCGCCCCGTCATGTCCCGTAATTGACATCTCAGGAGAGAATGCGACAACCGTTCCTGTTCCCATACGCAGTGCAACGTGCAGTGCCGCATAACCGCCCGGGCCGCGACCAACGAGGCGCACGTCGCCGTTTCGGTTCGAAAGCTCCCGAACCTGAACGGCCAGGCCCGAAAGCACGTCACCGTCTCGGTTGCCCACGTGCCACGTCGTGGTCATCTCGGGGAAGCAGGACAGTCCTGCGTCGGAGAACGCGTAGAAGGGCGCCTTCGTGTCTAGTGTCGGGACAGGTCTCCTCCGGCTGCCCGGCCGCACCGCAGGGGCCAGTTCGACGACTGGAACGCCCTCTCCCGGGCTCCGGGTGACCGTACTCTTCAGGCCGGGCGCCACCAAGACTTCAGATTCAGCATGCCGCATATCAGCTAGAGAGGTTTCGAACTCATTGGCTTTCTCCCCTATGGTAACCACGGAGTACGGACTCTCTGACTCACCACCCATTGGCTCATGCCATTCGCGGACAGCATCTTCAATAAACTGTTGCCATTGATTGACGCTCGGACTCGTGTGGCCTGGTGCGCCGTTATAGGTCAGGGTCATTAGAGGAAATGGCGAACCGCCGCGCGACACTATTCCTTCGAGGAACGGCCGCTGGTGAAGCCTCACGTGCGAATGGTCGTTGGCGTTCTGGATGTAAGTGACCCTCACGTCCTGGCGCGGTCGAGCGTTCGCCCAGCTATCAAGTATGGAGAATCGCTCGCCCCAACGAACTCGCGCGTCGTGATCTGCGGCGGCGTTGAATCCGGCGTCTAGTGCCATCCGAGTAAGCTGTGGCGAGTACCTAAATGTATCTGTCTGGGCATTTACAGGCAGAATCACTGCGCACTCGAGGAGGGGTGCGAGCCGTAGCGCAAAGAATCCACCTCCACTTGAACCTGACACCACTGAAAGGTCGGCTCCAACGTTTTGGCGGAGGTGTTCGATTGTCTCGGCTACAACTGGCGCAAGGTCATCGGATTGCGTCCCGATGAACCACGCCAGGGTAGAGTCTGGGATCAGTTCGTACGTTGGATCTGAGAAGGCAATGTATGGCGCATCCTGCCTCCCCAGGGAGGCGACTCGCACGAAGTATGGAATTCTCGTGTCCCGCTTGCGAGCTCCTGGCAGTGAGACATGGAGTCCGTCACTTGGTTGCCAGCCTGCCCGTGCGCCTCTGACCAGTACCGGTAGGCGAAGTCCACTGCTCATTTCGAGGAGGTAGATCCTGGGATCGTCACCAAGAGCTATCTCTTCGACGGTAGACGCCTCAAATACCGGCACGTTGTAGAACGGGTCAAGCTTGACCTTCGCGATCTTCAACGAGCGTCACCTTTCCCCGACTAGTTCGCCACCGATACCGAGCCTGCCGTAGACTGCTTCAGCGATTCTCGCGATCTTGGTCCAGCTGCGTTCGCGAATTACCCAGGCCCGCGCTTGCTTTGCGATCGATTTGCGGCGGGACTCGTTCTCAAGTATATCCTCGAGTACGTCCGCCAATGATTCTGCATCGTCTTTCCTGAAGAGCAATCCATTGACGTCATTCTGGATTATTTCGGCGATCGCGTCGACGTCGGAACCGACGACGACCTTGCCCATCGCCATCGCTTCGAACGGCTTGAGCGGGGAAACCATCTCCGTCACGGGGAGCGACTTGCGGGGCAGCGGTGCGATGTCGATCAGCGAGTAGTAGCGCTCGACCTGGTCGTGCGGGACTCGTCCGGTGAAGGTCACGTGAGGACCGAGCCCGAGCTCGGCCGACAGCTGGCGCGCCCGCGGCAGGAAGTCCCCGTCACCGACCACGAGCACGTGGAAGCTCGCACGACGGTCTGCGAGGTGTCGAGCTGCACGCAGCAGCACGTCGATCCCCTCGTAGTCCAGGATCGACCCGACATACCCGACCACGGGGACATCCGGAAGCCCGAGCTGCCGTCGCAACCCGTCGTCGGCGGCACGGGGCTGGAACCTCGATGCGTCCACCCCGTTGGGGAGGATCACGATCTTGTCGGCGTCCACGCCGCGGTCGACCATCTCCTGCTTGAGAGCACGGGTCAGGGCGAACACGGCGTCAGCCGCCTTCGCGGCGTCGGCCTCCATCGCGGCCATGAAGCGGTACTCGTCGCTGTCGTGCCACTGCGGTTCCCGCGAGATCCGCGTGATCTCCCAGAGGCCTCGCACCTCGTAGATCGACGGGAGCCCCAGCCGACGGGCCGCACGCGCGGCAGCCAGCCCGTTCCAGTGGTTCGACGCCGCGTGGATGGCCCCCGGGCGCACGTGGCTCGCGAGCTCGACGACACGGTCCTCGTACGCTTCGACGTACGGCACCAGCGGGCGGCGGCTCAGCTTCTCGAAAGAGGTCGAGAGGCGGTGGTACGGCACCCCGTCGATCCGGTCGACCTCGGGGATGTCCTCTCGGGAGACGCCCGTCGCGCGGTCGTAGGGGAAGGCAGGCCGCGTGACCCCGTGCATGGACCAGCCCTGCCCGGTGAGACCCGTCAGCAGCCCATGGGTCCGCGTGGCGTAGCCCGCGGAGCTGTACGGGAGCGAGTTGTGGAGCAGGTACAGCACCGTCCGGGGGTCGGCCTCGGTTGACGGCTCCTGCCGTTCGGGGACCGGGAAGCCGTGCTGGACGAGACGCGTCTGCTCCTGACCCACCACCGACGCGGTGTGCAGGCGTTCGATCTCCTGGAGGAGTCCACGGGCCCACGAGTCCTCGGGCTTGCCGCGCAGGAAGGCCTCGATGAGCGGGCGCGCTCGCTCGAGCTTCCCGTTGGCGCGCTCGCGCCGGATGGCCCGGCGAAGCGACGCGAGAGGAAGCCTCTCGGCATCGAGCTTCGGGAGCAGGCTGCGGATCACCTGTCGGCGTCCGCGCGCCAGCGCCACCCGCAGGAGCAGCACCGACGGATCCACCGACTCCTCCGCCGCGATCCGGGACGCCTCACGACGCAATTCCTCGTCGTCGGCGCCGCGTTCCGCGACGAGATGCAACTGGGCGAGGGCCCGTGCCATGGGCGACGGCGCCGTGCGCATGTCGTCGATCACCGACGGCAGCGAGAACTGCGCGGCGTAGTCGTAGGCCTCGCCGAGCCGGTGCGGTCGCTTGACGACGTGCTGCCCGAACGCCCCGATCACCTGACGGCGCCTCTTCGTCGACGCTCCAGCCCGGCGATGAAGCTCCAGGTAGAGCTCCAGCGTGTCGACGTGCGAAGGGTCGAGCTCGAGGGCCGTCTTCACCGCCTCGAACGACGCCTCCGGATGCCCCGTCTCGACAAGCTCCCGCGCGTACAGGCGCCAGGCTTCGGCCGACGCAGGGCCCTGTGTCGCCGCACGGCGGAAGAGCTGGAGGGCGACGCCCCGTTTGCCTTTATCTCGTTGCCGTCGGGCCTTGTTCAGCAGTTCGTCCTGCTCAGCGGAGGCCGAGGCCACACGCTGGGCGGCGACCCGGTCGCCGACAGCTCTTCCGAACCGCGTCCCGGCCGCCGACCGGATTGCCCGGTTGTACAAGCGCGCAGCGAATCGCTCCGTCACCGGGCGATCCCACGGGTGTCGATGATGTCGGTGCCGCTGAGCTCGCCCGCTCCGAGCCGCTCCTTGAACTCGGTGTGGTCGACGAGCACGACGGTGACGTCAGCAGCCTTCGACGCCTCGGCGAGGTTGTCGAGCCGGATGTTGCGCCGGTTGGCAAGCTCCGGAGGAAGGGTCTCGATGTGCGGCTCGACCACGACGATCTGCGCGTGCGGCAGGCGGTCCGCGAGGTCGGCGACGATGCGGCGCGCAGGCGACTCGCGCAGGTCGTCGATGTCCGCCTTGAACGCGAGGCCGAGCGCGGCGATGGTCGGTGCCTCGATCCCCTGGACCGCGGCGACGACCTGATCGATGACCCACTGCGGCTTGCTGTCGTTGACCTCGCGCGCGGTGCGGATGAGGCGCGCCTGCTCGGGGTCGGCGTCGACGATGAACCACGGGTCCACGGCGATGCAGTGGCCGCCCACGCCGGGGCCCGGCTGCAGGATGTTCACGCGGGGGTGGTGGTTGGCGAGCCGGATGAGCTCCCACACGTCGATGTCGAGCTTGTCGGCGATGAGGGAGAGCTCGTTCGCGAAAGCGATGTTGACGTCGCGGAACGAGTTCTCGACCAGCTTCGCCATCTCGGCGGTCACGGCGTCGGTGAGCAGGATCTCGCCCTGGCAGAAGACGGCGTAGAGGTCCTTCGCCATCTGCGCCGCCTCGGGCGTGAGCCCGCCGACGATGCGGTCGTTGGTGACCAGCTCGATCATCACCCGGCCGGGCAGCACGCGCTCGGGGCAGTGCGCCACGTGGATCTGCGGGCGGCCGTCGGCCCCGTCGAGGCTGAGGTCGGGCCGGGCCTCGAGCACCCACTCGGCCATCTTGCGGGTCGCGCCGGGGGGCGAGGTCGACTCGAGGATGAGCAGCTCGCCGCCCTGCAGCTGCGGTGCCACCGCCTTGGCGGCCGACTCGATGTAGGAGAGGTCGGGCTCGTGGTCACCCTGGAACGGCGTCGGCACCGCGATGATGAAGGCGTCCGCCGGCTCGGGAGTGTCCGTGGCGCGCAGGGTGCCCTGCTGCACGGCACCCGCCACGTACGTCGCCAGGTCCGGCTCGACGAACGGCACGTCACCCCGGTTGATGGCCTCGATGTTGGACGGCTTCACGTCCACGCCGATCACCTTGACGTCCTTCGACGCCAGGATCGCTGCGGTCGGGAGGCCGATGTAGCCCAGGCCGATCACGCCGACGGTGTTGATCTCCATCGCTTGTCCTTTTCAGATGAGGACGTGCCGGTCGGCACGTCCGTAGAAGGCGACCGAGCCGCTGGCGAGCAGCTCGGCGTCGGTGACGGTCCAGGTGTGCCGGCCCTCGCCGGAACGCATCTGGACGAAGTTGAAGCGGTCCGCGGAGTACACCCGCGCCCCGTGGTCGACGACCCGGCGGAGGAACTCGGTGTCCTCGCCCCTCGCCGTCTCGCCGAAGCGCGCGTCGGCCGCGACGGCGCGGCGCGCGACGATCGTAGGGCCCATGACGAAGTCTGTGAACCGGTGCTCCCGCTCCGCGAAGCGCAGCACGGTGGCGTCGTGGCCCTCGAGGTACATGTGGTGCGCCTGCTTGCCCACGACGTCGGCGCCGCTGTAGTCGAGCGCGTACAGCTGGTCCGACAGGTACTGCGGGCCGTACAGGTCGTCGTCGTCCAGCTTGGCGACGACGTCGCCGTCCGCGGCGTCGAGCAGCAGGTTCAGGCAACCGCCGAGCGGCACGTCGGTGCTCGCGTGCAGCAGCACGACGTCCTCGACCCCGGCCTCCTTGGCGCGCACGCGCAGGTCCGCCGCGTCCACCTCGAAGCCGTGCGTGAGCAGCGCGAGCTGCACCTCCACGCCGGCCTGCGCACCCACGGTGCGCAGCACGTCGTCGAGCCGGTGCGGGCGGTTGGTCGGCACAAGGGCCGTGACGCTCGGCCGCGGCACCTCCACCGACGGCGCCAGGCCGACGTCGTGCAGCACGCGCTGCACGCGCGAGCCGTACGTGTGCTCGCGCCAGATGCGTCGCTGGCCCAGGTGGACGGCGCGGTCGCGCAGCTCGGGCGACCGCACGAGCGCGCGCACCGTGTCGGCGGCCTCGGCGCGGGTCGTCACGGCGAAGACCTCGTCGGCGGGGAAGAACTCCCCCGTCGCGGCGCTGGGGGCGGTCACGACCGGCGTGCCGCAGGCCGTGATCTCGAAGATCCGGCGCGCGCACATGCTCGGCGAGTCCACCACCGAGTTCACGTTGAGGAACGCCTTGTAGTCGCGGTACGCGGTGAGCATCTGCGCGTAGTCGAGCGACCCGACGACCCGCGACGCGTACGGCTCCGGGAACTCGTACTGGTCCCCCTGCCCGCGGAACCGCGAGAAGATCTCCAGCCCGGTGGCCATGCGCGGCGAGACGTCGAGGGCCCCGCACAGCAGCATCTCGGCCTGCTCGCGCCGCTCCGGGTACTTGTGCGCGAACCAGGTGCCGGCGAACGCGACGTCGCGCCCGGGGCCGTCGCCGTGGGTGCGCAGGGGGTTGTGGATCGCGGGCTGCGCGCCGAACTCCAGCACGCCGACGCGGTCGTGGCCGAGCCGCTCGCGATAGGCGTCGAGGCGGCCGACGTCGGTCGTGTACACGCGGTCGAACAGCGCCGCGGTGTCCACGAAGTCCTCGAAGTGGACCGGGTCCTCCTTGTTCCAGAAGACCGTGGGGATGCCCCGTTCCCGCGAGGTTTCGACAAGCTCAACCAACGAGGGGCGCGGGGCCGACGTGCCGGTGAGGTGGTACTGCCACGCCCCGCCGTTGCCCTTCCACGCAGACTCGACGAACACCAGGTCCAGCCCGTCCAGCTGCTCGCGCCACGACGACGGTTTGAGGAGCACCTGCTCCCACTCGTAGCCGAGCGCGAGGCGCGAGAAGTCGTCCAGGATCACGCCGGCACGCAGCGCGCGGGCCGGGTCGCGGCGCGGCATCGGCCACGGGGCGAACGTGAGGCCCTCGCTCGTCATCCGGCCGGCACCGGACGGCTGCTCCCCCACCGCCCGGCGCCGCCGGAGGAACGACCTCAGCTGCGGCACACCGCCGTGCCGCAGGTGCCACAGGGCCTTGCGGACGGTGGTCGACGACCACCGGCGGTCGGCTCGTGCAGGCATGCGTTCATTCCTCGGTCGGGGGCGGGCGCGCTGCTCGTCGGAGAAGGCTTCCCGCATCGCCGTCAGGACCCTCCCAGGCGGCCGCGGTAATGGTAGCGGCGGGCCCGTGTCCCGCCGCACCGGGTGACCACGGATCGGTCACCCTCAGCCGCGGAAATCCGCCACAACCGGGCAGAAGCCGCAGAACTTTTCACCCGCTCACGACGGCGGCCCCGGCCGGTCGCTCAGACCGTGCCGGGGCCGCCGTGCGACGTCGTCGCGCGAAGGTCAGAGACCCAGTGCCGTCTGGATGGGCTCCAGCGTGAAGTACACGACGAACATGGCGGCGGCGACCCACATGAGCGCGTGGATCTGGCGCACCTTGCCGAGCGCGAGCTTGATGATGACGAACGCGATGAAGCCGGCGCCGATGCCGTCGGCGATGGAGTACGTGAACGGCATGATGATGATCGTGAGGAACGCGGGGATGGCGATCTCCACGTTGCGCCAGGAGATCCCGGCGACCTGCGCCATCATCAGGTAGCCCACGAAGACGAGGGCGGGGGCGGCGGCCTCGTAGGGCACCAGCGCGACGACGGGCGACAGGAACGTCGCCAGCAGGAACAGGACGCCCGTGACGACGGCGGCGAAGCCGGTGCGGGCGCCGGCACCCACGCCCGTCGTCGACTCCACGTACGCGGTGTTGGACGACGTGCTGCCCATGCCGCCGAAGACGGCGGCGAGCGAGTCGGCCACGAGGATGGCGCGGGTGCGCGGCGGGTTGCCCTCGCCGTCGAGCAGCTTGCCCTCGGCGCCGACGGCGACCATGGTGCCCATCGTGTCGAAGAAGTCGGCGATGAGCAGCGAGAACACGATGAGGATCACGGACACGGCCGCGATGTTCTGGAACGAGCCCAGCAGCGAGAACTGACCGATCAGGCCGAGGTCCGGCGTCGTGACCACGCCGCTGAACGTGGGGGCGTTGAGGTTGAACCCGTCCGGGTTCTCCGCCGTCTTGGCGCCGATGTGCAGGGTGTTCTCCAGCACCACCGCGAGCGCCGTCGCCGTGATGATGGCGATGAGCATCGCGCCGCGCACCTTGCGCACGGAGAGCACGATGGTGAGCACGAGGCCGACGACGAACACGACGATCGGCCAGGTGCCGAGGTTGCCGAGCGCCACGATGGTGCCCTCGCCCGGCACCACGAAGCCGGCGTTGACGAGGCCGACGAGCGCGATGAACATGCCGATGCCGACGCTGATCGCCGTCTTGAGCTCGACGGGCACGGCCTTGAACACGGCCTCCCGGAACCCGGTGAGCACGAGGATCAGGATGATGATGCCCTCGATCACCACCAGGCCCATGGCGTCGGCCCAGGTGACCTTGTCGATGCTGGCGATCGAGTACGCGACGACGGCGTTCAGACCGAGGCCGGCGGCCAGGCCAAGGGGGTAGTTGGCGAAGACGCCCATGACGAGCGTCGCGACGCCGGCCACCAGCGCGGTCGCGGCCGCGACCATGCCCAGCGACTCGGGCGAGGCCTCGGCCCCGCCGCCGAGCACCTGGCCGGTGCCGTCGGGCACGGTGCCGATGATCAGCGGGTTGAGCACGATGATGTAGCTCATCGCGAAGAAGGTCACCAGACCGCCGCGGATCTCCGCGCCGATGGTGGAGCCTCGCTCGGTGATCTTGAAGAAGCGGTCGATCGCGCTCAGCTCGCTCTGCGGCGGCGCGGTGGTCTGGTTCGCCATGAGCAGAATCGTGCCAGATCCTGTGAAGGGCTCCTGCACGGAAACCGTGTGGTGACGTGGATTTCACACCGGCGACGGGTGTCGACAGGCTCCACCCGCCGGGGGCTCAGTACGCGCCCCGCCCTGTGACCACGGCCTTCGCGGTGCGGGCGAGGATGAGCAGGTCGCCGAAGACGGTCCAGTTCTCGGCGTAGTACACGTCGAGCCGCACGCCCTCCTCCCAGGGGAGGTCGGACCGCCCGCCCACCTGCCACAGCCCGGTGAGGCCGGGCTTGACGCGCAGCCGGCGCCGCACGCGCGCCTCGTACCGGGACACCTCCGCGGGCAGCGGCGGCCGCGGCCCGACGAGCGACATCTGCCCGGAGAGCACGTTGAACAGCTGCGGCAGCTCGTCGAGGGACATCCGGCGCAGCACCCGCCCGACGGCGGTGACGCGCGGGTCGTCGCGCAGCTTGAACAGGACACCGGAGCCGTCGCTGGGCCCGGCGAGCACCGCCTGCTCGCGGTCGGCGCCCTGGCGCATGCTGCGGAACTTCAGCATCTCGAAGGTGCGACCGTCGCGGCCCACCCGGTCCTGGCGGAACAGCACGGGCCCGCGGCTGGTGAGCCGGACGGCGACGGCGACGGCCGCCATCACGGGCAGCAGGAGCAGCGTGATGAGCGCGGCGCCCGTCCAGTCGACGACGGACTTGAGCACGTACCGCGGCCCGGTGAAGCGCGGGGTGTCGACGTGCAGCAGGGACACCGACTGCTCCGGCGTGACGGTGATGCGGGGCCCGGCGACGTCGGCCAGCTCGGCCGTGAGCATGAGGTCCACGCCCGCGGGCTCGAGCTCCCACCCGAGCCGCCGGACGACGTCGGCGGTGATGGCGTCCGACCCGCTGACCGCGACGCAGTCGGCGCCCACCTGGGCGGCCATCGTGCCCGCGCTGCGCAGGTCGCCGAGCACGGGGACGCCGAGGATCTCCTCGCCCGGCCGCACGTCGTCCGACGTCGGCACGCACACCCCGACGACGCGGTAGCCGGACGTGCGGTCGTTGAGCTCGTGCACGAGCCGCTCGACCTGGTCGCGCAGCCCGACCGCGAGGACGAGGGTGACGCACCCGCCCTCCTGGCGCCGCCGGTGCAGCCAGCCGCGGCACAGCCAGCGCCCGAGCAGGAGCGCGACGACGCCGGTGGGCACCGCGACGAGCAGGAACGTGGACACCCCGGGCCGCGCGAGCAGCAGCGCGAGCAGCGCGAGGGGCGCCACGAGCCGCCACGACGCGTCGAACACGCGCTGGTACTCGGCGGGCCCCGACGCGAACACCCGCACGTCGTAGGCGCGGGCGGCCCACAGGCTGCCGAGCCACGTGGTCACCAGCACGGCGACGGACAGCAGCTGGTCGACCACCACCCACGGCGTGACGTGGTCGGGCACGAGGAGGCCGCGCACGACGGCGGCGACCAGGGCCGCGACCACCACGACGACGACGTCCGTGCGGACCAGGCGGCGCCGGTAGGCGGTCTGCCAGGAGCCGGCCCGGAAGGAGTCGCGCACCTCCTTGAGGCGGGCGGCCCGCAGCGCGGCGGTGCGCGACCGGAGCGGCTGGCCGGTGTCCGGGACGGTGATCACGGCGGGCCTCCTCTCCGGGTCGGGCACCGCGTCCGTACGCGGTGGCGTCACCCAAGGTAGGAGCGTCTCGGGGCCTTCGGAGAGCCTTCCGGGGGCCTTTCACCCCGGCTTTCACCCGACCCCGTTTTCACCCCCTGACCTGCGGTTTCACCCGCTTTTCAACCGCACCCCGGCGTCATGGTCGGGGTGCCTCGGACGACTGCCGCCGCGGGCCACCGGTCGCGGCCCCGCGGCCTAGAATGAGCCGGTGCCCTCCCTCGTCCGTCTGCTGACCCACCCCGAGGAGCGCCGTCCCGGTCCGCCGCCGCTGCGCGTGGACCTGCGGCGCGTGATGCTCGGCGGCATCGGCCTGTGGGCGGTGGCGCTCGTCGCGACGGTCGTCGTCTACGTGCTGGGCGACGCGACGGCGGAGGCGGTCGTCACCTGCGTGGCCGGCATCCTCCTCGGCGGCGCGGGGCTCCTGTGGGAGCGCAAGCACCGCAGCGAGTACCGCGGCGAGGACTGAGCCCTCAGCGCCCCCACTTGGCGGCGGGCGCGCGCCAGGCGTCGAGCGCGTCGAGGAGCGCCGTCGGCGTGTCGGCCACGACCAGCGCGTCACGATAGGTCGGCGCGAGGAACCCCTCGGCGACCATGTGGTCGACCATCGCGAGCAGGGGCTGCCAGAACCCCCCGACGTCGTACAGCGCCACCGGCTTGGCATGGATGCCGAGCTGCTGCCAGGTCCACACCTCGAACAGCTCCTCCAGGGTGCCCGCGCCGCCCGGCAGCGCGACGAAGCCGTCCCCCAGCTCGCCCATCCGCAGCTTGCGCTCGTGCATGTCGGCCACGACCTCCAGGCGCGTGAGGCCCCGGTGGGCGATCTCGCCGTCGACCAGCGCCTGCGGCATGACGCCCAGCACCTCGCCGCCGCGCCCGAGGGCGGCGTCCGCGACCTCGCCCATCAGCCCCACCCGGCCGCCGCCGTAGACGACGCCGACGCCGCGGCCCGCCAGCTCCTCGGCCAGGGCGCGCACGGCCGCCGCGTAGCGCGGGTCGCGGCCCGGCGACGAGCCGGTGAAGAGGGTGAGGCGGCGCAGCGCGCCCGCGGTCGGCGACGTCAGGTTCTCCGGTTCGAGCACCCGGACATCCTAGGGACGCCGGGGCGCTCGACGGGTGCCGGCGTCAGCCCCAGGCGGTCGTGACCCACAGCTCGGCGGCGCGCTCCGGCGCGGCGAGCACGGTGGCCAGGAGCGCGCAGCGGTCCGGCCGGCCGAGGACGTCGGCGAGCGCGGCGGCGAGCCCGGCCCGGTCGGTGGCGTGCGCGCGCCCCTCGGCGTCCACCCACCACGGCACGGGGCTGCCGGCTACGGACAGCCGGCCGTGCTCGAACCACACCGCGGGCAGCCGCGGGTCGAGGGCGGCGACCCGCTCGTCGAGCTCCCGCTCCCGGCCCGGGCCGTCGGGGGCGGGCAGCCCGTCCTCGCCCACGACCGGCAGGTCGAGCAGGTCGGCGACGGCCGCGACCTCGGCCTCGGGCACCGGCAGCACCGGGCCCAGCACGGCCCAGCGCGCCGTTCCGGCCACCTCGACGTCGTCCGCCCGGCGCACGACGACGTCGCTCGCGTCGAGCGCGGGCAGCCGGTCGGGCAGCGGGTCGAGCGCGGCGGCCCGGGCTGCCGGCGCGAGACGCACCGCGAGCCCGGCGAGCCCCCGCCACACGCCCAGGGCGGCGGCCAGGGGCACGGAGGTGCCGACGTCGGGGAGCCGGTCCAGCACCGCCGGCCAGTCCAGCGGGTCGAGGCGGTCCAGGCCGTCGACGACGCCCAGCGCGCGGCGCACCTCCGGGTCGAGCGCGGCGACCGCGGGCGGCGCCGGGGGCAGCAGCGGCACCCCGTCGTGCGCGGCGAACGGCGCGCCGAGCCGGTCGCGCAGCCACCACGCCGTGTACGACGGCGCCCCCGCGACGGGGGTGACGAGCGCGCGGCGCGCGTCCGGGTCCGCGACGACGGCGGCGAGCACCGGCCCCCACAGGTCGTCGTCCTCGTCGCTGTCGGAGCTGTCGTCGATGTCGCCCACCGCGTCGAGGTCCGCGACCGCCTCCACGTCCCCGACGTCGACGCCCGGGCCGACGCGGTCGGCGAGGAACCGCAAGTAGTCCTCCCAGCCGGACAGCCAGCCGGCGGGGTCGTCGGGCCCGTGCTCGGGCTCCGGGTCCGCGGGGTCGGGCGTGAGGACGTCGGCCACCCGGTACGTGTCGACGTCGGCCCGCACGCCCAGGGCGACGAGCAGCGGCGACGGGTAGTACGCGACGGCGGCCCGCGTGACCGGCGCGAGCCCCGGCATCGACCCGGCCGCCCACGACCCGGGCAGCACCGACTCGCGCGCGGGCCGCCAGCCGTCCTCGGTCGGCACGGGCAGCTCGCCGAGCCAGAAGGGGAAGTCGTGCCCGCCGCCCGCGTGCGCGAGCCGCGCCAGCGCGAGCACGTTCTGCACCACCTCGCGCGGCCCCTCGTCCACCGGCCCCACCAGCGTGGGCGCCCGGACGGCGCCGACGTCCGGCACCTCGGCCGCGCCGTCGAGCAGCGCCTCGGACGCGGCCAGCGCCAGCGCGCGCACCCCGGGGTCGTCGAGCAGCGCGCGGGGGCTGGTGGACGCCGCGCCCGCCCGCACCAGCAGCGGGTGCGCCGCGTCCGGGTGCACGACGCGCACCCCCAGCGTCCGGGCGACGGCCGCCAGCGCCGGGTCGTCGTCGTCCTCCGGCAGCACGACCGTGCCGCGCACCCCGGACGCCGTGCGCCCGTCCGCGAGCGGCACCCGCGCGCCGGCGAGCGCCTCCAGCACCCCCGGGTCGACGGCGTACGGCTCGAGCGCGTCGCACAGCGCGTACCAGCGCGCGGCGGGCAGCCCGCCGGGCAGGTCGGCGACGACGTCGGCGAGGGTGGTCGGCGTCGCGCCCAGCCGACGCGCCGCGCCCTGCTGCGCCGTCGTGAGCGCCACCAGCCCCGGCACGACGCCGGCCAGCACGCCGACGAGCCGCGGGTCGTCGCCCGCGGCCCCGACCAGGACCGTGGCGTCGGCGGGCGCGACCATGGCGGCGACGGGCCCCTCGTCGCCCTCGTCGTCCCCCGGGCCCGTCGTGTCGGGCGGCGCCGGCAGCAGCGGCGCGGACCGCAGCGCGTCGAGCGCGGCGTCGCGGACGGCGGCGTCGACGTCGCCGGCGGGCATGCCGCCGGGCACGAGGTCGAGCACGTCCGCGCCCCGCTCGGGGGCCAGGTCGGCGAGCAGGTCCGCGTACGCGCGGCCGGCCTCGACCGCGAGGCGGTCCGTGAGCGGCCCGGGCAGCACGCGGCGGCGCCCCGGGTCGACCGGGAACGACGCCACCAGCAGCGCCGGGAACGTCAACGGCACGTCCGTCGGCGTGGGCGCGTACAGCACGCCGCTGGCGTCCGACCCCGGGCCCTCGTCGAGCGTCGGGCCGTCGTCCCGGCGCACCGCCCACGCGACCGACCAGCGCGGGCGCCGCTGCTCGAGCGGCAGGTCCGCCGTCTCGTCGTCGCCGACCGCGCCCGACCGGCGCAGCACCACCCACCGGTCGTCGACGTCGGCGAGCACCCGCGACGTCGTCCCCCCGTCGTCGCTGTGAGCGGACGTTTGGCCCCGTTCCGGGCCCGAATCGGGGCCAAACGTCCGCTCACAGCGCTGGACGGTGATCGAGGCGAGCGCGGGCAGGGCGAGCAGCAGCGCGTCGTCGACGGCGTCGAGCTGCGCGCGCACGGACGCCAGCGCCTCGGCGTCGCGCAGGACCAGCTCGACGACGGTGGCGTACCCGCCCCACTCGTCGTCGGCCCCGTCGGGCGCCTCGCCCAGCGCCGGCGCGGGGAACGGCAGGCGCAGCACCGGCAGCTCGTCGCCGCGCGCGGCCACGGCGTCGCGCAGCGCCGAGCCCTCGGGGGCGACGTCGTCGAGCAGGTCGCGCGTCGCCGCGAGCGAGAACTCCACGCCGCCCGTGGTGGAGCGCACCGTCGCCTCGTCGGCGACCGCCCGCACCGCCGCGAAGCCGACGCCGAAGCGGCCGACCTCGCCGGTGATCGAGGCGCCCGCACCGCTGGTCGAGCCAGTCGACGCGCGACCACCGCTGGTTGAGCCTGTCGAAACCCGGTCCGTGGTCTCGACAGGCTCGACCGACGAGGCCGTGGTCTCGACAGGCTCGACCGGCGGAGCCGACTTCGCCGAGGCGCGCAGGGACGCGAGCGACGCGACGCCGTCGGCGGTCAGCGGGGCGCCGGAGTTGGCGGCGACGAGCGTGGCGACGCCGCGCGGGTCGTCGGTGAGCTCGGTGAGCCGCAGCAGCAGCCGCCCGGGGGAACCCTCCCGCGCGGCGGCGTCGGCGGCGTTCTGCGCGAGCTCGGTCACCACGCGGTCGCGGTAGTAGCCGCGGGCGTGGTCCTCCTCCGCGTTCGCGTCCTCCCGGAAGCGCGTGCCCGACCCGAGCCACGCCTCCGTGACCGCGTGCCGCAGCGCAGCGGTCCCGAAGACGTCGGCCGTCACTCGGCGTCGGGGCGCTCGGGAGCGGCGTCCGCCTCCGCGGCGTCGGTCGTGCCGGCGCGGGCGGCGTCGGCTGAGGTGCCGTCAGAGGTGCCGGCGGGTGTGGCTGCGCCGTCGGCCTTCCGCGCCCCGACGGTCACGGCCTCGACCCGGAGCTCGTCGATGAGCGGCGCGTCGGCCGGCCAGTCGCTCGGCGGGTGCGGGGCGTCCGTCTCCGAGTGCGCGCCGCAGCCGTGGTCCAGGGACACGACCTTGCCGTCGTCGGGCGACCACGCGTTGGCGCAGACGCCGAAGAGCTGGCCGAGCGGACCCTGCAGCGGCACGAGGAATCCGCACGTCGTGCACTCCGCGGGGGACGCGACCGCGCCCGGCGCCGTCGGCCCGCGCGACCCGCGGTACCAGCGCTCGGCGGCCTCGTCGCGGCCCTGCGGGGAGAGCACGCGCTCGCGCGCGAGGGCGAGCTCGTCGATCGCGACCGAGTCGAGCTCCTCGTCGCCGGTGGCCTTCCAGCCCGGCTCGAGGCGCGGGTCGTCGGCCTTGAACGGGAGGGTGTCGCCGGGGCCGATGTCGCCGGGGCGCAGGCGCTCGGCCCAGGGCAGCCAGGCCGGGGCGAGCAGGGCGTCGTCGCCCGGCAGCAGCTCGACCTCGCACACCGTGGCGACCTTCCCGCGCGGCACGCGCGCCAGCGTCACCGTCCAGTGCCAGCCGCGGTAGCCGGGCATCGTGGCGGCGAAGCGGTGGGACATGAGGCGCTCGCCCTCGGCGACCGTGCCCAGGTGCTCGCCGACGTCGGACGGCGAGGTCGCGCCCTCCTGCGCGGCCTCGCGCGCCAGGTCGACCGCGCCCAGCAGCACGGCGTCCTTGCGTGCGCGGGAGCTGACCCGCGTCGTGCGTGCGGGTGCGTCAGCGGCAACGGTCACCATGTCGTCGTCCTCTTCGTGCTCGTCATGTCCTCGTCTCGTGGCCCTCGGTCCGGGCGGGGCGTCGGCCGGAGCGTCAGGAATCGAGGTCGTCGGCGACGGCGCGCAGCAGCGTCGCGACGCGCTTGCCCGCCGTGCCGTCCGGGTACTTGCCCCGCTTCAGCTGGTCGCCCACGCGGTCGAGCACCTTGATGAGGTCCTCGACGATGCCGGCCATCTCGGACGGCGCCTTCCGCTTGGCCTTCGCCACCGACGGCGCCGGGTCCAGGAGCTGCACGGACAGCGCGGACGGGCCGCGGCGGCCGTCGGCCACCCCGAACTCGACCCGGGCGCCCGGCTTGACGCTCGTCACGTCCGCCGGCAGCGCAGAGGCGTGCAGGAAGATCTCCCCACCGTCCTCGCTGGCGATGAAGCCGAACCCGCGCTCCGCGTCGTACCACTTGACCTTGCCGGTGGGCACCTGAACCTCTTCGTGCTCGTCGTCGACTACGGCCCCGCGCCGGTGCGCGGAGCCGGATCCGGCCGGTGCCCGGGCGCGCGCCCGGCACGCGGCCAGGCGCCCAGGCTACCGGCCGGCGCCGCCCGGTGCCGCATCCGTCCGGGTCGGCGTCCCACCCTTCGCGCCGAACAGGCGGTTGACACCGTTATGGGGTGCTTTCGGGGCTCAATTCGACATCAACCGCCTGTTCGGCGCGACCGGATGATGCCGAGGTCGTCCGCGAGGCGGAGCGCGACCGCGTCGAACCACTCCCCCGGGTCGGTCACGGAGCCGACGAGGTGCCCGAAGATCTCGAACGACACCGTGCCGAACAGCGTGGTCCAGGCCATCAGCGCGCGGGCGACCAGCTCCGTGGGCGCGTCGTCGACGATGCCCCGCGCGGCGACGAACTGCCGCGCCGGGTCGACGACGGCGGTCGCGTCGGGGGCGCCGTCCGGCGCGGGCCGTGGTTCCGCGCCGGTCGCGTGCGCGCCCGCCACCACCGTCACCAGCACGCGGACGACGCGCGTGGCCGGGTCGACCGTGTCGCGCGGCGCGGCGTACCCCGGCACCGGCGTGCCGTAGAGCAGGCCGAGCTCCGCGGGGTGCGCCACGGCCCACCCCCGCAGCGCGCGGCACGCGGCGAGCCAGCGGGCGGCGACGTCGTCGCGGTCGGCGACCGCGGCGTCGGCGTCCTCGACGGCGGCGCCCAGCTCGTCGTAGCACTCGACGATCAGCGCGGTGAGCAGGGCGTCGCGGCTGGGGAAGTACCGGTACACGGCGGACGAGACCATCCCGACGTCGCGGGCGACGGCGCGCAGCGACAGGGCGACCGGGCCGTCGGTCGCGAGGCGGGCGCGGCCCGCGGCCAGGATCTCGCGGGTGAGCGTCTCGCGGGCGAGCGCGCGGGCGGTGTGGGGGGCGTCGGCCATGCGCCTCACCCTGGCACGCGAGAGCGGCGACCACAAACGAGAGCACCGCTCTTGCCATCGGCGCGGCAGCGTGCCACGATCGGCACAACAGAGAGCACTGCTCTCGGATTGGAGCAGCAATCATGACCGACCGTCACCTGATCGTCGGCGCCGGCCCCGTGGGCCGGCACGTCGCCGCCCTGCTCGCGGAGCGCGGCTCCGACGTCACCGTCGTCACCCGCAGCGGCCGCGACACCGGGATCGACGGCGTCGCGCACGTCGCCGTCGACGCCGCCGACGCCGACGCCCTGGCCCACGCGGCCGACGGCGCGGACGTCCTGTACAACTGCGCCAACCCCGGCGACTACACCCAGTGGGAGCGCGCGTGGCCGCCGCTCGCGGCGGCGCTCCTCGCCGCCGCCGAGCGCTCGGGCGCCGTCTACGCCATCACCGGCACCCTCTACCCGTACGGCCCGGTCGACGGCCCGATGACCGAGGACCTGCCCGACGCCGCCACCGACCACAAGGGCCGCCTGCGCGCGCGGCTCTGGTCCGACGCCCGCCGCGCCTTCGAGGACGGGCGCCTGCGCGGCGCCGTCGAGGTCCGCGCGTCCGACTACATGGGCCCCGGCATCGGCGGCAACGGTCACGTCTCGCGCGTCCTGCCGGCCGCGCTGGCCGGGAAGCGCGTCACGATGATGGGCCGCACCGACCTGCCGCACACCTTCACCGACGTGGGCGATGTCGCGCGCACGCTCGTCACCGCGGCCGAGGACCCGGGCTCCCACGGCCGCACCTGGCACGTGCCGAGCAACGCCCCGCGCACGCAGGCGCAGGCCCTGACGGACACGCTCGCCGCCGTCGGGCACCCGCCCGTCCGCGTCGGCTCGCTGCGCGGCCCCGCGCTGGCCGCCGCGGCCGCCGTCTCCCCGTTCATGCGCGAGCTGCGGGAGCTCATCTACCAGTGGGAGCGGCCCTACGTCCTCGACGACTCCGCCGCCCGCGACCGTTGGGGCATCGAGCCCACACCCTGGGACGAGGTCTGCCGCCGCACCGCCGGTTCCTGACCCGCCCCCGCCGTCGCCGAACAGGCGGTTGACACCGTGATCGCGCCTCGAGCGGGCCGATCACGGTGTCAACCGCCTGTTCGGCAGCGGGCGGGCGGCGCGTAGCATCGATCAGATGGCCAGCACGTCGCCCCGGGGCACGGCGGAGGCCGACGTCGCGGACGGCGCCGGCGCCTCGGACGCGCCCCGTACGTTCACCGAGGCGATCCGCACCCGCGACGACGACGAGCTCCTCGCGCTGCTGCGCGCCCGGCCGGACCTCGCCACCCCGTCGCCGTCCACGCTGCGCTCCCTCGCCGCCCGCGCGTCCAGCCGCACCGCGCTCGAGCGGGCGCTCGCGCACGCCGACGCCCGCACGCTGCAGGCGCTCGAGGCGGTCGTCGCGCTCGCGGACGAGGGCCCGGTGACGCCCCAGGACGTGCGGCGGGCGGTCGGCGCGGACGACGCCGCGCGAGAGAGCGAGGGAGACGACGAGGCAGATGCCGGCTCCGCCGTCGAGCGCGCCCTCGCCGACGCGCTGACCGCGGCGCTGCTGTGGGACGCGGGCGAGCCCGGCCGGCCGGACCTGCGCCCGGCGCCGGGGCTGGACGACGTCCTCGGACCGCACCCGGCGGGGCTCGGACCGGCCCGCCCCGCCGAGCGGCGCGCCCCGGCGCCGGACGCCGCCGACGACCTGCCCCGCGGCGGCCGCGAGGTGCTCGACGCGCTGGCGTGGGGCCCGCCGATCGGGCTGGTCCCGGCGCCGGGCACGGCGGCGCGCACCGCCGTCGACGCCCTGGTCGACGCGCGGCTGCTGCTGCGCACGGACGCCCGGCACGTGACGCTGCCGCGCGACGTCGGTCTGGCGCTGCGCGGCGGCCGCACGCACCGCTCCCCCGAGCTCGCCCCGCCCCGGCCGGACGGGCGCACCGTGCCCGGGCCCGTCGTCGACGCCGAGGCCGCGAGCGCCGCGCTCGAGCTGGTGCGCCGGGTCGACCTGCTCGTCGCGGCCTGGGACGACACCGCGCCGGCGGTGCTGCGCAGCGGCGGCCTCGGCGTGCGCGACCTGCGCCGCACGGCCCAGGCGCTCGGCGCCGACGAGGCGGACACGGCGTTCGTCGTCGAGCTCGCCGCCGCCGCGGGCGTGGTCGCCGACGACGGCGAGGCGCCGCCGTCGTACCGGCCCACGACGGTCGCCGACCGCTGGGAGGACCTGGACGACGCCGAGCGCTGGGCGCTCCTCGCCGCCGCGTGGGCGGGCTCGCGGCGCACGCCGTGGCTGGTCGGCTCGCGCGACGAGAAGGGCAACCTGCGGGCGCCGCTGTCGCCCGACCTGCACCGGGGCTGGGTGCCGCGGCTGCGTCGCCAGGTGCTGCAGGTGCTGGCCGCCCAGCCGGGCACGGCGCTCGACTCGGGCGCCGTCATGGCCGTGCTGCGCTGGCACGCCCCGCGCACGGTGCCGCCGGAGCAGGCGGTCGCGGGCCTGCTGACCGAGGCGGCGCTGCTCGGCGCGACGGGCGCGGGCGCGCTGTCGGGCCCCGGCGCGGCGGTGCTCGACGACGCGGACCACGCGGGCCTCGCGGGCGCGATGCGCGCGGCGCTGCCGCCGGAGGTGGACGAGGTGCTGCTGCAGGGCGACCTCACCGGCATCGTTCCGGGCCGGCCGTCGCAGGCCCTGGCGCTGCTGCTGGAGCGGTCGGCCGACGTCGAGTCGCGGGGCGCGGCGACGACGGTGCGGTTCTCCCCGTCGTCGGTGACGCGTGCGCTGGACCACGGCACGACGGCGGACGAACTGCTCGAGGCGCTCGCCGAGCGGTCGCGGGTGCCGGTGCCGCAGCCGCTCGAGTACCTGGTGCGCGACACGGCGCGGCGCCACGAGTCGCTGCGGGTCGGGTCGGCCGGGTCGTACGTGCGCGCGGCGGACCCCACGGTGCTGGCCGGGCTGGCGGCGGACCCGCGGCTCGCGCACCTGGGCCTGGTGCGCCTCGCCCCCACGGTGCTCGCCGCGGCGGTCCCCGCCGCCGAGCTGCACGACGCGCTGCGCGCCCGCGGCCTGCTGTCCGCGGTCGAGGGCCCGGACGGCCGCGTGCTCAGCGCCCGCCTGCGCCGCCCGCCGCGGCCGGACCGCACCGCCCGCGACGCGCGCCGGGGCCCCGCGGCCGAGCCGGAGACGACGTCCGACGACGCCCGCGCGCACCTGGTGGCCCGGCTGCGCGCCGCCGACACCGGGGACGAGACGGCCGTGGACCGGCTGGCCGGCGCCCACCGCGCCGCCGACGCGCCGTCCGGCACGAACGGGTCGCGCGCGGCCGGGCCGGCGAACGGGACCCGGGGCACCTCGACGGCCGGCCGCACGCGCGCCGTCGAGCCGGGCGACGCGCTGGCCACCCTGCACGACGCGCTGCGCGACGGCCGCGTCGTGTGGATCGAGATGGTCGGCGCGTCGGGCACGCTGGAGCGCCGCGCGCTCAAGCCGCTGCGGCTCGACGGCGGCCGGCTGCGCGCGCTGGACCCGGCGCGGGAGGCGGAGCTCACCGTCGCCGTGCACCGCATCGCCGCCGTCGAGCCGGTGGAAGGCTGACGTCGACAGGTACCCGTACAGCCACGACACGTCTCCGGTCCATATCCCGCCAGGTAAGGCCCAAGACAGCGGGGGTCAGCGCCAGATTTCTGGGCTCAGCAGCTTCGTGCGCTCGATCGGTGGTAGGCCGTCATCCAAGCCACGAAGTCGCGCATAGATCTCGCGCATCTCCGTACGGCCGGGCAGGTATTCGCCGCCCGCGGCCTTCTCCAAGACCGTATGTGTGCCGATGAGCTGCACCATGCCGACGTCGGCACCGGCCGCCTTCATCCTTCGCAGGCGCGCAATCTCCGACGACGCGTGAGCAGCCCCACCGCCGTCGTCCATCAAGATCGTCACGTTGTGCCCTTCCTGCGCCGCGACCACGGCATGCGCGATCACCATCGTCTCACCGAGGTCCTTGCGCTGCTTGATCCGTTCGCTCATGGGAAGTTGTGTCAACCGCTGCACGACCGCCGCAAGCTCCGGCGTGGTTTCGTCGGGCAATACCTCCATCAGACGTGGAGGAAGTTTCCGCCACACCTGCTCCGCCGCGCGAAATCGTTCGTCCGACCTCGCCTTGCGTTGGACTTCCAGTTCTACGGTCTCGGGAGCGCTCAGCGGACCGAGGGTTCCGATGAGAAGCCGTTCCTTGTGGATCGAGAAGAAGTTGAGTCCGGGACCGGCGTCGATGATCGGTCGACGCGTCATCCGTGCGCCCGATCTGGACCGCCGTCCTCGTCAAGATCAGACAGGTCGACGTCGACGTCCGGGAGATCGGCGGCCGACGACCACGCCACTTGAGATGGCGACGGCGTGATCCCTGCCAGGGCGAACTCTGACTCGACCTCGTCCACCGATACACCACGCAGGGTCGCAATTACTTGTGCAGACAGCACACCGGCGACGTATCCATTGATGGCGCGCTCGAGCAGTCTCTGCGGGGCCCGGCGTTGGAGCGAGTCTGCCTGGAGCGCCCGGTAGTGGTCGCTCCACCCAAACCGCGCGGCGACCTGTGGTGTCGTGAGCGCCATCCACTCTTTCTTCGCCACAGCGTCGATGTAGCCCGCGTCGCAGAGCGCGATAGATGCTACTGCCGGGGACACGAGAAAGCGTTGGACGACCGCCGAGAGACTCGAGAGCCCAACTTCAGTTCGCGACCCTAGGAGTTCACGGACACCGTCCACCGGCACAAGCAGATGACGTGCGAAGGCGTCCGCACGCACCTCCTGCGGGCTGCGCGCACTCATGGCCCCGCGATCAATGCTCGCCCAGTCTCCGAAAGTGACGTGGCCGAGCTCGTGAGCCAAGGAACTGCGCTGCCGCATCGGCTTGTCGGTGCGGGCTACCCCGATCACGACCATGCCATGGTGCGGATCCCGCATCGTCAAACCGTGCTCGTCCGGCCCGGCGTCAAGCACCGCGACATCGATCCCGGTGACTTGCTCGATGATCGCGATCAGGTCGCCAAGAGGTTGCACGCCCAGGCGATGCTCGCGTCGAAATCGGGATGCAGCCTCACGGGCCTCCGCCTCGGCCGTCATGACCGCTGGTTGCGGGCCGGGGCCCCCGGCCGGGGAGCGACAGCCACAGCCTGGTCGTCCAGGTAGTCGTTCACCTCGAGGAAGTGCGTGAGTGTTCGCCGCATATCGTCCATGGTCGATCCGTTGGTCGCCCGGGCCGCGAGCTCGAGCCGACCCGCGACGTTCGCGCCACCAGTGAGCTGAGCCACGGTGTGACCGGTCGCCTCAGCGATCGCCACGACCTCCGGCAGCTTCGCCTCGCGAGCGCCCGCGATAATCCGTGAGAGCGTCGACTGCGAGATGCCGGAAGCGTCGGCCAGGCCCCGCTGACTCAGTCCGGCAGCGAGGCGGGCCCCTTCGATGAGATCTCCGACCTCGGTCACCGTTATCACTCCTGAATCATAGCCTCAGCGAGTGATTCACTGTAGTCGAGGTAGCCCATCGAGGCAAGGAGATCCGGGGTCCCAGCGTCACTCGCGCCCCTTACGGAACACGCAGACAGCGCGGGATGTTGTCATGCTGGACGCCCCCGCGCCCTCCACCGATGCCCCCTCGAAAAGGAGCCGCATGACCGACGGCCCGCTCATCGTGCAGAGCGACAAGTCCATCCTGCTGGAGGTGGACCACCCGCGCGCCGACGACGCGCGCCGCGCCATCGCGCCGTTCGCGGAGCTGGAGCGCGCGCCGGAGCACGTGCACACGTACCGCCTGACCAGCCTGGGGCTGTGGAACGCGCGCGCCGCGGGGCACGACGCGGAGCAGGTCGTGAACACGCTCATCGAGTACTCGCGCTACCCGGTGCCGCACGCGCTGCTCATCGACGTGGCCGAGACGATGGGCCGGTACGGCCGCCTGACGCTCGCCACGCACCCCACGCACGGGCTGGTCCTGGAGGCCAGCGACAAGGCCGTGCTCGCCGAGGTGCTCAAGTCCAAGCGCACCGCCGGCCTGGTGGGCGACCGCATCGACGACCAGACCGTCGTCGTGCACCCGTCCGAGCGCGGCCACCTCAAGCAGGTCCTGGTGAAGCTCGGCTGGCCCGCGGAGGACCTCGCCGGGTACGTCGACGGCGAGAAGCACGAGATCGCGCTCTCGCCGACCACGCACCCGCGCACCCCGCACGAGGAGCCGAAGGCCTGGGAGATGCGCCCCTACCAGGCGCAGGCGGTGGACGGGTTCTGGCACGGCGGCTCCGGCGTCGTCGTGCTGCCCTGCGGCGCCGGCAAGACGATCGTCGGCGCGGGCGCGATGGCGAAGTCCGGCACCACCACGCTCATCCTCGTGACCAACACGGTCAGCGCCCGCCAGTGGCGCGACGAGCTGGTGCGCCGCACGACCCTCACCGAGGACGAGATCGGCGAGTACTCCGGCTCCCGCAAGGAGATCAAGCCGGTCACCATCGCCACGTACCAGGTGCTCACCACCAAGCGGAAGGGCGTGTACAGCCACCTCGAGCTGCTCGACGCCCGCGACTGGGGCCTCGTCCTGTACGACGAGGTGCACCTGCTGCCCGCGCCGATCTTCCGCATGACGGCGGACCTGCAGGCCCGCCGCCGCCTCGGCCTCACCGCCACGCTCGTGCGCGAGGACGGCCGCGAGGACGAGGTGTTCAGCCTCATCGGCCCCAAGCGCTACGACGCCCCGTGGAAGGACATCGAGGCGCAGGGCTACATCGCGCCCGCCGACTGTGTCGAGGTGCGCCTCACGCTGCCCGAGCACGAGCGGATGCTGTACGCGACGGCCGAGCCGGAGGACAAGTACCGTCTCGCGGCGTGCGCGCCGGGCAAGAACCGCGTGGTCGAGCGGATCGTGGCGCAGCACCCGGACGACCAGGTGCTCGTCATCGGCCAGTACCTGGACCAGCTCGAGGAGCTCAGCGCGCACCTCGACGCGCCGCTCATCACGGGCGCGACGACGGTCCGCGAGCGCCAGCGCCTGTTCGAGGCGTTCCGCGAGGGCGAGATCACCCGGCTGGTGGTGTCGAAGGTCGCGAACTTCTCCATCGACCTGCCGGAGGCGTCCGTCGCGATCCAGGTGTCCGGGTCGTTCGGGTCGCGGCAGGAGGAGGCGCAGAGGCTGGGGCGCGTCATGCGGCCCAAGGCGGACGGCCGGACGGCGCACTTCTACGCCGTCGTCGCCCGCGACACCGTGGACCAGGACTTCGCCGCCCACCGGCAGCGGTTCCTCGCCGAGCAGGGATACGCGTACCGCATCGTCGACGCGGAGGACCTGGACGCCACGGCGGCGGGCTGAGTCCCGTCCGCGCGGTCCCGCCGTGCGGGCAGGCGCGTGCCGTCGCACCGTGGCCGCATGACCCGATTCGGCTACACCCTGATGACCGAGCAGGCCGGCCCGAAGAGCCTCGTGGAGTACGCGACCGGGGCGGAGCGGGCCGGCTTCGACTTCGAGGTCATGAGCGACCACTACTTCCCGTGGCTGGACGCGCAGGGCCACTCCCCGTACGCGTGGAGCGTGCTGGGGGCGGTGGCGCACGCGACCGAGCGGGTGGGCCTCATGACGTACGTGACCTGCCCGACCCTGCGCTACCACCCGGCCGTCGTGGCGCAGAAGGCGGCGACGGTCGGGCTGCTGTCCGACGGCCGGTTCACCCTCGGCCTCGGGGCCGGCGAGAACCTCAACGAGCACGTCGTCGGGGCCGGCTGGCCCGCCGTCGACGAGCGGCACGAGCTGCTGGCGGAGGCCGTCGAGATCATCTCCGTGCTGTTCAGCGGCGACCTGATCAGCTACCGGGGCGACCACTTCCAGGTCGACTCGGCGCGGCTGTGGGACCTGCCCGACGACCCGGTGGAGATCGGCGTGGCCGTCTCCGGGCGACAGGCGGTGGAGCATCTCGCCCCGCTGGCCGACCATCTCGTGGCGACCGAGCCGAAGGCCGGGCTGATCGAGCGCTGGGACGCCGTGCGCGCCGACGCCGCGCTGCCGCCGTCGCGCAAGATCGGCCAGATGCCGATCTCGTGGGACCCGGACCGCGACGCGGCGGTCGCCCGCGCGCACGAGCAGTTCCGCTGGTTCGGCCTGGGCTGGCCCGTGAACGCCAACCTCCCCACCACGGAGGCGTTCGAGCGGGCGACGGCGTTCGTGCGCCCGGAGGACGTCGCGGCGTCGATCCCCTGCGGGCCGGACCTGGACGCGGTCGTCGAGGCCGCCTCCGCCTACTGGGAGGCGGGGTTCACCGACCTCGCCCTGGTGCAGATCGGCGACGAGCGGCAGGCGCAGTTCCTCGACGAGGCGGCCGGCCCGCTGCTCGAGCGGCTCCGGGACGCCGCGCCGGGCGACACCGGCGCGCGCTGACGGCGGTCGGCGGTCCTCGCGCAGGTGGGCCGCGATTGCGTCGCCTGCCCCGGCGCGACACGATCGGGTCGTGAATCCCCGTCTCGTCCCCGCTGCGGCGCGCCGCGCCGCAGCGGCCGTCGGCACGTGCGTGCTGGCCCTGCTCCTCGCCCTCGCCGGCACCGCCGTCCTCGCGCCCGCCGCCTCCGCCGTCCCGCCCCTGACCGGGCTCGACAGCGAGATCACCGACCCCTCGGGGGTGCTCGACGGCGACGAGGCGCAGGTCCAGGCGTCGCTCGACGCGCTCGCGGACGAGACGCCGTACCAGCTGTTCGTCGTCTACGTCGACTCGTTCGACGGCAGGGACGGCCCCAGCTGGGCGAACGACACCGCCACGAGCGCCGGCCTGGGCGTGAACGACCTGCTGCTCGCCGTCGCCACGCAGGACCGCGCGTACGGGCTGTCGGTGGACAACAACGCCGGGGTCACGGACGCGCAGCTCGACCAGATCGAGGAGGTCGTCGAGGACCACCTGCGCGACGACGACTGGGCCGGCGCGGCGATCGCCGCCGCGGACACGATCCGCACCGGCGGCACGACGTCGTCCGGCGGTTCCGCCTGGGGCGCGGCGGCCGCGGTGGGCGGCGTCGTCGTGGTGGGCGGGGTCGGCGGCTGGCTCTGGGTCCGGTCGCGGCGCCGGAAGCAGCAGGGCGCCGCGCCGGCCGGTCCGGGCGACCTGACCGCCGTGCCGACCGAGGAGCTCGAGCGCCGGGTCGGCACCGCGCTCGTCGAGATCGACGACGCGCTGCGCACGTCGGAGCAGGAGCTCGGCTTCGCGCAGGCGGAGTTCGGGCTGGAGGCCACGCAGGACTTCTCCGCGGCGCTCGAGAGCGCCAAGGCCGACGTCGCCCAGGCCTTCCGGCTGCGCCAGGAGCTCGACGACGACGTGCCCGAGGACGAGGCGCGCCGCCGCCAGCTGCTCGCGGGCGTGCTCGAGCTGACCGAGCACGCCGGGGCGTCGCTGGACGCGCAGACGGACGCGTTCGACGAGCTGCGCGCCCTGCAGCAGCGGGCGCCCGAGCTGCTGGACCAGACCGAGCAGCGCGCCGGCGAGATCGAGGCGCGCGTGGCGGTGGCGCGCGAGACGCTCGCGGGGCTCGCGGCGTCGTATCCCGCGGCGGCGCTGGCGTCGGTCCGCGACAACCCCGACCAAGCCACCGCGCTCGTGGGGCACGCCCGGGACGCCGTGACCGCGGGGCACGCCGCGCTCACCGGCCGCACCCGCGCGGCCGCCGTCGCGCACCTGCGGGCGGCGCAGAACGCGCTCGGCCAGGCCGTCACCCTGCTGGACGCCGTCGACCAGGCGGGCGGTCAGCTGGCCACCGCCGGGGCCGACCTGGACAAGGGGCTCGCGTCGATCGGCCAGGACGTGACGGACGCGGCCCGCCTCGTGCCGGCCGGCGCGCCCGCCGACGGCCCGACCGACCGGGCCGCCGTCGCCGCCGCGCTCGCCGAGGCCGAGGCCGCGATGACCCAGGCCCGCGACGCCCGCTCCGGGGGCGACCCGCTCGCCGCGCTGCACCGACTCACCGCGGCCGAGGCGGCCCTGGACGCCGCCCTCGCCCCGGCGCGCGAGAAGGCGGAGGCGGACGCCCGCGCGCGGGCCCTGCTGCGCGACACGCTCGGCCGGGTGGACTCCCAGGTGCGCGCCACGCAGGACTACGTCGCGACGCGCCGCGGCGCGGTCGGCCCCGAGGCCCGGACGCGGCTGGCCGAGGCCGCGCGGCTCGTCGCGGAGGCCCAGGCCCTCCAGCCGCAGGACCCGGCGGCCGCGCTCGAGCGCGCCCAGCAGGCCGAGCGGTACGCGCAGCAGGCGACGCAGCTCGCGGAGCAGGACACGGCGTCGTGGGGCGCGAACCAGGGCGGGCAGGGCGGCTCGAACGTCGGCGGCATGGTGCTGGGCGGGATCCTGCTCGACTCCGTGCTGCGCGGTTCCGGCGGCGGCATCGGGGGCTTCGGCGGCGGGTACGGCGGCGGGTACGGCGGCAGCCGCCGGCGGGGCTCCGGCGGCGGGTTCGGGGGCGGCTTCGGCGGAGGCCGGGGCGGCGGCGGCTTCGGCGGGGGCGGCCGCAGCGGCGGCGGGCGCGGCGGGAGGTCCCGCGGCGGCCGATTCTGATCCCCGACGGGCGGAACCCGACCCGGGCGGCGCACGTTCTGGCAGGCACGACGACGGCACATCACCTCAGCAGGGGCGACGGAAGGAAGCACGACCATGACGCAGAAGCAGAGCATCCTCGGGCGCATCAGCCAGCTCGCGAAGGCGAACATCAACGCGCTGATCGACCGCGCCGAGGACCCGCAGAAGATGCTGGACCAGCTGGTGCGCGACTACACCAACAACATCGCCGAGGCCGAGCAGGCCATCGCCCAGACCATCGGCAACCTGCGCCTGGCCGAGCAGGACTACAACGAGGACGTCCAGGCCGCCGGCGAGTGGGGCACGAAGGCCCTGGCCGCGTCGCGCAAGGCCGACGAGTACCGCGCCGCCGGCAACACGGCCGACGCGGACAAGTTCGACAACCTCGCCAAGGTGGCGCTGCGCAAGCAGCTCGACGCCGAGTCCGAGGTCAGTACGGCGCAGCCGATGATCGAGCAGCAGCGCGTCACGGTGGAGAAGCTCAAGACCGGGCTCGCCGCCATGAAGGACAAGCTGGGCGAGCTGAAGTCCCGGCGCGACCAGCTCGTCGCCCGGCAGAAGGCGGCGCAGGCGCAGCAGACCGTGCAGGGCGCGATCAGCTCGATCAACGTGCTCGACCCGACCAGCGAGCTGGCCCGCTACGAGGAGACCGTGCGCCGCGAGGAGGCCATGGCGATGGGCCAGGCGGAGGTCGCGGCGGCGTCGCTCGACTCCCAGTTCGCCGAGCTGGAGGCGTCCGACAAGGACATCGAGCTCGAGGCCCGGCTCGCCGCGCTCAAGGCGGGCAACGCGCCGTCGCCGCAGATCTCGCCGGCCACGGAGCAGTGACGGCGCCGGCCCCGTCGACGCTCGCGTCGACGGGGCCGGGCCTGCTCCTGCCGGGACGCGGACGGGTCAGCCCGCCGCGTCGTCTCCCCCGATGACGACGTCGGAGCACAGGTAGTACGACTGGTCGAGGTGGCTCGCCTGCCAGATCGTGTACAGCACGGCGCGACCCTCGCGGCCGGTGAGGTCGACGTCGGTGCGGTACTCCGGGGCGGGCGCGTAGGCGCCGGTCTCGGTGACCAGCTCCAGGTCGTCCCAGCCGAGCTCGTCGGTGGTCGGGTCGAAGCCTTCCTTCGTCACGTAGACGCGTAGGTAGTCCGCGCCGTGCTGGGCGCCGTCGGTCAGGGTGAGCTCGAACTGCTGGGCCACGTCCGTGGTGTGCCAGTCGCCCGGCGTGTCGAGGGCGTCGTACCGGCCGGCCGACGTCCGGCCGCCGGAGCAGAGCTGCCCGTCGGGGATGGCGGCCTCGTGCTCGCCGCCCACGTTCTCGCGGTACAGGCCGTTCCAGTTCCACATGGCGCTCGGGTCCGCCTGCCAGGCGGCCCAGCACATGGGGTCGAGGTCGGCCATCTCGGGGTTCTGGAAGTCGTCTCCCCATCGCTCCCAGCACCCGTAGTTGCGGCTGGGCGGGTCGGTGACGGAGCCGTGCGCCGCGGCCGTGCCGGCCCCGGCGGTGGCGACGGCGGCGACTGCGAGGGGCGCGACGAGCGCGGTGGCGGCGGCCGTCGCGACGCGGCGCCGACGGCCGGTGGTGTGGCTGGTGGTGGTGGTGCGGGACATCGGTGTCCTCCTGTCTCGTGGCTCTTCTTCTCGTCGTTCTTCTCGTCGTTCTTCTCCTGGCTCTCGGTGCCATTCGGTCATCGCCCGGGTGCGCGGTCCACGCCCCGAATCGTTTTGGGGACCGTGCCGATACCCTGAGTGGCATGTCTCCGGCCTTCACCGCCCCGGCCCCCGCGGGCGCGCCCGCCCCCGCCGAGCCCGCGGCCCGCCGCACCTACCTCCTGGTGGACGGCGAGAACATCGACGCCACGCTCGGCATGAACGTGCTGAACCGGCGCCCCAACCCCGAGGAGCGCCCCCGCTGGGACCGCATCTCGACGTTCGCGCAGAAGCTGTGGGACCAGGACGTCGTCCCGCTGTTCTTCCTCAACGCCAGCAGCGGGCAGATGCCGATGGCGTTCGTGCAGGCGCTGCTCGCGATGGGCTACAAGCCGATCCCGCTGGCGTCGTCGGGCACGGAGAAGGTCGTCGACGTCGGTATCCAGCGCACGCTGGAGGCCCTGGCCGACCGCGACGGCGACGTGCTGCTCGCGAGCCACGACGGCGACTTCCTGCCGCAGATCGAGGCGCTGCTCGACGACGATCGGCGCGTGGGGCTGCTGGCCTTCCGCGAGTTCGTCAACGGGCAGTTCGCCCAGCTCTCCGAGCGCGGGCTGCAGATGTTCGACCTGGAGGGCGACGCCGACGCGTTCACCGCCCCGCTGCCGCGCGTCCGGATCATCCCGCTCGACGAGTTCGACCCGCTGCGCTACCTCTGACCTCGTCGCCGGCCGAGCCTGTCGAAACCCGGTGCCTCGGTTTCGACAGGCTCAACCGCCGGAGGCGAGCAGCTCGCGGTACAGCGGGGTCGTGTAGCCGGGCGTGAAGGTGCTGCCGCCCAGCACCGCGCTCAGCCGTGCGGCCTCGGCGGCGACGGCGGCCTCGCCGTCGGCCCCCACGTCCTCGAGCAGCCGCCAGGCGATCTCCCCGTCCGGCCGCACGACCCACAGCCCGACGACCCGCCCCTGCCACCAGACGGTCGCGCCCGCGTTGCCGGCGCTGTCGAAGAGCTGCGACCGGTGCGGGCCCAGGTACCAGTCGCGCGCGGTCCAGCCCATCGTGGTGGGGTCCAGCGTGGGCAGCAGGGCGGCGTGGCCGGCGACGACGTCGTCCAGCGCGGGGTCGAGGTCCGCGTCGAGGTCGGTGGCGCGCAGCATGACGCCGTCGGCGACGACGGTCTCCCCGCCCGGCGGGCCGACCTCCACCTCGACGTCGCGCACGTCGAGGGCGGCGACGGCGCGGCGCGCCTGGCCGAGGTTCCACCCGGTCCACCACCTGAGGTCCGCCACGGTCGCCGGGCCGAAGGCCGCCAGCCACGCGCGGGCGAGCTCGACGCGCGCCGTCTCCTCGTCCATCGCGGGGATCCCGTCGGGGAACCAGTCGCTCATCGGCGACCACACGTGCCGCGGCGACGACCACGCCCCGCGCGGCTCGCCCCGCACGACGGAGCCCTCCGCGGAGAGCAGCGACAGCAGCGGCGACGTCATGGTGCGGCGCACGTCCCACGCCTTGTCGGTGGTGGGCAGGAACGCGGTGCGCAGCAGCGGCGCCGCCCGGGACAGCTCGGCGCCGTCGAGCGGCGCGGCGGCCAGGGCCGCGTGCACCTGCACCTCGGCCGCCGCGAGCAGCGCCTCGGGATCCTCGACGACGGGGTCGGTGGGCAGCGTCGCGAGCTCCTTGAGCAGCCGCGCCCGCAGCCGCGCCGCGACGGGGGCCGACGCCGCCGCGTGCACCACCGGCACCAGGTCGCGCGGCACGACGAACATCGTGCGGCGCATCCCCAGCACCTTGACGAGGCTGCGCCGCGCGAAGAGCGCGTCGCGCACGTCGTCGAGCCCGAGGCCGGGGACCCGCGCGAGGACCGCGAGGTGCACGCTCGGCGCGTCCGTCGCGTGCAGCGCGACCAGCCTCCGGGTGACGTCCTCCGGCGTCGCCGCGGCGGGCTCCCCCGGCCGGTCGACGCCGAGCGCGAGCTGTCGCACGACCAGGCGCCGGCGGCGCTGCTCCCCCGTGATCCGCACCCCGCCATCATGGGCGGGGCCACCCACACGGGCGCGCGTCCGGGGCACCAGTCCCGTCCGAGGGCCTTCCCAGGCAACGCTCAGACCCCGGTCGCACACTGAATCCATGAGCGCACCCGAGGCACGTCTCGTCGTCGTGGACGACGAGCCCAACATCCGCGAGCTGCTGTCCACGTCCCTGCGCTTCGCGGGGTTCGAGGTGCACGCCGCCGGTGACGGGAACGGGGCGCTGCAGCTCGTCCGCGACGTCGAGCCCGACCTCGTCGTGCTCGACGTGATGCTGCCCGACATGGACGGCTTCACCGTGACCCGCCGCATGCGCTCCACCGGCCGGCACACCCCCGTGCTGTTCCTCACCGCCCGCGACGACACGCAGGACAAGGTGCAGGGGCTCACCGTCGGCGGGGACGACTACGTCACCAAGCCGTTCAGCCTAGAGGAGGTCGTGGCCCGCATCCGCGCGGTGCTGCGCCGCACCCACGCGGGCGAGCCCGAGGACGACGCCGTCCTGCGCGTCGGCGACCTCGAGCTCGACGAGGACTCGCACGAGGTGCGCCGCGCCGGGATCGAGATCGACCTCTCCCCCACCGAGTTCAAGCTGCTGCGCTACCTCATGCTCAACGCCGGGCGGGTGCTGTCCAAGGCGCAGATCCTCGACCACGTGTGGCAGTACGACTGGGGCGGCGACGCCAACATCGTCGAGTCGTACATCTCGTACCTGCGCCGCAAGATCGACAACCTCACCGTGACCGGGCCCGACGGCGACGACGTCACGCTGCCCGCGCTCATCCACACGAAGCGCGGCGTCGGCTACCTGCTGCGGGCGCCCCAGGCGCCGCGATGACCGCGCCCACGCCCGGCGGCCCGGGGACGGCGGCGGACGCCGCGCGCCCGGCCGGCACGACGGCGGACGGGCGGGCGCTGCCGGCGGACCCGCGCACCGCCGCGGTGCCGCCGGCGCCGGCCGCGCCGGACGCCGCGGGCCGTCCCCGGCGCTGGGCGTGGCCGGAGCGGCTGCCGCTGCGCACGCGGCTCGTCGCCATCACGGTGCTCGTGCTCGCGGCGGGGCTCATCCTGGCCGCGGTCGTGACGCGCACCGTCGTCTCGGGCTACCTCGTGGCGCAGACGGACCAGCAGCTCACGCAGTCCGCCAAGAGCGTCGGGAACATGGTGCTCAACTCGGCCGGCGACCTGGCGCAGCGCGCCCCGAGCGAGTACGTCGTCGTGCTGCGCGACGTCGACGGCGCCACCTCGCAGCCCACCGTGTGGCCGGCGACCAAGGAGAAGTACGGCATCCCCGACATCCCCGACGAGCCCGTCTCGGCGGTCGTCGACCGCGGGCCCGAGCCGTTCACCGTCGGCTCGATCGGCGGCGAGGAACCCGGGGACTGGCGCGTCGTCGCGCTCCCCTACAGCTCGTCCGGCACCATCCAGGGCGCCGTCTACGTGGGGCTCCCCCTCGCGGAGGTCCAGCACACGGTCGCCTACCTCACGCGGTCGCTGCTGTTCTCGGCGCTCGGCATCGTGATCCTCGGCGGGGCGATCTCGTTCCTGCTGGTGCACCGGTCGCTGCGGCCGCTGCGGCAGATCGAGGCGACGGCGGCGGAGATCGCCGCGGGAGACCTGTCGCAGCGCGTGCCCGAGCGCCCGACGTCGACCGAGGTGGGCTCGCTGTCCGCGTCGCTGAACACGATGCTGGCGCAGATCGAGCGCGCGTTCTCCGCGCAGGAGGAGTCGGAGCGCCGCATGCGGCGTTTCGTCTCGGACGCGAGCCACGAGCTGCGCACCCCGCTGGCCACCGTCAAGGGCTACGGCGAGCTGTACCGGCTGGGGGCGCTCGACACGCCCGCCAAGGTGGACGACACCATGGGGCGCATCGAGGACTCCGCCCGCCGCATGAGCACGCTGGTCAACGACCTGCTGGTGCTCGCCCGGCTCGACGAGGGCCGGCCGATGCGGCGCGAGCCGGTGGACCTGGGCGCGATGGCGCGCGACGCGGCCCAGGACCTGCACGCCCTCGACCCGACGCGCGAGGTCACGGTCACCGGGCTCGCCCCGGGCACGCCCGCGCCGTCCGGCGTCGTCGTGACCGGCGACGCCGACCGCCTGCGCCAGGTGCTCACCAACCTCGTGGGCAACGTGGCCCGGCACACGCCCGCGGGCTCGCCGGCCGAGCTGGCGGTGGGCCGGGCGCCCGACGGCGGCGTGGTCGTCGAGGTGCGCGACCACGGCCCGGGCATCACGCCGGAGCAGGCGGAGCGCGTGTTCGAGCGGTTCTACCGCGCCGACTCGTCGCGGAACCGCGAGTCCGGCGGCTCGGGCCTGGGCATGGCGATCGTCGCGGCGATCGTGGGCTCGCACCAGGGGCACGTGTCGGTCCGCGAGACGCCCGGCGGCGGGATGACGGTGCGAGTTCTTCTCCCGGCGGCGGGCGGCTACGATGGCGCGTCGTCCTCCTCCTGACCGGAGCCTGATCCGGAGACGTGCCAGCACCCCGACCGCGGTGCGATGTCGCCCCACGGTCGTAGTCTGACGAGGAGGGCAGTCCTAGTCCGGCGACCGAAGGTCTGATAGCGATGGGCGTCATGAGCGCCGACGCGCCCCAGTGGTTCCTCTCCGCGTTCGTCCGCACCTGCCACGGTGCGGGTGCCACGGCCGGCGACGCGGAGATCCGGTCCGTCGGGGAGGACCTCATCGACCGGTGGTCCGCCCCGGAGCGGCACTTCCACAACCTGCGCCACCTGGCCGACGTCCTGCACCGCGTGGACGAGCTGTCCCAGGAGACGCACGAGCCCGACCTGGTGCGCCTCGCGGCCTGGTACCACGGCGCCGTGTTCGACGCGACGCGCAAGGTCGCCCAGGCGAACCAGGGCGGGGAGCAGACGACGGTGAGCGCGGACCTGGCGCGCACCCAGCTCACCGATCTCGGCCTGCCCGACGCCGCGGTGCAGCGCGCGGCGCGGCTGGTCGACTCGATCGACCGCCACAAGCCGCTGCCGGACGACGTGGACTCCGCGGTGCTCAACGACGCGGACCTGGCCATGCTGGCCGCCGAGCCGCAGCGCTACAAGCAGTACATGGCGAACGTCCGGGCCGAGTACTCGCACATCCCGCTGCCCGACTACCTCGACGCCCGCATCCGGGTGCTGACGAAGCTCCTGCAGCGCCCGTCGCTGTACTTCAGCCCCATGGGGGCCGCCTGGGAGGAGGCGGCGCGGCAGAACCTCGACGGCGAGCTGCACCGGCTGCTCAAGGAGCGACGCCTCCTCCAGGAGAAGTCCGCCTCCTGACCGGCCACGGGTTCTCCACAGCCTGTGGACGACGGCGCCCACGGGTCCCGCCCGCTCCGTAACGTCGTCGTCGGCAACCCCGCAGGGGGCACGGCGACGAAGGAGGACACGTGCGGTACGAGGTCGACAGCGAGCGGGTCGCGCAGGCGAGCGCAGCGGTGAACGGTTCCGTGGCGGCGATCCGCTCCGAGGTGGGGGCGATGATGCGGCACCTGCAGGACCTGCAGGCCAGCTGGCACGGCGGCGCGGCGACGCAGTTCGCGGGCGTCATGGGCCAGTGGCAGTCCACGCAGACGCAGGTCGAGGCGGCGCTCGACGCCGTGACGGCGGCCCTGTCGTCGGCGTCGCGCACCTACGCGGACGCCGAGGCGCAGGCCACGCGGCTCTTCGCGACCCGCTGAACCCCGCGAGGGGCGTCCCGCGTCGTGCGGGGCGCCCCTCGTCACCGCTCGGGCGTCACCTCCCGGTCTCGGCGCGCTGGGCCGCGAGCGACCACACCTGCTCCAGCGGCGCGAACCCGTCCTGGCCGTCGGCGGTGCGGAACACCTCGACCCAGCGGCCGATCGACGCCTGCCACGCCAGGTTGGCCGGGTCGTCGTCGAGCGCGGCGATCGCCGCGTCGAAGTCGTCGCAGTCGACGACGTGGAAGAGCCGCTCGCCGGAGCGCCAGATCGTCCACCCTCGGATACCCACCCGCGAGAACGCGGCGTCCAGGTCGTCGGGGATGGCGGCGTGCTCGACACGGTAGGCGTCGGCGGCGCCCGGCCGGAGGACCGAGTGCAGGGCGACGATCACGGGGCGTCCACGGGTTCACGGTGCACGACCCGGATCCTCCGGCGACCGACGACGTGTGTCAACCGTCGACGGTCGTGCCCGCACGCACGACGGGCCCCCACCCCGCAGGGTGAGGGCCCGTCGTCGAACCGTCAGGCTCTGGCCGGACTCCGGATCAGAAGTCCATGCCGCCCATGCCACCGTCGCCGGCGGGCGCGGCCGAGGCCGGCTCCGGCTTGTCGGCCACGACGGCCTCGGTGGTGAGGAACAGCGCGGCGATCGACGCGGCGTTCTGCAGCGCGGAGCGCGTGACCTTGACCGGGTCGTTGACGCCCGCGGCCAGCAGGTCCTCGTACACGCCGGTCGCGGCGTTGAGGCCCTCGCCGGCGGGGAGGTTCTTGACCTTCTCCGCCACGACGCCGCCCTCGAGGCCGGCGTTGACCGCGATCTGCTTGAGCGGGGCCGAGACCGATGCGGCGACGATCTGCGCGCCGATCGCCTCGTCGCCCTCGAGCTCCAGCTTCGGGAACGCGACGGCACCGGCCTGGATGAGGGCCACGCCACCACCGGCGACGATGCCCTCCTCGACCGCGGCCTTGGCGTTGCGGACGGCGTCCTCGATGCGGTGCTTGCGCTCCTTGAGCTCCACCTCGGTGGCCGCGCCGGCCTTGATGACGGCGACGCCGCCGGCCAGCTTGGCGAGGCGCTCCTGCAGCTTCTCGCGGTCGTAGTCGGAATCCGACTTCTCGATCTCGCTGCGGATCTGGTTGACGCGGCCCGAGATCAGCTCGGCGTCGCCGGAGCCCTCGACGATGGTGGTCTCGTCCTTGGTCACGACGACCTTGCGGGCCTGGCCGAGCAGGTCGAGCGTCGCGTTCTCCAGCTTGAGGCCGACGGTCTCGGTGATGACCTGGCCGCCGGTGAGGATCGCGATGTCCTGCAGCATGGCCTTGCGGCGGTCGCCGAAGCCCGGGGCCTTGACGGCGACCGACTTGAAGGTGCCGCGGATCTTGTTCAGCACCAGGGTCGCCAGGGCCTCGCCCTCGACGTCCTCGGCGATGATCAGCAGCGAGCGGCCCGACTTCATGACCTGGTCGAGGACCGGGAGCATGTCCTTCACGTTCGAGATCTTCGACTCGACGATGAGGACGTACGGGTCCTCGAGGACGGCCTCCTGGCGCTCCGGGTCCGTCTCGAAGTAGCGGGCGAGGAAGCCCTTGTCGAAGCGCATGCCCTCGGTGAGCTCGAGCTCGAGGCCGAAGGTGTTCGACTCCTCGACGGTGATGACGCCTTCCTTGCCCACCTTGTCGAGGGCCTCGGCGATGAGCTCGCCGATCGCGGGGTCACCGGCGGAGATCGCGGCGGTGGCGGCGATCTGCTCCTTGGTCTCGATGTCGACGGCAGCGTTCAGGAGCTGCTCGGTGACGGCCTCGACAGCCTTCTCGATGCCGCGCTTGACGGCGATCGGGTTGGCGCCGGCGGCGACGACACGCAGGCCCTCCTTGACGAGCGCCTGGGCGAGCACGGTGGCGGTGGTGGTGCCGTCACCCGCGACGTCGTCCGTCTTCTTGGCGACCTCCTTGACGAGCTCCGCGCCGATCTTCTCGTACGGGTCGTCGAGCTCGATCTCCTTGGCGATGGAGACACCGTCGTTGGTGATCGTGGGGGCGCCCCACTTCTTGTCCAGGACGACGTTGCGGCCCTTGGGGCCGAGCGTGACCTTCACGGTGTCGGCGAGCTGGTTGAGCCCGCGCTCCATGCTCCGACGAGCTTCCTCGTCGAACGCGATGATCTTGGCCATGGGGACTGATCCTCCGCTGGTGGCTGAGATGGCCGGCCGATGCCCGCGACGGACGACCCACCCCGCGGCGTTCAGGTCACGCGCACGCGGAGGGTCTCACCGAACGACCCGAATGCTTCACCCGCGGCCCAGGAGAACGCCGTCCCGAGGGGCGGCTGTCACTCGCAGGCCGAGAGTGCTAAGCCATTATTGGCACTCTCGGGTGGCGAGTGCAAGACGTTCGCCGAGGGCGTGCAACGCTCGCCGCGCGGCCCGGGGACGACGAAGGCCGGCACCCGCACGCGTCCCTGCGCGCTGGGTGCCGGCCTTCGCGGCGCGACCTGTGGTGCGACCGAGGTCAGAGGGGGCGGACCTGCTCGGCCTGCGGACCCTTCTGCCCCTGCCCGACCTCGAACTCGACGCCCTGGCCCTCGTCCAGGGTGCGGTACCCGTCGGTCTGGATGGCGCTGTAGTGGACGAACAGGTCCTGCCCGCCCGCGGTCGGGGTGATGAACCCGTACCCCTTCTCCGCGTTGAACCACTTGACGGTGCCCTGGGCCATGTACCTCTCCTTGTGCTACTCGGCCGCAGGGCAGGCACCCCACGGTGAACGGGAGCCTAGTAGCGGCGGTCGCGCCAAGGGAAGCACCGATGTCCGGAATGTCGGCATCCGAGATGCCGGCGTACCGGCGGCGGGTCGACGGTCAGCCCACGGGCGTCTTGAGGACCACCCAGACGGCCTGCTCGCTGGCGGTGACGTCGTCGGACTGCTGCACGTTCGCCGGGTCGACGCCGAGCGCCTCGGCGACGGCGCTGGCGGTGTCCGCGCGGTCCGCGCCGTACAGGACCGTGGTGGCCTCGTACGAGCCCTTCATCTCCTCGGAGGCGTCCTCGGCGGCCACGTCGGTGAATCCCTCGGCCGCCAGCGCACTCTGCCCCGCGGCGGCCTGACCGGTCGCGCTGCCGTCCGTGATGGCGTTGTAGACCGCGACGGCCGCCTCGAGGTTCGCCGCCCCCGGGTCGCCGGGCAGCTCGGTCGCCTCGCCGGAGGCGTCGTCGCTGGGCTCGTCGGAGGGCTCGTCGCTCGCCTCGTCGTCGGCCGGGGCCTCGTCGCCGCCGGCGTCGGCGGAGGCGGAGGCGTCCGGCTCGTCGGCGCCCGCGCCCGCGGACTGCTCGGCCGCGGGGGGCGCGGAGGGCTTGCCGTCGTCGGAGAGGAAGGAGACGATGCCGACGGCGAGGCCGCCGCACACGACGACGATCAGCAGGAACGGCCACACCGAGCTCCACCCGCTGCGCGGCTCGCGATGCACACCGACCGGCGTGCCCTCGGGCCCGCGGACGTCGAACTCGTCGGGCGGGTAGGAGTAATGGCTCTTGCTCACGGCGGACAGGTTAGCCGTTTCGGGCGCCCGCCCGTCCAGGCCGCTCTCAGCAAGCCGCTGGCCTGCCGGTCCACCCAGGTCGCGGGGGCGTCGTCGGGCCCGGTCGTCAGCCCTGCCCGTCGGAGAGGCGCCGCGCCGACCGAGCGCGCTGGCGTGTGGAGCGCATCCGCCGCAGCCGCTTCACGAGCATCGGGTCGTGGGCGAGCGCCGCGGGCGAGTCGATGAGGGCGTTCAGCACCTGGTAGTAGCGCGTGGCGGACAGGCCGAACAGCTCGCGCACCGCCTGCTCCTTCGCCCCGGCGTACTTCCACCACTGCCGCTCGAAGGCGAGGATCTCGCGGTCGCGGTCGGAGAGGTCGCCGTCCGCCGGCGCCGCGGTCGGTGCCGCGGACGACCCGGTCGCCGTCGTGCCCGACGCCTCCGGGTCCGGTTGGACCTGCTGGACCAGGATCTCGCTCATGGCGTCCCAGTATGGCGCGTCCCCGCACCCGTCCCGACGACGTCGCCCCGCGCGCCGCGATCCCGCGACCTGTCAGGACCACGCGAAGGTTCCTGCGCTCGTGGCCCTGACAACTCTGGGGGTGCTGGACTTGTCCGGGCCAGGACCATCGGAACGCGCTCGTGGCCCTGACAGGTCGCCGGGTGGGTGCGCTAGCGTCGCCGCGTGGACACCCCGACGACGACCACCCCCGGCACGACGACGCAGCCACGGCCGCCGCTCGACCAGGTCATGGCGCCCGACTGGGCCGCCGCCCTGGCCCACGTCGAGCCGCAGATCCACGCGATGGGCGACTTCCTGCGCGCCGAGGTCGCCGCGGGCCGCACCTACCTGCCCGACGGTCAGCACATCTTCGCGGCGTTCTCCCGCCCGCTCGCCGACGTGCGCGTGCTCGTCGTCGGGCAGGACCCCTACCCCACGCCCGGGCACCCGATGGGGCTGTCGTTCTCCGTGCAGCCGGACGTCCGTCCGGTCCCCAAGTCGCTCGTGAACATCTACACCGAGCTCGCGGAGGACGTCGGCGTGCCGACGCCGTCGAACGGCGACCTGCGCCCCTGGGCCGACCAGGGCGTCATGCTGCTCAACCGGGTGCTCACCGTGCGGCCCGGCACCCCGGCGTCGCACCGCGGCAAGGGGTGGGAGCAGGTCACCGAGGCCGCGATCAAGGCGCTCGTGGCCCGCGGCGGCCCGCTCGTCGCGATCCTGTGGGGCCGCGACGCCGCGTCGCTGAAGCCGTGGCTCGGCGACGTCCCGACCGTCGAGAGCGCCCATCCCAGCCCGCTGTCCGCGTACCGCGGCTTCTTCGGGTCGCGCCCGTTCTCCCGCGTCAACGCGCTGCTCGAGGCGCAGGGCGGCGCCCCGGTGGACTGGCGCCTCGCCTGACGACGACGCACGACGACGCACGGTCCGACGTCGTCGCCCCGAGCGCCCACCGCGGTGCGAGGAGCACAATGGCGGACGTGACCACGCAGGACTCCACCCCGACCCCTGACGGCACGACCCCCGGCGCCGCCCCCGACTCCGCTCCCCCGTGGGCGCGCTACGTCGCGATCGGCGACTCGTTCACCGAGGGCCTGTGGGACCCGTACCCGTTCGACGACGGCAGCCCGGCCCCCGCCGGTACGGAGTCGGAGGCGAAGCAGCGCGGCTGGGCGGACCGCCTCGCCGACGCGCTCTCCGCCCGCCGCACGGCGACCGGCCTCGCGCCGCTGGAGTATGCGAACCTCGCCATCCGCGGCCGGCTGCTGCGCCACATCCTGGCCGAGCAGGTGGACGTGGCTCTGGCGATGCAGCCGGACCTCGTCTCGTTCGTCGGCGGCGGCAACGACATCCTGCGCCCGCAGGCCGACGTCGACGTGCTGTCGGCGCAGCTCGAGGAAGGCGTCGCGAAGCTGCGGGGCGCGGGCGTGGACGTGCTGCTCGGCACCGGGTTCAAGGCCGGCGGCGGCCTGAGCTGGACCCGCGGCCGCGTGGGCCAGTACAACTCGAACATCTGGTCCATCGCGCACAAGCACGGGGCGCACGTGCTGGACCTGTGGGGCCTCGACCCGCTGTTCGACCTGCGCATGTGGGCCGACGACCGCATCCACCTCACCCCGGAGGGCCACCGCCGCATCGCCGACGCCGCGCTGGTCGGCCTCGGCCTCGAGCCCGACGACGCCGACTATGCCGTCGCGCTCGACCCGCTGCCCCCGCAGGCGTTCGTCGAGCGGGCCCGCGCCAACACGCAGTGGGCGCGCACGCACGTCGTCCCGTGGGTGCAGCGCCGCATCAAGCACACCTCCAGCGGCGACGGCCGCGCACCGAAGTGGGCGGAGCCCGCGAACTGGCCGCCGACCGCCGAGTGAGCCTGTCGAAACCCGACCACCGCTGGTCGAGCCTGTCGAGCCCCCACCGCCGGTTGAGCCTGTCGAAACCCGACCACCGCTGGTTGAGCCTGTCGAAACCCGGCCACCGCTGGTTGAGCCTGTCGAAACCCGGTACCTGGGTCTCGACATGCTCGACCAGCGGTTCGGTGATGGAGCCGCCTGTCGGATTCGAACCGACGACCTTCCGTTTACAAGACGGGAGCTCTACCAGCTGAGCTAAGGCGGCGGGAGCGCGGCACAGCCTACCGGGAGGCCGGAAGGCCGTGCCGCGCCGCGGTGACGAGCGTCAGCTGCCCGCGGCGGCCGTGACGGCCTGCTGCAGCGCGGTCGGGTCGTTCCAGTTCTGCACGACCTTGTCGCCCACCAGGACGTACGGCGTGCCGGTGAAGCCGTCGTCCTTCTGGATCTCCAGCGTGGCCGAGTGGACGAACTGCCCGAAGGTCGTGCGGGCGGTGCCGTCCTCGATCGCCTTCGCCACGTCGGCGGGCGCGCCGGCGTCCTCGGCGTACGACGCGAGCTGCTCGTCCGTGAGGCCCGGCGTGTTCTCCTTCGGCTGGTTGGTGAACAGCGCCGCGTGGAAGGCGGGGAACGCCTCCGGGGCCTTGTCCGCGACGTACGCGGCCGCCGCGCCGGAGCGCGTCGAGTACTCGGTGCCCTGCGAGGCGTTGTCGAGGATCGAGATCGGGTGGTAGACGACCGTCGCGTCGCCGCCCGCGACCATCTGGTCGATGCTGTCGGCGTTGACCTGCTCGAACTGGCCGCACACCGGGCACATGTAGTCGAGGTAGACGTCGATGACGGGGGCGTCGGCGTTCTCGGTGCCGGCCGCGCCGTCCTTGCCGACGGGGATGCCGCCGTCGTCCTGCGCCGTCGACGGCATCGTCACGTCCGCCAGGGGGACGTCGTCGACGTTCTTCTTCGCGCCCTGCTGCAGGATCACCCAGACCACGACGCCGAGGGCGACGAGCGCGACGGCGAGCACCGACAGGGTGATGATCCGGTTGCGCCGGTCGCGCGCCTGTTCCTTCTCGCGCAGCGCCAGCGCCTCGGCACGCGCGGCCTCGCGACGCTGCGCCTTGGTCATGTTCGGGTTGTTCGTCGGCATCGTGTCCTCGAGGATCGCGGGAGGGCGGGGCGGCGCGACAGCGCCGGACGGGGCGTAAGCCTACCCAAGCCGCCTGGGAGGACGCCGGGAGAGCGTCAGAGAATCTGTGGCGGTCCGCTGATCGGCCACCACTCGATCGTGGGGTCGGACAGCACGGGCGCGACGAGGAGCACGGTCAGCACCAGGCAGACGCCGACGACGACGGCGGCGCCGATGCGGCCCGGGGCGATCTTGCCCAGGATGATGCGGCCGCCCTCGCGCGCGGTGCCGCCTGCCGGGCCGAACCACGTGGCCAGGAGCGCGATGATCATCACCCCCGCCAGGACGCCGTTGAACACGATGTCCTCGTTCATCCCGCCCTGGGACCGCGCCTCCAGGTCATCGCGGGGCAGCACGATGAGGTGCCCCGCGCCGAACAGCCACCAGCCGGCCAGCAGCGTCAGCAGCCCGGCGCACGCGCCGACCAGCACGGCGGGGATCGACCCGAGGACCCCGAGGAACGCGTGCCACGGGAACAGCAGCGTGCCGACGAACCCGTCGGAGCGGCGGACGCCCTTGTGCTCGCGGCGGGTGTGCAGCCGGTCGCCGGACGTCGCGACCGCGCGGCACACCAGGACGAGCACGACGAGCGCGCCGAAGCCGATGAGCGGGCGCGTGGCGGCGAGGGCGACCAGCGGCAGCGCGACGGCGACGGCGGTGCCCGTCCGCCGCCGGTGCACCGGGCGCTCGTACGGGCCCGGGGGCTCGGGCGGCAGCTCCTCGACCAGCTGGTCGTAGCCCTTGTAGCGAACGTCGCCGACGGGGATGGCGCGGGTGCCGCCGTCCTGCGCCTGCAGCCGGTCGCGCTCCAGCGCGGTCATCGTCTGCGTGGGGTCGTCGGCGTCGGCCGGCGTGGCGGGCACCGGCGCGGTGGGCCGGTCCGGCGCGACGGGCGGCGGGGGCGGCGGTGTGCCCGGTCCGGTGCCCGGGGCGATGGGGACGGCGCCCGTCGGGGGGTACGACGCCGGGGCCGCGGCGGCGGCGACGACCTGCGTGGGCAGCGCCACGTGCTGCGTCTCGGCGGACTGCGCGATGCGCTGCGTGGCGTCCGGCGAGGCCCAGGGGTCGGGCGCGCCGCCCAGCGCGTCGTCGAGGTCCCGGCGCAGGGCGGTCGCCACCTCGGTGGGCCCCCACCGCCGCGCGGGGTCGGCCTGGAGCGCGCCCGCGAGCGCCCGGGCGGTGCGCGGCGGCAGGCCGACGAGGTCGGGACGCCCCTCCCGGGAGCGGCGCAGCACGAGCTCGGTGGGCCGCACGCCGAACGGGGAGCGGCCGGTGGCGGCGAACGACAGCAGCGCGGCCCAGCTCCACCAGTCGGTCTCCGCGACGGGCGCGCCGCCGTCGAGCAGCTCGGGGGCGATGTAGCCGGGCGTGCCCATGACGAACCCCGCGGACGTGGTCCGGGTGTCGCCCGGGCCCTGCGCGATGCCGAAGTCGATGAGCACCGGCCCCTGCGCGGTGATCATCACGTTGGAGGGCTTGAGGTCGCGGTGCACCACGCCCGCGTCGTGCACGGCCTCGAGGGCGGCGGCGAGCTGGTCGGCGAGGGAGAAGACGTCGGCGGCGTCCAGCGGGCCGCGCTCGTCCACCTCCTCCTCGAGGGTGACGCCGTCCACCAGCTCGGTGACGACGAACGCGTACGGGCCCTCCAGCTCGGCGTCGAGCACCTGCGCGACCGCGGGGTGCCGCAGCCGCTGCAGCGCCGCGGCCTCGCGCCGCAGCCGCTCGCGGCCCGCCGGGTCGGCGTCGACGTGCGCGTGCAGCACCTTGAGCGCCACCCGTCCGCCGCCGCCGTCGACCGCCTCGTAGACGGCGCCCATCGCGCCGCTCCCGAGCGGCCGGACCACGGTGTACCCGCCGACCTCCGCGCCCTCGGCGAGGCCGCCGTCGCGCACGGTCCGGCCCGCGCGCGCCGCGCGACCCTCCTGCGCGGCGCCGTCGTCGTGGCCCGCGCTCTCGTGTCCTGCGCTCTCGCGCGCGGCCGACGGCGGGCCCGGCACCGGGGTCCGCCCCGGGACCTGCATCGCGTCGACCTCGCCCATGGCCCACACCGTAGTCGTCCGGGCCCCCCGCGGCGCGCCGTGCCGCGCGGGTCCGGGGCAGGTCACGGGCAGGTCGCGCGCAGGTTCGCGTCAGGTGCGGGGCAGGTCCGGAGCAGGTCCGGGCCAGGTGGCGGGCAGGTGCGGGACGAGGCCGCCGAGGGTGACGTCCGTCGCCTTCCGGGGCGAGGCCGATGCCGCGTCGGTACCCTGTCCGGGGAGGACGATGTCCTCCGGAGTCCTTGGCGGAGTCCTCACAGCACTCGTGGAGAGAGGTCCCTTGACAGGCAAAGGTTCGTCAAGCAGCCATCGTCGGAAGGGCGACGGGTACGACCTCGTCGTCGTCGCCAACCGGCTCCCCGTCGACTTCACGGTCGACGCCGACGGCGGGGTGGACTGGCACCGCTCCCCCGGCGGCCTCGTGACCGCCCTCGAGCCGGTGATGCGCGAGGCGGACGGCGCGTGGGTCGGCTGGTCCGGCGCGCCCGACCTCGAGCACGAGCCCTTCGAGGCCGACGGCATGCTGCTGGTGCCGGTCGCCCTCAGCCAGGGCGACATCGAGCGGTACTACGAGGGGTTCTCCAACGACACCCTGTGGCCGCTGTACCACGACGTCATCTCGCCTCCGACGTACCACCGGCAGTGGTGGGACGCGTACCGCCGGGTCAACCGCCGCTTCGCCGAGGCCGCGGCCGCGCAGGCGGCCCAGAACGCCGTCGTGTGGGTGCACGACTACCAGCTCCAGCTGGTGCCGAAGATGCTCCGCGAGCTGCGCCCCGACCTGCGGATCGGCTTCTTCGACCACATCCCGTTCCCCGCGGTCGAGCTGTTCCAGCAGCTGCCCTGGCGCACGCAGATCGTGGAAGGCCTGCTCGGCGCCGACCTCATCGGCTTCCAGCGCGGCGGCGACGCCTCCAACTTCGTGCGCTCCGTGCGGCGGCTCACCAAGCACACCACCCGCGGGCCGATCATCACGGTCGCGGAGGAGGACGGCCGCCCCGCGCGGCACGTGCGCGCCGCGGCGTTCCCGATCTCGATCGACTCCCACCACTTCGACGCGCTGGCCCGCGAGCCCGAGGTGCAGGCCCGTGCCAAGGAGATCCGCGCCGACCTCGGCGACCCGAAGATCATGATGCTCGGCGTCGACCGCCTCGACTACACCAAGGGCATCCGGCACCGCATCAAGGCGTACGGCGAGCTGCTGCAGGACGGCCGCCTCGACGTCGAGCACTGCACGCTGGTGCAGGTCGCGAGCCCGAGCCGCGAGAACGTGGGCGCCTACCAGGAGCTGCGCGAGCACGTCGAGGGGCTCGTGGGCCGCATCAACGGCGAGTTCGGCGAGCTCGGTCACTCGGCCATCCACTACCTGCACCACTCCTACCCGCCCGACGAGATGGCCGCGCTCTACCTCGCGGCCGACGTCATGCTCGTGACCTCGCTGCGCGACGGCATGAACCTGGTGGCGAAGGAGTACGTCGCGGCGCGCTCGGACGAGCAGGGGGTGCTCGTGCTCAGCGAGTTCACCGGCGCCGCCGACGAGCTCGCGCCCGGGCCGCTGCTGGTCAACCCGCACGACATCGACGGGATGAAGGACACCATCGTCGCCGCGGCGAACATGCCCCTGCGCGAGCAGCGGCGCCGCATGCGCCGGCTGCGCCGCAAGGTGATGGCCGACGACGTCGCGAAGTGGTCCGAGACGTTCCTCGGCGTGCTGACCGCCATGCCGCCCCGGACGAGCCACGGGTGAACGGGCAGCAGGTGACCGGGCCCGTGCCCGGCGGGGACGAGGCGGCCGCGGCCGCGGTGCTCGCGTTCGCCGGCCCGCCGGACCGGTCGACGCCGCGGGTCGTGCGGCTCGTGGCGCTCGACTTCGACGGGACGCTCGCGCCGCTGGTCGACGACCCGTCCGCCTCGACGATGACGCCGGCCGCGCGCGCGGCCGTGGACCGCCTCGCCGCGCTCGCCGCCCGCCCCTCGCACGACGGCGACGAGCTGCGGCTCGCGCTCGTGTCCGGCCGCAACCTCACCGACCTGGCCGCCCGGTCCGCCGCCCCGGCCGGCACGTACCTGGTCGGGAGCCACGGCGCGGAGACCGGTCGGGTCACCCCGCACGGGGTCGACGCGGTGCCCCTGCGCCTCACGGACGCCCAGGCCGACGCCCTGGAGCGGCTCCGCGAGGGGCTGCAGGACGCCGTCGACGGGCGCCGCGGCGCGTGGGTGCAGGACAAGCCGAGCGCCGCCGTCCTGCACACCCGGCGGTGCGACGCCGACGACGCGCGCGCCGCCGCGGCCGACGCCGACGCGGTGGCGGCCCGCCTCGGCCTGCACGCCATGCACGGCAAGGACGTGGTCGAGATCGCCGTCGTCGCCACGTCCAAGGGCATCGCCGTCGAGCGGCTGCGCGCGGGGCTCGAGGAGGGCGACGAGCGCGCCCGGGCGCTCGTGCTGTACGCCGGCGACGACACCACCGACGAGGCCGCGTTCGAGGTGCTCGGCCCGGACGACCTGGGCGTCAAGGTCGGCCCCGGGCCCACCAGGGCGACCGAGCGCGTGGCGGACGCCGACGCGCTGGCCGCCCTCCTGGAACGCCTCGCGGACGCGCTCGAGCGCTGACGGACAGCCCTTTCCGAGCCTCGGCGAGGCCCTGACCTGGGCTGTGTCAGAACTCACGCCCGGGGCATGTACGATCATCCCGGCGCACCGATCCGAGGCCGTCCGGCCGCGGGTCCCGGAGCACCGGACAACAGAATGTGTCACCGCCGACACGCCAGCGTGAAAGCAACGGCACCCACCCACAACGGATCGTCCGGCACGTACCTGCCGGTGGAGGGACTGCAACCATGGCAACGGTCACTTTCGACCACGCGACGCGCGTCTACCCGGGCACGGAGCGCCCGGCCGTCGACCAGCTCAACCTGCACGTCGAGGACGGCGAGTTCCTCGTCCTCGTCGGCCCCTCGGGCTGCGGAAAGTCCACCTCGCTGCGCATGCTCGCCGGCCTGGAGGACGTGAACGGCGGCAGCATCCTCATCGGCGACCGCGACGTCACGGACGTCCAGCCGAAGGACCGCGACATCGCGATGGTGTTCCAGAACTACGCGCTGTACCCCCACATGTCGGTGGCGGACAACATGGGCTTCGCGCTGAAGATCGCCGGCACCCCCAAGGCCGAGATCCGCCAGCGTGTCGAGGAGGCCGCCAAGATCCTCGACCTCACCGAGTACCTCGACCGCAAGCCGAAGGCGCTCTCCGGTGGTCAGCGCCAGCGCGTCGCCATGGGCCGCGCGATCGTGCGCCAGCCGCAGGTGTTCCTCATGGACGAGCCGCTGTCGAACCTCGACGCCAAGCTCCGCGTCCAGACCCGTACGCAGATCGCGTCGCTGCAGCGCCGCCTCGGCGTCACGACCGTCTACGTGACGCACGACCAGACCGAGGCCCTCACCATGGGCGACCGCATCGCGGTGCTCAAGGGCGGCCTGCTGCAGCAGGTCGGCACGCCGCGCGAGATGTACGACACCCCGGCCAACGTCTTCGTCGCGGGCTTCATCGGCTCGCCGGCCATGAACATCGCCACGTTCAAGGTCGACAACGGCGTGGCCCACGTGGGCGCCGCCCGCGTGCCGCTCGAGCGGTCGACCGTGGAGCAGCTCACGGACGCCGACGGCGGCAAGATCACCATCGGCTTCCGTCCCGAGGCGCTCGACGTGGTCCCGGAGGGCACCGAGAACGCGATGCCCGTGGCCGTCAACCTCGTCGAGGAGCTCGGCTCGGACGCCTTCGTCTACGGCACGCTCGTCGGCCCCGCCGCCGAGGAGGCCGAGGTCCGCTCGGGCGCCGGCGACAACCAGGTGATCGTGCGCATCGACCCGCGCAACGTCCCCATGAAGGGCGACACGATCCACGTGACGATCAAGCCGGGCCAGTCGCACCTCTTCTCGGCCGCGACGGGCAACCGCCTCAACTGAGTCACCGCACCACCGAGGGGCGGGTCCGGCTGCTGCCGGGCCCGCCCCTCGTCGCGTACCCTGACGGGTCGGAGAGCGTTGTGGGTGGGCTCGTGGCCCTCCCACGGCTCGCACGGGGGCCACGAGCCCACCCACAACGTATGGAGCGACGTGGAACAGCTGCAGATCACCTCGGCGACGCCGGACTCCGCGCTGCTCGACCTGCCGTGGCGCACCCCGCTGGCCGACTGGCCGGCGGACGTGCTCGCCGCGCTCCCCCGCGGCATCTCGCGGCACGTGGTGCGCTTCGTCCGCCTCGGCGGGCGGGTGCTCGCGATCAAGGAGATCAGCGAGGCGGTCGCGTTCCGCGAGTACGACCTGCTGCGCCAGCTGCGCAAGCTCGAGATCCCGGCGGTGCGCCCGGTGGGCGTCGTCACGGGCCGCCGGGACGACGACGGCGAGCCGCTCGAGGCGGCGCTCGTCACCGAGCACCTCGCCTTCTCGCTGCCCTACCGGGCCGTGTTCAGCCAGGCCCTGCGCCCCGACACCGCAGCGCGGCTCATCGACGCGCTCGCCGTCCTGCTCGTCCGGGTGCACCTGGTCGGGTTCTACTGGGGCGACGTCTCGCTGTCGAACACGCTGTTCCGGCGCGACGCCCACCAGTTCGCCGCGTACCTCGTGGACGCCGAGACCGGCGACCTGCACCGCGAGCTGTCCCGGGGGCAGCGGGAGTACGACGTCGACCTGGCCCGGACCAACATCATCGGCGAGCTCATGGACCTCGCCGCGGGCGAGCTGCTCGACGAGGAGGTGGACGAGCTCGCCATCGGCGACGCCCTCGTCTCCCGGTACGCGGAGCTGTGGGAGGCGCTCACCGGGGTCGAGTCGTTCGGCTCCGACGAGCGCTGGCGGGTCGCGGCGCGCATCGACCGGCTCAACGACCTGGGCTTCGACGTCGGCGAGCTGTCGATCACCACGGACATCGACGGCACCACGGTGCGCATCCAGCCGCAGGTGGTCGACGCCGGCCACCACTCCCGGCGCCTGTTCCGCCTCACGGGGCTCGACGTCCAGGACAACCAGGCCCGCCGGCTGCTCAACGACCTCGACTCCTACGTGGCCGCCACGGACCGCCAGGAGGACGACCCGCAGATGGTCGCGCACGACTGGTCGCAGAACGTCTTCCAGCCGACCATCCGCGCCGTCCCGCGCGACCTGCGCCGCAAGCTGGAGCCCGCGCAGCTGTTCCACGAGATCCTCGACCACCGCTGGTTCATCTCCGAGCAGGCGGGGCGCGACATCCCCATGCCCGAGGCCACGGTGTCCTACGTGGAGCACGTGCTGCGCCACCGCCGGGACGAGAAGGCGATCCTCGGTCTGCCCCCGGGCGAGCCGGACCGCGAGGGCGACGTCGACATCGTCGACATGGACTCCGGCCCCGACGCCGCCCCGGAGGACGACCACTTCCACCTCTCCACCTGAGCCGAGGTAGTTCGAAGCCCCGCCAGGTAGTTCGAAGCCCCGCGAGGTAGTGGTCTGGACCACTACCTCGCGGGGCTTCGAACTACCTCGGCGTGCGGGCTACTGCTCGGCGGCGGAACGGGCCTGGGCGACCTCGTAGAGCGTGATCCCCGCGGCGACGCCGGCGTTGAGCGACTCGACGTCGGAGGAGATGGGGATGGACGCGACGGCGTCGCACGTCTCGCGCACGAGGCGGGAGAGCCCGTGGCCCTCGGAGCCGACGACGAGCACCAGCGGGTCGGTGGCGAACGCAAGGTCGCGGACGCTGGTGTCGCCGCCGGCGTCCAGCCCGACGACGAACACGCCCGACTTCTTGAGGTCGGCGAGGGTGCGCGACAGGTTGGTCACCTTGGCGACGGGCACGCGGGCCGCCGCGCCGGCGGACACCTTCCACGCGGACGCCGTGACGCCGGCCGAGCGGCGCGACGGGACGACGACGCCGTGCGCGCCGAACGCCCCGGCGGACCGGAGCACGGCGCCCAGGTTGCGGGGGTCCGTCACGCCGTCGAGCGCGACGATCAGCGGGGGCTGCCCCGCCGCCGCGGCGGCGTCGAGCAGGTCCTCGATGTCGGCGTAGTCGTACGGCGGCACCTGCGCGGCGACGCCCTGGTGCACCGAGCCCTCGGTGAGGTGGTCCAGCTCGGTGCGGCTCACCTCGAGCAGCTGCACGGACCGGGTCGAGGCCAGCTCGAGGATCTCGCGCGTGCGGTCGTCGTGGTCGATGCGCGCGGCAAGGTGCACGGCTGTGACCGGCACGTCCGTGCGCAGGGCCTCGAGCACGGCGTTGCGGCCCGCGACCACCTCGGCGCCGCCCGTGGGCCGGCGGGTGCCGCGCACGACACCCTTGCTCGCGCCCTTCTGGGACTGCGCGGCCTGCCGCTTCTCGGCCGCCACCTTGCGCTTGTGCGCCGGGTGGTACGTGCGGTCCTCGGCCTTCGGCGTCGGGCCCTTGCCCTCGAGCGCCTTGCGGCTGTGCCCGCCGGTACCGACCTGCGCGCCCTTCTTGCTGCCGGCCTTGCGGACGGCGCCGGGGCGCCGGGTGTTGCCTGCCATGGTGTCTCTTCTCTCAGCGTCGGTCGAGCCTGTCGAGATCTGGTGTCGACAGCCTCAACCAGCGAATGTCAGTCGGTCAGCGTCCAGCGGGCGCCGTCGGCGGAGTCCTGCACGACGACGCCGGCGGCCGCGAGGCGGTCGCGGATGGCGTCGCTGGTGGCCCAGTCCTTGGCCGCCCGGGCGGCGACGCGTGCGTCGAGCTCCGCGGCGACGAGCGACTCCAGCGCGGTGCGCGCGGTCGAGTCGTCGGCGCCGGAGGCCCACTGCGGGTCGAGGGGGTCGAGGCCCAGGACGTCGAGCATGCCGCGCAGGGCGACGAGCTCGGCGCGCGCCGCGGCGTCGTCGCGCGACGCCAGGGCGCTGTTGCCGGCCCGCAGGTGCTCGTGCACGACGGCGAGCGCGGCGGGCACGTTGAGGTCGTCGTCCATCGCCTCGACGAACCCGGCCGGGAGCTCGGCCTTCGCCACCTCCTCGGCGGGCACCCCGCCGACGCGCTCCGTGGCGCGCTCCACGAAGCCGGACAGGCGCTCCCAGGTGGTCCGCGCCTCGTCGAGGGTGTCGGGCGACCACTCGAGCATCGACCGGTACTGCACGGCCGCGAGCGCGTAGCGGATCACGGGCGCGGGCGCCTGCGCGAGCAGCTCGGTCACGAGGAGCCCGTTGCCGAGCGACTTGCTCATCTTGACGCCCTGCTGCGTCACCCAGGCGCAGTGCATCCACCGCTGCGCGAAGCCGTACCCGGCGGCGCGCGACTGCGCCTGCTCGTTCTCGTGGTGCGGGAACCGCAGGTCGAGGCCGCCGCCGTGGATGTCGAACGTGTCGCCCAGGTAGCGGCGCGCCATGGCGGAGCACTCCAGGTGCCAGCCCGGCCGACCGCGGCCGAACGCCGTTTCCCAGGACGCCGTCTCGGGCTCGCCCGGCTTGGGCGCCTTCCACAGCGCGAAGTCGTGCGGGTCCCGCTTGGCGGACGCGGCGGTGTCGTCCCCGGTCGGCTCGGGGTTGAGGTCCTCGAGCCGCTGCTTCGTCAGCTCGCCGTAGGCGGGCCAGGACCGCACGTCGAACCAGACGTCGCCGGCGCCCGTCGTGTACGCGTGCCCGCGGTCGACGAGGCGCTGCATCAGCTCCGCCATGTCGGGCACGTGGCCGGTGGCGCGCGGCTCGTACGTGGGCGGCAGGACGCCGAGCGCGTCGTAGGCGCGCGTGAACATCCGCTCGTGCGTGGCGGCGTGCGCCCACCACTCGACTCCGGCCGCCGAGGCCTTGGCGAGGATCTTGTCGTCGATGTCGGTGACGTTGCGGATCAGCGTGACCCGCAGCCCCGAACGCTCCAGCCAGCGGCGCAGCACGTCGAACGCGATGACGGGGCGGAGGTGGCCGATGTGGGGCGGGGCCTGCACGGTGGCGCCACACAGGTAGATACCGACCTCACCCGGGTTCAGGGGGACGAAGTCGCGCAGGTCGCGCGTCGCGGTGTCGTACAGGCGCAGGCTCACCGGTCCAGGGTACCGGCCGGCCCCTCAGCCCGAGCCGCACGTCGTCCGAGGCTGCGCCTCAGCCGAAGGTGCGTCCCTCGCCGCGGTAGGTGGGGACCGTCTCGACGACCTCGTCGCCGCGCACCAGGTGGACGGCGTCGAAGCGCTCCATGAGCTCGCCCGCCTTGGCGTGCCGCAGCCAGACGCGGTCCCCGACGGCGAGCGGCGGCGCGCCGCGGCGCCGGCGCAGCGGCGTCATCACCTCGCCGGCACCCTCGGTGCCGGTGAGCGACCAGCCGGGCGTCGCGACCCGCGGCAGCCGCGAGCGCCCCGCGGGGCCGGACGCCACGTACCCGCCGCCGAACGCCGTCGCCCACCCCGCGGCGGGCACCCGCACGACGTCCAGCCCGAAGAAGGCGGAGGGCCGCGGGTCGAAGGCGCGGTAGCCGTCGAACAGCCCGGGCACGAACAGCCCGGAGCCCGCGGTCACCTCGGTGACGGTCGGCCCCGCCGACGACGTCTCGAGCGAGCCCGTGCCGCCGGAGTTCACCAGCTCCACGCCCCGCCCGACGGCGGCGCGCACGGCCTCGACGACGGCCGTTCGGCGGCCGTACAGCTCCGCCACGGACAGCCGCTTGACGACCCGCACGGCGGGGTTGGTGTCCGGCAGGCCGGCCACCTGCGCCTCGTAGAACATGAGCCCGCGCAGGCGGGCGCCGGGCAGCGCCTCGACACGACGCGCGAGGGCGGCGGCGTCCTCCGGGGTGCGCACCGGCGAGCGGCGCGTGCCCAGGTGCAGGTGCAGCGGCCCGGCGTCGAGCCGCAGCGACGCGTCGACGTCCAGGCAGACCGCGACGTCGGGCAGGTCCCCCGTCCCGGCGGGCATGGCCGCGGACCGCAGGGCGGCGTCCAGCAGCGCGAGCTGGGCGGCGTCGTCGACCATGAGCGTGACCTCGCGCCGCGCGCGGACGTCGGCCGCGAGCCGCGCGAGCGCGTCCCGGTCCACGGTGGGGTAGCCGACGAGGACGTCGCGCACCCCCTCCTGCACGAGCCACAGGGCCTCGGCCAGGGAGAACGCCATGACGCCCTGGAACCCGGCGTCGAGCGCGCGGCCGACGAGCGAGCGCACGCGCACCGACTTGCTGGCGACGCGGACGGGCACGCCCCGGGCCCGGCGTCGCAGGTCCGCGGCGTTGGCGTCGAAGGCGTCGAGGTCGACCACGGCCACGGGAGCCGGCAGGTGCGCGGTGGCGCGGGCCAGCCGCTCCGTCTGGGTCATGACCGCACGCTACACCGGCCGCGGGCGTCGTCGGACGGCCCCACCGGGGCGATCTCGCGGGTCGTCCGACGTGCCGCACGATCCACCCGGAGGGGGATCCGCGGCACGCGCCCGCCGTGGCAGAGTGTGCCGCGTGACCTCGAGCACCGTCGCCCGCACACCGGCCTCCACCTCCCCCGACGCCCCGCTGCGCACCTGGGGCGGCACGCACTCGTGGCAGCCCGCGCGCCGCGTCGCGCCGCGCGACGAGGGCGAGTTGGGCGCGGTCGTCGCGGGGGCCGCCACGGACGGGCTGCGGGTGCGCGCGATGGGCGCCGGCCACTCCTTCACCGCCGCGGCGGTGACCGACGGGGTCCACCTGAGCCTGGACCACCTAAGCGGGATCGAGGCGGTGGCGCCGCAGCCCGACGGCACCTCGCTCGTCACGGTGCGGGCCGGCACCCGGCTGCACGACCTCAACCGCCTGCTGGCCGCGCTCGGGCTGGCGATGCGCAACCTCGGCGACATCGACCGGCAGTCGGTCGCGGGGGCGATCTCGACGGGCACGCACGGCACCGGGGCGCGGCTGGGCGGGCTGGCGACTCAGGTGCGCGGCGTCCGCCTGGTCGGGGCCGACGGCGCGGTCCGGTCGGCGTCGGACGCCGCGGCCGACGGCAGCCCCGAGCGGGAGCTGTTCGAGCTGGCCCGGCTCGGCCTCGGCACCGCGGGCGTGCTGTCCGCCGTCACCCTCGAGGTCGTGCCCGCGTTCTGGCTGCGCGCCCAGGAGGAGCCGTGGCCGCTCGACCGCGTGCTGGAGGGCCTCGACGAGTACGTGGACGGCAACGACCACGCGGAGTTCTACTGGTTCCCCGGCACGCGCCGGGCGCTGACGAAGCGCAACAACCGGGCGACGGCGGACGAGGTCGAGGAGTGGGCCGCCGCCCGCGCGGGCACCCGCGGGGCGCTGCGCACGGCCGGCGCCCGAGCGCGCACGCTGCTCGACGAGGAGGTGCTGTCCAACGGCGCCTTCGAGGTGGTGAACCGCGTCGCGTTCGCCGCCCCCGGCCTCGTCCCCCGCCTCAACGCGGTGAGCGCGCGGGCGCTGGGCGCCAAGACGTACCTGGCGCCGTCGGCCGACGTCTTCGTCACCCGCCGCCGCGTGCGGTTCGTCGAGATGGAGTACGCCCTGCCGCGCGCCGCGCTGCGCGGCGTGCTCGACGAGCTCGACGCCTGGCTGCGCGCGTCCGGGGAGCCGGTCCCCTTCCCGGTCGAGGTGCGCTTCGCCGCAGCCGACGACGTCTGGCTCTCGACGGCGCACGGCCGCGAGACCGCGTACGTCGCGGTGCACCAGTACGCGCCCATGCCGTACCAGCGGTACTTCAGCGCGGCCGAGCAGATCTTCGCCGCCGCGGGCGGGCGGCCGCACTGGGGCAAGATGCACACGCGGACGGCAGAGCACCTGGCCGACCACTACCCGCTGGCCGACGTCGCCCGCGTGCGCGCCGCCGTCGACCCCGACGGCGTCTTCCGCAACGACTACACCGACACCGTCCTCGCCGGTTGAGCCTGTCGAAACCCGGTCCCCCGCTGGTTGAGCTTGTCGAAACCTCACCGGGTTTCGACGAGCTCAACCAGCGAGAGGGGTATCGACAGGCTCAACCAGCGGCGGCGGGCAGCCGCACCGTCACGCGCAGGCCGCCGTCGCCCAGCGCGGCGAGCGCCACCGTGCCGTGGTGCGCCTCGGCGATGCTCCGCACGATGGCCAGGCCGAGCCCGACGCCCGCGTGCTCGCCGCGGGTGCGCCCGCCGCCGCGCTGGAAGGGCTCGACGAGGGTCGGCACGACGCGCGGGTCGAGCGGCTCCCCCGTGTTCTCGACCGTGAGCACGACGTCGTCACCGCGGACGCCGGTGTCCACCCGCACCGTGCCGCCCGCCGGCAGGTTGTGCACGATCGCGTTGTGCACGAGGTTCGTGGCGAGCTGCAGCAGCAGCGCGTGCGACCCGAGCGCGGGGGCGGCGCTGCCCCCGACCCGCACGTCGACGGCCCGCGCGTCCGCGAGCGGCAGCAGCGTCTCGGCGGCCTCCTCCGCGAGCAGGGACAGGTCGACGCGCTCCAGGGTGAACGCCCCGCGGTCGGCCCGGCTGAGCAGCAGCAGCGCCTCGGTGAGGTCGATGGCGCGCGCGTTCACGGCGTGCAGGCGGTCGAGCACCTCGGCGGTGTCGCGGTCCGGGTCCTGCCGGGCCACCTCGAGCATCGCCTGCGTGATCGCGAGCGGCGTGCGCAGCTCGTGGGAGGCGTTGGCCGCGAACCGTTGCTGCTCCGCGACCTGCGCCTCCAGCCGCGCCAGCATGGTGTCGAAGGCGTCGGCGAGCTCGCGGAACTCGTCCTGACGCCCCGGCATCCGGACCCGGTGCGAGAGCGACCCGGCCGCCGCCCGGCGGGTGGCGGCGGTGATCCGGTCCAGCGGCGCGAGCATCCGCCCGGCGAGGAACCACCCGCCCACCAGGCCGAACACGAGGAGGAAGGCGAGCGCCCACGCCACCCGGGGCGCGAACGCCCGCTCGAGGTCGGACCGGTTGGGGACGAACTGCCCGGGCCCTGGACGGGACGGCGCGACGTCGACGACCACGGACTCGGGCACGTACCGCAGCAGGAACACCCACACCACCGCGAGCAGCAGGGCGCCGGCCACCATGAGGAAGGCGGCGTAGCTGAGCGTGAGCTTGAGACGGACGCTCGGCCCGGGCGACCTAGCCACGCCGCCCGCCGTCGCGCTCGGGCCCGCCGCCCGCCGGGCCCGTGTCGATCCGGTAGCCCACGCCGGGCACGGTGGCGATCGCCCAGGGCTCGCCGAGCCGCTTGCGCAGGGCCGAGACGGTGATCCGCACGGCGTTGGTGAAGGGGTCGGCGTTCTCGTCCCACGCCCGCTCCAGCAGCTCCTCGGCGCTGACGACGCCGCCCTCGGCGGCGACCAGCACCTCCAGCACCGCGAACTGCTTGCGGGTGAGCGCCACGTAGCGCCCGTCCCGGTAGACCTCGCGGCGGAACGGGTCCACGCGCAGCCCGGCGACCTCGCGCACCGGCGGCCGGCTGTGCGCGCGCCGCCGGTCGAGCGCGCGCAGGCGCAGCACGAGCTCGCGCATCGCGAACGGCTTGGTGAGGTAGTCGTCGGCCCCGAGCTCGAAGCCGGTGGCCTTGTCGTCCAGGCGGTCCGCGGCCGTGAGCATGAGGATCGGCGTGCCGACCCCGGAGGCGACGATGCTCGCGGCCACCTCGTCGCCCGACGGGCCGGGGATGTCGCGGTCGAGCACCGCGATGTCGTACGAGTTCACGCCCAGCAGCTCGAGCGCGGCGTCGCCGTCCCCGGCCACGTCGGCCGCGATCGCCTCGAGGCGCAGCCCGTCGCGGACGGCCTGGGCCAGGTACGGCTCGTCCTCGACGATCAGCACGCGCATGCCCTCGATGCTACGGAGCGGCACCTATCGTCCGCGTATCGAGGACCGCATACGCCCGGGCAACACCGCCCCCGCTCGACTGGAGCCATGCTCCACCACCGACACGACCTCGCCCGGGTGCCGTCGACCGTCCGCCGGTCCAGGGCCCTCACCGCCCTCGTCGCGTTCGTCGCCCTGGCGGCCTGCCTCTCCGCCTGCCAGGCGTCGTCGCCCCCGCCCGCGACGACGACGGTGGCGCCCGCGACGTCTCCCGGGGACCGTCCCGGCGCCGAGGGACGGGGCGCGCGTGAGGGCGAGGCCGCCGGCCACGTCCCCGACGGCACCACCGTGCTCGACGACGACCTCCCCGCGCTGGCGAACCTCGATCCCGCGCTCCTCGCCGCCCTGCAGGCGGCCGCGGCCGACGCCGCGCGGGACGGGGTGACGTTCTTCGTCAACAGCGCCTGGCGCTCGGCCGAGTACCAGGACCAGCTGCTGCGCGAGGCGGTCGCCCAGTACGGCTCGGCCGCCGAGGCGGCCCGCTGGGTGGCCACCGCCGACACGTCGTCGCACGTGTCCGGCGATGCCGTCGACCTGCAGCAGACGGGCGGCAGCCAGTGGGTGGCGGAGCACGGCGCCGCGTACGGGCTGTGCCGGGTCTACGCGAACGAGCCGTGGCACGTCGAGCTGCGCCCGGACGCCGCCGACCGGGGCTGCCCGGAGCCGTACGACGACCCGTCGCAGGACCCGCGGCTGCAGCAGTGAGGGACCGGGTCTCGACAGGCGCGACCAGCGGCGACGCACCGGGCTTCGGCAGGCTCAACCAGCGGCGACGGCGACCACGAGGGCCGTGGCGATCGCCGCCACGCCCTCGCCGCGGCCGGTGAGTCCCAGTCCGTCGGTCGTGGTGGCGCTCAGCGAGACGGGCGCGCCGGCCGCGGCGGTGAGCGCCGCCTCGGCCTCCGCCCGCCGCGGGCCGACCTTGGGCCGGTTGCCGATCACCTGCACCGCGACGTTCCCGATCTCGAAGCCCGCCGCCCGCACGCGCCGGGCGGCCTCCGCGAGCAGGACCGTGCCGGCCGCGCCGGCCCACTCGGGCTCGCTGGTGCCGAAGTGGGTGCCCAGGTCGCCGATGCCCGCGGCGGAGAACAGGGCGTCGGCCGCGGCGTGCGCCGCCACGTCGGCGTCGGAGTGCCCCGCGAGCGGCCGCTCCCCCGGCCAGCGCAGGCCGCCCAGCCACAGCTCGCGGTCGGAGCCCTCGGGGGCGTAGGCGTGCACGTCGACCCCGAGGCCGGTGCGGGGCAGCCCCGGGGGCAGCGCGGTCACGACTCCTCCTCCAGCAGCAGCGAGGCCACCTGCAGGTCGCGCTCCGTGGTGATCTTCATGGCCGCCTCCTCGCCCGTCACGACCCAGGCGGTCTCGCCGAGCGCCTCGACGAGCCCGGCGTCGTCCGTCGCCGCCAGCCCCTCGGCCGCCGCACGGGCCGCGCCCTGGGCGTGCGCGCGCTCCAGGAGCGCGCGGTCGAAGCCCTGCGGCGTCTGCACGGCGCGCAGCAGCGCACGGTCCGGGGTCTCGACGACGCGCTCGACGGTGGGGCCTGTCGACACGCGGTGCGAGGTCTCGACAGGCTCGACCGCCAAGGGCGGCGCGACCCGCTTCACCGTGTCCGTGACGGGCAGCCCGGGGACGACGGCGCCGTGGCCCGCCCGGACGGCGTCGACGACGCGGCGCACGAGGCGCGGCGGCGCGAGCGGGCGCGCGGCGTCGTGCACGAGCACCACGTCGTCGTCCGGACCGGCGAGCGCGAGCCCCGCGGCGACGGACGCCTGCCGGGTGGCGCCGCCCACGACGACGCGGACCGGCACGTCCACGTGCGGGTCCTGCGCGACGACGTCGCGCACCGCCGCGTCGAGCCCGGCGGGGCACGTGACGACCAGCGTGTCGACGACGCCCGAGGCGGCGAGGCGGCGGGCGGCGTGGACCACCAGGGGGAAGCCCGCCAGGGCGACCAGGGCCTTCGGGAGGTCCCGACCGAGGCGGGTGCCCGACCCCGCGGCGGTGAGGATCGCGAGCGTCGTCACGGCGTCACGGTACCGGAACGACGACGGCGACCCGCGGCCTGGGCCGCGGGTCGCCGTCGTGCAGCGCTGGTGACAGGGTGCCTCAGGACGCGAGGACCTCGTCGATGATGGCGCCGGCCTTCTCCTCGTCGACGCCCTCGGCGAGCGCGACCTCCGACTCGAGGATCTGGCGAGCCTTGGCGAGCATGCGCTTCTCGCCGGCCGAGAGGCCACGGTCCGCGTCACGGCGCGACAGGTCGCGCACGACCTCGCCGACCTTGATCACGTCGCCGGACGCGAGCTTCTCGAGGTTCGCCTTGTACCGGCGCGACCAGTTGGTCGGTTCCTCCGTATAGGGCGCGCGCAGCACCTCGAAGACGCGGTCCAGCCCCTGCTGGTCCACCACGTCGCGCACGCCGACGAGGTCGACGTTCTCCGCCGGGACCTCGATCGTCAGGTCGCCCTGGGCAACCTTGAGCTTGAGGTACATCTTCTCCTCGCCACGGATCTTGCGCGTCTTGATCTCCTCGATCAGCGCGGCGCCGTGATGCGGGTAGACAACCGTCTCGCCTACTGTGAACGTCATCTGCAGATGTCCCCTTTCCCAGTCGACGATCTTATCACGGGGACACCGACGCCCTGGGGGCCCTCGCCTCCTCCGCGCCCGTGTGACGCACCCGTTTCCGCAGGTCAGAGGCCTGGAAGCGCGCTCACGACGCCAGCACACGTCGGGCATCGTTAGGATGTCGGCGGGCCCTCTGCAGGCCCGCTCCTCCCGCGCTCGCCGCGGGTGGATCCTGATGTCCCGCGCCCGCGCGGCCTCCCGCGCCCGCGAGCCGACGCCTTCGAAGGAGAGCTCGTGTCCCGCTCCGCCCGCCCCGCACGCCTCGTCGCCGCCGCCAGCGTCATGGCGGGCGCCCTGCTGCTGGCCGCCTGCTCCCCCACGATCACCACCAAGCCCTACGCCCCGTCCGACGGCGCGCGGGTGAACCTCACCGACCAGGTGCGCGGCATCAACCTCATGGTCGTCTCCGAGGGCGAGGGCGAGCCCGGCGCGGTGCTCGGCGCGCTCGCGAACCGCTCGGCCGAGGACGTCGACTTCGTGCTCACCGCCGACGGCGCCGAGCCGATCTCGCTCACCGTGCCCGCCGGCCAGACCGTCTACCTGAGCGCCGACCAGGAGGGCGACCAGGCCGTCGACGCGCAGATCGGCTCGGTGACCACCCACCCGGGCGGCGACCTCGACGCCACGCTCTCCGGCGCCGGCGCGGAGGAGGACTTCTTCCTGCCCGTCATGGACGGCACGCTGCCCGAGTACCAGGCCTGGGTGCCGAGCACCACGGGCGCCTGACCGGCACGACGAAGGGGCGGGCTGCAGCAGCTGCTGCAGCCCGCCCCTTCGTCGTCCGCGCCCGTGGGCGCCGTCAGCGCGGGCCCGCGCCGCGCAGGAACTGGTCGACCGCGGCCTCGACGAGCCCGTCCCGGCGTTCCGCCTCGACGACGCCGCCGTTGATGAACGAGGCGATGCCCTGCAGGGTCGCGAGCAGTACGAGCGCGGTCCGGTCGAGGTCGTCCGTGACCAGGAGACCCTCGTCCCGCCCCTGGACGACCAGCTCCTGCAGCAGGCCGAACGGCTCGGCCGCCGCCGCGAGGATCCGGTCCGCGCCGGGGCGGTGCTTGCCGGCGTACATCACCTCGAGCAGCGAGGCGCTCTCGGTGGCGAACCGCGCGTACGCGTTCGCGGCGGCGTGCAGCCGCGGTTCGAACTCGTCGGCGACCCCGTCAAGGGCGGCGCGCAGCTCCCGGTCGAGGCGGGCGAAGCCGGACTCCGCGAGGGCGTCGAGCAGGGCCTGCCGGTCCACGAAGTGCCGCCGGGGCGCCCCGTGGCTGACGCCGACCTCCCGCGCCAGGTCGCGCAGGGAGAGGCGATCGGGGCCGACCTCCCGCAGCCGCCGCTCGGCGGCGTCCAGCAGCGCCGCCCGCAGGCTGCCGTGGTGGTAGGGGCGCTCGGCGACGGACTCTGGCACCCCGCGAGCCTAGCCCGACGATGTAGCCGTTGACCACTTGGTAGACAGTGGCTACTTTGTAGTCCATGACCACTTTCTCGCTCGCCCAGATCCCCGACCAGACCGGCCGGACGGCCGTCGTCACCGGCGCGACCAGCGGCATCGGCCGGGTCACCGCCCAGGCCCTCGCCACCCGCGGCGCGCGCGTGGTGCTCGCCGTCCGCGACGTCGACAAGGGCCGCGCCGCGGCCGCCGCGATGCCCGGCGACGTCGTCGTCCGCCGCCTCGACCTCGCGGACCTCGCCTCCGTCCGCGCGTTCGCCGCGGACCTCGCCGAGCCGGTCGACCTGCTCGTCAACAACGCCGGCGTGATGGTGCCGCCGCTCACCCGCACCGCGGACGGCTTCGAGCTGCAGCTCGGCACGAACCACCTGGGCCACTTCGCGCTCACCAACCTGCTGCTGCCCCGCGTCCGCGGCCGCGTCGTCACCGTCTCCTCGAGCGCGCACCGGTTCGGCGCGATCGACGTCGACGACCTGAACTGGGAGCGCCGCCGCTACCGCCCGATGGCGGCGTACGGGCAGTCGAAGCTCGCCAACCTGCTGTTCACGGCGGAGCTCCAGCGCCGCCTCGCGGCGGCGGGCTCACCCGTGATCGCCGTCGCCGCCCATCCCGGCATGGCTGCGACCCACCTGCTGAGCGAGCGCCGCGGCGCGGGGCACCTCATGCACCGCGTGTCCGTCCCCTTCGCCCAGCCCGCGGAGGACGGCGCCCTGCCCACCCTGTACGCGGCCGTCGGCGACGTCCCGGGCGACAGCTACGCCGGGCCGAGCGGGTTCCTCGAGGGCCGCGGCGCGCCGACCCTCGTCGGGCGGTCCGCACGGGCCCGGGACGCCGCCGTCGCCCGACGCCTGTGGGACGTCTCCACCTCGCTCACCGGCGTGACGTTCCCGGCGGACCTCGCCGGGGCGGCGCATTGAGCGGGGCGACTCACCCGAAGCGGCCGGACACGTAGTCCTCGGTGGCCTGCTCGGCGGGCGTGGAGAAGATCGTCGAAGTCTCGTTCATCTCGATCAGCCGGCCCGGCTTGCCCGTGCCGGCGATGTTGAAGAACGCCGTGCGGTCGCTGACTCGCGCCGCCTGCTGCATGTTGTGGGTCACGATGACGATCGTGTAGTCCTGCTTCAGCTCGCCGATGAGGTCCTCGATCGCGAGGGTCGAGATCGGGTCGAGCGCGGAGCACGGCTCGTCCATGAGCAGCACCTGCGGCTTCACCGCGATGGCCCGTGCGATGCACAGGCGCTGCTGCTGCCCGCCGGACAGGCCGGAGCCGGGCCGGTCGAGGCGGTCCTTGACCTCGTTCCACAGGTTCGCCCCGCGCAGCGAGGCCTCGACGAGCTCCTCGGCGGCGGACTTGCTGATCCGGCGGTTGTTGAGCTTCACGCCCGCGAGCACGTTGTCGCGGATCGACATCGTGGGGAACGGGTTGGGCCGCTGGAAGACCATCCCCACGTTGCGCCGGACGGCGACCGGGTCGATGTCGTCGCCGTACAGGTCGACGCCCTCCATCGCCACGGTGCCCTCCACGCGGGCGCCGGGGATCACCTCGTGCATCCGGTTGAGCGTGCGCAGGAAGGTCGACTTGCCGCACCCGGACGGGCCGATGAACGCGGTCACCGACTTCGGGTCGATCGTCATCGACACGTCCTGCACGGCGAGGAAGTCGCCGTAGTAGATGTTGAGGTCCTTCACGTCGATGCGCTGTGCCATCGTCTCGTCTCTTTCTCTGTGCTGCGCGGGGGGCTGGCGGGCGGCTGCGGTCAGCGCAGCTTCGGGGAGAACCAGCGGTTCACCAGCCGGCCGATGAGGTTGAGGGCGAGCACCAGGACGATGAGCACGAGCGCCGCGCCCCACGCGTTCTGGATCGCGATGTCGGCCACGCAGGAGGCCGACTCGCCGCCCGGGCAGGTCGCCAGGCCCTGGCTGTACTGGCGGTAGGCGAAGACCGGCAGCGTCATCATCCGGCCCTCGAAGGGGTCGAAGTTGATCGAGTCGGTGACGCCCACGGTGACGAGCAGCGGCGCCGTCTCGCCGATGACGCGGGCGACGGCCAGCAGGATGCCCGTGGTGAGCCCCGCCACGGAGGTGCGCAGCACGACCTTGACGATCGTCAGCCACTTGGGCACGCCCAGCGCGTACGACGCCTCGCGCAGCTCGTGCGGCACCAGCTTGAGCATCTCCTCGCAGGAGCGAACCACGACCGGGATCATCAGCACCGAGAGCGCGACGGCGCCGATGACGCCCATCCGCACGCCCGGGCCGAGGACCAGCGTGAACAGCGAGACCGCGAACAGGCCGGCCACGATCGACGGGATGCCCGTCATGACGTCGACGAAGAACGTGACCGAGCGGGCGAGCGCGCCCTTGCCGTACTCCACGAGGTAGATCGCGGTGAGCAGGCCGATCGGCACCGAGATCACCGTGGCCAGGGCTGTGATGATCAGCGTGCCGGCGATGGCGTGGTAGATGCCACCGCTGGGGTCGCCGCCGAAGATGTTGCGCATCGACAGCGTCAGGAAGTCCATGCTGATGCGGCCGGCGCCGTTGCTCAGCACCGTCCAGATCAGGGAGACGAGCGGCGCCATGGCCACGACGAACGCGGCCCAGACCAGCACCGTCATCGTGCGGTCCTTGCGGCGGCGGGCGCCGTCAGCGCCCGTCAGCGCGGCGCGCGTGCGGGCGGTGGCGTCCTCCGTGGGGCCGGCGGGGTCCGAGAGGGTGGTGGTGCTCATCAGTTGGCCCCCGAGAATTCCTTGCGGCGCGCCACGATCGCGCGCGCGGCCATGTTCACGGCCAGGGTGATGACGAACAGGACGAGGCCGGTCGCGATCAGCGTGTTCACCGCGAGGCCGCTCGCCTCCGGGAAGTCGAGCGCGATGTACGCGGCGATCGTCTGCTGCTGGGCGCTGTCCAGGATCTTGAACGAGTAGAGGAACCCGGGCGACAGGATCATCAGCACGGCCATCGTCTCGCCGAGCGCGCGGCCCAGGCCGAGCATCGCCGCGGAGATCACGCCGGACCGGCCGAACGGCAGGACGGCGGTGCGGACCATCTCCCAGCGGGTGGCGCCGAGCGCCAGTGCCGCCTCCTCGTGGAGCTTCGGCGTCTGCAGGAAGACCTCGCGGGCGACGGCGGTGATGATCGGCAGGATCATCACCGCGAGGACCACGGAGACCGTCGCGAGCACGCGGGACGTGGGCGAGACCGGCCCGGCGAAGAGCGGGAACCACCCGAACCAGGAGCTCAGCCACTCCCAGACCGGCAGCGCTGCCGGCCCGAGCACGTAGATGCCCCACAGGCCGTAGATGACGGACGGGACGGCCGCCAGCAGGTCCACCAGGTAGCCGAGCACCTGGGACAGCCGCGGCGGCGCGTAGTGCGAGATGAACAGCGCGATCCCCATCGCGACCGGCGTCGCGATCGCGAGGGCCAGGGCCGCCGCGAGCAGCGTGCCGAACACCAGCGGCCCGACGTACTCGAGCAGCGACGTGTCCTCGGGGTAGCGCGGCACGGACGCGGCCAGCTCGTCCGAGCCGGCCGTCAGGGCCGGCCAGGCCTGCTGCAGCAGGAACACCGCGACGGCGGCCAGCACCGCCAGGATCAGGACGCCGGCGCCGACGGCGATCCAGCGGAAGGCGCGGTTGAAGCCGCGGTCGGTGGTCCGACGGCGGCGGCGCGGCCTGCCCGGCACCCGCTGCGGGGGCGGGCTGACGGTGGTGGTCACTCGTACTCCTCGTTGTGACGCTGGTTGAGCCTGTCGAAACCGCTGGTTGAGCCTGTCGACACCGGTCACCGGGTCTCGACAGGCTCAACCATCGGGCGGGGTCAGCCGGCCGTGATCGCCTCGATCGACGGCAGCACCGCGTCGCGGATGTCGGCCGACAGCGGGGCGGAGCCCGCGGCGTCGGCGGCCACCTGCTGGCCGTCCTCGCTCACGAGGTAGGACATGTAGCCCTTGACCAGGTCCGCCTGGGCCTGGTCGGCGTAGGTGCCGCAGGCCAGGAGGTAGGAGACCAGGACCACCGGGTAGGTACCGGCGACGTCGCGCTTGAGCTCGATCGAGTACACGCCGTCGGCGGTGCCCTCGGCCCGCGGCGACTGGGCGACGACCTCGGCGGCCGCCTCGGCGCTGTACGGGACGAACTCGTCGCCCACGCCGACCGCCACGGTGCCCAGGTCGGAGATCTGGGAGGCGTCGGCGTAGGTGATGGTGCCCTCGCCGGACTGCGCGGCCGAGACCACGCCGGAGGTGCCCTGCGCCGACTCCTGGCCCTCGATGGGCCAGACGCCCTCGGGCTCGTGGTCCCAGGCGTCCGGGGCGGCCTCGTGCAGGTAGGCCTGGAAGTTCTCGGTGGTGCCCGAGTCGTCCGAGCGGTGCACCACGGTGATCGCGGTGGCGGGCAGCTCGGCGTCGGGGTTGTCGGCGGCGATCGCGTCGTCGTCCCAGGTCTTGATCTTGCCGGAGAAGATGTTCGCGATGACCTCGGGCTTGAGGTTCAGCGACTCGACGCCCTCGAGGTTGAAGGCCACGGCGATCGGGCTGACGTAGCCCGGGAACTCGATGACGCCGCCGTCGCCGCACTGGGCCTCGGCAGCCTTCATCTCGTCCTCGTCGAGGGCGGCGTCGGAGCCGGCGAAGGCGTAGGAGCCGTCCGTGAAGCCGGTGCGGCCGCCGCCGGAGCCGACCGGGTCGTAGTTGACGGTGACGTCGGGGTTGGCCGTCTGGAAGCCGGCCCGCCACGCCTCCTGGGCGGACTCCTGCGAGGAGGCACCGCCGCCGCTGAGCTCGCCCGAGAGGGACGAGCCGCCCTCCTGCGAGCCGCCGGTGGACGCCGCGCCCGGCGCGGCCGGGTCCGAGCCGCACGCGGCGAGGGTCAGGGCCAGCGCGCCGACCGCCACGGCGGATCCAGCACGGGAGAATCGGCTGAGCTTCACGTCTCGTTCCATCCTGTTCACACGGGTGGCGCCGGCGAAGTACCGGCGTTCGTCGGGAACGCTAGGCACGCAAGGTGGCTCGGGACCCAGGAGCAGGTGAACGAGGGGTGAACAGTGCAGGGCGGCTGGACACCACCCGCCGAGGTAGTTCGAGATTCGCCGAGGTAGTTCGAGGGGGCGGCCCGCAATTCTGCGGTCCGCCCCCTCGAACTACCTCGGCGAATCTCGAACTACCTCGGCGATCTAGGCGGGCTCGTCGGCGAGCTTGTAGCCCAGCCCCCGGACGGTGAGCAGGAGCTGCGGGGAGCCTGGGTCCGTCTCGATCTTGGACCGGATGCGCTTCACGTGGACGTCGAGCGTCTTGGTGTCGCCGACGTAGTCCGCGCCCCACACCCGGTCGATGAGCTGCCCGCGGGTGAGCACGCGGCCGGCGTTGCGCAGCAGCAGCTCCAGCAGGTCGAACTCCTTGAGCGGGAGGGACACCGCGTCGCCGCCCACCGTCACCGTGTGCCGCTCCACGTCCATGCGCACCGGGCCGACCTCGAGCACCGGCTCGCCGTCGTCGTCGTGCCCGTTCGACGCCGCCTCCGGCGCCGCCGGCCCGCGCCGGCGCATCACCGCGCGCATGCGCGCCAGCAGCTCGCGGAAGGAGTACGGCTTGGTGACGTAGTCGTCGGCGCCGAGCTCCAGGCCCACGACCTTGTCGATCTCCGAGTCCTTGGCCGTGAGCATGATGACGGGCACGTCGCCGCGCTGCCGCAGCTCCCGGCACACCTCCGTGCCGGACAGGCCGGGCAGCATGAGGTCGAGCAGCACCAGGTCCGCGCCGCCGTCGTCGTAGGCGGCCAGCGCGTCGACCCCGTTCGAGGCCTCCACGACCTCGAAACCCTCGCGGGTGAGCTGATATGTCAGGGGGTCCCGGTAGGACTCCTCGTCCTCGACCACCAGGATGCGCGTCACGCACCTACCTCCTCGTCCGTCGTGCCATGGGTGTGCTGGGTCAGTTCGGGGGCGTGCTCGTCGGCCCGGTCCCGGTCGCCCGGGCCCGGCCGCGGGTCGTCCTGCGGGAGCTCCTGGGGGACGTCGGCGGCGGGGATGCGCAGGGTGAACGTGGACCCCTTGCCGGGCTCCGACCAGATCTGCACGTCGCCGCCGTGGTCGGCCGCGACGTGCTTGACGATGCTCAGGCCGAGCCCGGTGCCGCCCGTGTCGCGCGAGCGCGCGGGGTCCACCCGGTAGAAGCGCTCGAAGACGCGGTCCTGCTCGTCCGCGGCGATGCCCACGCCCTGGTCGACGACGTCGATCTCCACCAGCCCGCGGCGCACGCGCACGCCCACCCCGACGCGGGTGTTCTCCGGCGAGTAGGCGACGGCGTTGTCGAGCAGGTTGCGCACCGCGGTGACCAGCAGGTTGTGGTCGCCGTACACGAGGACGTCGGCCGACCCGCCCACCGTGATCGCGATGTTCTTCGCCTGCGCGGTGGTGCGGGCCCGGTCCACGGCCTCGGCGACGACGTCGCGCACCGGGATGGTCGTGACCTCCTGCAGGGCGCCCGCGACCTGCAGGCGGGAGAGCTCGATGATCTCGTGCACCAGGGCGGACAGGCGCTGCGCCTCCGCCTGCATCCGCTCGGTGAAGCGGCGCACGGCGACCGGGTCGTCGGCGGCGTCCTGCACCGTCTCGGCCAGCAGGGCGAGCGCGCCGACCGGCGTCTTCAGCTCGTGCGAGACGTTGACGACGAAGTCGCGGCGGATCGCCTCCACGCGGCGGGCCTCCGTGCGGTCCTCGGCGAGGACGAGCAGCTTGTCCGGGCCGACGGGCGCCACCCGGACCTGCAGCAGCACCGTGCCCGACCCGATGGGGCCGCGCGGCAGCTCCAGCTCCTTCTCCCGGATCACGCCGTCGCGACGCACCAGCCGCACCAGGTCGACGATCGCCGGGTGCTGCAGCGCGTCGTTGCGCACCACCCCCAGCGCGTACGCCGGCGGGGACGCGCGCACGACGTCGTCGTCCTCGTCCAGGACGACCGCGGCCGACCGCAGCACCGCGAGCACGCGGACGAGCCCCTCGTCCAGCTCGGCGGGGGCCGCCTCGGGCGCCCGGCGCTGGACACGCTCGGAGAAGCGGAAGGCGAGGGTCGCGACCACGCCCACCACGACGCCGAAGATGCCCGCGACGACCGCGGTCACTCCCGAGATGATTCCGTCCACGGCAGCAGCCTAGGTGGCGCGGCCGCGGGAATCCGTCGCGGAGCGGAACTGCTCAGCGAGCCGTCGTCCACTGTTCACCTTCGGCCCGCCGGGAGTTCACCTGGGCGCCCCCGGCGCGTCCACGGGTCGTGTCAGGCTGGCCGCAGACACTTCACCCCGAGAGGACTGCGATGCGAGAGATCTTCGAGGCCGAGCTGCGCCAGGTCGGCGACGACCTCATCGAGATGAGCCGGCTCGTCGAGTCGGCCATCCGGCGCGCGGGCGACGCCCTGCTGGCGGCCGACCACCAGCTCGCGCAGGAGGTCATCGCCTCCGACCACGCGATCGACCGGCTCGAGAGCGAGCTCGACGAGCGCTGCGTGCACCTGCTGGCGCAGCAGCAGCCCGTCGCCACCGACCTGCGGGTCGTCATCTCGGCGCTGCGCATCAGCGCCTCGCTCGAGCGCATGGGCGACCTCGCCCGGCACGTCGCCGAGATCGCCCGCGGCCGCTACCCGGCCCAGGCGGTGCCGGCGCCGGCGCGCGAGACGTTCGTCAAGATGCACGGCGCGGCGGTGCACGTCGCCCAGCGCACGACGGCGCTGCTCGCCACGCGCGACGTCGCGCTCGCCGCCGAGGTGCAGCAGGACGACGACCTGCTCGACGCCCTGCACCAGGACACCTTCGCCGCCACCCTCGACCCCGAGTGGCCCGGCAGCACGCAGGAGACCGTCGACGTCACGCTGCTCGGCCGCTACTACGAGCGGTTCGGCGACCACGGCGTCTCCGTCGCCCGCCGGATCACGTTCCTCGTCACCGGCAACTTCGACGACGAGCACGCGCGCGCCGACGCCTGACGGCTCGTCGGTCGAGCCCGTCGAGACCACGAGCCGGGTCTCGACAGGCTCGACCGGCGGCGCTCAGCCGCCAGCGCGCGTGAGGGCGACCCGCCGCGGCCCGTCCATGAGGACGTCGACGGCGTCCACCCACTGCTCGACGGCGGCGGGCAGGCCGCGCACGTCCGGCCCGGCGGCGTCCCGCAGCAGCTCGGGGACGCCGCGCAGCCCGCGGGACGGGCGGGCGAAGAACGGCTCCGTCGCGAGACCGTCCAGGGCCGGCAGCCCGGCCTCGCGCTGCCGCTCGTGCAGGGCGTCGCACGCGTCGCCGAGGGCGGCGTCGCGCTCCTGCCACGACGGCGCCGCGAGCGCCCGGTCGAGGTGCGGTCCCGCCGTCGTCGACGCGGGCGTGCCGGCGAACGCCGTGCCGAGCCACTTGGGGTAGGGCGGCCAGCGTCGCTCGAGCAGCAGGCCGAGCCGCATCAGCGAGCCGGCCAGGCGCCCGGCGAGCACGCGCGACCCGAGGTCGTCGCCGCGCGCGCCCGTGCGGCCCACGAACGGCAGCTCCTGCCCGACGCGCGCCCACTCGGCAGCGAGCACGTGCAGCCAGAGGTCGTCCGGGTACCAGGCCAGCCGCTGCCGCAGCGCGGTGAGCTCTCCGGGGCCGTCGTGGAAGACGGCGCCGGCGGTCACCTCCAGCACGCTCTGCCCGGTGAGCGACAGCCAGCCCGCGGCGTCGAGGTCGGAAATCGGGTCGAGGCCGAGCCGCGAGCGGGCGAGGCCGCGCGGCGTCGCGACCTCCACGCGGTGCCGCACCACCGGGTCCCACGTGGTGGCGAACCGCACGGGCAGCCCCGCGTGCTCGGCCGGCAGCGCGGCCTCCAGGTGCGCGTCGACGGCCTCGACGTCCGCCTCGTCGACCAGCAACGTGAGCCGCAGCCCCCAGTCGTGGTCGCGCGACGTCTCGTCGTCGAGACCCAGCACGTCGGAGCCGCTGCCCAGGCGCGCCGCGGCATACCGGAGGCCGGGCCGCCACGCCGCCAGCAGGGGGCGGACGACGTCGTCGTGGTAGGCGCGGGCGAGGTCGATGCCGGTGATCACCCGGCCATGCTGCCAGCGGGGACGACGAACCCCCGGCCTCTTGTCGGGACCGGGGGTTCGTCGTCGTCAGCGGGCGGGCGTCACTTGCCCTGGTTCGCGACCGCCGCGATGGCGTCCTTCGCGGCCTCGGGGTCGAGGTACGTGCCGCCCGGGTTGGTGGGCTTCAGCGTCTCCTCGTCCAGCTCGTACACCAGCGGGATGCCGGTGGGGATGTTGAGCCCGGCGATGGTCTGGTCGTCGACGCCGTCGAGGTGCTTGACGATGGCGCGCAGCGAGTTGCCGTGCGCGGCGACGAGGACCGTCTTGCCCGCCTGGAGGTCCGGCACGATCTCGCCGTCCCAGTACGGCAGGGCCCGGGCGAGCACCTGCTTGAGCGCCTCCGCGCGCGGGATGGGCTCGCCGGCGTAGCGCACGTCGGCGTCCTGCGAGAACTCCGAGCCCAGCTCGATCTCGGGCGGCGGCACGTCGTAGGAGCGGCGCCAGAGCATGAACTGCTCCTCGCCGTACTGGTCGCGCACCTGCTTCTTGTCCTTGCCCTGCAGGTCGCCGTAGTGGCGCTCGTTGAGGCGCCAGTTGCGCTTCACCGGGATCCAGTGGCGGTCGGCGGCGTCGAGCGCCAGGTTCGCCGTGTTGATGGCGCGGCGCAGCAGCGACGTGTGCACGACGTCGGGGGCGACGCCCGACTCCTTGAGCAGCTCGCCGCCGCGCTTCGCCTCCGCGGTGCCCTTCTCCGACAGGGGCACGTCGACCCAGCCGGTGAAGAGGTTCTTCGCGTTCCACTCGCTCTCGCCGTGGCGGAGCAGCACGAGGGTGTAGGTCATGGGGACCATCCTGCCTTCTCCCCCGCGCCCGCTGCACCGCGGGCCGGATCCCGGACCGCGGGCGTCCGGATCACCGACCCCACGGCGTCACGCGTCCGCGCGCTCCAGCACGAAGACGGGGATCTCGCGGTCCGTCCGGGTCTGGTAGTCGGCGTAGTCGGGGTAGGCGGCGACGGACCGCTCCCACCACAGCGCCTTCTCGTCGCCCGTGACCTCGCGCGCCACGTACTCGTGCTTCTCCGGGCCGTCCTGCAGCGCCACGCGCGGGTTCGCGACGACGTTGTAGTACCAGACCGGGTGCTTCGGCGCGCCGCCCAGCGAGGCGACGACCGCGTAGTCGCCGTCGTGCTCGACCCGCATCAGCGGCGTCTTGCGGAGCTTGCCTGTCTTGGCGCCGACGGTCGTGAGGATCACGACCGGCATCCCGCGCAGCGTCGTGCCCTTGGTCCCGCCCGAGCTCTCGTACTGCTCGACCTGCCGGGCGGCCTGGGCGGACGGGCTGGGTGCGTACTCTCCGGTGATCGACATGTCTGGTGAAATCCCTCGCCCGGGCGATCCATTCCCGAACTACCTCGCCGAAGCTCGAACTACCTCGCCGGATCCCCGGACTACCTCGCGGGAGCTCGGACTACCTCGGCACGGTGCTTGACTACCTCGGCGAGCGGGAGCGGTGCACCTTCGCCGCCTGAGCGTAGACGTCGAGCATGGCCGCGGCGGCGCGGTCCCAGCTGAACCGCTCGCTGGCGCGGCGGGCGCCGGCGGCGAGGCGGGCGCGCCGCTCGTCGTCGGCGAGCAGGTCGCCGAGCTCGCGCGCCCAGGTCCACGGGCTGTGGTCGGGCACGAGGACGCCGGACGACCCGTCCACCACGACCGTCTGCAGCCCGCCCACCGCGGCGGCGACCACGGGTGTGCCCGCGGCCTGCGCCTCCGCGGCGACCAGGCCGAACGACTCGTTGTGCGACGGCACCGCGACGACGTCCGCCGCGCGCAGGTAGTCGACCAGCTCCTCGCGCGGCACCGGCGGCCGCACGTCGAGGTGGTCGGTGACGCCCACCTGGTGGGCCAGCGCCTCGAGCTCGCGCACCGCCGTCGCGCGGCCGCTGGCCCCGCCCAGCACGACCAGCGTCGGCACGCGCGACCCGCCGCCGTCGCACCACGCGTCGGCCTCCGTGGCGTCGTCGGAGCTGGCGTGGTCGGCCATGACGCCCAGCGCGCGCACCAGCACGTCCGGGCCCTTGAGGAGCTGCACCCGCCCGGCGAACAGCACGATCTTGCGGTCGACCGGCAGGCCGAGGCGCTCGCGCAGGGCGCGTCGCACGTCGCAGGCGTCCTGCCCGGGGCCGGGCTCCAGCGGGCGGAAGACGTCGAGGTCCACGCCCGGCGACACGACGTGCACCCGGTCGGGGTCGGCGCGGTACTCCTGCTCGAGGTCGCGCGCCTCCTCGCGGGTGGAGGCGACGAGGCCGTCGGCGGCCTCGACCACCTGCTCCTCGCCCACGACGCGCCCCACCGGCTCGGGGGTGTCCCCGGGTGCGAGCGCCGCGTTCTTCACGCGCGCCATCGTGTGCATGGTGTGCACGAGCGGGACGTCCCACCGCTCGGCGGCCAGCCAGCCCACCTGCCCCGACAGCCAGTAGTGGCTGTGCACGACGTCGTACCAGTGCGGCGGGCGGTGCGCCTCGGCCCGCAGCACGCCCGCCGTGAACGCGCAGAGCTGGCCGGGCAGGTCGTTCTTGTCCAGCCCCTCGTACGGGCCGGCGGCGACGTGCACCACCCGGATGCCGGGCTCCACGTCGACGCAGCGCGGCTGCGCGGACGTCGTCGCGCGCGTGAAGATCTCGACCTCCGCCCCCCGGCGGGCCAGCGCGCGGGCGAGCTCCATGACGTAGACGTTCATCCCGCCCGCGTCACCGGTGCCGGGCTGGTCGAGGGGCGACGTGTGCACCGACAGCATCGCCACCCGGGGCCCGGGGCGCGTGCCCTCGCCGGGGGTGTCCATCAGGACTCCAGCACGCACGCGGGAGGCGTCGGCAGCGCGTGGCGCGCCACCACCTCGCCCGTGCCCGTCGCGGGGTCGAGGCGCACGGTCGCGAGCTCGCTGCTGTCCTGCAGCGCCACGACGACGGTCTCCGCCTGGTCACCCTCGTCGTCCGACGCCGACAGGACGGCGTGGTGGCGCGGCCACGTGCCCGCGCCCAGCGGGACGTCCGCGAGGTGCTCGAGGACGGGCGCGCCGCCGTCGACCAGCGTCACGCGCAGCACCGCGAGCACGTCCACGCCGCGCAGCCCGACGTGCAGCCGCGCGCCGTCGGCGCTGAGCGTGACGTGCGCGGGGTAGTCCCGGCCGGCCTCGGCCGCCGGGGAGATCGGGACCGCCGCCGCGGGCGTCCAGCCGTCCCCGTCGCGCACCAGCACGTGCGCGCGGGCGTCGAGCTCGCCGACCACCACGAGCGACCCGTCCGGCAGCGCGACCAGGTGCCGCGGCCCGGTGCCGGGGGGCAGGACGGCGGCGACGTCCGCCGGGGCGCCCGCGTCCGCGCCGGCGGCCGGGTAGCGCCGCACGACGTCGGCGCCCAGGTCGCACACCAGCACGTCGTCGCCGGCCGCGGCCACGAAGTGCGCGTGGGGGCCGGCCTGGCGCTCGACGACCGGGCCGCTGCCCACGCCGGGGTGCGCGACGACGCCCTCGGCGGCCAGGTCGCCCGTCGCCGGGTCGACGTCGACGGAGGCGGCGACGCCGTCGCCGTAGTTCGCGACCCACACGGCGTCGCCCAGGGCGAGCACGTGGCACGGGTCGTCGCCCCCGGACGCGAGCGAGCCCGCCGGGGCGAGGTGCACGCCGTCGTCGGACCCCTCGTCGTCCTCGAGGCGGAACGCCGTGAGCGTGCCCGCGGGCGTCTCCCCCACCGCGTACAGCGTGCGCCCCGACGGGTGCAGCGCCAGGAACGAGGGCGACGTGGCGGCCGCCGCCGGCGTCGCCGACTCCACCGCGCCGTCGGGGCCCAGCGCGACCCGCCAGATGCTCTCCCCGCTGCCCGGGGCGGTGCCCGGCTGCGGGTAGGTGCCGACCCAGAGCTGTGCCCGCGCGTCCCGTTCCGTCATGGTCTCAGCCTATGACCGCCCCAGACATGGCAAGAGCCTGTCGAACCCGCACCGTTGGTCGAGCTCGTCGAAACCCTGTGACGGGTTTCGACAAGCTCGACCAGCGATGCCGTGGTTTCGACAGGCTCGACCGACGGATGTGTCAGTGCGCGTCCTCGTAGGCGGTGAGGACCGAGCTGGGGATGCGGCCGCGGTCGCTCACCTTGTGGCCGTTCTCGCGGGCCCACTCGCGGATCTTGGCGAGCTGCGCCCGGTCGGTGCCGGTGCGGCGGGCGGCGCTGCGCGTGCCGCCGAGCCGGGTCGTGGTCTTGCGACCGTGACCGATCCAGGTGGCGAACGCGTCCCGGAGCTCGGCCGCGTGCTTGGACGTCAGGTCGATCTCGTACGAGACACCGTCGAGGGCGAAGGTGACGGTCTCGTCGGCGTCGCCCCCGTCGATGTCGTCGATCAGGACGATCTGCTGCTTCTGAACCACGTGAATACCTTCCGGTCACGAAAACTCGGTCATCGCCGAGAATGCCTCCGACCGGACAAGATTGTCAATCCGATTCCCGCGCGATTCCGAATCCGCGAGAAATAGATCAGCGAGATTCCGTTTCGGCGGCGGCAGCGGCCGCCGCCTCTTCGGTGTCCATCCTCTCGAGCGCGAGCCGCTCGTTCCGGTCCGCGTGCAGGATCTTGCGCATCGCGAGCCAGAACAGCAGGCCCACGCCGACCGACGGGGCGAGCCCGCTCATGATCGCGAGAAAAGTGTCCATGGGATGACTTTCGTTCAGGCCGTCGGCTTGACGAGCGGGAAAAGGATGGTCTCGCGGATCCCGAGACCCGTGAGCGCCATGAGGAGCCGGTCGAGGCCCATGCCCATGCCGCCCGACGGCGGCATGGCGTGCTCCATCGCGGTGAGGAAGTCCTCGTCGAGCGCCATCGCCTCGTCGTCGCCCGCGGCGGCCAGGAGGGCCTGCGCCTCGAAGCGCTGGCGCTGCACGACCGGGTCGACGAGCTCGGAGTAGCCCGTGGCCAGCTCGAAGCCGCGCACGTAGAGGTCCCACTTCTCGACGACGCCGGGCACCGTGCGGTGAGCCCGCACCAGCGGCGACGTCTCGACGGGGAAGTCGCGCACGAACGTCGGCGCGTACAGGCCGTCGCCCACGTGGTGCTCCCACAGCTCCTCGACGAGCTTGCCGTGGTTCAGCTTCTTCGGGTCGATCGAGATCTCGGCCTTCTCGGCGAGCGCGGAAAGGTGCTCCACGGTCGAATCGGGGGTGATCTCCTCGCCGATCGCCTCGGAGAGCGACCCGTACATCGTGATCTGCGCCCATTCGCCGCCGAGGTCGTACTCCTCGCCGTCCGGAAGCGTCACGACGGTGGTGCCGAGAACGTCGAGAGCCGCTTGCTGCACCAGGTCCTGGGTGAGGGCGCCGATCGTGTTGTAGTCGCCGTACGCCTCGTACGACTCGAGCATCGCGAACTCGGGCGAGTGCGTGGAGTCCGCGCCCTCGTTGCGGAAGTTGCGATTGATCTCGAAGACCTTCTCCACGCCGCCCACGACGGCGCGCTTGAGGAAGAGCTCGGGGGCGATACGCAGGAACAGGTCGATGTCGTAGGCGTTCATGTGCGTCTCGAAAGGCCGCGCCGACGCGCCGGACGCGATCGTCTGCAGCATCGGCGTCTCGATCTCGAGGAACCCACGGCGGTGGAAGTTGTCGCGCAGCGAACGGGTGACGCCGGCGCGCGTGCGCACCATCTCCCGGGCCGCGGGACGCGCGATGAGGTCGACGTACCGCTGGCGGACGCGCGCCTCCTCCGACAGGTCCTTGTGCAGCACCGGCAGCGGGCGCAGCGCCTTGGCCGCGAGCTGCCACGAGTCGGCGAACACGCTCAGCTCGCCGCGGCGGGACGCGCCCACCCGGCCGTGCACGAAGAGGTGGTCGCCCAGGTCGACGTCGGTCTTGAAGGCGGCCAGCCGCTCCTCGCCGACCTCCTTGAGGCTGAGCATCGCCTGCAGGCGCCGCCCCTCGCCGTCCTGCAGCGTGACGAAGCACAGCTTGCCCGTGTTGCGCAGGAAGACCACGCGGCCGGCGACGCCGACGACGTCGTCCGTCTCCTGGCCCGCCTCGAGGTGCTCGTACCCGGCCCGCACCTCGGCGATCGAGTGCGTGACCGGCAGGCTCACGGGGTAGGGCTCCACGCCCTGCTCCAGGAGCCGGTCGCGCTTCTCCCGGCGCACGCGCATCTGCTCCGGGAGGTCGTCCGCAGCCTGGGCGGGGTCGACGGCGGGCACGGCGGAGGCGGGGTTCTGCGGGGTGGTCACCCGTCGATTCTACGGGCGACGCACCTCACACCCGCGCGCCGGGGTCGGACGGCGTCGGACCGGTCGGGATGCCGCGGGGGTCACGCGCGCAGGTCGAGCGCGAGGTCGAGGATCGGCGCCGAGTGCGTCAGCGCGCCGACCGACAGGTAGTCGACGCCCGTGCCCGCGACCTCGCGCGCCCGGTCGAGGGTGAGGTTGCCGGTCGCCTCCAGCTCGACGTGCGCGGGCACGCCGTCCCGGCCCTGCCGCCCGCGCACCGCGGCGACGGTCGCGGCGAGGACGGGCGTGGGCATGTTGTCGAGCAGCAGGAAGTCCGCGCCGGCGTCGAGCGCCTCCATCGCCTGGTCGGTGGTGTCGGCCTCGACCTGCACCAGCACGTCGGGGAAGGTGCGGCGGACCGCGTCGATCGCGCCGCGCACCGATCCCGCGGCCACGACGTGGTTGTCCTTCACCATCGCGACGTCGTGCAAGCCCATGCGCTTGTTGGTGCCGCCGCCCGCGCGGACGGCGTACTTCTCCAGGGCGCGCAGGCCCGGCGTCGTCTTGCGGGTGTCGAGCACCTGGGCGCCCGTGCCCGCGAGCTCGCGCGACCAGGCCGCCGTCGCCGTCGCGACGCCCGACGCCCGGGACGCCAGGTTGAGCAGCGTGCGCTCCGCGACGAGCAGCACCTGCACCGACCCGGCGAGGGACGCCAGCACCTGCCCCGCGGCGACCGCGTCGCCGTCCTGCGCGTGGAACGTCACGCTCGGGGCGGGCAGCCCGAGGCGCGCCGCCACCTGGCGCAGCACCTCCGCCACCACGACCAGCCCGGCGACCGTCCCCGCGGACCGGGCCACGAGGTCCGCGGTGCCCGTGGCCGACGCCGGCACCGTGGCCTGCGTCGTGACGTCGCGGCCCGGCGCGGCGCCGAGGTCCTCGTCCAGCGCCGTCTCGACGACGCGGGCCACCCATGCGCCGTCCAGCCCGGGCTCGACGGCGGAGGGGAGGTCGTGCACCGGAAGGTCCGAACCCGAGGTCTGAGGAAGGTCGGTCGCGCTCACGGGGCGCAACGCTACCGCCCGCGAGGTAGTCCGGAACCTGCCGAGGTAGTCCGGAACCTGCCGAGGTAGTCCGTGACACGGAGTCACGAACTACCTCGTGGAGATTCGAACTACCTCGGCAGATCTCGAACTACCTCGCGAGACCCGGAACTACCTCGGCACGGTTGGAACTACCTCGCGAGACCCGGGACTACCTCGCGGGGACGGGGACCACCTCGCGGAGGGCGCCGTCGTCGTCGAGGGCGAGGGTGACGCGGCGCCGCCAGGCCGGGTCGGGCGCGGGGAAGTCGGTGCGGAAGTGGCCGCCGCGCGACTCCTCGCGCAGGGCGGCGGCGTGCACCAGCGCGCTGGCGACCTGGTGCACGGCGGTCGTCTCCCACTCCGCGGCCTGCGGGTCCGCGACGACGTCGGCGGCGCGGTGGGCGTCGGTCCGCACGCCGGCGAGCACACCGGCGGCGCGCTCGAGCGACGCGGCGGACCGCACGGGGCCGGCGCCCTCCGACGTCGCGCGCTGCACGCGCGACCGGGCCGCGGCCGCGACGAGCGCCGTCGGTCCGGGTCGCTCCTCGGGCTCCGGGGCGCGGCGCGGTCCGCCGTCGGCGACCTGCCGCGCGACGTCGCGCGCGGCGCGGTGCGCGAAGACCAGGCCCTCGAGCAGCGAGTTGGACGCGAGCCGGTTGGCGCCGTGCACGCCCGTGCACGCCACCTCCCCGACCGCGTACAGCCCCGGCACCGAGGTGCGGCCGCTCGGGTCGGTCACGACGCCGCCCGAGTGGTAGTGCTGGGCTGGCGCCACCGGCACCGGCTCCTCGGTCCAGTCGATACCCTGCGCCAGCAGGCGGGCCGTGATGGTCGGGAACCGGCGGCGCAGGAAGTCGCCGCCCAGGTGGCGGGCGTCCAGCAGCACGTGGTCGGCGCTCGTGGCGGCCAGCTGCCGCACGATGGCGTGCGCGACGACGTCCCGCGGCGCCAGCTCGGCCAGCTCGTGCTGGCCCGGCATGAAGCGGTAGCCGTCGACGTCGAGCAGCAGCGCGCCCTCGCCGCGCACGGCCTCGCTGATGAGCGGCAGCTGCCCCTTGGCCCCCATGCCCTGCCACAGGACGGTGGGGTGGAACTGGACGAACTCCAGGTCGCCCACGGCGGCCCCCGCACGCAGCGCGGCGGCGATGCCGTCGCCGGTCGCGCCGGGCGGGTTGGTCGACGAGCGGAAGACCTGCCCGATGCCGCCGGTCGCCAGCACCACGGCGGGCGCCAGCGCGGCGCCCACGCCGTCGCGGCTGCCCGCGCCGCGCACGTGCAGGGTGACGCCGGCGACGGGCCTCGACGGGCTCGCCGAGCGATCGGGGTCACCGGGTCGCGACAGGCTCGACCAGCGGGAGTCGGGGTCGGGGGCGCCCGTGAGGACGTCGAGGACCAGCGCGTTCTCGATCACCTCGATGCCCGGGTCGTCGCGCACCGCCTCGATCTGCGCCACCAGCGCGCGGGAGATCTCGGCGCCCGTCGCGTCGCCGCCGGCGTGCACGATCCGGTCGGCGCGGTGCCCGCCCTCCCGGGTGAGCGCGATGCCGCCGTCCGGGCCGACGTCGAACGCCGTGCCGCGGGCCACGAGCTCGCGCACCCGGTCCGGCCCCTCGGTGACGAGGACCCGCACGGCCTCCGGGTCGCTCAGCCCGCCGCCCGCCGCGAGCGTGTCGGTGAGGTGCGCGTCCGGGGTGTCGTCGGGGTGCAGCGCCGCCGCGACGCCGCCCTGCGCCCACACCGTGGAGCCCGACGACAGCGCGCCCTTGGTCACCAGCAGCACCCGCGGCACCCGCGAGCGCAGCTCCAGGGCGGCGGTCAGCCCGGCGATGCCGGAGCCGACGACGATCGCGTCGGCGGACGTCGTCCAGCCGGGGGCGGGGGCGGCGAGCGCGCGGGCCAGCCGCGGCCCGTTCACGAACGAGTCACCGGACGGCCGCGAAGGGCACGCCGCTGGAGGACAGCCCGAAGCCGTCGGGCACCTGGCCCGGGTCGTCGTCGAGCTGGACGATGCGGTTCTCCGGGTCGACGAACACGACGGCGGGCGAGTACGTGCGCGCGTCCGCGTCCGACATCGTGCCGTAGGCGATGACGATGACCGTGTCGCCGGGGTGCACCAGGTGCGCGGCCGCGCCGTTGATGCTCACCTGGCGGCCGCCGCGCTCGCCCGGGATGACGTAGGTCGTGAGGCGGGCGCCGTTGGTGACGTCCACCACGTCGACCTGCTGGCCGGGGTAGAGGTCGGCCGCGTCGAGGAGGTCGGCGTCGATGGTGATCGAGCCGACGTAGTGCAGGTCCGCCTGCGTCACCGTGGCGCGGTGGATCTTGCCGATCATCATCGGCCGCTGCAGGGAGGCGGGGCGGTTCGCGTGCTCAGTCACTGGCGTTCTCCTGTGGGTTCCGCGCCGTCGGCGGGGCTGCCGGCGAGGTCCACGGCCTGGTTGTCGATCAGTCGGGTGGCGCCCGTACGCGCCGCCACGAGGAGGAGGGCGGGGCCGCGGAAGTCCGCGGGCACCGGGTCCACGGTAGTCGGGTCGACGAGTGCGAGGTAATCCACCTCAACGCCCGCCGCCCCGTCCAGGATTCCCGTGGCCGCCTCCAGCACCGCCGTCGCGCCCTCGCCGGCGGCGTCGGCGCCCGCCCGCAGCGCGCGCGACAGGGCCAGGGCGGAGGCGCGCTCGTCGTCCGAGAGGTACGCGTTGCGCGACGACAGCGCGAGCCCGTCCTCGTCCCGCACGATCGGCACGCCGAGCACCTCGACGTCCACGTCCAGGTCGCGCACCATCCGGCGCACCGCGAGCAGCTGCTGGGCGTCCTTCTCCCCGAACAGGGCGACGTCGGGGCGCGTCAGGTGCATGAGCTTGAGCACCACGGTGAGCACGCCGTCGAGGTGCCCGGGGCGCGTCTCGCCCTCCAGCACCTCCCCGATCCGGCCCGCCGAGACCCGCACGATCGGGTCGCCGTCGGGGTAGACGACGTCGGGTGTGGGCGCGAAGACCACGTCCGCGCCGACGCTCGCCAGCTTCGCGACGTCGCCGTCCAGGTCGCGCGGGTAGCGGTCCAGGTCCTCCCCCGCCCCGAACTGCAGCGGGTTCACGAAGATCGTCACGATCACCTGACCGGTGGGGCCGGCGGCCTCGCGGGCCTCCCGCACCAGCTGGAGGTGCCCCTCGTGCAGGGCGCCCATCGTCATGACGACGGCGCGCCGGTCCGTGGGCTCCGGGCCGGACAGCGTCCACGCCGCGAGCGCGTCGTGCAGGTCCGCCCGGGTGCTCACGACGGCGGGCACGTGCGGGGTGGTGGTCATCGGGGCTCCTGCGGGTCGTCGGGGTGGGACGCGGCCGGCGGCGCGAGGGCGTCGAGCAGCTCGCGGGCCGCGCGGTCGTCGATGCGGTGGGCCGCCAGGGCGCGGCTCGTCGCGCCGCGCGCGAGCTCGGTGTACGACGCCGGGACGTCGGTGGCGCCGGTCTCGGCGGCCAGGGCCCGCAGGGCGTCGAGGTGCGTGCGCACCGTGCCGACGTCGCCGCGCGACACCGGGCCGGTGAGGGCCGTGACCGCCCCGGGGCCGTCGGCCACGTCCGCGGCGCGCGTCGCGCCGTCGAGCGCGGCGGACAGGAGCGGCGCCAGCGCCCGGCCCGGCTGCTCGACGCCGGCCGCCGCGAGCGCCTGCGCGGCCTGCGCCACGAGCACCACCAGGTGGTTCGCGCCGTGCGCGAGGGCCGCGTGGTAGAGCCCGCGGGCCTCCTCCGCGACGATCACCGGCTCCCCGCCGACCTCGACGACGAGCGCCTGCCCGATCGGCTGCACGGCCGCCGGCGCGGTGACCGCGAACGTGCACCCCTCCAGCCGGTGCAGGTCCAGGGAGGTGCCCGAGAACGTCATCGCCGGGTGCAGCGCCACCGGGATGGCGCCGGCCTTCCGCGCCGGGTCGAGCACGCCCACGCCGTACCGCCCCGACGTGTGGACCACGAGCTGCCCGGGCTGCCACGCGCCGAGCGCCGCCAGGCCGATCACGACCTCCGCCAGCGCGTCGTCGGGCACCGCGAGCAGCACCATCTCGGCGCGCTCGACGACGTCGGGCACCTCGAGGTGCGGGACGCCGGGCAGCAGCGTCGCGATCCGCTCGCGCGACTCCTCGCTGACCCCGCTCGCGCCCACCACCGTGTGACCCGCCGCGCGCAGCGCGCTGCCCAGCACGGCGCCCACGCGGCCCGCGCCGACGACGCCGACGCCGAGCCGGCCCGGGCGCGCGGACGGCGGGCCGGACGCCGCCGGGCGGCCGTCGTCGGGCGCGCTCATCCTCGTCCCTCCGTCTGCCCCTCCATCTGCCCCTCCATCCAGCGCTCCGGCCCGGCGTGCGCGCGGGCCGCGCGGGCGCGGGTGGACTGCTCGCCGAGCAGGCGCGCGGCCTCGTCCTCGGCGAGGTGGTGGACGGCCGGGCTGATCGGGCCCGGCGTCGAGTGCAGCACGAACGACGCGAGACCGCGCCGGCGCTGCCACGGCCCCTGCTCGATCCCGAGGGACTGGGTGCGCTCGTGCGGCACCACCTCGAGGTGGCGCACGAACCGGCCGCCGCGCGCCAGCAGGGCGCGCCCCGTGACGGCGTACCCGTTGCGGCGCCAGCTCCACGGGTCGAGCAGGCGGGCCCGCCGCGGGCTGGTGACGAACCAGCGGTCGGTGCGGGCGTCGCCGGTGAGGGCCTCGTCGAGCAGCGCCAGCGTGTCGTCGGGGTCGGAGACCTCGAGGTCGGGCAGCACCAGCCACAGGGCGGTGAGCGCCTCCTCGCGGGGCCCGACCGGGAGCAGCACGTGCTGCTGCTCCCCCTCCTGGCCGTCGCCGCCGCCGTACCCGGCCACGTTGACCTTGACGCGCCACCAGTCCGGCCCGCGCCACAGCGGGCCCTGGGTGAGCGACACCGCCTGCACGCGGCCGGGCGGGATGGTCTGCGCGCGCGTCTCCAGCAGGCCGTGCCGCAGCCGGATGCCGTCCGGGGACAGCGCCGCGCGGAACCCGAACTCGCCCGCGAAGCGCTGGAAGATGTACCCGCCGACGCCGAGGATCGCGGGCAGCGACGAGAACAGGATGCTCAGCTCGCGGGTGATGGCGACCGCCACCCCCACGCCGATCAGCACCAGGACCCCGAGCCACACGCCCGGCATCCGCAGCAGCGACAGCAGCAGGCGCGTCGGCGGCACCTCGTACACCTGGCGCTCCGGGGCCTCCGGGACGACGTCGTCGGTGGATCCGCTGGTCGAGCCCGTCGAGACCCGTTCCCCGACGGCCGGGGTCTCGACAGGCTCGACCGGCGCATCGGCCTCGACGGGCTCGACCGACGGGGCAGGCCGGTCGCCGCGGCGGGCGGCCTTGACCCCCGCCGCGCGCGCGAGCAGGTCGGCGCGCAGGCGCTGCGCGTCCGCCTCCTTGAGGAACCCGATGGCCACGCCCGAGTCAGAGCCGCCGGCCACCTCCAGCCGGAGCTCCGCGAGCCCGAACAGCCGCGCGAGCAGCGGCTGGCGCACGTCGATCGCCTGCAGGCGGTCGAGGCGGGCGTGCCGCTGCTGCCGGAACAGGATGCCCTTGCGCAGGTGCACGGCGTCGTCGTCCACGGCGTACGCCGTCATGCGCCACGCCAGCGCCGCGTACCCGAAGATGATGCCGACGAGCACCACCAGCGCGAGCAGCACCACCCACCACAGGCTGCGGATCGAGTCGGCGGCCTTGATCGCGTTCGACACGTCGTCGAGCACCTGCTGGCCGCCGATGACGAGGATCGCCACGACCGCCGCCCAGCCCCGCACGAACGGGGTGACCGGGTGGACGCGGCGCCACTCCTGCTCGCGCCGGGCCGCGACCTGCGGTTCGCCCGTGCCCGCGTCGGCGGCCGCCGTCGGGTCGGGGGTCGGCTCGCTCACAGGCCCGCCAGCCTCGCCTCGCCCCGCGCGGTGAGGCGGTCGCGCAGGCGCTCCGCCTCGTCCGGCACCAGGCCGGGGATGTCGGCGTCGGTGCCCGCCGACGCGGTGTGCAGCTGCACCTTCGCGATCCCGAGCTTGCGGTCCAGCGGGCCGGCCTCGACGTCGACGTACTGCATGCGCCCGTACGGCACGACGACGAGCGTGCGGAACATGATGCCCTTGCGGATCAGGAGGTCGTCGTCGCGCTCCGCGTAGCCGATCGCGCGGACCTGGCGCGGCACGAGCAGCAGCGCCCACACCAGCAGCGCCGCCGGGACCCCGGCCAGCAGCCAGAACCACGGTGAGACGAGGACGGCGAGCACGACGCCGGCGACGATCGGCACGGCCAGGGTCACGGCGGTCGAGATCAGCCGCGCCGGGACGAGCCGCGGCGAGACGCGCTGCCACGCGACGTCCGGCGGGTCGAAGGGACCGGTCGGCCGCGTGGTCGACGGGTCGGCGCCCGCGGGGATGCTGGTCATGGAGCCCATCCTTCCATCCGGGGCCTCACCGGCCACATCGTCCGACCGGCTCTCGCGCGCCGTCCCGCCTCCGCCTTCCGGACGATGTCGCTCACGTGCCGGTCAGATGCCGGTCAGATGCCGGGCGGACGCCGGTCGTCGGTCACGAGGGCAGCGGGTCCGCGTGCTCCTCGGTGTCCCCGCCGTCGGCGTCGTCCGAGGGCGGCAGCTGGCAGAACTTCTCCACCACCAGCCCCACCACGCAGAGGACCACCGCGCACGCCGCGGCGATGCCGGCGGCGACCGCCTGGTCGCGGCGCGCCTCGATCTGCAGCTGCCCCAGGACCACGAGCACGCTCGCGACGTACCGCCCGGCGAGCAGCGCGCCGGTCAGCGCGCCGGCCTTGGCCAGCACGAACGTGCGGGCCGCGCGCAGCGGGTCGAGGTCCGGGCGGTCGCCCTTCTGGTAGGCGCGCACCGCCCAGCCCATCCAGAAGATGACGCCGGCCAGCGCGAGCATCGCGACGTCCTCGACCCACGCGACGCCCGGCAGGTAGACACCGCGCGACTCGAGCAGCCGGAGCAGCCCGGCGCCGCCGACCGCCACCACGGCGGCGACGGCGACGAGCAGGCGGACCGAGGTGCGGCGCATCTCAGCGGCCGTCCTCCCCGAACCGCTCCTGCGGCGCGGTGCGACCGGGCAGCTGGCCCGGGTACGCCTCGGGCTGCGGGGCGAACGGGTCGGGGAAGGCCGGCAGGTCGGCGGCGGGCTCGGGTGCGGGCGGCACCGGCGCGTGCGGCGCCGGGGCCGGGGCCGGCGGGGCGAACGACGACACGGTGGGCGGCGCCGCCGGACCGTCCGGCTCGTCCGACGGGTCGGCGGGCGCGGGGAACGGGCTCGCGGGCGCCGGCGCGTGCGGGTGCTCGGGCGCGTCGCCCACGGGCTCCGCAGGAGCCGGCGCGGGAGACCCCACGGGGGCGAACGGCCGGGGCAGCACCGGCTGGTCCGGGTCCGGCCCGAACGGGTCCGGCACGACGGCACGCGGCTCCGCGGGCGGGTCCTCGCGGCGCGGCTCCGGGACGGTCGGCGGCTCCACCGTCGGCGGCTCGACCACCGGCGGTTCGACCACCGAGGGCTCGGCGACCGGCGGCTCCGCGGCCGGCGGTACCGGCGTGTACGGCTCGACGGCCGGGCTGCCGCCCGACGTCGGCTCGACGGGCTGCGCCGCCGGGTCGTAGGACTCCGGGGCGTAGGGCTCGGACGCGTACACCTCCGGGGCGTACGGCTCCGGGGCGTACGGCTCCGGCGCCGAGGGCTCGGGCGCGTACGCCTCAGGGGCGTAGGCCTCCGGGGCGTAGGCCTCGGGCGCCGCCGACTCCTGCGCGTCGCTGCCGGGCTCGTGGACGGGCTCGTGGACGGGCTCGGCCGGCGCGGACTGCGGCACCGGCGTGGACGGCGCCGGGTCGGCCGCCGCGGCGGAGACCTGGCCGGTGCTCTGCGTGGGCCCGGTCAGCCAGTCGAGCGCGAGCCAGCGGATGCCGCCGCGGTCGGGGGCTGTCACGGCGAGCTGCCCGACCAGGCCGCCGCCGGGGCCGCCGAGCAGCGCGTCCGGCGCGACCTCCGCCCACGGCACCAGCACGAAGGCCCGCTCCTGCGCGCGCGGGTGCGGCAGCTCGAGGTCGGGCGCCGCCGCGACGAGCGACCCGTACTGGACGATGTCGACGTCGAGCGTGCGCGGCCCCCAGCGCTCCTCGCGGACGCGGCCGTGCTGGGCCTCCACCTGCTGCGTGCTGCGCAGCAGGTCGCGCGGCGACAGCGTGGTCCGCACGACCAGGACAGCGTTGAGGTAGTCCGGCTGCTCCGGCCCGCCGACCGCGGCCGTGCGGGCGAGCGGCGAGACCTCCATGACCTGCACGCCCGGCAGGCGGTCGACGTCCGTCACGGCCTGCCGCAGCGTCACCTGTGCGTCGCCGAGGTTCGCGCCCAGCGCCAGCACCGCCTCGACCGGCTCGGCGGGCGTCGTGTCGAGCGGGTCCACCGGGGGCTGCGGCGCGGGGGCCTCGACGGCCTCGACCGCGGCGGCGACCGGCTCGACCGGTGCGGCCGCGGCGACGGGAGCCGGCGGGACCGGTGCGTGGGCCTCGGCGGGCTCGACCGCCGAGACGGGCGGGACCGGTGCGTGGGCCTCGACAGGCTCGACCGCCGAGAGCGCGGCGTCGTCGGGCGCGAAGGCCTCGACCACCGGGGGCCGCGCACGGTCACGACGCACCACGATCGCGACGTCGTCGAACGGGACCGGGATGGGCGCCTGCGGCTTGTGCACCCGCACGTCGACCGCCTGCACGGCCTCGCGGCTGAGCACCGCGGCGGCGATCCGCTCGGCGACGGTCTCCACGAGGTCGGCCGGAGAGCCCGCGAGGACGTCGTGCACGTCCTGCGCCACGTCCGCGTAGCTCACGGTGCGATCGAGGTCGTCCGACGACGCGGCGGCGCGCGTGTCCAGGTGCAGCACGACGTCGGCGCTGAACACCTGGCCGTCGGCGCGCTCGTGGGCGAGCACGCCGTGGTGCCCCGTCGCCGTGACGCCGGCGAGGCGGATCTGGTCGAGCGGCTGTCCGTCCGGTCCCGGTACGGCTGCGGCGAACGTCACGAGAGGCCCTCCTTGGTGGCGGCGGTTCCTGCCCCGCCCACGGCTTCGGTGCGGTGCGCCGGTGCGGTCATCCCGGCATCCTCCACGTCGACGGCCGCCGACGTCCAGGCGTCCGCGACCCGGACGGCGTCCGCGCTGGCGCGGACGGCGTGCACCCGCACGGCCCACGCGCCGGCGGCGGCGGACAGCGCGGAGATCGCGGCGGTGGCGTCGTCGCGCTCGAGCGGCGGCGCGGGCTCGTCGGCGGGCAGGCCGCGCGTGCCCTCGAGCAGGTGCCCCAGGAAGCGTTTGCGCGACGCGCCGACGAGCACCGGCCGGCCGAGGGAGTGCAGGGCGTCGAGGTGCGCGAGGATCGGCCAGTTGAGCACCCCGGCCTTCGAGAAGCCCAGGCCCGGGTCGAGCACGAGCTGCTCCGGGTCCACGCCGACCGCGACCAGCGAGTCCATGCGGGCCGCGAGCTCGTCGCGCACCTCCGCGACGACGTCCTCGTAGACCTCGAGGCTGTCCATGACGTCCGCGTGGCCGCGCCAGTGCATCGCGACGTACGCCACGCCGGTCTCCGCCACGACGTGCCCCATCCGCGGGTCGGCGTAGCTGCCCGAGACGTCGTTGACGATCCGCGCGCCCGCCGCGACGGCGGCCTCGGCGACGGAGGCCCGGGTCGTGTCGACCGACACCACCGCGCCGTGCGCCGCGAGCCGCTCGATGACGGGCACGACGCGGCGCAGCTCCTCCGCCTCGTCGACGCGCGCGGCGCCCGGCCGTGTCGACTCGCCGCCGACGTCCAGGATCTCCGCGCCCTCGGCCAGCAGGTCGAGGCCGTGCCGCACGCCCGCGTCGGCGTCGAACCAGCGGCCCCCGTCGGAGAACGAGTCGGGCGTGATGTTCACGACGCCCATGACGAGGCACCGGCCCACGCCCGACAGCTCCGGGAGCCCGGCGACCACCGCGTCGCGCGGGTGCGCGGTCATGCGCAGGTCACCGCCCCATGACGAGGCTCATAGCCTCGGCGCGGGTGGTGGCCGAGCTCTGCATGATGCCGCGCACCGCCGACGTGACGGTCCGCGACCCGGGCTTGCGCACCCCGCGCATCGACATGCACAGGTGCTCGCACTCCACCACGACGAGGACGCCGCGCGGCTCGAGGATGCGCACCATCGCGTCGGCGACCTGCGTCGTCAGGCGCTCCTGCACCTGCGGGCGCCGGGCGTACACCTCCACGAGCCGCGCGATCTTGGACAGGCCCGTGATCCGCCCGTCCTCGCTGGGGATGTAGCCCACGTGCGCGACGCCGTGGAACGGCACCAGGTGGTGCTCGCACGTCGAGTACACCTCGATGTCCCGCACGAGCACCATCTCCTCGTGCCCGATGTCGAACGTGGTGGTGAGCACGTCCTCGGGCTCCTGGCGCAGCCCGGCGAAGATCTCCTGGTAGGCACGCGCCACCCGGGCGGGCGTGTCCCGCAGGCCCTCGCGGTCCGGGTCCTCCCCCACCGCGAGCAGCAGCTCGCGCACCGCCGCCTCCGCCCGGGCCGCGTCGTACTCAGGCACGTCGGCGGCACGACGCTCCGGCTCGGAGACGGCACGGGTGATCGGAGACTCGCTCATCGGGATCCTTGGGGAGGGGTGACGGTGCTCGGCGACGAGCCTATCCCGCGCGCCGTGCCCGACGTCGGCGCGCGTCGGGGCTCGGCGCTCCCGCCGGTGGTCGGCCGGGGGCGGGTGGCCAGCCACAGCCGTCGCGGCAGCGACACCACGGCTCCGAGGCTGCGCGTCTCGGCGACCGCCCGGCCGAACCGGAAGGACCTCGACCCCCGGACGTCGCGGAGCTCGCCCCTGGTCCGGGCGAGCGCCTCCTGCGTCCTCGCCAGCTGCTGCCGCAGGGCCCGGTCCTGCTTCCGCTCGCGCGCGAGCGCGGCCTCGACGGCGCGGTGGCGCCGCAGCGCCCGGCGTGCGACGGCGTCGAGGATCTCGTGCACGGGCAGGACGGGCAGCCCTTCCAGGGCGGCGAGCCCCACGTGCGGGAAGTGCTCGTGCAGCAGCTCGGCCGTCCGGTCGCCGGCGCGCCGGTGGTCGAGCAGCTTCTTGAGCCGGCCGAGCTCCGTGCCGTTGACCTGGCTGTCGTTGAGACCGTGGCGGAACGCGATCCAGGCCGGGGTCTCCACCTCGTGGAACACCGGCCCGGACGGGGCGTCGTGCCGGCCGAGGTCGAAGACGTTCCGGACGCGCGCGCCGCCGGTCACGACGCCCAGGCCGTACGCGTTCAGCGGGTCCTCCTGCTCGTGCGCCCCGAAGGAGTCGTCGCCCAGGCGGGCCACGACGAACCCCTTGTTCATCGACACGACGGTGCCGTCCGGGACCGTCTCGCAGATCTGCTCGACGCGCTGCAGGAAGTCGACCGACAGCACGTCGTCGTCGTCATAGCGATACGAGAAGAGGCGTCCCCCCGCGGCGACGTCCGCGAGGACCGGGTCGACCCGACCGCCGATGGTGTCGTCGTCCTGGAGCTCCACCACCCGCAGCCGCGGGACGCCGGCGCACAGCTCGGCGAGCCTGCCCCGGTACGGCTGCGGCAGGTCGTGGCTCACGAGCACCAGCCCGTGCGACCGGTCGTCCCGCTCGGCGAGCACCCGGTAGGTGGGCAGGCAGAACGTCTCGAAGGTGGCCAGCTTGGCCCCGAGCCTGCCGGGATCGAAGACGACCCGCTTGGCCTCCTCGAGGGTCAGGTGCGCCGTGGCGTTGAAGTGCCGCAGCGTCGTGGAGGTCACCAGGTTGAACCGCGTGATCCCGACGAACTGCATGCGTGCGCCTCCTCGTGGACGCCTCAGGGACGCGTCGTCACCGGTGGTCGCCCGCCGCCGGGGGCTCGCTGTCCGTCCCGACGCCGGGGCCGGCCTCCTGCAGGTCGCTCTCGTTGCCCACGATGGCGGCCTCGTCCTGCGGCACGACGGGCTGCCCGTTGCCGTTGGAGGCGGCGCGCTCGGCGTCGGTCATGATGGGGCCGCGCGTGTGCACGGTGCGCTGCTCGCTCGACAGCCACACGTCACGCGGGTCGCGCTTCACCACCGGGGCGAACACCTCGGCCAGCTCGTTCTGGTTGAGCGTCTCCTTCTCCAGCAGGCGCAGCACCAGGTCGTCGAGCACGTCGCGGTACTGGGTGAGCACCTGCCACGCCTCGTCGTGCGCCGCCTCGATGAGCTTGCGCACCTCGTGGTCAACCGTGCCGGCGACGGCCTCGGAGTAGTCGCGTGTGTGTCCCATGTCGCGCCCCATGAAGGGCTCGCCCGAGCCGGTGCCGAGCTTGATGGCGCCGACCTTCTCGCTCATGCCGTACTCGGTGACCATCTTGCGGGCGATCGAGCTGGCCTTCTCGATGTCGTTGCTCGCGCCGGTGGTCGGGTCGTGGAAGACGATCTCCTCGGCCACGCGGCCGCCCATCGCGTAGGCGAGCTGGTCGAGCAGCTCGTTGCGGGTGGTGGAGTACTTGTCCTCCATCGGCATCACCATCGTGTAGCCGAGGGCCCGGCCGCGCGGCAGGATCGTCACCTTGGTGACGGGGTCCGTGTACCGCATGGCCGCCGCGACCAGGGCGTGCCCGCCCTCGTGGTACGCGGTGATCTTCTGCTCCTTGACCTGCATCACGCGGGTGCGCTTCTGCGGCCCGGCGATGACGCGGTCGATCGCCTCGTCCAGCGCGCGGTCGTCGATGAGCTGGGCGCCGCTGCGCGCGGTGAGCAGCGCGGCCTCGTTGAGGACGTTCGCCAGGTCGGCGCCGGTGAAGCCCGGGGTCCGCCGCGCGACGACGGCCAGGTCGATGCTCTCGACCATCGGCTTGCCCTGCGCGTGCACCTTGAGGATGTGCTCGCGGCCCTTGAGGTCCGGGGCCTCGACGGCGACCTGCCGGTCGAAGCGGCCCGGGCGCAGCAGCGCCGGGTCGAGGATGTCGGGGCGGTTGGTCGCGGCGATGAGGATGACGTTGGTCTTGACGTCGAAGCCGTCCATCTCGACGAGCATCTGGTTCAGCGTCTGCTCGCGCTCGTCGTGCCCGCCGCCCATGCCGGCGCCGCGGTGGCGGCCGACGGCGTCGATCTCGTCGACGAAGATGATCGCCGGCGAGTTGTTCTTCGCCTGCTCGAACAGGTCGCGCACGCGGGAGGCGCCGACGCCGACGAACATCTCGACGAAGTCCGAGCCGGAGATCGAGTAGAACGGCACCCCGGCCTCGCCGGCGACGGCGCGCGCGAGGAGGGTCTTGCCGGTGCCGGGCGGGCCGTACAGCAGCACGCCCTTGGGGATCTTGGCGCCCACGGCCTGGAACTTCGCCGGGTCCGCGAGGAACTCCTTGATCTCCTGGAGCTCCTCGACCGCCTCGTCCACGCCGGCGACGTCGGCGAACGTCACCTGCGGCATGTCCTTGCTGATGAGCTTGGCCTTGGACTTGCCGAAGCCCATGACGCCGTTGCGCCCGCCGCCCTGCGCCCTCGACAGGATGAACCAGAAGACCACGCCGATGATGAGGAACGGGATGAGGAACCCGAGGATCGAGCTCCAGAAGCTGGGCTGCGGGTTCTCGGAGTCGAAGCCCTTCGGGGGGTCCGCCTTCTCGACGGCCGTCACGACGGCGTCGCCCTGCGGCTGGACGTAGAAGAACTCGACCTTCGTGCCGTGGTCCTGCTCGCTCTCGGTGCCCGCGCCCGTGACGTACTTCTCGCTCAGCTCCAGCTCGACGCGCTGCTCCCCGTCCACGACGAGGGCATGGTCGACCGTGTCGCCGGCGAGCAGCTCGAGCCCCTGGGAGGTCTCGATCCGCGACACCCGCTCGGTGTTGAACGCGCTGAAGGCCAGCGAGACGAGCAGCAGGCCGACCACGATCCAGATGATCGGGCCGCTCAGGATCTTCTTGATGTTCATCGGCGACGGGGACGGCGCCCCGCTTCCCTTCCGTCGGGCAACGTGTGGTTCACGACGCTACACGCCGAGTGTGGACGAACCGTGGGTGTTCGCCCAGGGCGCGACGAGCGTGGTCGGCGGTCCGTCAGCTGTAGACGTGCGGCGCGAGCGTGCCGACGAACGGCAGGTTGCGGTACTTCTCGGCGTAGTCGAGGCCGTAGCCGACGACGAACTCGTTCGGGATGTCGAAGCCGACGTAGCGCACGTCGACGTCCACCTTCGCGGCGTCGGGCTTGCGGAGCATGGTCGCGATCTCCACGGACTCCGGGCCGCGGGAGCGCAGGTTCGCGACGAGCCACGAGAGCGTGAGGCCGGAGTCGATGACGTCCTCGACGATCAGCACGTTGCGGCCGGTGAGGTCGGCGTCGAGGTCCTTGAGGATGCGCACGACGCCGGACGACTTGGTGCCCGAGCCGTACGACGACACCGCCATCCAGTCCATCTGCACGGGGTGGTGCAGGCGTCGCGCGAGGTCGGCCATCACCATGACGGCGCCCTTGAGCACGCCGACCAGCAGCAGGTCCTTGCCCGCGTAGTCGGCGTCGATCTGCGTGGCGATCTCGTCGAGCCTGGTGCCGATCTGCTCCTCGGTGAGCAGGATGTTGGCGAGGTCGCCTGAGACGTCCGACTGGTCCACGGTCACTCCTCGAGGGAACGGGGTTGGGGCTGGGGGGTCGCGGGCCGGGCCGCGCGGGGCACGGTGGGTCGCAGGTAGAGCCTGCCACACGCGCGCGCCCCCCGAGCGTCGCCCGGCAGGTGGACAGGACCCTGCCCACGCCACGAGACGACGAGCGCGTCGAGGGCGTCGACGTGGCGCGCCGTCGTCGCCCCCGCCGCGCAGCCGACGGCCAGCGCCGCCGACCGCAGGGCACGACGGCGCACCGCCGGGGGTGCCACCGCCAGGGTCTCGATCTCGAGCACGAGCTCGTCGCCGCCGGGCGCGGCGGTGGCGGCGGCGAGCAGGTCGTCGGCCAGGGCGTCGAGCGCGTCGGCGTCGTCGCGCAGCTGGTCGGCGGTGCGGGCCAGCGCCTCGACGACGCCCGGACCGAGCGCGTCCTCCAGCGCGGGGACGACGGCGCCGCGCACCCGCGTACGGGCGGGCGCGGCTCCCCCGCCGTCAGCGGGCAGCAGGTTGGTCGGGTCGGTCCAGTAGTCCACGCCGACGGCGGCGCACACGGCCTCGGTCTGCGCGCGGCGCAGGCCGAGGAACGGCCGCCGGTAGGGGCCGCGACGGCGCGGCATCCCCGCCAGCGAGCGCGCCCCGCTCCCCCGTGCCAGACCCAGCAGCACGGACTCCGCCTGGTCGTCGAGGGTGTGGCCGAGCAGGACGGCGGCGGCGCCGGTCTCCTCCGCGGCGGCGTCGAGCGCCGCGTACCGCGCGTCCCGGGCGCCGCCCTCCGGCCCGCCGGCCCCCGGCCCGACGTCCACGCGCACGCTCCGCACCAGCACGGGGTCGAGGCCGAGCTCGCGGCACCGCGCGGCCGCCGTCGCCGCCACGGCGTCGGACCCCGCCTGCATCCCGTGGTCCACGACGACCGCCCCGACCCGCACCGCGAACCCCACCGAGCGCACCGACCGGCCCACGCGCGGCGCCTCGCGGGCCGTCGCGGCGGCGAGCGCCAGGCTGTCCGCGCCGCCCGAGCAGGCGACGAGCACCAGGCCGCCGGGCGAGAGCTCCCCGCTCCACGCGAGGTCGCCGAGCTCCGCGCGCACGGCGGCGCGGGCCGCCGCGAGCGCCGGGTCGACGCGTGCCATCCCGTCCTCGCCCCGTCCCTCAGCCGTGCACGCGGCGCACCCAGGCGCGCGGGTCGGCGATCTCGCGGGCGGACGGCAGGTGACCGGGCTCGGACCAGACGGCGTTGAGCCCGTCACGGCCCACCCGCTCCTCGACGGCGCGCACGAACGCGGCGCCGTCGCGGTACTGCGCGAGCTTGGCGTCCATACCCAGGAGGCGCCGCAGCACGACGTCGAGCGCGGGCGCCCCCTCGCCGTCGCGCCGCTTCTCGAAGCGCGCGCGGATGGTGCGCACGGACCGCACGACGCGCGGCCCGACGGCGTCCATCATCACGTCGGCGTGCCCCTCGAGGAGTGCCATGACGGCGGTGATCTCCTCGAGCTCGCGGCGCTGCTCGGGGCCGAGGATGCCGTCGAGCGGGGTGACGAGCTCGCCGCGCACCGCCCGCAGCACGGTGCGCCCCACCACGGCGGCCTTCTCGCGCAGCGGGGCGCGCGCCATCGCGACCGAGCTGCGGGTGACGCCGCTCATCAGGTCGCCGACGCGCCCCACCAGGTGGCCGGCGAGCCAGGGCGCGGCGGCGAACTGCAGGGCGTGCGTCTGCTCGTGCAGGCACACCCACAGGCGGAAGTCGCGGGGGCGCAGGCCCAGCGCGCGCTCGACCTGCAGCACGTTGGGCGCCACGAGCAGCAGCCGGCCGCCGCCGGGCGCGTGGCCCGCCCCGTACGGGTCGAACTGGCCGAGCACCCGGCCCGACAGCAGCGCGAGCAGCCCCCCGACCTCCGCCGCGCCGGCCAGGCGGGCGGCCGCCGACGTGGGCGGGGCGTCCGCGGCGAGCGCGGCCATCACCGGGTCGGTCATCGCCCGCATCGACTGCGCGTTGGCGCGGGTCCAGCCCGCCCGGTCCACGACGTGCACGTCCCCGAGCACGCCGGCCTCCCGGGCCGTCGCCGGCGTCATGCCCGTGACCTCCAGCACGTGCCCGACGGCGTCGCCGGCCGCGGCGCGCAGCCCGGCGACGAGCGCGTCCAGCTCGTCGCGGGGGGCCGTGCCGCCGGGGCGGGCGAGCCGCGCGGCGATCTGAGCCGCGGCCGTCCAGTCCAGCAGGGGCTCGGCGGCGGGGGCGGGCGTGGTCACGGGACCACCGTAGTCACGAGCACCGTCGGTCGAGGACCTCGTTGGTTGAGCTCGTCGAAACCAGGTCCCAGGTTTCGACAGGCTCAACCAGCGGGGGCCCGGCTCAACCGGCCGGGCGGCAGCCGCAGGCGGCGAGGCTCCCGGCGAAGTCGTCGAAGATCACCCGCGCGCCGTAGGCGCCACCCTCGGGCACCTTGTCCGCGAGCGTGACGAACACGAGGAGCCGGTCGTCGGCCGTGACCACGGTGCCGGCCAGCCCGGTGACCTTCGGCAGGCTCCCCGTCTTGCCGTCGACGTACCCGCGGCCCGGGTTCGACTTGGGGTAGCGGTCGTGCAGGGTGCCGTTCAGGCCCGCGACCGCCAGGCCGTCCGCGACGTCGCGCAGCTCGGGGTGGTCGGGGTCGACGGCGAGGGTCAGCAGCGCGCCGAGCTGGCGCGGCGTGGCCCTCGAGCCGCGGCCGAGCCCGGACAGGTCCACGAGCTTCGCGCCGTCCATGTCGACGCCGAGCTCGGCGACCTGCGCCGTGACGGCGTCGATCGCGGCCGCGGCGGTGCCGGGCTCGCCCGCGTCCAGGGCGACGATCCGCCCCACGACCTCCGTGATGGTGTTGTCCGACCGGCGCAGCATGTCGCCGACGATGTCGCGCAGCGGCGCGGACTCCACCCGGGCGATTTCGTCCGCCGACGACGGCGCCTCCTCTCGGGAGATCTCGCCCCGCACCGTGACGCCGCGCTGCTCCAGCGCCTTCGCGAACGTGCGGGCGGCCGCCAGCGCCGGGTCCTTCTGCCGCGGCGCGTACTCCTCGTCGGTGGTGCGGGCGACGTCGACGGCGAGCGCGGCGACCGGCGCCGTGTAGCCGTCCTTGACGTCCGCGGCGGGCACGGCGGCGGGCACCGCCGGGCCGGAGAACAGGCTGTCGTCGAGGCCGAGCGTCACCGTGTCCTGCCCCGCGTCGACGACCTGCGCGACCACCTGGTCCGCGAGGTCGCCGAGGCCCGCCCGCCCGTTCACCGCGTCGGGGTGCCCGTCCCCCGCCGAGAGCATCATGTCGCCGCCGCCCACGAGCACCAGGTGCGCGTCGCCGTCGAGCACCACGGTGGTCGGCAGCGTCGTGTCGCCGCCCGGGCCGGCGAGCCCCGCCACCGCCGTGAAGAGCTTCTGCGTCGAGGCGGGGATCATCGGCCGGTCGGGGGCGCGGGAGCCGAGCGTCTCGCCCGACGCCGCGTCGACCACGAGCGCACCGACCCGCTTGCCCAGCCGGTCGTCCTTCGCCAGCCCGGTCACGAGCTTGCCGACGGCGGCTTCGGTGGGCAGGGGTGCGTCCGACGGCAGGTCGGGCAGGGAGCGCTCGGGCGTCGGCCCGGTGGTGGCGCCGGGCGCCGAGGGGAAGGGAGCCGCCGGGGCGGGCGGCGGGGCGGTGGTGAGCATGCCCGGGACGACGTCGAGGGCGTCCGCCACGAGATAGCCGCCGAACAGCACGACGACGGTCGTGACGGTGGCGCCGACGCTGGCCCGCCACCCCATGTCGTCCTCCCGCGCCCGTGAGCCGTCGTGAGCCGTCCGTGAGTCGTCGAGTGAGCATCGTCACAGCCCGGACCCCGTGGCGCGCTCCGTGCGTATCCTCCCACGTCCGACCGCCGTCCGGCGCCGCCGCACCGCACCTGGCGGGCCCGGGAGCGCATGGCACACTTTGACAGGGCGTCCGCACCGAGCATGCCCGCACCGAGCATGTCCGAAGCATCTCCCCGAGCACGTCCCGAGCATGGAGGAACAGTGGAGTTCGACGTCACGATCGAGATCCCGAAGGGCCAGCGGAACAAGTACGAGGTCGACCACGAGACCGGTCGCATCCGCCTCGACCGCATGCTCTTCACCTCGACCCGCTACCCGGACGACTACGGGTTCATCGAGGGCACCCTCGGCGAGGACGGCGACCCGCTGGACGCGCTCGTGCTGCTCGAGGAGCCGACGTTCCCCGGCTGCCTGATCCGCTGCCGCGCCCTCGGCATGTTCCGCATGCGCGACGAGGCCGGCGGCGACGACAAGGTGCTCTGCGTGCCCCTGGGCGACCAGCGCGCGGCCTGGCGCCAGGACATCGACGACGTCTCCGACTTCCACCGCCTGGAGATCCAGCACTTCTTCGAGGTCTACAAGGACCTCGAGCCCGGCAAGTCCGTCGAGGGCGCCCACTGGGTGGGCCGCGCCGACGCCGAGGCCGAGATCGAGCGCTCGTTCCAGCGCGCCAAGGACACCGGCTACTACGACGGCCACTGAGCCGAGGCCCCGCACGACGACGGCGCCGCACCCCACCGGGTGCGGCGCCGTCGTCGTCCCGCGACCGGCTCCGCCGCGTCGTCAGCGTGGCGTCCCGGATCGCGCGAAGGGCGTCATGACCTCCTCCAGCCGGGCGGCCTCCGCGACGTCGGCGAACGACGCGACGTCGACCGGGCGACCGCGGTCGATCGCGGTGAGCGGCGCGGCCGGCGGGTCCTCGATCACGCGCAGGACCGGCGGGATCGCGCGGGCCACCGGCTGCGCGGCCAGACCCGCGACGTGCGCGAGGGCGCGGGCGGGCCACGGGAGCCCGGTGGCCGCGGTCCGCGTGAACCCCGGGTGCACGAGCACGTAGCGCGCCCGGCGCGGCGGGGTGGCGTGGGCGTGCGCGACGGCGAGCAGCTCGGCGGCACGGCCGCCCTGCGCGGTGGCCTCGACGACCCGGTAGCCCCGCTCCAGCATGAGGTCGTCCCAGCGCATCCGGCCGTGGACGACACCCACGCCGTTGAGGCTCACGATCACGGGGCGCGCGGCCCGGTCCAGCTGGGCCTCCAGGCCCTCGCCGAGCACCCGGCGCGCCAGGTAGTAGAGGGACAGCGACGCCTCGACACCCTCGGCGGTCACGCGGCGCCGCAGCTGCGGGGCATAGGCCGTGAGGACGAGGGCGTCGACGACATCGTGCCGCTCCTGCAGCCGCGCGACGACCTCCCGGGCACCGGCGGCCGTGGTGAGGTCGCCCGCGACGAAGGTCGCGCGCTCGCGGGCCCCGGCGGCCGCGGCCCGCTCGAGGAAGGCCGCACCCCGGCCCGGGTCCCGCCCGACGACCGTCACGGCGTCCCCCGCGGTCAGTCGCGCCAGCGCGACCCCCAGCCCGAGCCCCGCGGTCCCGCCTGCCACCACCGTCGTCCTGCCCATGCCCGCTCCCTCGGTCCGGCCCGGCACCGTCTGCCCGGCTCGTCGCGGACGACGCTAGGAACCGCCCTCTCGACAAGTCAACGAGTGATGACTTAGCGTCGGTGGCATGGTCGTGCGACGGGACAAGGAGGCCACGCGGGCCCGGCTGCTCGACGCGGCCCGCCGCCGGTTCGCGGAGCACGGGTACGCGGGCACGAGCGTGCGCGCCGTCGCGGGGGACGCCGGCGTCGACGCCGCGCTCGTGTTCCGCTACTTCGGGTCCAAGGACGGGCTCTTCGTCGCGGCCACGGCGGACGAGGACCCCGAACGCCTGCGCGGCCTCCCCCCGGAAGAGTTCGCCGAGCGCCTGCTGTCGATGTTCGCGTACCCGCCCGAGGGCGCCCGGCCCGTCGCGGCGCTGCTGCGCTCCGGGGGCAGGGCCGCGGGCGAGGCCCGCCTGCAGGCCGCGGTCTGCGGCCCGTACCTCGACGACGTGGCCGGCACGCTCGACGGCGAGGACCCCGAGCTGCGCGCCGAGCTGCTCGTCGCGTGGGTGCTCGGTGTCGCGGTGATGCGCGGCCTCGTGCCCGGCACGCTGCTGGGCCGCACCGACCCGGACGCGCTCGCCCGGTACTCCCGCGCCGTCGTCCGCGCCCTCGTCGACGAGCCGGAGGGGGATGCTCGGCGCGGCAGCCCGTGACCGGCGCGGCAGCTCGAGCCGCCGACCCGAGCGGGAGGCGCCGCCGCCACGACGAGCCGTCTACGGTGGGCCCATGCTTGCTGCCGTCATCCACGACGCCCGTGACGTCCGCGCCGAAGAGCGACCGGACCCCCAGATCCTCACCCCCGGCGACGCGGTGGTCCGCGTCGTCGCCGCCTGCGTCTGCGGCTCCGACCTGTGGCCCTACCGCGGCGTCTCCGCCGTGAAGAAGCCGCGCCCCATCGGGCACGAGCTGGTGGGCGTCGTCGAGGAGCTGGGCTCCGACGTCACGTCCGCGCAGGTGGGCGACTTCGTGATCCTGCCGTTCACCATGAGCTGCGGCGAGTGCCAGGCGTGCCGCGCCGGGTACCCCGCGGCGTGCGACCTCGTCACCGGGTTCGGCTCGACCGACCGCTGGGGCAACCCCGTCGACGGCGCCCAGGGCGAGCGCGTGCGCATCCCCCTCGCGCAGCACTCCCTGTTCCCCGTGGGGCGGCGGGAGGCCGAGCTCGAGGCCGCCGGGCTGGTGCCCCACCTGCTCACCCTCGCCGACGTCATGTCCACCGGGTATCACGCCGCGTTCTCCGCCGGCGTCTCCGCGGGCGACACCGTCGTCGTGGTCGGCGACGGCGCCGTGGGGCTGTCCGGCGTCATCGGCGCCCGCCTGCTCGGCGCGGAGCGCGTCATCGCCATGAGCCGCCACGACGACCGGGCTGCGCTGGCCCGCGAGTTCGGCGCCACCGACGTCGTCGCCGAGCGCGGCGAGGAGGGCCTCGCGGCGGTGCGCGACCTGCTCGACGGCGACCTCCCCGACGCCGCGCTGGAGTGCGTCGGCACCGAGCAGTCGATGGACACCGCCCTGAGCGTGGTGCGCGGCGGCGGGCGTGTCGGGTTCGTCGGCGTGCCGCACGGCCCCGACCTGAGCGTGCGGCGCCTGTTCGACCGCAACATCACCATCGGCGGCGGCATGGCGTCCGCCCGGCGCTACATGGAGACGCTGCTGCCGGAGGTCCTGTCCGGAGCGATCGTGCCCGGCAAGGTCTTCGACCTGGAGCTGCCGCTCGCCGACGCCGCCGAGGCCTACGCGGCGATGGACGAGCGCCGCGCCACGAAGGTGCTGCTGCGCCCCTGACGGGAGGCACTCAGGCCTCCGCGAGGCCGGTGCGGTACGCCCAGACGACCACCTGGACGCGGTCGCGCAGGTCGAGCTTGGCGAGGATCCGGCCGACGTACGTCTTGACGGTCGCCTCGGAGACGAAGATCCGCGCGGCGATCTCCGCGTTCGACAGCCCCTCCGCGAGCAGCCGCACGACGGCGAGCTCCCGCTCCGACAGCACGGCGGCCGCGGCCTCGCGGGCGGCGACGTCGGGCAGGCGCGGCACGACCTGCGCCAGCAGCCGCCGCGTGGCGGACGGCGCGACGACGGCGTCGCCCCGGTGGGCGGTGCGGACGGCGGCCAGCAGGTCGTGCGTCGGGGCGTCCTTGAGCAGGAAGCCGCTGGCCCCGGCGCGCAGGGCGCCGTAGACGTACTCGTCGAGGTCGAACGTCGTGAGGACGACGACGCGGCACGGCGGGAGCGAGCCGTCCGCGGCGCCCGCGACGAGCCGCCGGGTGGCCTCGATGCCGTCGAGCACGGGCATCCGCACGTCCATGAGCACGACGTCGGCGCGGTGGCGGCGCTGGGCCTCGACGGCCGCGGCGCCGTTGGCGGCCTCGGCCACGACCTCCAGGTCGGGGGCGGCGTCCACCACCGCCACGGCGCCCGCGCGCACGAGGTCCTGGTCGTCGGCCACCAGCACCCGGATCACGGGGCGTCCCCCTCGGGCGCCGGCGCGGCAGGCAGCGTCGCCACGACCGCCCAGCCGTCGCCGCGGCGCACCTCGAGGCGGCCGCCGACGGCCTCCACGCGCTCGCGCATCCCGCGCAGGCCCATCCCCGCTCCCCCGCGCTCGGTGCCCGGGTGCTCCCCGTTCCCGTGCTCGCTGGCCGCCGGGCCCGTGCCGCCGTCGTCCGCGACCACGACCTCCAGCCCGGCGCCGGCCCAGGTCAGCGCCACCCGCGAGGCGGCGCCCGGCCCGGCGTGCCGCGCGGTGTTGGTCAGCGACTCCTGCACCGCGCGGTACACGGCGAGCTCGGCGGCGGGCCCGAGCGGCAGCGGCTCCCCCGCGACGTGGAGGTCGACCGCGCGACCGGCGGCGCGCACGCGCGCCACGAGGGCGGGCAGGTCGTCCAGGCCCGGGGCGGGCGCTGTCCCTCCGGCGGCGCCGTGCCCCGCGCCGTCGCCCGGTGGGGCTCCGTCCCCCGCGCGCAGCACGTGCAGCAGCCCGCGGAGCTCGCCGGACGCCGACCGGCCCGCCTCCTCGACGGCCGCGAGCGCCTCCTGGGCCCGGTCCGGAGCCGCCTGCCCGAGGCGCGCCTGCGCGACGACCACCGCCAGGGAGTGCGCGACGACGTCGTGCATCTCGCGGGCGATGCGCGCCCGCTCGGCGAGGGCGGCGCGCTCGGCCCGCACGTCCTGCGCCGCGACCGCCGCAGCGCGCCCCTCCTCCGCCGCCCGCCGCGCGGCGTCCTGCGCCCGCCGCAGCAGGCCCGCCGTCCACGACGCCGCGAGCAGCGCGAGCAGCAGCACCCCCAGGAGCCACGGGGCGGGCCCGAAGCCGGACTCCCGGACGGCCGGGTCGCCGGCGTACCGCAGCACCGTGGCGGCCACCCCGACGACGCCGGTCGCCAGCGACAGCCGGGGCCGTGCCGACCACGCCGCGCAGGCGAACACGGAGAGCCAGACCGTCAGCGCCGACGGCAGCAGCAGGAACAGACCGGTCAGGGCGAGCTGCCCCGCGAGCGCCGCGAGCACCAGGAGGTGCGACGCCACCGGTGCCGCGCGACGCCAGGCCAGGGCCCCATGGGCCACGGCCGCGAGCAGGACCAGCGCGGTCGCGGTCGCCGCCGGCAGCGACCGGGACGCGATCATCGCCGTGGCGGGCAGGAGCGCGACGGCGGCGACCGCGGCGAGGACGACGTCGCCGCGGGCGGGCACGGGCATCATGCCGCGCCCACCGCCGCACGCCGGGCGCGACGGCGCGTGCGGGGCGCGTCCTGCGCCTGCAGCGTCGCGGCGAGCAGCGCCACCCCGACGGCGAGCCAGCTGCCGTAGGTCATGGCCACGAGCGCCGTGATGGCGCCGGCGCGGAGGTCGACGGGGCCGTCGCTCAGGCCGAGCAGCTGCCCCAGGGTGCCGAACACCATGAGTGCGCCCATCGTGAGCGCGGCGGTGGAGCCGAGCCAGCCCGCCGCGAGCAGCAGCGGGCGCAGGCGGCCGGAGGCGCGCGGGCCGGTCAGGCCGAGCACGACCAGGGCCCCCGCGGCGAACAGCGCGACCTCCATCCAGGGCACTCCCTCCGTGCTCCCCTCGGGCCGACCGACCGTGCCGCCGAGCCACCAGTAGAGCTTGAGCGACGGGTACGGGACGCACATCGCCAGGGCAAGGTACCGCGGCCACCGGGGCGCGGGCGCGGCGAGCGACCGGGCGGCCCGCGCCGTGTCCGCGGTGGTCAGGACGGTCGTGACCGCCGCGAGCGCCGAGCAGGCGCGGGTGACCATGCCGGGCACGTCGACGTCCGCGAACTCCCCCGCCGGGATGCCCGTGACGGCGAAGAAGGCGCGGAAGCCCTCGAGCGCCAGCCCGCCCGAGCCCCAGAACAGCAGCACCACCCCCGCCCAGCCGAGCAGGACCCCGGCGCGCGGGTGTCGCGCGCCCAGCACCAGCCCGACGAGCGCCACCGCCGCGGCGGCCGGCGTCGCCCAGGGCGGAGCGAAGATGGCCGAGTACCCGGAGGGCGGCGGCGCGAGCAGGTGCAGCAGGCCGGCGAGCAGGGCCGCGGCGCAGGAGACGAGGGCCAGGAGGAGGCGGGTGCGTGAGGTCATGCCCGTCAGCGTCGCGGGCGCCCTGGCCGGCCCGCGTCGCCCGCAGGTCGTGGATCGTCGCGACCCAGGTCCCTCTGTTCGCTGGTCGAGCCTGTCGAGATCCGGTGCCGGGTTTCGACGAGCTCAACCAGCGGGAGAGATCCGGGATCGGGTTTCGACAGGCTCAACCAGCGGGGTGCTCAGGGACGGCCGGCGTACGGCATGACCTCGTCCCAGCGGACGGGGGTCTCGCGCACGGTGAGGCCCGGCCGCGGGGCCTCGACCATCCTCCCGCCGCCGGCGTAGATCGCGACGTGCCGGATGGTCGACGGGTCGGACGTGTCGTTGGCGTAGAAGATCAGGTCGCCGGGGCGCATCGCGTCGTAGGAGACCTTGCCCACGGTGAGGTACTGGGACCGCGACGTGCGCGTGATCCACACGCCCGCCGCCTTCCACGCCCCCGCGGTCAGCCCCGAGCAGTCGTAGCCCGGGTTGCCGTCGCCGCCCCACTGGTAGGCGATGCCGATCTTGGACCGCGCCCACGCGAGCGCCTCGCGCCCCTGGGCCGCGCCGCCCTGGCCGACGCCGCTGACCGGCGGCGGGTCCGGCTTCGGGTCCGGCTTCGGGTCCGGCTTCGGGTCGGGCCTCGGCGCCGGGTCCGGGGCGGGCTCGCGCGTGCGCGTCGGCTGCGGGTCGGGCTCGGCGGCCTGCGCGTCGTCCGCCCGCGCGCCGTCACCCGTGCCGCGCGGCCGCTGCCGCTCGGGCTCGGCGTCGGTCTGAGGGCCCGCGGCGTCCGCGACGTCAGCACGGCCCGTCGTGCCGTCGGTCGTCCCGTCGGACGTGCCCGACGAGCTCCCCGACGTCGTGCCCGACGACGCCGCGTCCTCGGCCCGCTCGCGGGCCGCCGCCTCCCGCGCCGCGGCGGCCTTCTCCTGGCGGTCGGCCTCGCGCTGCCGCTCGAGCTCGACGCTGGTGCTGCGCAGGTCCGCGAGCCGCGTGAAGAGGCGGTCGCGCTCGTCCTCGGCGGCGGCGGTGCGGGCGGTGAGGTCGTCGGCGGCGCGCTGCGCGGCGGCGAAGGCGGCCTCGGCCGCCTCGCTGGCCTCCTGCTGCGCGGCGCGGGCGGCCTGCCAGCGGGCGTCGGCGTTGCGGGCCGCGGAGCGCACGTCCGCCTGCCGGGCGAGCGCGCCTGCCACCTTCCGGTCCACGGCGCGCTGCGCGGAGTCGGTGGACACCACGTCGCCGACGTCGCGCGCGCCGGTCACGACGTCGAGCGGCCCGAGGGCGTTCTCGTGCGCGCGCGCCGTGGTGCGGTACGCCTCGGCGAGCGTCCCGCGGGCGGCCTCCTCGGCCCGCTGGGCGTGGTCGGCCCGCTCACGCGCCTCGGCCGTCTCGCGCTTGGCGGCAGCCAGGGCCTCGCGGGCCTCCGCGTAGTCCTCTGCGGCGGTCTGGACGGCGCCCTCGGCGCGGGAGAGCTCGGCGCGGATCGCGTCCAGCCGCGCCTGCGCCCCGGCGACGTCGAGGGCGGCGGCGTCCGCCGCGGCGTGCGCGGCCGCGACGTCGTCGTCCGACGGCGGGTCCGCCCACGCGGCGCCCCCGGCGACGACGGGCGCACCGGCGAGCAGCGCGACGGCGAGCCACGACGTGGCCCTGGCGGCACGACAGGTGCGAGGCATGTTCTGCTCCTCCCTGGGCAGACGCTCTCCGGGCAACCTCGCCCAGACTCACCCCGGCCGACGGGGAGCGCCACCCGAGAGTGCGATCTCGACGCGCCAGGCAAGGCGACACGCCGTCCATATTCTGGTCCCGAATGACGAGACAGAGGTGTCGCCCGTCGCGCCGCGGGGCTACGGTCGTGCGCATGACCCGTCGAATGTGCCGCTGACCTCCGCGCACGTTCGCCTGCCTGCGGCCGCTCGTCGACCCAGCCATCCGCTCCGCGTGCGCAGCCGACCGCCGCGGCCCGTCCCAGACGCGCAGGCCTCCTGGTTCCCGCCGCGGCCCGATCACCGCCGACCGAGCCCGACCGGCCCCCACACCGAGCACCCAGGAGCACGCCATGACCTCCAGCTGGACCTTCGAGACCCGCCAGATCCACGCCGGCCAGAGCCCCGACCCCACCACCGGGGCCCGCGCGCTGCCGATCTACCAGACCACGTCGTTCGAGTTCCCCAGCGCCGACGTCGCGGCCGACCGCTTCGCGCTCGCCGACCTCGGCCCGATCTACACGCGCATCGGCAACCCCACCCAGGAGGCGGTCGAGACGCGCATCGCCGACCTCGAGGGCGGCGTCGGCGCGCTGCTCGTCGCGTCCGGGCAGGCCGCCGAGACCCTCGCGATCCTCAACGTCGCGCAGGCCGGCGACCACGTCGTCGCCAGCCCCAGCCTCTACGGCGGCACCTACAACCTGCTGCGGCACACGCTGCCGCGGCTGGGCATCGAGACGACGTTCGTCGACGACCCGCACGACCCGGAGTCGTGGCGCGCGGCGGCCCGGCCGACCACCAAGGCCTTCTTCGCCGAGACCATCCCGAACCCGCGCGCCGACGTGCTGGACATCGCCGGCGTGGCGTCGGTCGCCCACGAGGTGGGCGTGCCGCTCATCGTGGACAACACGATCGCCACCCCGTACCTGGTGCGCCCGATCGAGCACGGCGCGGACGTCGTCGTGCACTCGGCCACGAAGTACCTCGGCGGCCACGGCGCGGCCATCGGCGGCGTCATCGTCGACGGCGGCACCTTCGACTACGCCGCCCAGCCCGAGCGCTTCCCCGGCTTCAACCAGCCGGACGAGAGCTACCACGGCCTCGTCTACGCGCGTGACCTCGGCGTGGGCTCCGCACTCGGCGCCAACCTCGCGTTCGTGCTCAAGGCGCGCGTCCAGCTGCTGCGCGACCTGGGCCCCGCCGTCGCGCCGTTCAACGCGTTCCTGCTCGCGCAGGGCCTCGAGACCCTGTCGCTGCGGGTCGAGCGGCACGTGTCCAACGCGCAGCACGTGGCCGAGTGGCTCGAGCAGCGGGACGACGTGCGCCTCGTGCACTACGCCGGCCTGCCGTCGTCGCCGTGGCACGAGAACGCGCGGAAGTACGCGCCGAAGGGCGCCGGCGCCGTGGTCGCCTTCGAGCTCGACGTCGCCGACCCGGAGCTGGCGAACGCCGCCGGCCGCGCGTTCGTCTCGGCGCTGCAGCTGCACTCGCACGTCGCGAACATCGGCGACGTGCGGTCCCTGGTCATCCACCCCGCGTCGACCACGCACTCGCAGCTCACCCCGGAGGCGCAGGCCCAGTCCGGCGTGACGCCGGCGCTGGTCCGGCTCGCGGTCGGGCTCGAGGGGATCCAGGACATCCTCGCGGACCTCGAGCTCGGCTTCGCGGCCGCGGCGGACGTCGTCGCGGGCGCGGCACCGGGCTCGACGGCGGACGACGAGGCCGCCGCGTGACCGCGGTGCCCGGCCCGTCGGCGCGGTGCGGCGGCGGGGTCGCCGCCACCGTGCCGTCGGTCGGCGGTCGCAGCTCGGGCACCGCGCCGCGGGTCCGCCCCACGCCGGTCTCGCGGGCCCAGGCCAAGCCGCCGGTGCCCGCCACCGGGGCGTGGCGCGAGGGCGACCCGGTGGCCAGCAGGAAGTTCGCCGACGTCGGCGCGGTCGAGCTCGAGGCGGGCGGCGTGCTGCCCGACGTGCGCGTGGCCTACGAGACGTGGGGCGAGCTCGCCCCCGACGGCTCCAACGCCGTCCTCGTGCTGCACGCGCTCACCGGCGACGCACACGTCGCGGGCCCCGCGGGGCCGGGCCAGCCGACCGCCGGCTGGTGGGCCGACATGATCGGCCCGGGCGCGCCCATCGACACCGACCGGTACTTCGTCGTCGCGCCCAACGTGCTGGGCGGCTGCCAGGGCACCACCGGCCCGGCGTCCACGGCCCCCGACGGCCGGCCCTGGGGCGGCCGCTTCCCCCGCATCACGACCCGCGACCAGGTGGCCGCGGAGATCGAGCTCGCGCGGCAGCTCGGCGTCGAGCGCTGGTCGCTCGTCGTCGGGGCGTCGATGGGCGGGCTGCGCGTGCTGGAGTGGGCGCTGCTCGGCCCCGAGGCCGGGATCGCGGTGGACGGCATCGCCGCCATCGCGACGACGGCGCAGACGTCGGGCGACCAGATCGCCTGGGCGCACCCGCAGCTCGGCGCGATCCGCGCCGACCCCCGCTGGCGCGGCGGCGACTACTACGACGCCGCCGACGGGGACGGCCCGGACGCCGGGCTCGCCATCGCGCGGCAGATCGCGCACACCACCTACCGGACGGCGGCGGAGCTCGACGTCCGGTTCGGGCGGCTGCCGCAGGGCGGCGAGGACCCGCTCGAGGACGGCCGGTACGCCGTGCAGTCGTACCTCGACCACCACGGCGACAAGCTCGCGCGCCGGTTCGACGCCAACTCCTACCTGGTGCTCACCGAGTCGATGCTGAGCCACGACCTCGGCCGCGACCGCGGCGGGGTCGAGTCGGCGCTGTCACAGATCACGGCGCGCGCGCTGGTCGTGGCGGTGGACTCCGACCGCCTGTTCCCGCCGGAGCAGGCCGGCCGCATCGCGGCGTGGGTGCCCGGCGCGGAGCCGCTGCGGATCGTCACGTCCGACTTCGGCCACGACGGCTTCCTCATCGAGTTCGACCAGCTCGGCCCGATCGTGGCCGACTTCCTCGCCGACGCCCCGCGGGAGGCCGACCGCCGCCGGGACTGAGGCGCGTCAGGCTCCGCGGGCGCCCTTGCCGCCGTCGACGGTGAGGACGGCGCCCGTCGTGTACGAGGACGCCGGGGAGGCCAGCCACACGACGGCGGCGGCGACCTCCTCGGCGCCGCCCAGCCGCCCGAGCGGGGCGGTGGCGCCGACCCGGTCCCGCACGTCGTCGGGCTGCGTGGCGAGCCCGCCGGACTCGATCGAGCCCGGCGCCACCGCGTTGACCCTGATGCCGCGGTCGGCGTGGTCGAGGGCCGCCGTGCGCGTCAGGCCGACGACGCCGTGCTTGGCCGCGACGTAGGCGGCCATCCCCGGCGCGCCGGCCAGCCCGGCCGTGGAGGCGACGTTCACCAGTCGTCCGCCCGCCGGGAGGTGGGCCAGCTCGTGGTGCATCGCGACGAGGGTGCCCCGCAGCGTCACGCCGAGCACCCGGTCCGCGTCCTCGACCGGCAGCGCGCCGAGCGGGGCCGGCCGGTGGGTGGTGCCCGCGTTGTTGACGGCGACCTCCATCCCCTCGCCGGCCGCCAACTCCACGAGCGCGCGCACCGCGTCGTCGTCCGTGACGTCGGTCGGGACCGCCCGGGCCGGCACCCCGGCCGCGTCGAGCTCCGCCTGCAACGCGGCGAGCCGCTCCCCGTCGCGCGCGGCCAGGACGAGGCGGGCGCCCGCCGCCCCGAGGGCGACGGCGACCGCGTGACCGATGCGTCCGTTCGCGCCGACGAGGAGAGCCGTGGCCCCCTCGAGACCGGTCGTGGGACGGCGGCCCTCCGGGTCGGCGCCGCTGTCCGTGCTGAAGGTAGGCATCGCGATCTCCCGTCCGTCAGCACGACGATAGGCCGGGGCGCCGTGCCGTCGTCACCGGGGTCGGCCGCCCGCGGGTGAAGTTGCCGCGGCGGCCGGCACCGCGCTGCGGGTGCGGGCGGCGCTGCCTAGCGTGGTCCTCGGCCGCGGAACCCTGCGGCCCGCCCGCTCCGACGCGACGCTGCTGGAGGCGCCCCATGGTCCGGCTCAACCCGTATCTCAGCTTCAAGAACCAGGCGCGCGAGGCGCTCGAGTTCTACCGGTCGGTGCTCGGCGGCGAGCTCGACATCAGCACGTTCGGCGGGATGCCGGCCGACGCGGGCATGCCGATCGACGAGGCCGACAAGGACCTCGTGATGCACGGCCAGCTCGACACGCCTCACGGGCTCACCCTCATGGCCGCCGACAGCGGCTCGATGATGCCGTACGTCGCCCCCACCCGCGGCGTGACCGTCGCGCTCACCGGCGGGCCGGAGGACTACGACTACGTCGCGGGTGCGTACGCCAAGCTCGCCGAGGGCGGCACCGACGCGATGCCGTTCGACAAGGCACCGTGGGGCGACTTCTACGGCCAGGTGACCGACCGGTACGGCGTCACCTGGATGTTCGACGTCGGCGCGGCCTGACTCTCGCACCACCCCGAGTCAGCCCACCAGGAGGGACTCCCGGCGGGCGGCGAGCGCCGCGAGCTCCGCGTCGGCGGCCGCCGACCGCTCGGCGAGCCGCTGCCGGACGCCGTCGACGGCGCGGACCGCCGCCCCGACGCGGTCGCGCGCCTCGGCGATCCCGTTCCGCACCGACCAGTCCGTGAAGATGTTGTCGAACCAGACGTCGAGCGTGCGGGTGAACCCGTCGACGCCGACCCCGCCGACCCCCTGCTCGCCGAGGTCGCCCAGCTCGACGGCGAGGTGGCGCAGCGCCCCGTCCGCCTCCCGCAACAGCCCGGCGGCACGGTCCATCCGGTCGTGCTTCGCCATGCTCGCGATCATGCCACCGTCGAAGAACGTGTCGTAGGTGGACCAGCCGTCGGCGCTGCGCAGCTCGCCGGCGGCCGCGGCCAGCGCCTGGGCGGCCCGGCCGGCCGCCTCCTGCGCCTGGGCGATCTCGACCTGCTGGGCACGCCAGCCGCCCACCTGCTCGGCCACCGCGGCCAGCTCGGCCGCGGCCGGGCCGCCGGCGCCCCGCACCCACTCCTCCTTGGCGGCGAGCGCCGCCCGCCACCGGGCGTGCACGTCGCCGAGCGCGGCCAGCCCGGCGTCGGCGGCCCGCAGCTCGCGCTCCGCGGCGTCGCGACGGGCCTGCGCCGTCGCGGCCACGTACTCGGCCGCCTGCTGCTCGGCGCGCTCGTCGTCGAGCCGTCGCGTGCGGTCGCCCCGCAGGCCCGCCCACACCCGCGCGAGGCTCAGCGACTCCAGCCGCGCGACGTCCGCCGTCTCGTCCGCGAGCGACGCGCGCGCCGTCGCCAGCGCCTCGTCGGCCGCGGCCAGGTCCTGGCGCGCGCGCTCCCGCCGTGCGGACCGCTGCGCGTGCTCGACGACGGCCGCACGCGCCGCGGCCAGCTCCTCCTCGACCCCACCCACAGTCATGCCGCACAACCTAGCGGGACGGCCAGTAGGTTGGGTCGCATGCTCGCCGCCACCGTCGCCCGCTTCTCGCCCGACTCCCCCCTCGACGGCCTGGAGGTGGGTGAGCGGCCCGAACCGGAGCAGCGGGAGCACTGGACCACCGTCCAGGTGCACGCCGCGTCGCTCAACCACCACGACCTGTGGTCGCTGCGCGGCGTGGGCCTGCGCCCCGAGCAGCTCCCGATGATCCTCGGCACCGACGCCGCCGGCACCACCCCGGACGGCACGCAGGTGCTGGTGCACGGCGTGATCGGCGCCGACGGGCACGGCGTCGGGCCGAACGAGCGGCGCACGCTGCTGTCGGAGCACTACCCCGGCACGCTCGCGGAGCGTGTGTCCGTGCCGATCCACAACCTGGTGCCGATCCCCGACGACCTCCCGTTCGAGGAGGCCGCCTGCCTGCCCACGGCGTGGCTCACCGCCTACCGGATGCTGTTCGGTGCCGCCGGCCTGGCTCCCGGCGACCGGGTGCTCGTGCAGGGCGCGGGCGGCGGCGTCGCCTCGGCGGCGATCGTGCTCGGCGCCGCGGCCGGCCTCGAGGTGACGGCGACGTCCCGCTCCGCCGAGCGCCGGGAGCGCGCCCGGGAGCTGGGCGCCGCGCACGCCGTCGAGACGGGCGCCCGCGTGCCCGACCGCGTGGACGCGGTGATCGAGTCCGTCGGCCAGGCCACCTGGGCGCACTCCGTGCGCTCGGTGCGGCCCGGCGGCACGATCGTCGTCTGCGGCGCGACGTCGGGCGACGCCCCGCCCGCGGAGCTGACCCGCGTCTTCTTCAACGAGATCCGCGTGCAGGGCGTCACGATGGGCTCGCGGGACGACCTGGCCGCCCTCGCCCGGTTCGTCGCCCGCACCGGCGTGCGCCCGGTCATCGACTCCGTGGTGCCGCTCGCGCGCGTGCGCGACGGCCTGGCGCGGCTGGCCGCCGGCGAGCAGACCGGCAAGATCGTCGTCCTGCCCTGACCCGCTGGTCGAGCCTGTCGACACCCCACGACCGCCGGTTGAGCCTGTCGAAACCCGGTCACTGGATTTCGACAGGCTCAATCACCGAGTCCGGGTATCAGGCGAAGCGGTGCCGGTAGGCGTCCAGCAGCGTGGGGCCCTCGGCGCCGAGGCGCCACACGCTCCACCCGTCGGCGGTGGGCGAGCCGGAGGCCGCGGACGCCGCGTGGTCGGGGTGCCAGTACCGGGAGCCGTCGGCGAGCTGGATCGCGCCGTCCTGGTGCAGCACCGCCTCGAAGTGCTGGCGGCGGCGCGGACGGGACCACACGATCGTCGTCGGGTGCACCAGCGTGCGGGCCAGGGCGACGAGGTCCGGGTCCACCTCGTCGTCGCCCGCGGTGACCGGCGGCGCCCACGGACCGGGCTCCGGCTCCGGCGGCACGGGCGACGTCAGCGGGTCGTAGGCGTGCTGGTGCGGCGCGGGCGACCAGCCCGGCTCCAGCGGGTCCGCCGGCGGGGTGCGCAGGCGCGGGGGCTCGAGCGGCGGCACCTGCAGGCGGGGCAGGTCGTCCTCCACGCCGGACCAGCGCGGCTCCGGCACGGGCAGCTCGAACGCCGGGGCCGCGACCTCGGCGAACGCCTGGCCGAGGTCCGGGCTGCCGAGGCCCGGCGCCGGCTCGTCGAGCTCCGGTCGCGACGAGAAGCGGTCCGAGCGCGAGCGGCGGCGCGGGGCGGCGCCCGGGAACGGCGGCCGCTCGCGGGTGATGTCGAGGTCCTCGTCGAGCCCGGCGCCCGCGGCCGGCGCGGGGCTCGGCACGGGCGCCGGGGCCGGCGGGGGCGGCGGGACGGGCGCCGCGGGGACGGGCAGCGGCCCGCCCGGGAGGGCCGCCGCCGACGGGCCCGCCTCATCGGACCGGGGGCGCGCGGCCCGACGTCGGGTCCGCGAGGGCGGTGCAGCGTCCGCCTTGTCGCGGGGTGCCTGCACGGTGGCCGGCATCTTGCCGCCCAGCGCGAGGCCGACGGCGACGCCCTCCGCGAAGGTCTCCGGGTCGACGTCCGCCGGCCGGTCCGCGGCGCGCGGGGGCGCGGCGTCGTCCGTGGCGGCGGCGACGGAGTCACGCGACGGGGCCGGCGCGGCGGGCGCGGACAGGCTCGGCGCCGACGGCGCGGACGCGGGATGGATCACGAGCGGCGAGACGTCCACGAACCGCCGCCCGTCGGCGCTGTGCACGACGCCCATCTTGAGCACCTCGACGGGCATCGTGGGCTGGCGCAGGAAGTCGACGGCGTTGAGGATCTCCTCGCTCGCCTCCTGGCAGATGACGATGAGCCGCGCGCTGCTGCGCCCCGGCTGCGATCGGGTGATGGGCACGCTGTCGTAGAACGCCGCGACGTCGCGGTGGAACGCCGACGGCCCGCCGTGGTACCGCTCGGCCAGGGCGCCGCGCGTCAGCCGGCCGGCGGCGCCGGCGTGGTCGAGCGCGCGGGTGAGGGCGGCGCGGTCGAGGTCGGCGACGAGCTCGACGACGACGGGCGAGCCGGTCGCGTCGAGAGCGAGCAGGTGCGGCTCGTCCGGGCCGGCGCCGGGGCTCACCGGGAAGATCTGCTCGCCGAGCAGACCGTCGATGTGGCTGTCCACCACCCGGTGGGCGGTGGTCCCGACGCCCTGGGCGCTTGCCGCAGGCGACCGGTCGGACTGGACGAGGAGGGGCCTCTGGGCATCGACCTCGAACAGGGGCATGGCACACCACTCCTGGATCGGACCCGACCCGGGCGGCCGGATCCCGGGGCAAGCCTAAGGCCCCCGCCGCGTGGCGTGTACCACAGCGGGCTCCCAGGCGCGCGTCGGCGCGCCAGGCCGCCCGCGGCGGTCTCGCGCGGGGCGCGTCGGGCTACGCGTGCCCGGCGCCGCCGTCGTCGGCGAGCCGCTCCTCGACGCGCGCGACCTTCGCGTCGAGCTGACCCGTGTATCCGGGGCGGATGTCCGCCTTGAGCACCAGCGACACCCGGTGCCCGCCCGCGCCGACCGCTTCCGTGGCGCGCTGGATCACCGGCATCACCTCGTCCCAGTCCCCCTCGATCTCGGTGAACATCGCGGTGGTGCGGGTGGGGAGCCCGGACTCGCGGACGATGCGGACGGCGGCGGCGACGGAGTCCGCCACGGACTCGCCCGCGCCGAGCGGGGCGACGGAGAAAGCGAAGACGGCCATAGCCCCCATCCTCGCCGCTGGTTGAGCCTGTCGAAACCCAGTCGCTGGATTTCGACAAGCTCAATCACCGGGGCCGGAGGACCGTAGGCTCGTCGGGTGAGCACACGCGTCACCCTTCTCGCCGGCGGGGTCGGCGGCGCCCGCCTGGCGCACGGCCTCGCCCTGGCGCTGCCCGACGACGGCGCGCCGACCCCGGACGGCGGCCTGACCGTCGTCGTCAACGTCGGCGACGACACCGAGCGGCACGGGCTGCTGGTCTCCCCCGACCTCGACACGGTCATGTACACGCTCGCCGGGCTGAACGACGAGGCCCGCGGCTGGGGGCTGACCGACGAGACGTACACGACCCTCGACCAGCTGGCCCGGCTCGGCGAGGACACGTGGTTCACGCTGGGCGACCGGGACCTCGCCACCCACGTCGTGCGCACGGCTGCCCTCCGCGAGGGGCGGCCCCTGCACGCGGTGACGGACCGGCTGGCGACGTCGCTGGGCGTGCGGGCGCGGCTCCTGCCGGTGACGGACGACCGGCTGCGCACGCTCGTCGACACGCCGTCCGGCCGGGTCGCGTTCCAGGAGTACTTCGTGCACCGGCAGCACGCCGACGCCGTGCTCGGCATCGCGCTCGACGGCGCCGACGCCGCCCGCCCCGCGCCCGGCGTGCTCGAAGCCGTCGCGGCCGCGGACCTGCTGGTCGTCGCGCCGTCCAACCCGTTCCTGTCGGTGGAACCCGTGCTGGCGGTGCCCGGGGTGCGCGACGCCGTCCTGGCCTCGCCCGCGCGGCGCGTGGCCGTGAGCCCGATCGTGGGCGGGCAGGCGATCAAGGGCCCGGCGGCGCAGATCCTCGAGACGCTCGGGCACGAGGTGTCGGCCCTGGGCATCGCCCGGCTGTACGCGGACCTGGTGGACGTCATGGTGGTGGACGACGCCGACGCCGCCCTCGCCGGGCCGATCCGCGACCTCGGCCTCGACGTCGTCGTCACCGACACGATCATGGGCGGTCCCGCCGGCCGCGAGCGCCTGGCCCGCGACCTGCTCGCCCTCGGATGACGACGCACGCCGGCGGCGCCGTCGCGCTGGTGCCGCTGCGCGACGGCGTCTCGGGCAAGTCGCGGCTGGCGTCGTCGCTCGACCCGGACGCGCGACGCCGGCTGGTCGCGGCGCTGGCGCGGCACGTCGTGGCGGTCCTGCTGGCCTCGGACGGCGTCGAGCGCGTGCTGGTCGTCACCGCCGACGCGCCGTTCGTCGACGAGACCCTCGACCCGCTCCGTCACGGCGGCAGCTCGGGCTCGGCCCGGCAGTTCGAGCTGCCGCGCCGCACACAGACTGCCGCGCCGAGCGTGGGGGTGGTTCCCCAGCCTGCGGACCGGCCGGGCCTGAACGCGGCGCTCGACGTCGGGCGGGAGGCCGCGCTCGAGCGCGGCGCGACGCGGCTGCTCGTCGCGCACGCCGACCTGCCGCTGCTGGCCCCCGACGACGTCGCGGCCCTCCTCGCCGCGGGCGCGCCGGCGCCCGACGACGCGCAGCACCGGCCGCCCGTCGTCGTCGCCACCGACCGGCACCTGGCGGGGACGAACCTGCTGGTGCTGCCCGCGACCGCCGCATTCCGGTTCCGCTTCGGCGAGGCATCGCGGACGGCGCACGTCGCCGAGGCCGAGCGCGCGGGTCTGCGGCCCGTCGTCGTGCGCCGCCCCGGCACCGCCGTCGACCTGGACACCATCGACGACTGGGGCGAGCTGCCGCGTGCCGTCCGCGACCGGCTGCGGCGCGGGCTCGACCTCCCCCTGCCCTGACACCGCTCAGTTCGCCGCGGAGGCTCGGTCCATCCCGGCATGAGCATCGAGCTGATCGAACAGTCCACGCTGCCGGGCGCTGACTTCGAGGGTTACCTGCACGGATCGACCGTGTCGGTGATGTTCGAGCGGTTCGACCGCGACGGCGTCGGTCCCCGCCTGCACCGCCACCCGTACACGGAGACGTTCATCCTCCGCTCGGGGCGCGCGCTGTTCCGGGTGGGCGACGACGAGGTGGTCGCCGTCGGCGGCCAGATCCTCGTCGCCCCCGCCGAGACGCCGCACAAGTTCACCGTGATCGGTCCCGAGGTGTACGAGGCCATGCACGTGCACGCCCACGACCGGTTCGTCACCGAGTGGCTGGAGTGATCCCTGGACCTGGCCGGCACGCCGGTGGCTGACCTGAGCCCGCTGGGCGGTCTGTCCGGCCTGCGCGTGCTTCCCGCCGAGCTCCAGGAGCAGCTCGAGGCACCGCGCCGGGAAGGTCGCCCCTAGGGCCGGTCACCACCGCCGGCCGTGTCCCGCGTCCAGCTCCCGCGGTGCACGACCTCCTCCAGCGGCTTGCGGCGGCGCCGCGTGGGCGACCCCTTCGCCCCGCCGTCCGCGGGGTGCCCGACGGCGACGACGCCGGTCTGGACCCACTCGTCGGGCACGCCGAACGCGTCCCGGAAGGCCGGCATCTCGCCCGCGCAGATGCCGAAGAAGCACGCCCCGAGGCCCTCGTCGACCGCGGTCTGCAGCATGAGCAGCGACGCCATCCCGGCGTCGACGTGCCAGTACGGCACCGGCCAGCGCGCCTCGTCGCGGTCGGTCCAGCCCTTGTCCGGCTCGGCGTACCGCCCCAGGTAGGCGTCGCGCGAGCACAGCGCCACGACCAGCACGGGGGCGGTGCGCATGCCCGCCAGCCAGGCGGACATGTCCCGCTCGGACGACGCCGGGGTGGCCGCCGTCCAGAACCGCTCGCGGTCCTCCGGCTCGGTCAGCACGAGGAACGACCACCCCTGCGAGAACCCCGCGCTCGGCGCCCGGACGGCGTTGCGCACCAGCCTTTCCACCGTCTCGGGGGCCACGGGCTCGTCCGTGAACCGCCGCACCATCCGCCGTCTGCGCACCACGTCCTGGAACTCCACGCGCCCATCCTGCCCCGAACCGGGCGACATCCACTGTTTCCCCGGACAACAGACGGTCGACACCCTCACGACACCCGCGCGCGCTTGCCTTCACCCGGCGGCTCCCGCCGCCCCGAACCGAAGGAGGCCCCCGTGCGCACCACCGCACGCCGCACCACTCTCGCCGCCGCGCTCGTCGGCACGCTCGTCCTGGGCGGCGCCACCAGCTACGCCCTCACCACGGACCTCACCGGCCACGGCGACGCCCGGCGGGTCGACGGCGACCAGACGTCGCAGGTGCGCAAGCAGCTGAAGTCCGGCAAGGCGCAGAACGTCATCCTGCTGATCGGCGACGGCATGGGCGACTCGGAGATCACCGTCGCCCGCAACTACCAGTACGGCGCCGCCGGCGAGCTGCCGGGCATCGACGCCCTGCCGCTCACCGGCCAGTACACGACCTACTCGCTCGACAAGGAGAGCGGCAAGCCCGACTACGTCACCGACTCGGCGGCCTCCGGCTCCGGCTGGGCCACCGGCACCAAGACGTACAACGGCGCCATCTCGGTCGACGTCGACGGCGCCCCGCAGGAGTCGCTGCTCGAGCTGGCCAAGGCGAAGGGCCTGCGCACCGGCAACGTCACGACGGCGGAGATCCAGGACGCGACCCCGGCCGTGCAGATGTCGCACGTCGCCGACCGCGGCTGCGCGTCGCCGAAGCTCATGGCGGACTGCCCCGACGAGGCGGTAGAGAACGGCGGCCCCGGCTCCATCACCGAGCAGGAGATCGCCACCCGGCCCGACGTCGTCCTCGGCGGCGGCGCGAAGCACTTCGCGGACACCGTGACCGCGGGCGAGAACACGGGCAAGACCCTGTTCGACGTCGCGGAGGGCGAGGGCTTCCAGCTGGTCGACGACGCCGCCTCGCTCGACGCCGTGCAGGCGGCCGACCAGGACGCACCGCTGCTCGGCCTGTTCTCCGACAGCACCATGCCCACCGTGTGGACCGGCCCGGCGGCCACCCACGCCGGCGGCGCCGAGGCCCCCGTGACCTGCGAGGACAACCCCGACCACGCCGACAGCGTGCCCACGCTCGAGACCATGACCACCAAGGCCATCGACCTGCTCGACCAGCGCTCCGGTCACGGCAAGGGCAAGGGCCACGGGCACGGGCACGGGAAGGACCAGGGCTTCTTCCTGCAGGTCGAGGGCGCCAGCATCGACAAGCAGGACCACGCCGCGAACCCGTGCGCGCAGATCGGCGAGACGGTCGACTTCGACGCCGCCGTGAAGACCGCGCTCGACTTCGCGAAGAAGGACGGCAACACCCTCGTGCTCGTCTCCGCGGACCACGCGCACTCGAGCCAGATCGTCTCGGCCGGCTCGACCACCCCCGGCCTCACGCGCACCCTCACCACCACCGAGGGCCAGCCGATGACCGTCGCCTACGGCACCGCCGAGGAGGGCGGCTCGCAGGAGCACACCGGCACCCAGGTCCGCGTGGCGGGCTACGGCCCCGGCGCCGCCAACGTCGTCGGGCTCACCGACCAGACGGACCTGTTCTTCACCATCAGCCGCGCGCTGCGCCTCGCTGGTTGAGCCTGTCGAAACCAGTCCTGCCGAGGTAGTTCGCATCTCGCGGGCTCTCGCTGGTTGAGCCTGTCGAAACCCGGTCCAGGGATTTCGACAGGCTCAATCACCGGAGCTTCACAGCACGAGCTCGGGTTGGAGCTTCGTGACCGTCCACACGCGCTGCTTGCGGGCGGCGAGCGTCGTGAGCCCCAGCGCGACGACGAGCACGCCCAGCAGCACGGTGACGTCGCGCGTGACGGTCGCGAGGTTGCCGCCGTACAGCAGCTGCCGCAGGCCCTCCACGGCGTAGGTCATCGGCATGAACTGGTGCATCGCCTTGAGCGGCTGCGGGATGGTCTGCCACGGGAACGTGCCGCCCGCGGTGACGAGCTGCACCAGCATGAGCACCAGCCCCAGGAACTGGCCCGCCGCGCCCAGCCACACGTTGAGCGCCTGCAGCACCGCGACGAACGTGCCCGACACGAGCACCAGGAACAGCGCCGTGAACAGCCCGTAGGACGGCTGGATGTCCAGCGCGAACTTCGTCACCGCGAACATCGCCGCCACCTGCACGACGCCGATCGCCGCCGGCGTGGCCCAGCCGCCCAGCGCCGTCGCGAGCCCCGACCGGCCCGCCGCGAGCGCCCGCGTCGAGAGCGGCCGCACCAGCAGGAACAGCACGTACGCGCCGATCCACGTGGCCAGCGACAGGAAGAACGGCGCGAGGCCGGCGCCGTACGTGCCCGCCGACGACAGGGCGTCGTTGCGCACCTCGAGCGGGTTGCCGATGGTGGACGCGGTGTCCTTGCGCGTCTGGTCGTCGAGGTCCGGGACCTGGCCGAGGCCCTCGGCGAGGCCGTCGCGCAGCTCCTTCGTGCCGCTCTTGAGCTCCCCGGAGCCGTCCGCGAGCTTCGTCGTGCCGGCGGCGAGGTCCGCGGCGCCGTCCGAGACCTGCGCCGTGCCGTCGGCGAGCCGGTGCACGCCGTCGACCAGCGCCGGCGTGGCGTCAGCGAGCTGCCCGGTGCCGTCGGCGAGCCGGTCCGCGCCGTCGGCCGCCGACGCGATGCCAGCGGTGAGCTGCGGCGTCGCGCCCGCCAGGGTGGCGGCGCCGTCGGCCACCTGCTGCGAGCCGTCGGCGAGCGTGTCGAGCTGCTGCGACGCGCCCTCCACCTTCGTCACGGCGGACTGCACGTCCTTGCGCTGGGCATCGAGCGCGCCGTCCACGTCCTGCTGCACCGCGCCGAGCTGCTCGTCGACGCCCGCGCGCACCTCGGCGGTGATCTTCCCCGCGATCTGCTCGCACTGCTCCTGCTGGTCGTCAGGCACGTCGCCGCACACCGCGGCGACCTGCGCGTCGATGCGGTCCCGGAGGTCGCCCTGCGCCCCGGCGAACGCGTCCTTCGCGTCGGAGCGCGCGGTGTCGAGGGTCGGCAGCACCTGCCCGGCCGCGTCGGCGGCCTCGCGGCCGTACTGCGCCACCTGCGCGTTGCCGTCGGCCACCTGCGCCGCGCCGTCGGCGAGCTTCTTCGTCTGCGCGGGCAGGTCCGCGGTCTTGTCCTGCAGCGTCCCGAGGCCCGACGCGAGCTGCCCCGCGCCGTCGTCGAGCTGCCCGACGGCGTCGGCCAGCGTGCCGACCTTGCCGTCCAGGGTGGCCGCGCCGTCCGCGGCCTGCTTCGCCCCGTCGGCCAGCGTGTGCGCGCCGTCGTCCGCGTCGGCGAGGCCGTCGTCGAGCTGCGTGGCGCCGTCGAGCAGCTGCTCCGCGCCGTCCACCGCGTCCGCGAGGTTGGTGTGGATGGACGCGAACCCGCGCAGGAACGTGTCGGCCGCCTCCGTACCGACCTCCTCCGCGATGGAGTCGCGCACCTTCCCCACGATCGTGTCGGAGATCGTGCCTGCCAGGTAGTTGTTCGCGTCGTTCGTGATGAGCGTCAGGCTGGCCTGCTCCGGCTCGAACTCCCCCGCCGACGCCAGGTCGGCGGAGAACGTCGGGCCGATGATGAGCGCGGCGTCGTAGCGGCCGGAGCGCACCCCCGCCTCAGCGTCCGCCTGGGACGTCTCGACCCAGCCGAACCCGCCGTCGTCGAGCAGCTGGTCGGCGACGTCGCGGCCGAAGTCGCGCTCCGTCTTCTCGCCCGTCTCGGCGTCGGTGGTCGTGGTGCCCTCGTCCTGCACGACGACGGCGGCCGGCACCTGCTCGAGGTTGCCGTACGGGTCGTGGTTGGCGAACAGGTACAGCCCCGCGTACAGCGTGGGGATCAGCGCCATCGCGAGGATGGCCAGCTTCGGGAGGCGCCCGGCGGCGAGCCGCTTGAGCTCCGAGAGGGCGAGCCGCACCGCGGTCATCGGGCCTCCTCCTGCGTGTCGTCGGCCGGCGCTGCGACCAGGGTGTCGTGGATCGGGGTGTCTTCGGACTGGTCGACGTCGGGCCGCTCGGCGGGCTGCTCGTCGGGCGGGGTGTCGTCGAGCGGCTCCTCCACCTCCTCCTCGGCGCGGGCCTCCGGCTCCGGGGACGGCTCCAGCTCGTCGGACGGCTCGTCGGCTTCCTGGGTCTCGACATCGCTGGTTGAGCTTGTCGAAACCCCCGTCGCCGAATCGGGGTCCTGGGTCTCGACGGGCTCGACCACCGGAGCAGGCTCGCCCGGCGTCTCGCGCCGCACGACCTGCGGCGGCTCGTGCAGCGTCGCGCCGCGCGCGGGGGGCAGGTCGACGCCCAGGTCACGGGCGGACGACCGCGTGCACTGCACCAGCACGCCGAGCCCCGACGCGGCGAGCGTGCGCGCCGTCTCCCACCAGCCGGAGGCGTCGCCGCCGTGCCGGTCGGGCAGCGTGAGCACGACGAACCGCACGTCCGGGTTCTCGGTGGCCAGCGCCGCGAGCACGGCGGTCCGCACGACGCCGGGCAGCTGGTCCACCCGGAGCCCGCGGTCCTCGGTGAGGCCGCGCGCCTCGAGCCAGCGGGTCACGTCGCCCGGCAGCGACCGGCGGCCGGCGAGGGCGAGGCCCTCAGCGACGACGTCGGCCAGCGTCAGGGCGTCGTCGGGCTCGCTGATGCCCGGCACGTCGACGACGGCGGTGCGGGCGCGCAGCGCGGACGGGCGCACGGTGGCGCCGTCGAGCCGCACCGTGCCGGACGACGGGACGAACCGCCCCGTCGCGACGAGCGCGAGGGCGGTGTGGCCGTGCCCCGGCTCGCCGGCGACGAGCAGGCACTCCCCCGTCGACCAGGCGAGGTCGGTGGCCTCCAGCATCGGGTCCCGACGCCCCTCGACCCGCACCCCGCTCAGCGTGATCTGCACCCTGCTCCCCGTCCCCCGACGCACTGTTGACTTGCGATCAACAACTCTACGGCCGGTGTTGACTGCTGGTCAATAACGCCGTACAACTGTGGCCATGACCTCCGCCACCCCGCGCCCCCGCACGCGCCACGAGCCGTCGGACCGGCGTCGCCAGCTGCTGGCCGCGGCAGTCGCGGAGGCCGAGGCCGCTGGGCTCGACACCCTGACCCCGGCGACGGCGGCCGCCCGCGCCGGAGCGTCCAAGGCGCTCGTCTTCCACTACTTCGGGTCCACGACGGCGCTGCGTCGCACGGTCGCGCTCGAAGCGGTGTCCGACCTGGAGCAGACGCTGCTGGCACCCGACGATCGTCCCCTCGCCGACCGCCCGGCGCACGCGATGTCGCTGTTCCTCGGCTCGGTCACGGCGCACCGGCGCGTCTGGGAGGACATCTGGCGCGGCGCGCTGGCGGGCGACGACGTCACCGAGGACGCGCTCCAGCGTGTGCGGACGGCGCTCGTCGCGCGCATGACGACGACGGCCGGCACCATCGGCTTCACGCCCAGCAGTCGGCTGCAGCTCCTGGCCCGCGGATGGGTCGCGCTCGTCGAGAACGTCACCGCTGCCTGGCTCGGCGGCAGCGCCATCTCGCGCGAAGAGCTCGAGCACCTGCTGCTGGAGTCCCTCGTCGTCCTCGTCCCGGAGCTCCCCGAGCCCGCCCGCTCCGGCGTCCTCGCCCTCGTCCGCCGCCCCGGCCCCGCGAGGTAGTTCTCATCTCCGCGAGGTAGTCCGAACCCTCGCGAGGTAGTTCTCATCCCCGCGAGGTAGTCCGAACCCTGGCGAGGTAGTTCAACTCGGGCCGAGGTAGTTCAGTTCTCCGCGAGGTAGTTCAGTTCATGCCGAGGTAGTGATCCTCTCGCAGGGTCTCGAACTACCTCGCCGAAACTGGAACTACCTCGCGGGAATGTGAACTACCTCGGCAGCTCTCGGACTACCTCGCGGGATTGCGAACTACCTCGCGCAGGATCACAGCCGCTCGGCGATGACCTCCACGAGCGCCTTGCCCTGGGTGCCCTCGAGCTGCACGGCCTGGGTGCGGCAGGAGAAGCCGTCGGCGACGTACTCGGTGCCGGGCGCGGCCTCGCGCAGGGCGGGCAGCAGCGCGTTCTCGGCCACGGCGACGGAGACGTCGTAGTGACCCTTCTGCATGCCGAAGTTGCCGGCCAGGCCGCAGCAGCCCGCGAGGACCTTGATGTCGGCACCCGCGGCGCGCAGCAGCGCCTCGTCGGCGTCGAAGCCCATCACGGAGTGCTGGTGGCAGTGCGGCTGCACGACGGCGGTGAGGTCGGACAGGTCGGGCATCTCCCAGCCGGACCCGACGGCCGGCGCCGTGTCCGGCGACGTGAGCAGCTCCGCCAGGGTGCGCGTGGCGTCCGCGACGGCCTGGGCGCGCGGGTCGTCGGGGAACAGGTCCAGCAGGTCGGAGCGCAGCACCGCGGTGCACGACGGCTCCAGCCCCAGGATCGGGATGCCGTTCACGGCGTACGGGCCGAGCACGGACAGCAGCGACGACAGCCGCCGGCGGGCGCCGTCGAGCTGGCCGGTCGAGATCCAGGTGAGGCCGCAGCACGCCTGCTGGTCGGGCACGACGACGTCGTACCCCGCCTCGGTGAGCACCTTCACGGCGGCCTGCGGCACGGACGGCGCGAGCGCGTCGCTGAACGAGTCCGCCCAGAGCACGACCTTCGGCCGCTCCTCGGCGGGGCGGTCGTGCGGCGTCTTGCCGGCGCCCAGGCCCGGCACGCCGTGCGACGCCCAGCCCCGCTTCCACCAGGTGCGGAACGGGATCTCCGCGAAAGGCGGCACCTGGCGGCGGGTGTCCATGCCGCCCGCCCACAGCACCGCCTTGGCGATCCATGGCACGCCCAGCACCTTGTTGACGAACCGCGGCATGCCGCCCGCGAGCCGCGCCCAGCGAGGCAGCCAGCCCAGCGCGTAGTGGTCCACGGGGCGCAGCTTCCCCTTGTACGTCCGGTGCAGCACCTCGGACTTGTACTGGGCCATGTCGACGCCCGCCGGGCAGTCCGACGAACAGGCCTTGCAGCTCAGGCACAGGTCCAGCGACTCGCGCACCTCCGGCGCGGTGAGCCCGCCCACCAGGGTGCCGTTGACCGCCTCCTGCAGCACGCGCGCCCGCCCGCGGGTGACGTCCTTCTCGTCCTTCGTCGCCTGGTAGCTGGGGCACATGAACCCGCCCGAGGCGTGGTTGTCGGCCCGGCACTTGCCCACGCCGACGCAGCGGTGCACGGCGGTGGTGAGGTCGTGGTGGTCGTGCGCGAACGAGAAGCCGGTGTGCCCGGCCTTCTTCGCGATGCCATGCAGCGGGCCCGAGCCGCCCATGCCCCGCTCCCCCACCGGGACCGTGGAGAGCACGGGCCTGGCGGCGGGACGGCGCAGGTCCGCGTCGACCGCCGCGGGCCGCACCACGACGCCCGGGTTGAGCAGGTCGTCGGGGTCGAACAGCGCCTTGAACCGCTCCATGAGCCGGATCGCCTCCGGCGTGTACATGAGCGGCAGCAGCTCGGACCGGGCACGACCGTCGCCGTGCTCCCCCGACAGCGAGCCGCCGTGGTACGCCACCAGCCGCGCGGCGTCGGTCATGAACGTGCGCAGCACCGAGCCCGACGTCTCCATCGGGATGTCGATGCGCAGGTGCACGCACCCGTCGCCGAAGTGCCCGTACGGCAGCCCGTCGACGCCGTAGCGCTCCATGAGGGCCTCGAGGTCGCGCAGGTAGGCGCCCAGGCGCTCGGGCGGGACGGCGGAGTCCTCCCAGCCCGGCCACGCCTGCTCGCCCGCGGGCGTGCGGCCCGCGAGCCCCGCACCGTCGGCCCGGATCTGCCACATCTTGGTGGCGTCCGGCCCGGCGGGCAGCACCAGCGACGACAGGGCGGACGACGACGTCACGATGGCCTCGGCCCGCGCGCTCGCCTCGTCCTGGCTGGCGCCACCGACCTCGATCATCAGCCAGCCGGCGCCCTCGGGCAGGGCGGGCACGGACGCCTCGCCCTTGGCCTTGCGCACGACGTCGACCAGGCGCGCGTCGAGCCCCTCGATCGCGAGCGGCTTGTGGCCCAGGAGGTGCGGCACGTCGTCGGCCGCCGACGGCATGTCCGGGTAGCCGAGCACGACGAGCGTCGGCGCCGTGGGCACCGGCACCATCCGCAGCGTGGCGCCGAGCACCGTGACCAGCGTGCCCTCGGTGCCCACCAGCGCCTTGGCGAGGTCGGAGCCGTTCTCCGGCAGCAGGTGCTCCAGCGAGTACCCCGACACCTGCCGGCCGAACCGGCCGAACTGCGTGCGGATCAGCGCGAGGTTCTCGCGCACCAGCTCCGCCAGGCCCGGCACGGCCGCGAACGTCGCGTCGCCCCGGCCCGCGGTGAAGCGCCGGCCGCGCCCGTCGACGACGTCGAGCTCCACCACGTTGTCGGCGGTGCGGCCGTAGGCCACGGCGTGCGGGCCGCACGCGTTGTTGCCGATCATCCCGCCGAGCGTCGCGCGGTTCTGGGTGGACGGGTCCGGGCCGAAGCGCAGGCCGTGCGCCGCGCCCGCGCGCTGCAGCGTCGACATCACCGTGCCGGGCTCGACGACCGCCGTCCCCGCCTCCGGGTCGATCGACACCACCTGGTTCAGGTGCCGGGAGAAGTCGAGCACCGCGCCCGTGCCCACCGCGTTGCCGGCCACCGACGTGCCCGCGCCCCGCGCGGTCACCGGGATGGACAGCTCGCGCAGCACCTCGAGGCCGCGCTCCACGTCGCGCGAGCTGCGCGGGAAGGCGACGACGTCGGGCACCACGCGGTAGTTCGACGCGTCGGTGGAGTACTCCGCGCGGCGCCGGGAGGAGGAGTCGACGTCGCCCGCGATGACCGTCCGCAGGGCGGAGACGACGGCCGCGCGGGCCTCGTCCGCCGCCCGCCTGGCCGCGCTCTCCGCCTCGTCACGGGTGGGCGCGACGTCCGCGCCGCCGTCCGGGGTCGGGGCTGTCGGGGTCTGGGCTGGCACGCGCCGATTCTGCCATTCGTCCCCGCGGGCCGCCGACGCGTCCACGCCGACCGCCGCTGGTTGAGCCTGTCGTCACCCCGCCCCGCTGGTTGAGCCTGTCGAAACCCGGCCCCCGCTGGTTGAGCCTGTCGAAACCCGGCCCCCCGCTGGTTGAGCCTGTCGAACCCGGCAACTGGATTTCGACAAGCTCAATCACCAGGCTCGATCACCGGGGGGTCAGCCGCGCTCGGCCCGCTCGCGCGCCGCGCGGACCGCCTCGGCCTCGGCCTTGCGCGCCTCGCGCAGCGCCTTCTCCCGCTCGCGCACCTTCTTCTGCTCCTCGCGCAGCCGGCGCTCGACGTCCTTGCGCTTGCCGGCGGCCTTCTTGACCTTGGGGTCGGAGGCGTACGCGGCCGCGGTCGCGAGGGCGGCGGCCACCTCCGGATCGTCGCCGGTCGAGGGAGCCGGCGTGCGGCCGTCGGGGTGGGCGCCCGCGGCCTCGCGCGACGCGACGTAGGCGCCCACGCCGTCGAGCATGCGCTCCAGGCCCCACGCGACGTCGTCGAGCTCGTCGAGCCCGCCGCCGCTGGGGGGCACGTACGTGCCGCGCTCGACCAGCGGCCGCAGGTACGGGAAGCGCACCTCGTCGACCAGCTGGCGCAGCACGTCCCGGTACACCGAGCCCAGGGCGTCGTCGTCGCCGCCCGCCTCGGCGACGGCGCGTTCCAGGTCGCGCCCGAGGATCGCGGCGTTCCGGACGTACCCCGTCGTGAGCAGGATGGTCGCGATCATCTCGTCGTCGTCCAGCGGGGTGGAGCGCAGGGCGCGCAGCCCGGCGTCGAGGACGCGCAGGTTGGCGGGCGTCACGGGGGCGCCGGTCACGGGGATGTCGAGCACCCAGGTGTGGGCCCGGTAGATGGCGAGCGTGAACAGCACCCACTCGCGCAGCTCGGCCCGCCAGTCCGGCGGCTCGTGGGCGGGCGGGTACTCGACGTCGATGGCGACCTCCTGCATGAGCAGCAGCAGGTCGTCCTTGCTGGTGACGTACCGGTACAGCGACATCGTGGTGAAGCCGAGGCTCTTGGCCACGCGCGCCATCGACACGCCGGCGAGGCCCTCGGCGTCCGCGATCTCGACGGCGGCCTCGACGATGCGCTCGATGCTCAGCTCGCGGCGGGGCACGCGCTCCGGCCGCTCGGCCACGCCCCAGGCCAGCGCGAGGCGCGGCGGCAGCTCCGGCACGTCGGGCCCGGGCGGGTCGGTCTCCGGCAGGTCCGTCTCCGGCGTGTCCGTCATGGGTTCATCATCCCCGACCTCGTCGGTGGTCGAGCCTGTCGAGACCCGGACGCGGGTCTCGACAGGCTCGACCAGCGGCGGCGTGTGCTCAGCGGGCGGTCCGACGGCGGTACAGGACGCCGCCGACGACGACGCTCGCCGCGAGGAAGCCCACCAGCCACACGCACGCCGTGAGGATCGTGCCGCCGTCGGGAGCGCCCGCCAGCAGCCCGCGGACCGACTCGATGATCGGCGTGAACGGCTGGTGCTCCGCGAAGCCGTGCAGCCACTCGGGCATCGTCTCCACCGGCACGAAACCGGAGCTCAGGTAGGGCACGAACAGGAAGATCATGCTCACCGACATCGACGCCTCGACGCTGAGCACGAGCCCGAGCACCACGCTGATCCAGGTGAACGTCACCACCGCGAGCACCGCGAAGGCCACGAACCCCAGCCAGTCTCCGAGGCCGGCGTCCGGGCGGAACCCGTAGGCGAGCGCGACGAGGACCACCACGACCACGGAGGCGAGGTTGCGCACGACGCTCGCGATGACGTGCCCCCACAGGGCCGACGACGAGAAGATGGGCAGCGTCTTGAACCGGTCGATCGTGCCCGTGGTCATGTCCTGGGCGACGCCGGTGGCGGCCGTGGCCGAGTTCATGCCCAGGCACATGATGAGCACGCCGGGCACGACGTAGTCGATGTACTCGCCGCCGGTGCCGCCGGAGATCGCCCCGCCGAAGACGACGACGAACGCCGACATGATGAGCACGGGCAGCGCGAACGCGGTGATGAGGCCGTCGACCGAGCGCAGCGAGCGGCGCGCCTCGCGCCGGGACATCGCGGCGACGTCGCGCAGCGGCGCGCGCGTGGCGCGGACGGGGGCGGGCGCCGTGCGCGGCGCCGGGGCCAGGGTCGTGGTCATCGCAGGGCCTCCTCGGGGGCGGGCTGGTCGGTGGTGTCGGTCGCGCGCTCAGCCGGGGTGCTCCCGGTGAGCGCGAGGAAGACGTCGTCGAGCGTCGGCTTGACCACGCTGACGCCGGCGACGGCCAGGCCACGGGACTCGGACTGGTCCAGGACGTCGCGGATGGCCCGGACGGGCTCGGCGCTCGGGAACGTCAGGGCCAGCGCCTTGAGGTCCTCCTCCGCGGCGTCGAGGCCGGCGACGCCGAGCCCGCGAGCGCCGGCGAGGCTGGCCACGTCGTCGAACGTCACGCGGACGTGGTCGCCGGCGACGAGGGCCTTGAGCTCCTCGGCGGTGCCGCGCGCGGCGATCGCGCCCTCGGCGAGGACGGCGATCGTGTCCGCGAGGCGGTCGGCCTCCTCGAGGTACTGGGTGGTGAGCAGGATGGTGGTCCCGTCGGCCGCCAGCCCGCGCACGACCTCCCAGAGCTGGGAGCGCGACGCCGGGTCGAGGCCGGTGGTGGGCTCGTCGAGCACCAGCACGGTCGGATCGGCGACGAGGCTGATCGCGAGGTCGAGGCGGCGGCGCATGCCGCCGGAGTAGGTGCTCACCTTCCGGCCCGCGGCGTGCGTGAGGTCGAAGCGCTCCAGGAGCTCGCGGGCCCGGCGGCGCACGGCCCGCTTCGGCAGGTGCGCGAGGTCGGCCATCATGACGAGGTTCTCCTCGCCCGTCTGGAACTCGTCGACGCTCGCGTACTGGCCGGTCAGCGCGATGCTGCGCCGCACGGCGGCGGGATCCTTGACGACGTCGGCGCCGGCGATGGTCGCCGTGCCGCCGTCCGGGCGGATCAGGGTGGTGAGGATGTTGACGGTGGTGGTCTTGCCCGCGCCGTTCGGCCCGAGCAGCGCGAAGATCTCGCCGCGTCGGACGGTGAGGTCGACGCCGCGCAGCACGGCGGTGCGCCCGTAGGACTTGCGCAGTCCCCGTACCGCGATCATCGGGTCGTTCATGGCCGTTCCCCTCTGGTCGGTGTGTGTATGACGTACACGAGCGTACGGCATACACACCGTGTTGGCTATACACATCGTGTCTCCCGTACACGGCGGCGCTGCACGCGCGCCGCGGCGCGGGCCCGGCTACGGTCGGAGCGTGCGCGTCGTCGTCGTGGGAGCCAGCGGGAACGTCGGGACGGCCGTGCTGGGAGCACTGGCCCGCGAACCGGCCGTGACCTCGGTCGTCGGCGTCGCCCGCCGGGTGCCGCGCGCCGACGGCAGCAGCACCGTGTCGTTCCCCCACTCCGCCGCCGAGTGGGTCCGCGTCGATCTCACCGACACTGCGGACGCCGTCGTCCGCGGCCTGGACCGGGCCTTCCTCGGGGCCGACGCCGTCATCCATCTCGCCTGGGCGCCGCCTTCGGCGCGCGACTCCGGGCGGGCCCGCCGCCTCAACCTCGACGGCTCGCGCGCCGTCGCCGACGCCGTGGTGCGCGGCGGTGTGCCGCACCTGGTGTTCGGCTCGACCTCCGGCGTCTACTCCCCCGGCCCCGCGGGCGGCCTCGTGCATGAGGACTGGCCGCGGCGCGGCGTGCGCACGTCGTCGTACTCCGTGCAGAAGGCCGTCGTCGAGCGGATGCTCGACGACGTCGCCGCGCGGCACCCGCGGCTGGTCGTGACGCGGGTGCGCCCCGCGCTCATGCTGCACCGCGAGGCGGGCGCCGAGCTCGGTCGCTACTTCCTCGGGCCGCTCGGCACCCGCGCCCTCCGGGTCGCCGCCAAGCGCGCCCCCGAGGGCGCGCTGCTGCCCGCCGTGCCCGCGCTCGACGGGCTCCGCCTGCAGGTCATGCACACCGACGACGCCGCCGACGCGTACCGCGCCGTCGTCGTCGGCCGCCACCCCGGACCGTTCAACCTGGCCCCCGAGGGCTGGCTGACCTCGGCCGACCTGGCCTCGACCCTCTCCGGCGGGCACAGCGTCGCCGTCTCTTCCGACCTGGCCCGGACCGGGCTGTCGGTCGCGTCCCGGCTGCGCCTCGCCCCGATCGACGTGGGCTGGTTCGACATGGCGCGGGCCGACGTCGTCCTGGACGCGACGCGCGCCCGCGAGCTGCTGCACTGGGCGCCCGCGCACGACCCGCGCGACGTGTTGCGCGAGACCGTCGAGGGCGTCATCGCCGGCACCGGCGCCGGCTCACCGCCCCTGCTCGGCTGACCCCTCCGCGCCCGCCGCGGGCGGCGGCCCGCAGCTGCGGACGCGCTCGCCGCACGCCAGCGCCGGGTCGATCGCCCGCACGACGGCGTCGGCGGCCACGCCGAGCGCCTCGAGCTGGCCGTCGTCCAGCGCGTCCACCACCAGCCGGCGCACCTCGGCGACGTGCCCCGGGGCGGCCGCGACGAGCTTGTCCCAGCCCGCGTCGGTGAGCCGGGCCTCCATGCGCCGCCTGCCGTGCGAGCACGCGCTGCGCTCCACCAACCCGGAGCGCTCGAGCCGCCCGACGGCGTGCGACAGGCGCGACAGCGAGCCGCGAGACAGCGCGGCCAGGTCGGACATGCCGAGCGTACGGTCGGGGGCGTCGCCGAGGGCGACCAGCACGTGGTACTCGAACAGGTTGAGCCCGGCGTCGGTGCGCAGCTGCGCGTCGAGCGTGGCGGGCAGGGTCATGAGGAGCGCGACCACCGACGACCAGCTCCGCTGCTGGTCCTCGCTGAGCCAGGCCGGGGCGTCGGTCGGTGCGGACGGCATGCCTCATCGTAGGCCGACTTGAACGATCAAGGCGGGCGCGGCTACGGTCACGTTGAACGTTCAAGACGTCGGCCGTCCCGCCTCGGCAGGGCGACGGACCCGTACGGAGGATTCCCACCGCATGACGCTTCTTCGCCTCGACGCCAGCATCCAGGGCGACCGCTCGGCCAGCTCCGCCCTCGCGGACACCGTGGTCGCCGAGCTCACCACCGCCCGCCCCGACACCACGGTCGTCACGCGGCACCTGGGCCAGGACCCGCTGCCGGCCGACGCCTGGGCGCTGGCGACCTCGGCCGGGTTCGTCGCCGAGGCGGAGCGCTCCGCCGAGCAGCGCGCCGCCCTCGACCTGGCCGCCGCCCTGGCCGACGAGATCCGCGCCGCCGACGCGCTCGTGCTCGCCCTCCCCCTGTACAACTACGGGGTCTCGCAGCACGCGAAGGCGTGGATCGACCTCGTGACCGTCGGCTTCGGCACCGGCGTGCCCGCGCTCGAGGGCAAGCCCACCGTGCTCGTCACCACGCGGGGCGGCGCCTTCGGCGAGGGCACCCCGCGCGAGGGCTGGGACCACAACACCGACTACCTGCGCCGCATCCTCGCCGACCTGTGGCTGGCGGACCTCACCGTCGTCGAGCGCGAGTTCACCCTCGTGGGCGTCAACCCCGCCCTGGACCAGTTCGCCGACCTCGCCGCCGTCATGGCCAAGCAGGCCGAGGAGGACGCCGTCGCGGCCGGTCGGGCCCTCGCCGAGGTAGTCCAGACCCCCGCGAGGTAGTCCGCACAGCCGCGAGGTAGTCCAAGGCCCCGCGAGGTAGTCCGCGTGCGGACTACCTCGCGGGGCCTTGAACTACCTCGCGGTCGTGCTATCTCACCGTCAGCCGGTGAAGGTGACGTCCAGCGTGATCTCGCCGACGCCGGTGAGCGCCTTCGAGACCGGGCAGCCGGCCTTCGCGGCCTCGGCGGCCGCCTTGTAGGCCGCCTCGTCGATGCCGGCCGCGGAGCCGACGACGGTCAGCGCGATCTTCGAGATCTCGAACCCGCCGCCGGCGGCCGGGCTCAGGGTGACGTCGGCGGACACGTCCGTCTTGCCGGGCGTCCCGCCCGCGTTCGCGACCTCCAGCGAGAACGCCATCGCGTAGCAGGACGAGTGCGCCGCCGCGATGAGCTCCTCCGGGCTGGTGACGCCCTCGGCGTCGTCGGCGGCGCGGCGCGGGAACGAGACGTCGAACGCCCCGGCGCCCGAGCTGGCCAGCTCGACCCGGCCGGAGCCCTGCTGGATGTCGCCGTTCCAGGCGGTGCGTGCGGTACGGGTGGACATAGGAGATCTCCTTCGTGCTCCGGGACAGGTCACGACGACCGTAACCCGCACCCGCCCCGGGCGACAGTGACCTCTCAGGTGGTGGCGGTCACGTGCCGTCGGTCGCGCGCCGACATCACCCGCAGATTCATCCCTCCGCCTGCCCCGCGCGGACCTACGGTGCGGACATGACCGTCGACACGGGCGCGGCGCCCGCCGGCACGGACCCCGCGGCGCCGGCGCCCCGACGACGGCGCGCCGCACGCTGGGTGCTGCTCGGCACGCTCGCGGCGGTGCTGGTGGCGGGGGTCTGCGGGGCGCTGCTGGTGCGCGACGCGCTCACCGCCCGCACCGCCCTCACCCGCGCCGCCGAGCAGGTGCCCGTGGTCTCGGAGGAGCTGCGCGCGGGCGCCCGGTCCGAGGCCGACGGCGCCACCCCGGCCACCCTCGCCTCCTCCCCCGCGCTCGCGGAGCTGCGCGCGCAGACCACGGCCGCGCGCGAGGCGACCGACGGCCCCCTGTGGTGGCTCGCCGCCCGCACGCCCGTGATCGGGCCGTCGGCGGGGGCGGCGGCCGACGTCGCCGTCGTGCTCGACGACGTGACCGACGACGTGCTGCCCGCCCTGGCCGGCCTCGCCGACGCCGTGGCCGCCACGGGCCGCACGCCGGACGGCGGGATCGACCTCGCCCCGCTGCGGGCGGCGGCGCCCGGGATGGCGACGGCGCGCGCGTCGGTGGACGCGTCGCTCGCCCGGCTCGACGCCGTCGACCCGGACGACCTGCCGACCCGGCTCGCCGACCCCGTGGCGACGCTGCGCGACCGCGTCGACGAGCTCGCCGGCGCCGTCGCGACGGGCGACCGCGCGGCAGCGCTCGCCCCGGCCATGCTCGGCGCGGACGGGCCGCGCACGTACCTCGTGCTGAGCATGAGCTCCGCCGAGCTGCGGCAGGGCGGCGGCATCCCGGGTGCGCTCATCCTGCTCCGCGTCGACGCCGGCCGCGTCGAGGTGGTGCGCCAGGTCGCGGCGTCGGCCGTCGGGCCGTTCCGCTCGCCCGTGCTCCCCCTGTCCGCCGACGACGAGGCCGCCTCCACCGCACGGCTCGGCAGGTTCGTGCAGGACGTCACCGCCACCCCCGACTTCCCGACGACCGGCGCCCTGGCCGCCGAGATGTGGGCTCGCGCCCAGGGCGAGCAGGTCGACGGCGTCCTGGCCACCGACCCCGTCGCGCTCGCCCGGCTGCTCGCGGAGACCGGCCCCGTGCGCGTGCCCGTGTCACGACCGGTGGCCGCCGCGCTCGGCCGGGACGCCGTGGAGCTGACGGCCGAGAACGCCGTCGACGTGCTGCTGCGGCGTGTCTACGACGTCCTGGACCCCGAGACCGCCGACCTGTTCTACGCCGACGCCGCCGCCGCGGTGCTCGCCCGGGCCACGTCGGACGACGTCTCCCCAGCCGCGCTGCTCGCCGGCCTGCAGCACGCGGCCGGGGAGCACCGGGTACGGGTCTGGTCGGCCGACCCGGCCGAGGAGGCGCGGCTGGAGGGCACGCTGGTCGCCGGGTCGTACGCCGCCGCGCCGCGCGCCGCCGACGCCGTCGGCGTGTTCCTCACCGACCACGTGGCCGGCAAGATGTCCGCCTACCTGGACTCGTCGCTGCGCGTCGTCGCCTCGGAGTGCACCGCCGCCGGCCGGGTGGACACGCTCGAGCTCACGCTGGCGTCGTCGGCCCCCGGCGACGCGGCCACGTCGCTGCCCTGGTACGTCGCCGGGCTCCCGGGGGGAGCCCACCCGCCGGGCACGCTGAGCCTCGGCGTCACGGTGGCGGGGCCGCGCGGCGGTGAGACGCCGCGCGTCGCGCGGGACGGGTCGCCCGTGGGCGGCGCGGCCCGCACCACGCACGGCCGGGCGACGCAGTCGGTCACCGTGGCCCTCGCCCCCGGCGAGAGCACGACGCTCCGCCTCGCGGTGCCGGCGGCGCCGGCGGCGCCGGCGGCGGGCCGGGAGGGCGGCACGCCGCCCGGCCGGCTGGAGGTCTGGTCCACGCCGACGACGACCGCGGGCGGGCTGCTCGACGTCGAGGCCCCGACCTGCGGGTGAAGACCCGCTCCGGCCTGCGGATTCACCCGGGTGAGACGGGGTCCCGCGGGCCCCGGCGCCGCTAGCGTGAGCGCCGAGTCAGCCCCGCGAGCACCGCCCCGAGGAGTCCAGATGGCCCACGCACGCACCGCCGCCCGCGCCGCCGTCGGCCTCCTGGTCACCGGCGCCGCCGCGCTCGCGGCTGCTGCGCCCGCCGTCGCCGACACCGAGCCGAGCCCGAGCAGCAGCCCGAGGAGCACCGAGTACCCGCCGCCCGAGGAGCCGACGCTCACCGCCAAGATCTTCCAGCCCGAGTGCGACGGCGACGTGCCCTACCTGCGCTACGCCGTCACCGCCACGGGGACGCCGAACGACACGGTGACCATCACGTGGCTCAACCCGTCGGGCGCCGACGTCGTGCAGGCGGGCCTGCCGCTGAGCGGCCGGGTGCTGTGGCCTGGCGCGGTGGTGGACGCGTCGGGCGCCCCGCTCGACTGGCCCGGCTGGCGCCTCGAGGACGGCGCCTGGGTGGAGGGCGACGAGTTCGACTGGGTGCGCCCGACCGTGGACGTGAAGCTCCAGGTGAACCCCGAGCTCACCCTCACGGCCGCCTACCCGCCGTCGTCCCCGGGCTGCGCGACCGACCCGCCCGGCACGGTCCCGCCCGACGAGTCCGGCGAGCCCGGTGACCCGACCCCCGGCACGACCGTCCCCGCAGCCGTGCCCATGGACGGCGCGCCGCCCGCGGCCGCGGCGTCGCCGTCGGGCTTCCTGCCGCAGACGGGCGCCGGCGTCGCCGGGCTGGTCGCCGCGGCCGCCGCGCTGGTCGGGGCCGGCGGCGTCGCGGTCGTCGTCGCGCGACGGCGGCGCACCGAGCACTGATCGAGCCGCCTACCGGTGGTCGAGCCTGTCGAGGCCCGGGCCTCGACAGGCTCGACCACCGGTAGTCAGGACGCCGGCCGCAGCGCGACGACGGTCAGCTCGGCGCGCGAGCTGACGCCCACCTTGCGGAACACGCGCCCCAGGTGGACCTCGACGGTGCGCACGGAGACGCAGAGCCGGTCGGCGACCTGCTTGTTCGCCAGCCCGTCGGCCACGAGGCGGGCGACGTCGAGCTCCCGCGCCGTGAGGACGTCCGCCCAGCGCGCCCACACGTCCGCGAGCCCGCCCGGCCCGCCGCGGCACGTCCGCACCGCGCTCACCACGAGCGACGGTGCGGCCGCGGGGCGCGGACGGCGCAGGTCGCTGCAGGCGGCGACGGCCGCGGCCGTCGGGGTCGGGCCGACCGCGCGCAGTCCCGCGGCGAGGGTGTCCGATCCCCCGGCACGGCGCGCCACCTCTCCCGCGAGCCCGCCGACGACGTGCGAGACCGGCAGGCGCCCCGCGGCGTCGTCGAGCACCCTGGCGGCCTGCTCGGCGTCGCCGCCGCGCAGCAGCACCAGCGCCTGCGCCACCCGCAGGTGGGCCTCCGCGAGCGGCGTGAGCCCCTCCGCCCCCGTCCAGGCCGCCGACTCCCGGTGCGGCACCGCCGTGACGACGGCCCGCGCCAGCACCTCGTCGGCGTCGCGGGGGTACCGGTCCAGGCGGGCCAGGGCCTCGACGACGGCGACCAGCACGGCGCGGTCGGCCGCGGTCGCGGCCGCGCGCGCGACCGGCACGACCAGGCGCGCGAGCCGGACGCCGGGCGGGTCCTCGTCGTCGCCGACGTCGCCGTCCCGGTCTCCCACGGCGCCGCCGGTCAGCGCGAGCACCGCGTCGCGGGCCCGCTCGGCGTCCTGCTGCACCGCCGGGACGCCGGTGCTCGCGACGAGCTCGAGCCACCCCGCGGCGTCGTGCAGGTACCCGGCGAGCAGCGCGGCGCGCCCCGCGACGAGGAACGCCCGGGCACGGACGTCGCCCGTGCCGTGGCTGGCCGCCTCGCGCGCGACGGCGTGCGCGGTGTCAGCGCACCCCTGCGCCAGGCGCTGCCGCGCGAGCCGCACCAGTCCGTCGGCCAGCTCCGGGTCGCCGGCGAGGGTGGCGAGCGCCGCGTGCCAGCGCGCCGCGCCGGGCTCGCCGGCCCGCTCCAGCTCCGCCGCCAGGGCGGCGTGCACGGCCGTGCGCTCGGCGAGGTCGGAGTCCTCGTGCACGACGGCGCGCAGCCGCGGGTCCGCGACGCGGAACCGGCCGTCCGCGAGCCGCAGGTGCTCCGCGAGCGGCGGCGCGAGCAGGCGCTCGACAGGCGCGCCGGTGGCGCCGAGCAGGACGTCGACGCGGTCCAGCACGAGCACCCCCGCCGCCAGGAGCACGCGCCGGTCCTCGGCGTCGAGCGCGCCGCCCGACCCGGCCAGCGCCGCGGCTCGCACCGCGGCGGTCACCGGGAGCGGGTCGGGCAGCGCGGCCAACCCGGCGAGCTGGTGCGGGCTGAGCAGGCCCAGGGTCTGGGCGAGGGCCTCGGGGTCGGCGCCGACGAGCTCCGCGACCCGTCGCACGACCTGGGGTGCGACCGGCCTCGCACGGACTCCCGGCGGGTTCTGCCACGGCGCAGCGGCGTCCGGGGTCGAGGTCATCGTCGGCCTCCCGTCTCCGCGCCGGGCCTCGGTGCTCGGCGGTCCGACCCGCCGCCCGTGACCAGCGCGAACACGCAGGTCAGCGATTTGTCAGGTCTCCACCAATATAGTCACCGGGCCGTCGTTGACCAGTGCGACGGCCATGTCCGCCCCGAACCGCCCCGTCGCGACCTCCAGCCCGCGGGCCCGCAGGTCGGCCACGACCGCGTCCACCAGCGGCTCCGCCACCGGGCCGGGCGCGGCCGCGTTCCACGTGGGTCGGCGGCCCTTGCGGGCGTCCCCGTAGAGCGTGAACTGGCTGACCACCAGCACCGGGGCACCCGCGTCGGTCGCCGAGCGCTCGTCGCGCAGGATGCGCAGCTCCGCGATCTTGCGGGCGACGGTCGCCACCTCGGCCGGGCCGTCGTCGTGCGTCACGCCGACGAGCGCGAGCAGGCCCGGACGGTCGATCGACCCCACCACCTCGCCGTCCACCGTGACGGACGCGCTCGACACGCGCTGCAGCACGGCCCTCATGCGACGTCCGCCGCGAACGCGGGCCGCACCGCGCCGACCGGGGCGCCGCCACCCAGCACGGGCGTGACGCCGACGGCGTCGAGCGCCGCGGGGTCCGCCCCGGCGACGCCCGCCGCCCCCGCCGCACGCAGGGCGGCCGCGAGGATGGCCGGCCGGGCCCGGTCGCCGCCGTCGAGGATCTTGAACGCCACGGCCGAGCCGTCGGGCAGGCCCGCCGCGCACACGCCGTCGGCCCCGATCTTGGCGATCGCGCCGGGCACCGCGGTCATGACGAGCGTGTCCTCGCGGCCGCGGCCCGCCACCATCTCCGGGTGCCGCGACATCGCGCGCGCGATCCGCCCGCCGTCGTCGGCCGCGGCACTTCCCGCCGCGGCGAGCCGGCCGAACGACCGTGCCAGGCCGAGCACGGACGTGGAGAACAGCGGCGCGCCGCAGCCGTCGGTGGTGACGTGCGGGTCCGCGTCGCCCGTGAGCTCGACGACGGCGTCGCGCACCGCGCGCTGCAGCGGGTGGTCGACGTCGAGGTAGGTCGCCGTGTCCCACCCGGCGGCGACGCAGGTGGCGAGCATCCCGGCGTGCTTGCCGGAGCAGTTCTGCGCGATCCGCTCAGGACCGCGACCGGCGGCCTGCCAGGCGAGCGCCTCCGTGCGGCCCAGGGGCAGGTCCGGGGTGTTGCGCAGCGCCGACTCGTCGAGGCCCGCGCCGGCGAGGATCTCGCGCACCCCGGCCAGGTGCTCGGGGGCGCCGCTGTGGCTGGCGGCCGCGAGCGCCAGGAGCCGGTCCGGCAGGTCGAGCCCGGAGCGCAGCATCGCCAGCGCCTGCAGCGGCTTGACCGACGAGCGTGGCCAGATCGTCGTCGTCGGGTCGCCGAGCGCGAGCCGCACCCCGCCGTCGGGGCCGAGCACCACGAGGTGCCCCAGGTGCACCGACTCGACGAGGTCGCCACGCACCACCTCGGCCAGGGGCACCGCGCCCCGCGCGACGGGGGCGGGCGCGCTCGTGTCCGGCGCCGTCATGTCACCACCCGCCCGTCGGGCCCTGCGGGCGACGTCCACCGCCCGTGCCGTACGGCTGGATCCGCGGGCGCACGTCCACCCAGTAGATGATCGCGGGAGCCACGGCGATGACGTTGAAGAACGACCCGGCCGTCATGAGCATCGGCGGCAGGCCGAACAGCCCGATGAGGGCGGCGACGCCGAGGATGATCAGCCAGATGTTCTTCTTCAGCTTCCCCTCGGAGACGTAGGCGTTGGCCGGGCGGCGGGCGGCGTCGAGGAACGCGACGAGCTGCACCACGAACACCACGACCGCGAGCACCACGAGCACGATGTACTGGAAGGACCCGAAGGCGGCGGAGATCACCCGCCCGAGCCTACGGGAGGACGCGGAGCCGGCGGGAGCGCGCGGCGCCCGCGACGTGCTCGTCCCACGCCGCGACCACGGTGTCCTCGTGCGCGACGGCGAGCGCGCTCGCCACGTGCAGGGCGTCGGCGCCGCGCAGCGGCACGGGGCAGGACGCCAGGAGCTCGGCCGCGCGCGCGGAGACCTCGGGCGTCACCTCGAGGGTGTGCAGGCCCGCGCTGAGGTCGTCCCAGAGCGCGGCGCCGCGGCGGCGTGCCAGCGGGTCGAGCACGCCGGCCCGCTCCCCGGCGGCGAGCGCGGCCCGCACCTCGGCGTCGGCGATGCGCGACGTGACGGCGACGTCGGCGCGGTTCCACAGCGCGCTCGCCAGCCCGGACCCGGGCTCGTGCACGCACAGCTTCACCAGCGCACTGGCGTCGAAGTAGACGAGGGCCATCCTGCTCCGTTCGTGTCGCCGGTCGCGTCAGCGCCGGATGCGCCGCACCAGGTCGGACATGCGCGATGCCGGTCGCGCCGCCGGCCGAGGTGCGGGCCGCGCGGCGGACCCGGCCTCGCCGTCGTCGGGCACGGCGTGCACCGGCCGCTCGGTGGCGGCGGGCGTGAGCAGGCCGTCGCGCACCAGCCCGGCGACGAGGTCCGCCGTCTGCACCCCCGACAGGCGGGCGACGGGGACCCCGCGATCGGTGATGACGACCTCCTCGCCCGCCCGCGCCTTCTCGATCCACGACTTGAGCTCGGCGCGCAGCGCGCTGACGGAGACCTCCATGACCGACGACCGTACCGTCCCCGCCCGGCGCCGAACAGACGCCGCCCAGGTGGTCCGCATCCTGCCGAGGTAGTCCGAGACGTGCCGAGGTAGTTCGTGCCCCCCGTGTCACGAACTACCTCGGCAGGATCCGGACTACCTCGCGGGCACTCTGACTACCTCGGCATTCAGATGGCGCGGCGGTAGGCGCGGAACGCGAGCGACGCGAGCGCGCCCATCGCCGCGACGGCGGCGGCGAGCAGCCCGAGGTGCAGCCACACGGTGCCGGGGTCGGCGAAGCCCTGCAGCGCCTCGCGCGCGGTGACGACCGCCCAGTCGAACGGGTTGTACCGCGCGACGTCGGCGATCCAGTCCGGCGCGAGCGCCGGGTCCATCACGGCCGACGACAGGAACATCAGCGGGATGGTGAGCAGCTGCGAGACGCCGATGAGCGCCTCCTGCTGCCGGGTGAGCAGCGCGACCGCGCCGGACAGCGCGGCGAACAGGCAGCTCAGCAGCGCCACGGCGACCAGCATGACGAGCACGCCGGCCCCGCCGCCCGGGAACCGCGCCCCGCCCAGCCACGCGACCCCCACGACGACCAGCGCCTGGGCGCACCCGAGCAGCGCGTACCAGGCCATCGTCGCGGACAGCAGCGCGCCCCGGCTGGTCGGCGAGGCGAGGAAGCGGTCCATGACGCCGCGGTCCATGTCCTGCACGAAGGTGGTGCCGGCCCAGGCCGCCCCACCCATCGCCGTCATCATCACGACGCCCGGCGTGAGGTACTCGAGGTAGCTCACGTCGGCGCCGCCGGCGAAGCCGGGAATCTCGATGACGGACCGGAACAGCTGCCCGAACAGCAGCAGCCAGATCATCGGCTGCAGCAGGTTCATCACCATGAACACGGGGATGCGCACGCCCTGCCGGGCCTGCCGGCCCGTGAGGAGGGCGGCCTGCGTCACGGCGCTCATGCCGCCACCCCCTCGGCCTCGGCGCGGCCGGCACCCGACGAGGCCCGGTGGGCCGCCGCCAGGCTGCGGCCGGTGTGCCGCAGGTAGACGTCGTCGAGCGTGGGCCGCGACAGCCCGGCCGCCCGCACGCCGACCCCCGCGGCGTCGAGCGCCGCGAGGAGCGCCGGGAGCGCGGTGGCCCCGGCGTCGGCGCGCGCCCGCAGCGTGCGCCCGTCTGCGGTGACGTCGACGACGCCGGTCACGCGCTCGGCCGCGGCGACCGCGGCCGCCGCGGCGGCGTCGTCGTCGAGCTCGACCGTGACGCCGTCGCCGCGCAGCTCGTCCTTCAGCGCGTCGGGCGTGCCCGCCGTGACGACGCGGCCCCCGTCCACGATGACCACCTGGTCGGCGAGCCGGTCGGCCTCCTCCAGGTAGTGCGTGGTGAGCAGGATGGTCATGCCGTCGCCGGCCGCCATCCGCTCGATCTCGGCCCACATCGCGGCGCGCGCCTCGGGGTCGAGGCCGGTGGTGGGCTCGTCGAGGAACAGCACCTGCGGCCGGTGCACCAGGCCGACGGCGACGTCCAGCTTGCGCGCCATGCCGCCGGACCAGGTCTTCACCAGGCGGTCGGCGGCGTGCGCGACGCCGAAGCGCTCGAGCAGCTCGTCGGCGCGCGCCCGGGCGTCGCGGGCGCCGAGGCCCTGCAGCCTCCCGGCCAGCACGAGGTTCTCCCGGCCCGTGCCCATGGGGTCCGTCACCGGCCGCTGGGCCACGTAGCCGATGGCGCGCCGGACGGCGGCCGGGTCCGCCACGACGTCGTGCCCGGCCACGCGTGCGGTGCCGGAGTCGGGGCGCGACAACGTCGCGAGGATCTTCACCGTGGTGGACTTCCCGGCGCCGTTCGGGCCGAGCAGGCCGAGCACGCTGCCCTGCGCGGCGGACAGGTCCAGGCCGTCGAGCGCGCGCACCGCGCGGGTGCCTCGGGCGACCGCTCGGCCGGAGCCGTACGTCTTGGTCAGGCCGGCGACGTCGATCGCGACGTCCGGCGTGGTGGGGTGTGCGGACATGTCTCCTCCATGCTGGATGGTCCAGCGGTCGAGGGGTCCGGCGCACGCCCTAGGGTGGGAGTGCGTCTCGTGGTGCGGTCGTGCACCGGACCCGAGCCACCGGTCCCGGGCGATGGCAGTCGCCCGGGACCGTTCTCGTGCTACTTCTGCTGCTCGCCCGTCGACGCGAAGAGCATCCGCGCGAGGACGAGCATCATCACCGCGAGGGCGACGACGAAGGTCAGCCAGGACCAGGCCCAGCCGACGGTGAGGCCGAGGACGACGAACACGACGAACGCCGTCAGCCAGATGACCATCGTGTAGACGCCGAACCGCGCGGCGACGGCCGGGTCCTGCTCGAAGCGGTCGTAGTGGTGCCCGGTGGCCTGCGCCCGCGCGACGTCGCGCACCCACGCCTTCTTCCGGTTGGTCTGCGTGACGCCGAGCATCGTGAACAGGACGCCGCCCACGACGAGCGACGCCGCCGCGACGACGTAGATCCACGAGGCGAACACGCCGAGCGGCACGAACACCGCGAGGAGCAGCGCGAGCACCACGAGGCCGGTGGCCAGGTAGTAGAGGCCCGCACGGTTCGCCGGCATCGGGTGGTTCGTCGTCGTCTCCTGCGACAGCGACAGCCCGACGACGAACCCGGCGGCGCTGGACGCCGTCACCAGGAGCACGGCGACCACGTGGCCCGGCAGCGGGACGACGTCGAGCGCCGCGAGCACGCAGAGCGCGACCAGGGCCGCGAACACCAGCGATGCCAGCACGACGCCGAGCACGAAGCGCGGCTTCGGGCGCACACGCTGCTGCTGGGCGACGGCGAACGCCTCCTGCAGCGGGGTGCGCGGCGCGCCGCCGGTCTCGGCCGCGACGTCCGCCTGCGCGTCGGCGACGAGCGCGCGGACGTCGCCGAGCTCGTCGAACGCGCGGCGGGCGGCGACGTCGGACGTCACCCCCTGCGCCTCGAGCTCGGCGGCCCGCGCGGAGAGGTTCGCCCGGATCTCCTCCTTGAGGTCCTGGACCTCGGGGCTCGGCTCGACGCCGGCGAACGCCTCGTCCAGGAGGCGGTGGACGGTGGTCATCGGGGGGTGTCCTTGTCTGTGCTTGTTCCTGTGCCGGTTGCTGTGCCGGTTGCTGTGCCGGTGCTCAGGAGGGAGTCGATGACGTCGCGGGTGGCCACCCACGCGGCGACGTTGCTGCGGAACACGGCCCGCCCGGCGTCCGTGATCCGGTAGTACTTGCGGCGCCCGCCCTGGGACTCGTCGCCCCAGTAGGCCTCGACCAGGCCGTCCTTGGTCAGGCGGCGGTACGTCGCGTAGAGCGTGGCCTCCTTGATCTCGTGCGCGCCGCCCGTGGCGTCGCGGATCGCCTTGTAGATCTCGAAGCCGTAGCGGTCCCCGCGACGCAGCGTCGCGAGCACGATCGTGTCGGTGTGACCACGCAGCAGGTCGGCGGAGAACGCGTCGTCCGCCGGCAAGGGGTCAGCTCGCTGCATCACGACAAGTACTGTATCTCATCAACTACTCGACGACAACGGGTGGTTCCGGGTGCCGACCTCGACCGTCCGTGGCAACGTGCGATCCGGACGGGTTTCGACAGGCTGGTTTCGACAGGCCCCACCACCGGGGCCGGGAGGCACCCATGACCGCACCGAGCGCACCTCCCGCCGAGCCGGAGGCGCTGCCGCAGCGCCGGGTGCTGGCCATCTTCGGCGGGCTCATGCTCGCGATGCTGCTCGCCGCGCTCGACCAGACGATCGTCGCGACGGCGCTGCCCACGATCGTCTCCGACCTCGGCGGCGCGGAGCACCTGTCGTGGGTCGTGACGGCCTACATGCTCGCGAGCACGGCCACCACGGTGCTGTGGGGCAAGCTCGGCGACCTCTACGGACGCAAGGCGCTGTTCATCGCCTGCATCCTCATCTTCCTGGTCGGCTCGATCCTGTCCGGCACGTCCCAGACGATGGGCCAGCTCATCGCGTGGCGCGCCGTGCAGGGTGTGGGCGGCGGTGGCCTCATGGTGCTGTCGCAGGCGATCATCGGCGACGTCGTCCCGCCGCGGGAGCGCGGCAAGTACCAGGGGTTCTTCGGCGCCGTCTTCGGCGTCTCGTCCGTCGCCGGCCCGCTGCTGGGCGGCTTCTTCGTGGACAACCTCGACTGGCGCTGGGTGTTCTACATCAACATCCCCATCGGGATCGTGGCGCTGCTCGTCGTCGCCTCCGTGCTGCCGCACATCGAGGCCGGCAAGAAGCCGCGCATCGACTACGCCGGCATCATCCTGCTCGGCCTCATCTCGACGTCCGTCGTGCTCGTCACCAGCCTCGGCGGCACCACGTGGGAGTGGGCCTCCTGGCCCGTCTACGGGATGGTCGCGGTCGCCGTCGTGTCGCTGATCGCCTTCGTGGTGGTCGAGCAGCGCGCCCCCGAGCCGGTGCTCCCCCTGCACCTGTTCCGCAGCAAGGTGTTCTCCGTGGCCGCCGTCGTCGGGTTCGTCGTCGGGTTCGCCATGTTCGGCGCGATCACCTACCTGCCGCTGTACCTGCAGACGGTCAAGGGCTCCACGCCCACCGAGTCCGGGCTCGAGATGACGCCGATGATGCTCGGCATGCTGCTGACGTCCATCGGGTCCGGGCAGCTCATCTCCCGCACCGGCCGGTACAAGATCTACCCGATCCTCGGGACGGCGATCACGGCCTGCGGGCTCTTCCTGCTGTCCCTCATGGGCCGCGACACGACGACGCTCCAGGCGGGGCTGAGCATGTTCGTGCTCGGCGCGGGGCTGGGCATGGTCACCCAGGTGCTCGTGATCGCGGTGCAGAACGCCGTGAGCTACAAGGACCTCGGCACCGCGACGTCGGGCGCCACGTACTTCCGCACCATCGGGTCCTCGGTGGGGGTCGCCGTCTTCGGCACGATCTTCGCGAACCGGCTCGCCGACGAGCTCGTCGACGGCGTCCCGGCGACGGCGCAGGGCCCGTGCGGGCCCGGGGCGCTGGCCGCGTCGACCCAGCCCCTCGTGCAGTGCCCGCCCGAGGTGCAGGACTGGTTCCTCGACGCCTACGCCGGCGCCCTGCACGTCGTCTTCCTGTGGGCGGTGCCGATCGCCGTGCTCGCCTTCGCGCTCACGTGGCTGCTGCCGGAGGTCGAGCTGCGCACCGCGACGCGCGGCGACGCGGCGTCCACCGCCGGGCAGGCGGCGGGCGAGTCGTTCGCGCTCGGCTCCGCCCGGACGTCCCTCGACGAGCTGCGCCTCATCCTGTGGCGCCGGGTCGGCAAGCTGGACCCGCTCAAGGTCTACGGCACGATCGCGCGCGACGACGACCTCACCGCCGAGGAGGCCTGGATGGTCACGCGCGTCTCCCTCAAGCGCAAGCGTTCCGTGCAGCTCATGGCCGAGCGCACGGAGGTCTCCCCCGAGACCGTCCGGGGGGTCGCGCGGGCGCTGGAGGCCCGCGGCCTCGTCGAGGTGGACGGCGACGCCGTCCTCGCCACGCCCGACGGCGACGCCGCGGCCGAGCGGATCCGCGAGGCGGAGCGGCAGCGGCTGCGGCGGTACGTCGCCGAGTGGCCCGGCGGGGACGAGCCCGAGGTCGACGAGCTGGTGGAGCAGCTCGCGCACCAGCTCCTGGCCGACGACACCGACGTCGTCGAGCACCGGTGACGCCGGCCGCTGAACTACCTCACCGCAGGTTGAACTACCTCGGCACGGGTTGAACTACCTCGGCACGACCTGAACTACCTCGGCACGTCCCGAACTACCTCGGCGCGGGCTGGACTACCTCGCGGGTACCTCTCTGCCGGGTCACATCTCGGGGAGGGAGTCGCGGGCCTCGTCCGGCGACAGGCCGGCGGCCTCGAGCGTGTCGACGACCGGGGAGCGCAGCAGGAGCACCAACGACTGCACCTGCCAGTGCCCCTCCCCGAGCGAGCGCGGGTCGACGTCGTGGGCGACCTCGGCGAGCGCGTCGCGCGCCTGCGCCAGCCCGGTCCCCGACCCCAGCGCCGACGCGAGCAGGCGCACCCCGTGCGCGTACCGGACGACGAGATCGGCCACCGGGTCGACCTCCGGGTCGACCGTCGGGGGCGCGGGCATCCCGCCCGAGAGCGGCACGGCGGCCACCCGGTGGTCCGTGTCGTCCTCCTCGAGCATGCCGAGGGAGCGGAGGGTCGCCGGGACGCGCCGGGCGAGCACGCGCACGCTGCGCATGGCCCGGTCGACGAGGACCGCCTGGGCGGCGAGCCGCGTGATCTCGGCGCGGTGCACCCGGTTGACGCTGACCCGCGCGATCTCGTCCGACTTGGTCGCCACGTCGTGCCAGTCCTCGAGCACCTTCTCGGCGGCGCGCCCGCGCACCAGGGCCGCGGCCAGCTCGTCCGCGTCCCCGTCTCGCAGGCCGCGCGCGACCGACTCCAGGGTGAGCGCCAGCTCGCGCGTCGCCTCCTGGGCGAGGGAACGGATGCGCCGCCGCGGGTCGCCAGGGGTGATCAGCGCGACGAGCAGCGCCACGCCGCCGCCCACCAGCGCGTCCGTCCAGCGGCCCACGGCACCGTTCGTCGCGACGGAGGCCGGCAGGCCCACGACGACGCCGGCCTGCACGCCGGCCTGGATGGTCACGAGCGGGCCCCGGTCGAGGAACCGGGCGAGCGTGGCCGAGATCGCCATCACCAGGGCGATCTGCCACCACCCCGAGCCGATGACGTGCACCATGAGGTCGCCCAGCGCCACGCCGAGGGCCACGCCGACGGCCACCTCGGCCACCTTGCGCAGCTCGCGGTCGAAGCTGAAGCCGAGGCAGACCCAGGCGGCCACGGCGGCGAAGAACGGCTGGGAGTGCCCGAGGACGAAGGTCGCGATGCCGTAGGCGACGCCGGCGGCGAGCGACGCCTGCACCACGGGCCAGAAGGAGACCCGCACCCGCGAGATCCCCTGCCGCACCCGGATGCGGCCGGGCAGGGTGCGCAGGGCGGCGCGGGCCGCCGCGCCGGCGCGGCGGGACACCGCCGCGTCGCCGCGCCCCGCGCCCCCGCCGCTCACGCCGTCTCCGTCGCCCGTCGCCGCACCGCGCGCCTCAGAGCAGGCTCTGCGGGGCGTCCGGTCCGCGCGGCGTGAGGCCGCGGGCCAGCGGCCCGTGCGCCTCGGGCCGGTCGGCCGAGACGCCGTCGCCCGGCACCACGACCTCCTGCGCCGCCGCGACCTGCAGCTCCTGCCCGCCGACGTCGCCGACGACGGTCAGCTCGGCGTCCTCGGGCGCGGAGCGCTTGATCACCGCGAGGGCGACCGGCCCGAGCTCGTGGTGCCGCGCCACCGTGGTCACGGTGCCGACCGCGCGCCCGTCGGCCCCGCCGACGAACACCTGGGCGCCGGCCTCGGGGACCACGTGCTGGGACCCGTCGAGGTGCAGCAGCACCAGGCGCCGGGGCGGGCGGCCCAGGTTGTGCACCCGCGCGACGGTCTCCTGGCCGCGGTAGCAGCCCTTGTGCAGGTGCACGGAGGTGCGCAGCCAGTCGAGCTCGTGCGGCACGCTGCGGTGGTCGACCTCGTGCGCCAGCCGCGGGCGCCACGCCTCGACGCGCAGCGCCTCCGTGGCCCACGTGCCGGCGAGCCGCCACCCGGCGGCCTCGCGCTCGGCGACCGCGGACTCCAGGTCGGCGCGCGGCACCAGGACCAGCCGCCAGGGGCGGTCGAGGCCGGGGTGCTCCGTCTCGGGCGGCCCGTACCGGGTGCCGCCGGCCGCGACGCGCGGCCACGTGTCCCACCAGGTCACCGGCTCGCCCTCGGCACCCTCGGCCGCGACGGGCTCCCCGATCGCGGCGTACTCGGCGGAGAGGTCGTCGATCTCGACCCGCATCATGAACTTCATGCGCTCGAGCCAGGCGGCGAGCGGCGCGGCGTGATCACCCTCGGTCACCAGCCAGGTGGCCTCTCCGTCGTCGACGACGCCGGCGGCGTGCTCGACATGGCCCTGCGGGGACAGCACCAGCAGCTCGGTGGAGGTGCGCGGCGGCAGCGCCTGCACGTCCTGCGAGGTGATCGAGTGCAGCCAGGACAGCCGGTCGGGGCCGGCGACGCGCACGATGCCCAGGTGCGACTGGTCGACGACGGCGCCGCCGCGCACCAGCGCGCGCTGCTCGGCCACCGGGTCGCCGTAGTGCCAGGCCACGCCGGCGTCGGCGCCCGTGGCGGCCACGGCGCCCTGTCGGGCCAGGAGCGGGGAGTCGGCCATCAGGCGACCTCGACCCGGTCCAGCTGCGCGGAGGCGTACGAGCCGAGCGGGTGCCCGAACGCGGCGAGCTCCTCGACCCACATCAGGCGACCCTCCACCAGGCCGTACAGGCGCTTCGCGGCCGTGACCTCGGCGGCGGTCGAGGTGCGGGCCACGAAGTCGGTGGCCAGGTCGATGCGCCCGTTGCCCGCGACGCCGAGGAACAGGGAGAGCCGGCCCGACGCGTCGGTGACGAGCACCTCGAGCGCGTGCCGGTCGTCCTCCAGTCCCTCGGGGCGGTCGCTCGACACGCGCCAGTAGCCGGTCTCCGTCGACCACACGGTGTCGGGCTCGTCGTCGCCCGTGTCGGCGCCCTCGCCGTCGGCGGCGGCCGCGGAGCGCACGCGCAGCGTGGACTCGAAGCGCAGGTACGGCCCGCCGTCGTGGTCGAAGACGAGGTCGTGCACGAACGGCGTCTCGTCGATGCCGGTGTACTCGATCACGCCCTCGCCCCGCCAGCGGCCCACGAGCCACGCGAGCGGGTAGACCTCGGGCGCGAGGCCCTCGGGGAAGGCGAAGGGCATCAGCGCTGGCCCTGGAACAGCTTGTAGACGACGTACCCGGCGAACCAGAGGATCGTGACCGTCACGACGACGAGCAGACCGGTGAACACTGCCTCGAGAGCGTTGATCGACATGCCGCGATCCTACCCAGCCGCACCGGGCCGGTCAGTGTGAGCGGTCGCACGCCGCGCGCGAGGGCGTGCGTGAGTAGTGTCGCCGCCCATGAGCACCTCCACCGCTGCGGCGCCCGCGCGCTCGCTCGTGATCAAGACCACGTCCGGGACGGACCGGGCGGAGGCCGCCAACCAGGCCCTCACCGTCGCGGCGGCCGCCGTCGCCGCCGGCGCCGAGGTGAGCCTGTGGCTCACCGGGGAGGGGGCGTGGTTCGCCGTCCCCGGCCGCGTCGCGGAGCTGGACCTCGAGCACGCGGCGCCGGCCACCGACCTGCTCGACGCCGTCCTCGCGGCCGGCACGGTCACGCTCTGCACGCAGTGCGCCGCCCGTCGCGGCCTCGGGCCCGACGACGTCCTGCCGGGCGTGCGGATCGCCGGGGCCGCCGTCTTCGCCGAGGAGGTGCTGCGGCCGGGCGCCCAGGCGCTCGTCTACTGACGCCACCACCGCCGCCGCGCCCCCTCCTGTGAGGCACACCACCCGGCGCGCGGACGCACTCCCGCCGGGCGCCTCCCGTGCCGTAGATTGAACGTTGAAGCATCCGTCGTCCCGCCACGGAGCATCTCCCCGCAGCCCGCGCCACCGGCGCGCGACCACACACCGACGTCCTGATCCCGGAGAACGCCCCATGACCTCGCCCACCCGGACCTGGAACGACCTCGTCATCCCGGCGGCGGGGACGTACCTCCTCGACGAGGCGCACAAGCGTCTGGGCTTCCTCGCGATGCACATGATGGTCAGCCCGGTGCGCGGGGAGTTCCCGGTCGGCACCGCGACGCTGCACGTCGCCGAGGACCCGCTGCAGTCATCCGTGTCGGCCACGCTGGAGACCGCGACCATCACGACGCACAACCCGGACCGCGACACCCACCTGCGCAGCCCCGACTTCCTCGACGTCGAGAACTACCCGACGATCGAGTTCCGCAGCACCGGGATCGAGTGGCGCACCACCCAGGAGGACCCGATGTTCTCCTGGGCGCGGCTGAAGGGCCGCACGCCCGGCCGCGCGCCCGCCCCGCAGCAGGCCATGCGCACGTCCGCGAAGTTCGTGCTGCACGGCAACCTCACGATCCGCGGCGTCACGCACCCGATCGCGCTGAACGCCGAGTTCGGCGGCGCGCGGCGCGACCCCTTCGGCAACGACATCTTCGGCTTCAACGCCACGGCGGACTTCGAGCGGGAGAAGTACGGGCTCACCTGGAACGTCGCGCTCGAGGCGGGCGGCGTGCTCGTCGCCAAGACGGTGCGCATCGAGCTCGCGGGCGAGGCCATCCGCCAGGCCCCGCCGGAGCCGGCGCCCGCGATCTGAGCCGGGCCCTCAGGTCTGCTACCGGCTCGGCTACGCCAGCACCAGGCGGCCGACGACGAACACCAGGATGCCGCCGACGGCGACCGGTGCCGTGACGGCGGCGAGCACCGCCCGGCGGCCGGTCAGCGCGGGCTGACGCTCGAACAGCAGCCGCAGCACCGCCACCACCAGGCCCGTCACGGCGCCCGCGACCAGCCCGCTCACCGGGTCGATCGACGGCAGCAGCGTCGCCGCGCCGCCCGCGGCCGCGGCGCCCAGCACCACCCCCACGAGCGAGCCCGCCCAGCCACGCGCGACCGGCGTCGCCGACACCGCCGCGGCGACCGCGAGGCCCAGCGCGCTGACGACCACGAGCGACGCGCCCGCCTCGGACCGCCCGGCGGCCACCCAGCCGGAGGCGCACACCGCGACGACGGCCCCGGTCACCGTGCCGCTCACGGACTCCACGAGCCGGGGCCGCCCGCCGCGGCGCAACATCTCCGCGACGAACGCGAGCACCAGCGCCATCGCGAGCACCAGGGGCACGTTGCGCAGCACCGGCTCGCCCTGGGTGGCCCACGCGACGGCGACCGCGCCCAGCCCGGCGAGCGCCACGACGACCGTCGTCCCGCCCTGCGCCGGGAGCCGCAGCAGCGGCGCCCACCCGATCGCGAGGAGCACCACGAGTGCGCCCGCGACCGCGGTCAGGGGCAGGATCCCGTAGTCGTCGAGGGCCGCGGCGGCCGCCACGACGGCGGAGAGGACGGCCGTCCAGACGGCACGGGTGGTCACGGTCACGACGACGAGTGTCGCAGACCGCGCGGCCCCGCCCGCGGTCGCCGACCACCTCACGGACACCTCCGGGCGGTCCCCGTCACAGTCCGGTCGTCGATCGGAAACGCGCCCGCAACACGGTTCGGGGCAGACTGCGGGAACCGGTCGCACGGCCGGGACGGGTGCGGTGTGATCGACACCGCACCGCGGTACGTTGGCGGACGCACCTGTCGGACGCTGTCGAACGGACCGTCCGACGACCGGGAGGAGGTGCCGGTGGCCGAGCTGTTGATCCTCACGCCCGCCTCCGGCGGGTCGGTCGAGGTGCTGCCCGCGCTGGGCCTGCTGAACCACCGGATCCGGGTGCTGCCCATGGAGCCGTCGGCCCTGGTGGACGCCCCCGACTCCGACGTGGTGCTGCTCGACGCGCGCCGGGACCTCGTCGCCGCCCGCACCACGTGCCGGCTCCTGCACGCCACGGGCCTCACCGTGCCGCTCGTGCTCGTGCTCACCGAGGGCGGGCTCACCGTCGTCACGCACGAGTGGGGCGCCGACGACCTGCTGCTCGAGAACGCGTCGCCCGCCGAGGTGGAGGCGCGGCTGCGGCTCGTCGTGGAGCGGTCCGCGCGCGGCCCCGTCGACGACGGTCCGCAGGAGATCGCCGCGGGGGACCTCGCCATCGACGCCGGCGGGTACACCGCCCGCCTGCGCGGACGGCCCATCGACCTCACCTACAAGGAGTTCGAGCTCCTCAAGTACCTGGTGCAGCACCCCGGCCGCGTCTTCACCCGCGCGCAGCTGCTGCAGGAGGTCTGGGGCTACGACTACTACGGCGGCACCCGCACGGTGGACGTCCACGTGCGGCGCCTGCGCGCGAAGCTCGGCCCCGAGCACGAGCAGCTCATCGGCACGGTGCGCAACGTCGGCTACCGGTTCGACCCGCCCAAGGAGCCGCGGCCGACCGAGGGCGAGGACGCCGAAGGCACAGGCGGCGCTGCGGCGTCGGACGGCTCGGGCACGGCCGGGCGGGCCGCTTCCGCCCGCTGAACCACCCGCTGACGCCGCGCCCCGCACGGGCCACGGCCGGCCGCAACGGGTAGGTTCGACCGGTGACCGCGATGTCGGACTCCAGCGACTTCTCCAGCGCCCTGGTCGACGGACCCTGGCGGCACGAGCTCGTGCCCGCGAACGGCGCCCGCTTCCACGTGGCGCTCGCCGGGCCCGACCGGGCCAACGGCGGGCGCAGCCCGCTCGTCGTGCTGCTGCACGGCTTCCCGCAGTTCTGGTGGGCGTGGCGGCACCAGATGGCGCAGCTCGCGGACGCCGGGTACCGGGTGGCCGCGATGGACCTGCGCGGCGTCGGCGCCTCGGACAAGCCGCCGTCCGGCTACGACGTGCCGACCGGCACCCAGGACGTGGCCGGCGTGATCCGTTCGCTCGGCCACGACCGGGCGGTCGTCGTCGGGCACGGCACCGGCGGCGTGACCGCGTGGGCGATGGCCCGGCTCCAGCCCGCCGTGACCACCGCCGTGGCCGCCGTCTCGGCCCCGCACCCCGGCCGCCTGCACGTGTCGGGCCGCCGGCTGCTGACCCCGCTGGCCCGCCGCCTGCTCGCGGCCTACCAGCTGCCCACGCTGCCCGAGCGGCGCCTCGTCGACGGCGACCAGGTGGCGCGCGTGCTGCGCGACGGCGCCGCACGCCCCCTGGGCACGGACGCGTTCGAGCTGTACCGCACCGTGATGCGGATCCCGTTCGCGGCGCACACCGTCATGGAGTCGCTGCGTTGGATGGTCCGCTCGACGCCGCGGCCCGACGGGCGCCGCTACCTCGCCGCGCTGCGCCAGCCGGTCGACGTCCCGGTGCTCCAGGTGCACGGCGAGCTCGACGGCTTCCTGGACCCCCGGGCCGCCCCCGTCGACGGCGCGGCGCTCGCCCGCGACTTCCGCTACGAGACCGTCGACGGCGCCGGGCACTTCCTGCCCGAGGAGGCCCCCGACGAGGTCGGCAAGCTGCTCGTCGACTGGCTGGAGCACGCCGTCGCGCGCCCGGTCGTCGGTTGAGCTTGTCGAAACCCAGTTCGTGGATCTCGACAGGCTCAATCACCGAGGTCGCTGGTTGAGCCTGTCGAACCCCACCACCGCTGGTTGAGCCTGTCGAAACCCGGCTCGCGGATGTCGACAGGCTCGATCACCGAACGGGGCCGGGCTTGACCAGCTTCGCCGCCGCCACCGGGTCCGTCTCCCCGATCCCGAACGACGGGCACCAGCGCGCCACCGGGCACGCCCCGCACGCCGGCCGCCGCGCGTGGCACCGGCGCCGCCCGTGCCACACCAGGTGGTGGCTGAGCATCGTCCAGTCCTTCTTCGGGAACAGGGCGCCGACCTCGTGCTCGACCTTGACCGGGTCCTCCTGGTCGGTCCAGCCGAAGCGCCGCGCCAACCGGCCGAAGTGCGTGTCCACCGTGATGCCGGGAACGCCGAACGCGTTGCCCAGCACGACGTTCGCCGTCTTGCGCCCGACGCCCGGCAGCGTCACCAGGTCCTCGAGGCGGTGCGGGACCTCGCCGTCGAACCGCTCGACGAGCGCCTGCCCCAGCCCGATGATCGAGCGCGTCTTGGCGCGGAAGAAGCCCAGCGGCTTGAACAGCTCCTCCATCTCGGCCGGGTCCGCACCCGCGTACGCGGCGGCGTCCGGGTACCGGGCGAAGATCGCCGGCGTCGTGGCGTTGACCCGCACGTCCGTGGTCTGCGCCGACAGCACCGTCGCCACCAGCAGCTCCAGCGGCGTCGTGAAGTCCAGCTCCGCGCGGGCGTCCGGGTACGTCACCGCCAGCTCGCGGTCGATGCGGCGCGCGCGACGCACCAGCGCGACGCGCGACTCCCCGGTGGGCGTCGCGTCGGCAGTGGTCACGGAGGCTGGCGTCGTCGGCACGTGGCGAGCCTAGCGACGCCCGCCGACACCGCCCCTCGGCGCTTCGTCGCGCCGCGATTTGGTGCGGTGAGGCAGACTGAGAACCGGAACACACCCTCTTGACAACCACTGGACGACCCGACCCACCCGGGAAGGCCGCCCCTGAACCACGTGAGGAATCCTGTGGACGACACCGTCGTGCTCTCCGCCCCTCTCTTCGCGGACATGGAATCCGAGGAGACGAAGGCGCTCTTCGAGTCCATGGTCCCGGTCGAGCTGACCCGCGGGGACGTCCTCTTCCGCGAGGGCGAGCCCGGCGACCGGCTCTACGTCATCGCGCAGGGCAAGATCAAGCTCGGCCGCCGGTCGAGCGACGGCCGCGAGAACCTGCTGTCGATCCTCGGCCCCGGCGAGATGTTCGGCGAGCTGTCCCTGTTCGACCCGGGCCCCCGCACCGCGACGGCCTCGTCCGTGTCCGACGCGCTCGTCTACGAGCTGCGCCACCAGGCCCTCGTGCAGTGGATCGCCGCGCACCCCAGCGTCGCCACGACCCTGCTCGGCGCCCTGGCCCGCCGCCTGCGCCGCACCAACGAGACCCTCGCCGACCTCGTCTTCTCCGACGTCCCCGGCCGTGTCGCCAAGGCCCTCCTGGACCTCTCCGCCCGCTTCGGCGAGCCGAACGACGACGGCATCCGCGTGGCCCACGACCTCACCCAGGAGGAGCTCGCCCAGCTCGTCGGCGCCTCCCGCGAGACGGTCAACAAGGCCCTGGCGGACTTCGCGACCCGCGGTTGGGTGCGTCGCGAGGGGCGCGCGGTCGTCCTCCTCGACATCGACCGGCTGGAGCGCCGGGCTCGCTGACCCCTCGCTGGTTGAGCCTGTCGAAACCTCTCAGGCCGGCCACGGCCGGGCCGAAACCCTCTCGCTGTCGCAGGCGGCAGAGGCGTTCTTCGCGCGGTCGCGTTCACGGGCGCCAGGGCGCCCTCCACTTCGGGACTTCTACGACCGCGCGAAGAACGCCCCTCCCGCCTGCCCTGCTGTCTGCTCGCGGTCCTGACGCTCGACGACGGCGCGACCACCGCTTCCTCGCCGGCCGACGCGCGCCTCGGGGCCCGCTCGTGCCGTCGTGCGGTCACGGAGAGGGCGCGCTCCCTCGTGGTGGGGGATCTGCCGGCGCCGTACCCCGACCGGGGAGCCGCACCCGTCCCCACCTGAAACCGGGGCGGCTGGGGCCGCACATCGCGCGACGCTCCGTGCCCAGCGCCATCGCGCGCGAACGAGGAGACGGCGCGCAAGACGATGCAGGAGCGGGTGGGGACGAGGTCCTTCGCCAGGTCGTAGAAGTCCCGAAGTGGAGGGCCCCCTGGGGCCCGTGAACGCGACCTGGCGAAGGACCTCGTCCCCGCCCGCGTCCGCAACCAAGAGCAGCGGACAGAACCTCAGGAGAGTTCGACGACCAGCTCCACCTCGACGGGCGAGTCCAGCGGAAGCACCGAGACCCCGACAGCAGAACGCGCGTGCACGCCCGCGTCGCCGAAGATGTCGCCGAGCACGGTCGACGCGCCGTTGATCACGCCGGGCTGGCCGGTGAACGACGGGTCGGAGGCGACAAAGCCCGTCACCTTGACGATCCGCGCGCCGTCGAGCGTGCCCACGAGGGAACGGACGGCGGCGAGGGCGTTGAGCGCGCAGGTGCGTGCCAGGTCGGCGGCGGTGTCGGGGGCGACGAGGCCGTCCCCCTCCCCCACCTTGCCGGTCACCGGCAGCGCGCCGTCGACGAAGGGCAGCTGGCCGGCCGTGTAGACGTACTGACCGGAGCGGACGGCGGGGACGTAGGCCGCGACGGGCGCGGCGACGTCTGGCAGGGCGATGCCGAGCTCGGCGAGCCGCGACTCCGGCGTCGCGCCGTTGTCCGTGCCGCCCATCACTGCCCGCCGGAGGGGCGCTTGAGGTAGGCGACCAGGTTGGTGCTGTCGGGGCCGGGGACGACCTGGACGAGCTCCCACCCGTCGGCCCCCCATTGGTCGAGGATCGCCTTGGTGTTGTGGATCAGCAGGGGGATGGTCGCGTACTCCCACGTGGTAGCCATGCCGCGATCGTAACCAGCGACCGCCCCGACCGCCGTCGTCCCGTCGCTCCCACGACCGGTCCACACGATCTGCACAGCGCCGGGCCCGGCTTGGCCGTGCCGCGACAGGGCCAACCCTTACCCTGGTGGGCATGGCCAAATCCGACCCTCGCCGCATCACGCGCACGATGCCGGCGACGCAGCTCGTCGCGCTGCTGCTCGCGTTCGTCCTCGCGGCCGGTGTCGGCGGCGTCCTCGCCGCCGGACTGGTCATCCCGATGGTGGCGGGCGCCAACGCCGCGGCGGACAGCACGGTCGCGATCTACGACGAGGTGCCGGCGGAGCTGGAGCCGCGGCCGATGTCGCAGCAGTCGCGCATCTACGCCTCGGACGGCAAGCTGCTCGCCACGTTCTACGCGCAGAACCGCATCGTGGTGCCGCTGGACGAGATCTCGGAGACCATGCAGCACGCGGTGATCTCCATCGAGGACGAGCGCTTCTACGAGCACGGCGGCATCGACGTGCAGGGCATGACGCGCGCGCTGGCGAACAACGTGGCCGGGCACGCCACGCAGGGTGCGTCGACGCTCACGCAGCAGTACGTGAAGAACATGCTGATCGACCAGGCCCTGCAGGACGGCGACCAGTTCGCCGTCATCCAGGCGAGCGAGGACTCGATCTCCCGCAAGCTCACCGAGGCGAAGATGGCCATCTCCCTCGAGAAGACGATGAGCAAGGACGAGGTGCTGCAGGGCTACCTCAACGCCGCCCAGTTCGGCTCGCGCAGCATCTACGGCGTCGAGGCCGCGGCCCGCTACTACTTCGACAAGCACGCCTCCGACCTGAGCGTCGTCGAGGCCGCCACGATCGCCGGCATCACGAAGTCGCCGAGCCGCTTCGACCCCACGGTGAACCCGAAGGAGGCGAAGGAGCGTCGCGACCTGGTGCTGCAGAACATGTGGAAGCTCGGGTACATCTCCACCGAGGAGCGCGACGAGGCCAAGGCGAAGACGATCAAGGAGACGCTGGACGTCAACCCGACCGAGATCGGGTGCGCCGCCGCCGGCAGCTCCGCGTTCTTCTGCGACTACGTCACCAAGGAGATCGTCAACAACCCGGTGTTCGGCGAGACGAAGTCCGAGCGTCAGCAGCTGCTGTACCGCGGCGGCCTCGAGATCCACACCACGCTGGACCCGAAGAAGCAGAAGGCCGCCGCGCAGGCTGCCAAGGACGCCGTCAACCCGGGTGACTCCAGCGGGCTGCAGTCGGCGATCGCGTCCGTCGAGCCCGGCACCGGCAAGATCCTCGCGATGGCGCAGAACATCCCCTACACCCCGTCCGAGGGCGGCAAGGGGACCACGCGCGTGAACTACGCGGCGGACCCGACGCACGGCGCCTCCGGCGGGTTCCAGGTGGGGTCGAACTTCAAGCCGTTCGTGCTGGCGGAGTGGCTCAAGGAGGGCCACACGCTGAGCGAGCGCGTGAACGCGACCAAGACCGCCCGCTGGCCGCAGGACTTCCAGACCCCCTGCGTCGGCAACCTCGCGGCCGCGAAGCCCTGGGCGCCCGCCAACTCCGAGGGCGTCGAGGTCGGCTACATCTCCGCCCTCGAGGCGACGTACGAGTCCGTCAACACCGCGTACGCGGCGATGGGCTTCCAGCTCAACCTGTGCGACCTGCGCAGCACCGCCTGGGACATGGGCTTCCGCCCGACCCGGTCCGTCCAGGACGGCGGCAAGGTCGTGACCGCCCCGAAGGAGAAGGACATCGACATCCAGGCCCCGATGATCATCGGTACCCAGGAGTCGACGCCGCTCTACCAGGCCGCGGCCTACGCGACCCTCGCCTCGGGCGGCACCTACTGCTCGCCGATCGCCATCACGAGCGTCACCGGCCCGGGCGGCAAGGACTACGACGTCCCGGACGCCAAGTGCAACAAGGACGCGCTCCCGGAGAACGTGGCCAACACCGTGGTGTACGCCATGGAGAAGGTCTTCTCGGGCACGGGTACCGCCCGTGAGCTGGGCGGCCTCTCGGACGGCCGTCCGGTGGCCGGCAAGACCGGTACCTCCCAGCTGTCCGCGCAGACGTGGTTCACCGGGTTCACGCCCAACCTGTCCACCTCCGTGTGGGTGGGCAACGCGGACAAGCCGAACGAGGACCACACCAGCGGCAACGTGGTGAACGGCCAGTACTACCGCATCCTGTACGGCTCGACGATCGCCGCACCCACGTGGAAGCAGTACATGGACCAGGCCGTCAGCGACCTGCCGGTCAAGGACTTCGGCAACGCGGACCCGAAGCTGGTCGGCGTCGGGGCCATCCAGTCCACGCCCGACGACAGCGGCGACGACTCCTCGGCCGACGAGGGCTCCTCCGGCGATTCCTCGGACGACGGCGACAGCGGCAAGAGCGACGAGGGCAACGACCGCGGCGGCAACGGCAAGGGGAACGACAAGGGCAAGGGCCGCGCCGACGCGGAGGCTGCCTGGGACGCCGTCAAGAACGGCGACTGGGACTCGCTCGGCGACGCGTGGGGCGACAACTGACCCCCGGCTGGCAGGTGGCCGGCGGCGTCCTCGCCGCCGGCGTGGCGGGCCTCGGCTACGCCCACCTGGAGACCAAGCTCTTCACGGTGCGCCGGGTCACGGTGCCGGTGCTGCCCGCGGGGCAGCCCGACCTGCGGGTGCTGCACGTGTCCGACCTGCACCTCACGCCGTCGCAGCACCGCAAGATCGCCTGGGTGCAGTCACTGTCCGAGTACGAGCCACACCTCGTGGTGAACACGGGCGACAACCTGGCCCACCGCGACGCGCTCGGGCCGCTGCTGGAGGCGCTCACGCCGCTGCTCACGACGGCGCCCGGCGCGTTCGTCATGGGGTCGAACGACTACTACGCGCCCGTGCCGAAGAACCCGGCGCGGTACCTGAAGCGCGACACCCGGGTGGTGCACACGCGCCCGGCCGAGCTCCCGTCCGAGGAGCTGGCCGGCGCGATGGTCGCCGCCGGCTGGCGGGACCTGAGCAACCGTCGCGACACGGTCGAGGCCGGCGGCCGCCTCCTGTCGCTGGTGGGCGTCGACGACCCGCACCTCGATCGCGACGACTTCCCTGCCCCTCCGCCGCTGGTCGAGCCTGTCGAGACCCGCGACGCCGTGCTGCACCTCGGCGTCACGCACGCCCCGTACCGGCGCGTGCTGGACCGGATGCACGCGGACGGCGCGGACGTGGTCCTGGCCGGTCACACCCACGGCGGGCAGCTGCGCCTGCCCGGGATCGGCGCGCTCGTGACCAACTGCGACATCGACCGCCGGCGCGCCAGCGGCCTGCACGGCTGGCCCGGTCCGCGGCCCGACGAGACGGGCGGCGCGGGCTCCGCGTGGCTGCACGTGTCGGCCGGAGCGGGCACGTCGCCGTACGCCCCGGTGCGGTTCGCGTGCCGCCCCGAGGCGACGTTGCTCACGTTCACCGCCCGGTAGCCGGACCTCGTTTTCGTCCAGGCCCGATCGTCGGCTATTCTGGGCAGGCTTCCGCAGGAGAACGACGTTCTCCGTACGTGGGGCAAGTCCTTCGGGGTGTGGCGCAGCTTGGTAGCGCGCTTCGTTCGGGACGAAGAGGTCGCAGGTTCAAATCCTGTCACCCCGACCACCAGAAAGGCCCCCTGGCCAGCCGAAACGCTGAGACCAGGGGGCCTTTCGCCTTGCCCGGATGGGCTGCCCGCAGTCGCTGAGTGCCAAGGTGAGTGCCTACGTCGCGCCACGTCCACCGCGTCGTCGTCGTTGGCCGGCCGCTGGTGACCTTCGGGCAGAATCCCCACCCCGGCCCCACCCATGGATGGTGGTAGCACCGGCGGATCGTGCCGACGCTGATGAATGTGAACCTTCATAGCTTCCTTGTTCCGTTGATCGGCGTCGTCGCAATCGTGTGGATCATGTACCGGCAGTCGTCCTGGCAGCCGGTCGACCCCGCTCAGATGTGGCGGATGGTGCTCGTCCTGGCGGCGGTCGGCGTCTACCTGCTCGTGAGATCAGATCTGACCGTCACTGGTGCCGACATCGGCGTGGTCGTGATCGAGTTCGTGGTCTCGATCGCTGCAGGCGTGGGGATGGGTGCGATCGCCATGTTCCGTCCCGTCACCGCGGAGACGCAGCAGCAGGTGGCCGCACGAGGCCGTGCACCGCGGGCGCCGATCACCGCGGAGACCCGCACGGGAGCGTGGGGCCTGGTCATATGGCTGGTCCTGATCGTCGTCCGCGTGGGGATCGAGGTGGCCAGCCATCGTGCCGGTCTCGGGCTGGCGTCCGCGACCGGAGTGTTCTTCGTGGTCCTGGCTGCGAACCGAGCGGCACGTCTGGCCGTGCTGACCGCAAGGTACGAACGCATACAGCGGGAGCGTGTGCCTGTGACAATCACTTCATGACCCGACCTCGCGCCACCGCACCGCCGGGCCGCGGAGTGCGGCTGGGTGTGGCAGGTGTCGGCGCGGTACTGGTCGGCGGCGGGCTGATCGGGCGGCTCGCCTCGGATCGCATGCCGGCCGCGGCCGCCGTCGCGCTGATCGGGCTGGTGGCGTGGGTCGTGCGGGCGGCACTCCCCGTCCGCCGGTCGGCTGCCGCGGACGTCCTGCTCGGGATCATGATCGTCTGCGGTTCGGCCGCGGCTGCCGGGACCGACCTCGTGGGCTACGCACCCGCGCTCGTCGGCGTGTCCGTCGTCGTGAGCGACGGCGACCGTCCGCGCGCTCCTTCCGTCGGCGCGGTCCTCGGATCCGCGGTCCTGCTCGCCCTCGGGACGGTACTGAGCCGCCCTCCCCTGGTCACCGCCGTCGCGGCCGTCGCGGCACTGGCGCTGGTGAGCCTGGCCAGCCTCAATCGCCGACGGACGGTCCAGGCCGAGACGGCGCGTCGCGCAGCGCTCGAACAGCTCGTCGTGGCCGAGCAGGAACGTGGCCGCGTCGCCGCGCTCGAGGAGCGGGCACGCCTCGCCCGCGACCTGCACGACGTCCTGGCGCACAGCCTCGGCGGCCTCGTGGTCCAGCTCGGCGCGCTGGAGGCAGAGCTCGACGCGGGCCGCCACGACGCAGCCGCCGAGCGTGCACGTGGAGCACGCGAGCTCGCGACCACCGGGCTCGGTGACGCGCGCCGGGCCGTCGCAGCACTCCGCGTTCAGGGCTCTGACGCCGCTGTCGTCGTCCGCGATCTCGTGGCCCGGCATCGCGACCTCGGTGGAGACGCGATCCTCGACCTCCAGGGGACGAGCACGGCCGAGCCCGACGTGGTCGAGGTGGTGCGCATGGCGTGTCTCGAACTCCTGACGAACGCACGCCGGCACGCCCCCGGCGTCACCACGACCGTCACGCTGGACCAGGACGACGGGATCCGGCTGATCGTCACGACGCCCCGTACCGCGGCCTCGCCGACCTCCCGGGGTGGCGGCCACGGCTTGCGCGGGCTGCGTGAACGGGTCGAGTCCGTGGGAGGCACGGTGCGGGTCACCGAGGGCGACCCCTTCACGGTGACCGTCGAGGTCCTCCAGTGATCCGCATCCTGGTCGCGGACGACCAGGCGATCATCCGCGACGGCCTCGTGACGATGCTCGACCTGCTGCCAGACATCGAGGTCGTGGGCGAGGCCGCCGACGGTGCTGCAGCCGTCGAGTCGGCCACCCGCCATCGTCCCGACGTGGTCCTGATGGACCTGCGGATGCCAGGTGTCGGCGGGACCCGCGCCACCGCCATGATCACCGCCGCGCTCCCGTCCTGCGCAGTGCTCGTGCTGACCACCTATGCCGACGACAGCTCGATCAGCGGTGCGCTGGCCGCCGGCGCACGCGGCTACCTGACCAAGGATGCGACGCGGGACGAGCTCGCCGCGGCGATCCGCTCCGCCGCCGCCGGTCAGGTCACGTTCGCCCGCGAGGTCGGTGAACGACTTGCTCGGCAGTTCGCCCCCACACGGACGACTCGCGAGCGCTTCCCGGACCTGACGCCACGCGAGGCCGAAGTGCTCGAGCACGTCGCGGCCGGGCGCAACAACACGCAGATCGCCTCGACCCTCTACCTGTCGGTCGCCACGGTGAAGTCCTACACCAACGACATCTACGCCAAGCTCGGGGCGCGCGACCGTGCCCACGCCATCGCGATCTACCACGGAGACGCCTGAACGTCGCCCCGTCGCCGAACGAGCCCACAGAACTGCACACCTCGACCGTGACCCCATGCTCGGACGTCGTCACGAGGATCGCGAAGGCGTCGGGCGTGGCCTGGACCGGATGCCCGCGGATCGTGCGGCGCGTGGTCGTGGACGTGACCTTGACCCATGACGGCGCCCACGACGCTTCCGAAGTCGCTCACCACTCCGTCGATGTAGGCCGACACCCAGCCACGATCCAGTGCGGGGATTCGCAGCTCAGCGACCGCCCCCTGGCCCCGGCAGCCGTTCGGGGCGCAGAGGTCGCAGGTTCAGATCCTGTCACCCTGGCCAACAGAAGGGCGCTCTGACCAGCGAAGGCGCTGGCCGGAAACCTTTCGTCATGCACGGCCCCGTACGCGACGGCGGCGGTTCACGCCGGAGGTGCCGCCTGCGGACGACGCAGCACGGCGCCGACCACCGCGCACAGCGCGCCGGGCACGAAGAACAGGCCGACGGACAACCCGCCGAGCATGACGTAGACGACGAGACAGGTCGCCGAGAGCACCGACAGCACGGTCCATGCCCGGCCGCGGGCCGCCAGGGGCAGCACGGCGAGCAGGACCGGGGCGACGACCCCGGCGATGTACGGCATGTCCCCGGCGGCGAGCAGCGACGTCGCCGGCTCGCAGGTGTCCCACTCCGAGACGAGCTCGCCCGTCGACGAGTACGTCGCTCCCCCGGAGCACTCGGACTGCGGCTGGTAGATCGGCGCCGTGAGCAGGTAGCCGGCGGCCGCCACGACCAGGCCGAGCGCGACAACCTGCCACGCCCGCTTCGTGCCCCACCACCCGGTGCGGCTCATGGTGACCTCGCGGTTCCGTCGTCGGCGACCGTCCCTCCTGACCATACACACGTATGACTGGCGAGGTACTCTGGCGCCGTGACCCAGGACCGCGCCGAGGGCACCCGCCGGCGCCTGCTCGACGCCACCGTCGCCGCCCTGCGCGCCCACGGGACGGCCGGGCTGACCTCCCGGGAGATCACCCGCGCCGCCGGGGTGAACCTGCAGGCCATCACCTACCACTTCGGGTCCAAGGACGAGCTGGTCGCGCAGGCCCTGACGGGGCTGGTGACCGAGCGGATCGCGCCCGTCCGCGCGGCCCTCGACACCGACGGCGACCCGGCGGAGCGGCTGTTCGCCGCGCTCCGCACCATCGGCGGGGCGTTCGCCGTCGCCCGCGACGACCTGGCCGCCTACGCGAGCGCGGTGGCCGCGTCGTCGTCCAACCCGACCCTGGCCGCCGCGCTGCGCGACCTGCACGCCGAGCTCGTGGACTACCTCGCCACGCTCATGGCCCAGATGCAGGCGGACGGCTACATCCAGGCCTGGGTGCGACCGCGCGCGATGGCCGAGGTGCTCGTCTCGATCGGCGACGGCGTCGCGATGCAGGCCCACTACGGCGAGCCCGACGTCGACGGCGTGCTCGACCAGGTCGCGCTCCTCCTCCTGGCCGCGCGCGACCAGAGGTCGCGGGTCTGGCCGGCGGCCGCGCGGGCGCTCCTCAAGCAGGCACGGAAGGGATGACGATGCGCACACGTGCGGTGGTCGCCGGCTGGAACGGGTTCATCGGGCACCGGCTGGTGGCCGACCTGGCCGAGCGGGGGTACGACGTCGCCCGCGTGGGGCGCTCGGGGCCCGACGCGCGCTGGGGCGACCCCGCCGCCCTGGCCGGCGCCGTCGACGGCGCCGAGCTGGTGGTGAACCTCGCGGGCAAGAGCGTCGGCTGCCGGTACACCGAGGCGAACCGCGACGAGATCCTGCGCTCGCGCGTCGAGACCACGCGCGCGCTGCGCGAGGCGATCGGCGCGGCCTCGGCGCCGCCACGGCTGTGGCTCAACGCCAGCACCGCCACCATCTACCGGTACGCGACCGACCGCCCGCAGACCGAGTCCGACGGCGAGCTCGGCACCGGCTTCTCGGTGGACGTCGCCCGCAGCTGGGAGCGCGAGCTGTTCGCCGGCGACCTGCCGGGCACCCGCCGGGTCGCGCTGCGCATGGCGATCGTGCTCGGCGGGCCGGCGTCCGACCTGCTGGCCCGGATCGCGCGGCTCGGGGTGGGCGGGCCGCAGCTCGACGGCTGGTGGTTCCCGCACCGCCGCTACCGGGGCATCGGCGACGAGCCGACGGGTGGCCCGGTGCCGGTCCACCGCTCGGGCGGTCGGCAGAAGTTCTCCTGGATCCACGTCGACGACGTGCTCGCCGCGATCCGGTTCGTCGAGGCGCACGACGAGCTCGCCGGGCCGGTCAACCTGTCCTCGCCGTATCCCAGCGACAACCGCACCCTCATGGCCGAGCTGCGCCGCGCCGTCGGCATGCCGGTGGGCGTGCCCACCCCGCGCTGGCTGCTCGAGCCCGCGCTCTGGGCGCTCCGCAACGAGTCCGAGCTGGTGCTCAAGAGCCGCTGGGTGCTCCCGGAGCGGCTGACCGCCGCCGGCTTCGACTTCGCGTGGCCGCAGATGGGGCCCGCGATCGACGACGCCGTCACCCGGCGCTGACACGGCACCGATGCGTCCGGGCGGAGGGTCGCCAGCATCCCGGAACTGTGGCACCGTCGGCCACGGCAGCCCTCGTCACCGCCGGTCAGGAGTCACCATGCCCGCGTCGTCCACCGCACCCGTCCTCGTCGTCGGCGGAGGCCTGGCCGCCGCCCGGGCCGTCGAGGCCGTGCGCGAGCAGGACCCCGACGTCGACGTCGTCGTCGTCACCAACGAGGGGCACCGGCCCTACGAGCGCCCGCCGCTGTCGAAGGACTACCTGCGCGGGCAGGCGGAGCCCGACGTCATCTACCCGCTGCGGGCCGGGTGGTGGGACGACCACGCCATCGACCTGCGCACCCTGACCACCGTCGTCGACCTGGCGCCGGCCGACCACGAGGTGACGTTCGCCGACGGTTCCACGCTCGGCTACTCGACGCTGCTGCTCGCGACCGGCTCCACGCCGCGTGCGCTCCAGGTGCCGGGGCGCAGCCTCATCGGCGTGCACACGCTGCGGACGGTCGACGACGCCGACCTGCTCGCGGGCTGGCTGCTGCCCGCGTCGCTCGAGGGCGAGGGCAAGATCGTCGTCGTCGGCGACGGCTGGATCGGCACCGAGGTGGCGGCGTCCGCGCGGATGCTCGGCCTGGACGTCTGCCTCGTCGGCCAGACCGAGCACCCCCTGCAGGCCCCGCTCGGCCCGGAGCTCGGCGCCCTGTACGGAAAGGTGCACGACGAGCGCGGCGTCGTCCGCCACCGCGGCGACGTCGTCGCGTTCACCGGGGAGTCGGGCCGGGTGAACGGCGTCGAGCTGGCCGACGGCACGCACCTCGAGGCCGACCTCGTGGTGATGGGCGTGGGCGTGACGCCCAACGTCGGCATCGCGTCGGCCGCGGGGATCGAGCTGCGCTCGCGCGACCTCGGCGGCGGGATCGCCGTGGACGGCACGCTGCGCACCTCCGCCCCCGACGTCTTCGCCGCCGGCGACATCGCCTCCGTCCCTTCCCCGCACTACGGCCGCCCGCTGCGCGTGGAGCACTGGGCGGTGGCGCAGGACACGGGTTCCCACGCCGGCCGTGCGATGCTCGGCGACGAGGCCACCTACGACGTCCTCCCCTACTTCTTCAGCGACCAGTACGACGTCGGCATGGAGTACAAGGGGTTCGTCGACCCGCGTGCCGGCGACACCGAGGTGGTGATCAGCGGCTCGGTCGACGACCGCGAGCTCATCGCCTTCTGGGTGCGCGACGGCGAGGTGCAGGCCGGCATGGCCGTCAACGTGTGGGACCGCATGGACGACGTCGAGGAGCTCATCCGCTCGGGCCGGCAGGTCCCCCGCGCCGAGCTGGAGGCGTTCACGGGCTGACCGTCGCCGGCCCGACGGCGGGGCGGCCCAGGGCGCGCACCCGCCAGCCGGCGGCGGCCCAGCGGTCGGCATCGAGCGCGTTGCGGCCGTCGACGACGACGCGGCGTGCAGGCTCGAGGGCCGCCGGGTCGAGGGCGCGGAACTCCTCCCACTCGGTGAGGTGCAGCACCAGGTCGGCGCCCGTGACGGCGTCCTCGACGGTGTCCGCGTAGCCCAGGGTGGGGAAGGTGCGGGCCGCCGTGGCGTTGGCGCGCGGGTCGTGCACGCGCACGTGCGCGCCCTGCAGCTGCAGCTGGGCGGCGACGTTGAGCGCGGGCGAGTCGCGCACGTCGTCGGTCCCGGGCTTGAACGCCGCGCCCAGGACGGCGATGCGCCGCCCGAGCACGCTGCCGCCGCACTCGTCGACGGCCAGCGCGACGGTGCGCGACCGGCGCCGCATGTTGATGGTGTCGACCTCGCGCAGGAACGTCAGGGCCTCGTCGACCCCGAGCTCGCCCGCCCGCGCCATCAGCGCGCGGATGTCCTTGGGCAGGCAGCCGCCGCCGAAGCCGAGCCCCGCGGACAGGAACTGGTGCCCGATGCGGGCGTCGTGCCCGATCGCGTCGGTCAGCGCGACGACGTCGCCGCCCGCCGCGTCGCACAGCTCGGCGATCGCGTTGGCGAACGAGATCTTCGTGGCGAGGAACGCGTTCGCGGCCACCTTGACCAGCTCGGACGTGGCCAGGTCGGTGACGAGGAAGGGCACCCCGGCGTCGACCACCGGCGCGTACAGCTCGCGCAGCGCCTTCTCGTGCCGCGGGTCGGTGACGCCGACGACGATCCGGTCGGGGCGCAGCGTGTCCTCGACGGCACGTCCCTCGCGCAGGAACTCCGGGTTCCACGCGACGCCGACCTCGACGCCGGCGGGCGCGAGACGGTCCGTGAGGGCCTGCAGGCCGGCGGCCGTGCCGACCGGCACGGTGGACTTGCCGACGAGCAGCGCGTCGCCGCGCAGGTGCGGCACGAGCGTGGCCACGGCGGCCTCGACGTGGCTCGTGTCCGCCGCCATCGAGTCGCGGCGCTGCGGCGTCCCGACGCACACGAAGTGCAGGTCGGCGAACGCCGCCGCGTCCGCGGGGTCGGTCGTGAACCGCAGCCGCCCGGTGGCGGTGTGCCGCTCGACGAGCTCCGCCAGCCCGGGCTCGTAGAACGGCAGCCGCCCCGCGGCCAGGTCGGCGATCTTGGCCGGGTCGGTGTCCAGGCCGAGCACGTCGTAGCCCAGCTCGGCCAGGCACGCGGCGTGCGTGGCGCCCAGGTAGCCCGTGCCGATCACGGTGACGCGGGTGGGCTCCGGCGAGACGTCGGTGGGGACGGTGGCTGCGGCGGTGGTCGTGGTGGCGTGCGTCATCGGTCCTCCAGGGTGAGCAGGGCGGGCTCGGACGGCAGGGGCCGCTCGAGGTCGGTCAGGAGCGCGCCGGGCACGTCGCCGGGCGCGGGTCGGAAGGCGTACACCGCGGCGAGGCGCGCCCGGGCGGCGACGGCCCACGCGCGCAGCGCGGCCGGGTCGGCCGCGGTGTCGGCCGCGGTGCCGTCAGCGTCGTATCCGCGAAGGACGGCACGGGCGGTGCGGGCAGCGCTCTCGGGCGGGCAGACGCCCTGGTGGGCGCGCAGCTCGAGGTGCACGAGCAGGTTCGCCAGGTCGAGCGCCGGGTGCGCGAGGGCGGCGAGGTCCAGGTCGAGCAGGCCCACCTGGACGCGGTCGCCGACGGAGTCGACCAGCAGCTGCTTGTCGTGCAGGTCGCGGTGCGTGAGCACCGGATCCGCCGCCGGCGCGGCGTCGAGCGCGACACGCACCCGCCGGACGACGGCGTCCGCGTCCGCCGCCGTCGTCGCGCCGTGGGCGGCGGCCAGCCGCCACCAGCGGGCGACGACCGCGACCTCGGCGTCGGCGTCGTGCTCGGCGACGTCGGGCGACGGCGCGCCCTGCACCCTCCGCAGCCCGCGGCCGACCGCCCGTGCCGCGGCGTCGAGCACGGCGTCCGGCGTGGTGGGGTCGCGCAGCAGCTCGTGCAGCGTGCGCCCGGGCAGCGGAGCGGTGGTCACGAACCCGTCGCCGCGGTCCACGACCTCCGGGGTGGCGAACGCCGCCGGGGGCACGGCGACGTCTGCGGGCTCGTGGCCCGGGCGCGTCACCTTCGTGTACGTCCCGGACGGGTCGCGCACCACGCCGCGCCGGCCCGAACGGTGGGCGACGAGGGACGCGCCGCCGCGAACGCGGGCGCCCAGGCCGGGCAGGCACGGGTCCGCGCCGTCGGGCTGCAGCACGAGGGCGCCGCCGGCGACCGGCACGGGTCCGCGCGCGTGCGCGGGGTCCCCGTCCGTGCGCGCCCCTGCCCCGCGGGCGGGCGGGGCGGCCGGCCCGGCGTCCCAACGCCCGGCGAGCACGGCGCCGCCACGGTCCGTGCCGACGACGAGCAGGCGGTCGGCCGACCGCGGCAGCACCGCGCGCAGGGTGTGGCCCTCCGCCGCGAGCGCGTCGGCCAGCGCCTCGGCGACCGGCGCCGTGCGGATCCAGGGCGCGCGCCCGGCGGCCTCCGCCGCCGCACGTTCCGGCCGGGCGAGCCACCCCTGCCACCGTCCGGACCGGTCCCCTGCGCGCGCCCCGCCGCGTCGGCCGGCCGTGATCACGGCGCCCAGCGCGCCGCCGCGGCCGCCCTCGAGGTCGTCGGCGAGCGCGCGGAGCGCGGCGGAGGTTGCCGCCCAGCCGTCCTCCAGCCGCCGGAACGGCTCGGTGGCGCGACGCCGCAGGTGCTCGGCGACGGCGGCGAGCAGCTCCGGCTCCCCGACCGTGCCACCGCCCGCCGCGTAGCCGTCGAGGACGGCGGCGAGCCGCTCCGCCGCGACGTCGGCGTCGGCGTGCGCCCGCACGAGCGCGGCGGCGAACGATCCGAGGTCCTCGGCCGGCCGGCCCCAGCGGGCGGCATCCGCGTCGACGAGGCACAGCTCGCCGGCCGGCGTGCGCACCAGCTGGTCGAGGGACAGGTCGCCGTGCAGCGGGACGGCGCCGTCCGGGCGCGGGGGCAGGTCTGTCCCGGCCGGCCGGGCGCCGTGCAGCGCGGCGGCGAGGGCGCCGACCTCGCGGAGCGCGGCGTCGTCGAGCGAGCCGGCGTCGTCGAGCGAGCCGGCGTCGTCGAGCGAGCCGGCGTCGTCGAGCCGGTCGAGCGGCTCGCCGGGCACCCAGTCCGTGACGAGCACGCCGCGGTCGGCGTCGACGGCGCGCAGCCTCGGCGCCCGCAGCGCGGCGGCGGCTGCCGCCGCGCCCAGCAGCGCGTACCCCCGGGCGGCGCGCGCGACGGCGTCGGGCCGCACCAGCCGCACCACCGCCTCGCCGCCCGGGCCGGCGGCGTGCAGCACCGCGCGACGCTCGGGGTTGTGGCGCAGCAGCCGCCACCCCGCCGGCCGCCCGACGGCGTCCGCCGCGAGCGCCGCGACGTCGCGCGTCCCGGGGAGCTGCCGGTCGGCGCACCAGTCGGTGACGACCAGCGCGGCGTCCGGGTCAAGCAGCAGCACCTCGTCGGGGCGGCGCGGGTCGAGGCCCTTGGCCAGCTTGGTGCGGGCATGGCCGGCGTAGGCACGCACGAGGACGTCGCGCGGGCCGGCGTCCCCGGCGGCCCACCGGCATGCCAGCACGACGCTCGTGCCCGGCTTGTACCGCAGGTACGGCCGCGTGACCCGTCCCGGCACGCCCATGGCGGCTGCGAGGCGCGCGGCCAGGCGATCGAGGTCGAGGACGTCGCCCAGGGCGGGAATCGCGGGGTCGGCGGCGGCGACGTCCCGCAGGGTCAGGGGGCGGGCGCGGTCGAGCATCAGGTCAGGCGCCACGGGACGCCACCTCCTCCGGGGTCAGCGGCGACGCGGGTGTCGCCGGCAGGTCGGGGCCGTCGCCGAGGACGGCGGCGGGCGGGCCGGATGCGACGACGCGGCCGCCGTCGAGCCGCACCACGCGCTCGCAGTCGCGGGCCGCGTCCAGGTCGTGCGTGATGACGAACGTGGTGCGCCCCCGGGTGAGCCGTCCGAGGGCGTCGACGACCTCGTGCTCGGTCTGCTCGTCCAGGCCGGTGAGAGCCTCGTCGAGCACGACGACCGGCGCGTCGAGCATCGCGGCGCGCGCGATGGCGATCCGCTGCCGCTGGCCGCCGGAGAGGGTGCCGCCCCGCTCCCCCACGACCGTGTCGTAGCCGTCCGGCAGCGCGAGGACGAAGTCGTGCGCCCCGGCCACGCGGGCGGCGCGCTCGACCTGCTCGTCGGTGGCGCCGGGCACCGCGGCGGTGATGTTCTCGCGGACGGTGCCGTGGAACAGCACGCTCTCCTGCAGCACGACGGCGACGGACCGCCGCACGCTGTCCAGCGTGAGGTTCCGCAGGTCGTGCCCGTCGATCCGGACCACGCCCGCGTCGGGGTCGCGCAGGCGCGAGATCAGGGAGACCAGGCTCGACTTCCCGGCCCCGGACGCGCCCACGACCGCGACCCGCTCCCCCGGCCGCACCGCCAGGTCGAGCCCGCGCAGGACGGGGTGCCCGGGCACGTAGGAGAACCAGACGCCCTCGAACCGCACGTCGCCCAGGGCCCGGCCGATCGGCCGCGCCCAGCTCGCGTCGGTCACCTCGGGGCGGGACTCGAGCACCTCGACGACGCGCTCCCCCGACGCCCCGGCCTGCGCGATGCGGCCGGTGTACTTCGCGATGTCGCGCATCGGCTTGAAGGCCGCCTTGAGGTAGGTGAGGAACACGGTGAGCTCGCCGGGCGTCAGCGCGCCGTCGAGCACCCGCTGCGCGCCGACGAACAGCACGACGGCGGTCGCGACGCCCACGAGCACGTCGGTGGAGCGCTCCAGCCCGGCCGACAGCCGCTTGGCCCGGACGCCCTCGCGCAGCGACGACGAGTTCGACCGCGCGAAGCGGCCGCCCATCCGGTCCTCGAGCGCGTACGCCTGCACGACCTGCACCGCGCCCAGCGTCTCCGTCGCGAGCGACGCGAGCTGGCCCTCGGCCTTGCGCTGGTCGCGCGAGACCTTCCGGATGGTGCGGGACAGGCGGGCGCTGGTGAGCAGGAAGACCGGCAGCACCACCACCATGACCAGCGCCAGCAGCGGGTCGAGCACCGCGACGACGACCACCATGCCGACGAGCGTCACGACGTTGCCGATCATCGGCAGCATCGCCGTCACCGACACCTCCTTGAGGCGGGTGACGTCGCTGGTGAGGCGGGTGACCAGGTCGCCCGTCGTCGACCCGTCGTGGAAGCGCAGCGACAGCCGCTGCAGGTGCGCGAACACGTCGGCGCGCACCCCCGTGAGCACCCGGTTGCCCGCCAGGGAGAAGCAGACCGTGGACGCGTACGCCGCACCCGCCCGCAGCAGCACGATCACGAGCAGCGACCCCGCCGCGAGCAGGATGAGCGCGGGCAGGTTCGCGGGTTCCGGCCCGGCCGCCGTCGAGCCCGTGGCGGCGACGATGCCGTCCACCACGTACTTCAGCGGCCACGGCTCCAGCAGCCGCATCCCCACCTCGGCGAGCATCGCCAGGCTGCCCAGCACGAACAACCGGCGCTCCGGGCGCACGTGGTGGCGCAGGTGCGGCCAGAACCGCCGGAACGAGCGGCCCGCCTCCCGCATCGTGCGCGGCTTGTACCGGTTCGCGGTGCCGACGCCGGCGGCGGCGGTGTCAGCCATGACGACCACCGCCGGTGGTTGAACTTGTCGAAACCCGGTCCTCGCTGGTTGAGCCCGTCGAAACCCGGGTCTCGTTGGTTGAGCCTGTCGAAACCCGGTTCGTAGGTTCGGCCACCGGGGTGTCGACAGGCTCCGCCCACGGGACGCCCGCGAACCCGAGGGCCCGGCGCACGACGACGGACCAGTCGTGCCGCTCCACGGCGACCTCCCGGGCCCGCGCGCCGAGCGTGGCGCGACGGTCGGCGTCGTGCGCGAGGGCGACGAGAGCGTCGGCGAGCGCGTCGGCGTCGCCAGGCGGCACGAGCACCCCGGCGTCGCCGTGCTCCAACGTGTCGGGCAGCTCCCCGACCGCGCTCGCGACGACCGGCAGCCCGGCGGCGAGGTACTCGTACACCTTGAGCGGCGAGAAGTAGAAGTCGTCGAGCGGCGGATAGGGCGCGACGGCGACGTCCGCGTCGTGCAGATGCCGGACGACGTCGGCGGGCCGCACCGCTCCGGTGGCGCGCACCGCGCCCTCGACGCCGCGCTCGTGCGCGAGGGCGAGGACGTCGCCGCGGCCGGGCCCGTCGCCGACCAGCAACAGCCGGGCCCCGGGGACGCGCGCACGCAGCCCTGCGAAGGCGTCGACCAGCACGTCGAGCCCGTGCCAAGGCTTCAGAGTTCCGACGAACAGCACGGTGAACGCCGGCGCGACCTGACGGACTCTTCGCGCGGACGTATCCCTCCCGAAGTGGAGGGCGCCCTGGCGCCCGTGAACGCGTCCGCGCGAAGAGTCCGTCAGGTCGCGCCGGCCCCCGCACCGGTCCGCCGCCGGAACGATCCGCCCCGTGTCCACGCCGTTCGACAGCACGTGCACCTTCTCCGGGTGCCCGCCCGCGCGGTCGGCCGCCCAGGCCGCGACGGGCCCGCTGACGGCCACGACGGCGGTGGCGGCGCCGATGGCCGCGCGGGCGCAGCGCTCGGCGCCGGCTTCGTCGACCAGCTCGCGGTGGGTGCGCTGCTCGACCACGAGCGGTGCGTTCACCTCGAGCACGCTGGGCACCCCGGCGTCGCTCGCCCAGGCCGTCGCGGCAGTGCCCCAGAGGGAGTAGCGCTCGTACAGGAGGTCGAGGCCCCCGCCGGCGGCGATCCCCGCAAGGACGCCGTCCACCTGGGCGTCGGCCTCTCGCAGCGCGACCTCGCGCTCCGCCGTCGACCCGGTGGGCGCTACCGCGACCTCGTGCACGACGACGTCCGCCAGGTCGGCGGGCGTGTCCCCGCCGGGGCGCGTCGTGACGACGTGCACCTCCGCGCCGCCGCGCACCAGCTCGCGCAGCACGGCCTGCACGTGCACGGACGAGCCCTTGCGGCCGAACACCGGGACACCCGGGTCGGAGCTCACGTACGCGACCCTCATGCCGCCCTCCCCTCAGCGGCGGGGGCCGCCGCGGTCTCCAGCACGTCCAGCAGGCGCCGGGACGTGCCCACGACGTCGAACTCCGCCTCGATCAGGGCGCGCGCGCCGTCGGCGAGGCGGGCGGCCTCCCGCTCGTCGTCGAGCAGCCCGGCGATCGCGGCGGCGAGGGCGGTGACGTCGCCGGGCGGCACGAGCCGGCCCGTCCCGCCGTCGCGCACCGCCTCGGGGATGCCGGTGACCGGCGTCGACACGACGGGCGTGCCGAGGGCCATCGCCTCCAGCAGCACGGTGGGCAGGCCGTCGCGGTTGCCGTCGGCGCCGAGCACGCACGGCGCGGCGAAGACGGCGGCGCGCGCGACGACGTCGCGCACCCGGTCCTGCGGGAGCGGGCCGTGGAAGGTGACGTGCCCGTCCAGTCCCAGCACCGTCGTGCGGTCGCGCAGCTCGGCCTCCTGCGGTCCGGACCCGACGAGGTCGAGGTGCACGTCGCGGCCGTCCGCGACGAGGAGCGCCAGCGCGTCGAGGAGGTCGCCGAAGCCCTTCTTCTCCACGAGGCGCCCGACGGCGCACACGCGCCCGGGCCGCCGCGACGCCGTCGCGCGGGCGTACTCGTCGAGGTCGAGCCCGTTGTACACACGCACGACGGCGTCCGCGGCGGCCCCGTAGGTGTCGCGCAGGTGGCGCAGGTTGTGGTCGCTCACCGTGACGACCGCGCGGGCGTCGGCGAGCTTGACCCGCAGGTCGGCGGGGTCCACCGACTCGTGGAAGATGTCCTTGGCGTGCGCGGTGAACGTGTACCCGATGCCGAGCACGGCGGCCGCGAGCCGCGCGACCGTCGTCGCGACCGAGCCGAAGTGCGCGTGCAGGTGGGTCAGGCCGGCGTCGTGCGCGGCCGTCGCCACCCACAGCGCCTGCACGGCGTCCTCCGGATCGGCGGCGAGCAGGTCCGCGAGCACGGCGGCGGGCAGGGCGCGCAGGTCGAGGCGGTCGTGGGCCCGCGCGAGCGCCGACCAGGCGTCCGCCGCGCGGGCGGCGCGGGGCACGAACCGCACCGGCGCGGCGACGTCGGCCAGCGCGGCGTGGAACCGGGTGTCGACGGGGGCGCGCAGCGAGAAGATCTCGATCTCCACGCCGCGGCGCTCCAGGCCGCGCACCTCGTTGACGATGAACGTCTCCGAGAAGCGCGGGTACATCTTGGTCACGTAGCCGACCCGCGGGGCTGGCCCGGTGGTCCCGAGGGTCGGGCCGGTCGTCAGGGCGGTGATGTCATGCCGTGGCACGGTGCTCCTCCTCCTGCTGGTCCTGCGGGTGCGGGGTGGCGGTCGCGGACCGGGCGACGAGCCCGTCCATGAGCCGGTCGACGAGCTCTGGCACGCGCGACAGCCCGTCGAGGTCGGCGTCGACCTCAGGGCGGCGAGGCGCGTCGCCCGCGGCGGTGCGGGCGAGCCAGGCGCCGACGCGCTCGGGGGTGATCGCGCCGACGAGGACGTCGAGCAGCCCGAGGTCGGCGAGCCGGCAGGCCCGCACGAGCTGCTCGGCGCGGGGGTGCGTGCGCGGCACGACGAGGCCGGGCCGGCCGGACGCCAGCAGCTCGCACACGGAGTTGTAGCCGCCCATGGTCACGACGGCGGCCGCACCCTCGACGAGCGGGACGACGTCGCGCACGAACGCGTGCACCTCGAGGTCGTCGCGTCCGGCGGCGACGGCGTGCAGCCGGTCGCGCGTCGCCCCCGGCAGGTAGGGCCCGGTGACGAGCACCCCCCGGTGGCCCGCGGGCAGCGTCGCGGCGGCGAACGCCTCGGCGAGCTCCGCGCCGTCCTGCCCGCCGCCCACCAGGCAGAGGGCGTAGGGCACGCCGGCCTCGGCGGGGGCCGGCGCCGTGGCGCGACCGCGACCGAGGTATCCGGTGGAGGTCGTGGACGCGCGACCGCGACCGAGGTATCCGGTAAACACCGTCCTCGCGGCGACGTGCTCCGGCAGGGCGTACTCGGTCAGCGGGTCGTAGACCCGCGCGTCGCCGTACACCCACACCTCGTCGAAGAACTGCTCGATGACGGAGGTGCTGCGCTGCTCGCGCCACTCGCGGACGGCGACCTCGGGCGTGTCGAGCACGTCGCGCAGGCCGAGCACGCACGCCGTGCCGCCCTCGGCCCGCAGCCGCCGCAGCGCGGGCAGCAGCTCGCCGCCGACGCCGAGCGGCACCTTGTCCACCACCAGCACGTCGGGCCGGAACGCGGCGAGCGCGCCGTCGAGCACGCCCGCGCGGACGTGGACGACGTCGTCGAGCGTGCCGCCCCAGGTGCGCGGGCCGTAACCGCGGTCCGGGTCCTTGCCGACGCGCGGCAGCGTCACGACCTCCGTGCGCTCCGGCAGCGGCAGGCTGGTCGCCTCCCGCGCGCCGGAGAGGAGCAGGACGTCGGTGTCCGGGTCGGCGTCCACCACGGCGCGCGCCAGCAGCGACGTGCGCCGCACGTGGCCGAGGCCCTGCGTGTCGTGGGAGTAGAACGCGACCCGGCGCCGGGGCGGGAGCTCGGGGTCGACCGCTGATATCTGTCGCACCCTGGCAACCCTGCGGAGGTTGCCTGAGTCACGGATGAGGCGACCATGAGGGGGTTCTCATCCGGAACCGCGCAGCATCTGCACAGAGCACGCCCAGGTCCGCCGCTCACCCGCCCCCGGGGTCTGGCACGCTCCCGTCGTGACCCGACGACGCACGTCCGTGCTGGTGAGCGCCCTGATCGTGGCCGCCGCGCTCGCGACCCTCGTCGTCGCCTGGCGCCCCTGGGACCCGGTGCCCGACGCGCTGCGCGCGGCCGCCCGCCAGGCCGCCGCCGTCCCCGGCGTCGTCTCCGCGGAGGTCTCCGGCTACGAGGTGACCCTGCGCGACGCGAAGGACGGCGACGTCGCGCGGGCCACGTTCGACGTCGTGCTCGACGACGGGCTCTCCCCCGAGTCGGCGAGCGCCGCGGCGTCACGGGCGGACCGCGCCGTCGCGGCGGCGCGGGTCGACAGCGTGCGCACGCTGTCCCGCACCACGACGGTCCGGGCCGGCGAGCCACGGACCGTGCACGGCGTCGAGGTGTACCCGCTGACCGCGTCGGTAGGCGAGGACGGCGACGCGACCGCGGTCGCGGACGCCTTCGTGCTGTGGCGGGCGGGCGCCGAGCGGGTCAGCGGTCCCAGCGCCGACGCGCCGGACGGTGCCGCGCTCGTCCGGCTCGCGCGGACCGCGGCCGACCACGAGATCGCGGCCTCCCTGCGCACGGCCGACGGCGCCCTGCAGTACGACACGTCCGGCCGGGTGCCCGACCCGGCAGTCGCGCGGCTCGCCGCCGAGACGGCCGCGCGTCCGGGCGTCGCGTCGGTCTCCGTCAGCGCGCAGGTCCCGGACGGCGTGGTCGTGGCCGACGGCGTCGTCCTGGGCCTCGACGTCCATCTGACCGGGCCGGCGACGTCGACCGAGGCGGACGCGCTGACCCGCTGGCTGGACGACCCGCGGCGCACCGCCGCCGGCGCGCCCCTCGCGTACACCCTGTGGGAGCCCGGCTACGGGTCGAGCGTCGCCGGCTGGGTCGCGGGGACGGCGCCGCCCGCGCCAGAGGAGCACACGGTGCCGCTGCCCGTCGGCGCCGACCCGTGGCCGGAGGACGACGACGCCCCCGCGTGCGGCGGCAAGGACCTGCGTCTGACGCTCGGCGCGCCGGACGCCGCGGCCGGCAGCCGGTACCTGGCCGTGCGGGCCGAGAACGTGTCGGGGCGGCCGTGCGCCCTGGACGGCGTGCCCGAGCTCGCGTTCCGGAACGCCGACGGCGAGCCGCAGCACGACGTCACGGTGGAGCCGTCGGCACCCGGCGTCGTGCCGGGCCGCGTCGTGGTGCCCGCCGGCGACACGGCGCTGGCCACGGTGCAGTGGCAGGCCATGTCGACGGCCAACGACCCCGACGTCACCACGACCGTCGACGTCGTCCCCGTTCCCGGCGCTGGCACCGTCTCCCTGACACCGGAGTACCCCGGGCTGGACGTGCTCGACGGCGCCGAGGTGCGCGTCGGCCCGTGGGTCCAGGCGGCGGAGGGATGGTCGTGAGCACCGCCGGCCAGGTCACCTCGCGCAGAGCCCCTCGACCTGGCTGCGGAACTCGGCGGAGTCGCCGTCGGCCCCGCTGATCCAGAGGCTCCTGCGGAAGTCGATCGCCGTGTCCCGCGCGATCCCGAGCGACCGGACCTGCACCGGCGCCTGGCTCACGCCGACGCGGGCGCCCGGCCCGACGGGGACCCCGTCGTCCACAGGGGAGAGGATCCACAACGCGGCCTCGCTCCCCGGAGGGATGACGACCCGCGCCGCGGTCTCCGCCTCGGGCGGCGGCCCGTCGGAGGGATCGTGGAACGTGAACCCGTCCTCGGGCCCGACGACGCGGCGGTCGAACCGGAAGGCCTCCGGCCGCAGGCTCGTCACCTCGACCGGCCACCGGGAGTCGCTGCGGACCGTCAGCATGGCGACGACCTCCTCGTCCCGGGCGAAGAGCGCCCAGAGGTCGTCGTCGGGGAAGGCGCACTCGTCCGGGTGGCCGGTGCTCCCCGACTCGAACGACCCCGGCTGCACCTCGGCGGTCGCCGACAGCGCCCACCACCCGGCGCCGGCTGCGACCAGCAGGGTCAGCGCGCCGGCGACGAGCCGGGTCGAACGGTGCCTCACCGCGCTCCCGTGCACCACCGACGGAGCTTGGACACGTCCTGGACCGAGTCGAGGACCCGGACCCCGTCCACGGCACCGCGCCAGGTGCCTCCCCCGACGGTGAGGTGCCCCGCGGGGGCGCTGGTCAGGGGCGGCGCTGCCGCGAGGCCCGTCCAGGCGATGTCGCCCCAGCCCTCGAGCGGGCACGTCCACAGCTCCACGGTGCCGCTCCCCGCGCTGCGCATCCCGACCAGGAAGGTCCAGCTCCCGGGCACGGGAGCGACGTCGGAGACCGCGGTCGCGGCGGTCGTGCCGTCGCCCGATCCCACGGAGAACGCCCAGCACGTGCCCGTCTGCGAGGCGCAGGAGTCGTCCGCCACCGTGCCCAGCGCGAAGCCCGTGCGCCCCTCCCCGCCCTGCGCGACCACGGTCGCGGCGGCGCCGTCGGCGTCCGGCCGGACGAACGCCGCCACCGTGACGTTGCCCGTCGGGTCGACGACGGTCCCGTCCGTGGCTGCGACGTCGGTCTCCGCATCGAAGACCAGGGCGCCGTCGTCCGGCATCCCCCACGGGCCGGGCGTCCACAGGTCGTCGCCCGACAGGGTGAGCGCATGGTCGCTCGTGAGGGTGTTGGCCGCCGTCGTCCCCGAGAGCTCGTCGAACCACCACGTGCCACCGCGGGCCACGGGGTACGCGACGACGAACCGGTACGTGCGGACCGGGCCCACGTTCCCGGCGCCGTCCACGGCCTGGGCGTGCAGGACGGTCGACCCGGCCGACTGCGGCGTGAGCTCCACGACCTCCCCGGGCCGTGCCTGATCCGTCAGGGCGCCACCCAGGAACGAGTAGCGCACGTACGCCACGTCGTCCGAGCCGGTCACGGTGAACCGGAACCCGCCCGTCACCCCGACACCGCCTGCGGCCTGGTCCTCGAGATAGACGGCCGGGTAGCCCTCGACGGGGCTGACGACGACCTCGCCGGGCGCTGTCACGTCGACGGTCAGCTCGCAGCCGACCGGCGCGGTGAGCCCGCCGCCCGGGCGCACCGCCTGCGCGGACCAGGCGTACGTGCCGCCCTCTGCGAGCACCCCCGCCGGCACGCGCACGGTGTGCGTCGACCCCGACGCCAGTCTGGACGTGGGGGCGGAGCGCCACAGCTCGTCCCCGGTCGAGAGGTCCCGGACGGCGAACACCGCGCTCATCGACGTCGGGAACGGCGTCCGCTCGTTGGAGAGTTCGGCGGCCAGGGTCGGGGTCGTCGTACGGACCGCCGGGCGGTCGTCGCCCACGATGCAGCGCGTCTCCGGGTTCCTGGTCCCGAGGGCGACGACGACGTCCGTCGCCCGCAGCTCGACGGTGAGGGTGGCGTCGGGGCCGAAGGCCGCGCGTCCGCACCTCCGGCAGTCCTCGTCCGCCGCGGCGAGACCGAAGGCGAGCGGGCGCCCGGCCTGCACGGCCTGGCCGACGGCCCGGGTGACGTCGACCGCGACGCGGCGGTCACCGCCGCACCCGGCGTCGGCAAGGCCCGCGCCCGTGTCGCGCCATGCCGACGCGGAACCGGCCCAGGTCGTCCGCCGGGTGACCTCCGGGACGGCATGCACCCGTACGTCGCGGACCCCGCACCGCTGGTCCCGGCCCACGGGCACCGAGAGGGTCGCGGACACCAGCACCCCGTCGGCGAGAGCCGCCGGGTCACCGACGTCGCCGAAGTCGTAGGCCACCCGCTGCACGCCGCGGGCGGGGCAGCCCCTGCCGCCCTCGCCCGTGCACCGGCCGACGAACCGGTCCCCGTCGAAGGAGAAGCCCGCCGTGCTCGCCGGGGCGCCGCTGCGCAGCGCCGTCCGTGCGCGGGGCCCGGACTCGAGCACCACCGCATCGCCCTGCGCGACCGTCGAGCCGGCGACCGGCACGTCGCCGGCGGGCGGCGACGCTGCTGCCGTCGAGAGCCCCCCGGTCACCAGCAGGCCCGCCAGGGCCAGCGCGGCAAGCAGCCGACGTCGAACCACGTTGTCCACCGTTCGTCGTACCAGGCGCCCCGGGCCGGACCGCCACGACCCGCCCATCCCGGACAAGTCCGACGAGAACCTAGCGGGTCCGGTCGCCCGGGCGAACACCCCGGCCGAGATTTCACCCACCCGGCAGGGCTCGGCCGGCTCGCTTCGGCGGCCGGCCGGCTGGCACCACGGACCAGGCCCGCCACGAGCGTCCCTGTCGGTAGGAGTCCGCGGGTGATTCCTGACCGACAGGGACGGTCGCGGTGACGGTAGCGGCCGTCAGGCGTCGCGCCGCGCGCGGACGGCGGCGGCCAGCGTGCCGAGCAGGTCGGCCGTGGTGTCCCAGTCCAGGCACGAGTCGGTGACGGACTGGCCGTAGACGAGCCCGTCAAGCGGGCCGGGCTTCTGGGCGCCCGCGACGAGGAAGCTCTCCATCATCAGCCCGGTGACGTCGCGGTCGCCGTCGGCCAGGCGCGCGGCGAGCTCGCGCACCACCTCGGCCTGGCGCACGTGGTCCTTGCCGGAGTTGCCGTGCGACGCGTCCACGACGACGCCCGCCTCCACGGCCCCGCCGAGGCCGGACGTGCGCGCCACCGCCAGGGCTTCCGTCACGTCCTTCGCGGAGTAGTTCGGGCCGCCCCGCCCGCCGCGCAGGATGACGTGGCAGTCCGGGTTGCCGGTCGTCTCGACGGCGGCCGCCCGCCCCTGCGCGTCCGCCCCGAAGAAGGTGTGCTCGCTCGCCGCCGTGATGCAGCCGTCGACGGCGATCTGCACGTCGCCGTCGGTCGCGTTCTTGAAGCCGACCGGCATCGACAGGCCCGACGCGAGCTGCCGGTGCACCTGCGACTCCGCGTTGCGCGCCCCGATCGCGCCCCACGTCACCGCGTCGGCGATGTACTGCGGGCTGGTGGGCTCCAGGAACTCGCACGCGGCGGGCACACCCGCGTCGAGCACGCCCAGCAGCACCTCGCGCGCCAGGCGGAGACCGTGGTGCACGTCGTGCGAGCCGTCCAGGTGCGGGTCGTTGATGAGGCCCTTCCAGCCCACCGTGGTGCGCGGCTTCTCGAAGTACACGCGCATCACGACGACCAGGTCGTCGGACAGCTCCCGCGCCACCGGCGCCAGCCGGCGGGCGTAGTCGAGCGCGGCCGCCGGGTCGTGCACCGAGCAGGGGCCGACGATGACGAGCAGCCGGTCGTCCTCGCCGCGCAGGACGTCGCGCACCTCGCGGCGGGACGTCGTGACGAGGTCGCTGCGCGGGGTGCCGAGCGGCAGCTCCGCCCGCATGACGCCGGGCGCGGGCAGCGGGTCGAGCGCGCGGACCCGCAGGTCGGAGGTCTCTGCCATCAGGTCAGTATGCGGCCGGCCGGGTTCGGACGGCGCAGGGCGGGCGGTGCGGTCGGTGGTGGCGCTGGTGGCGGTGCTCATCGCGGGCTCCTGGAGTGTCGGCGGCGGGGCGGTCGGGCGGAGGCTCGGCGTCGTCGTCGAACCGTGGTCAAGTGCCCGACCGGAGCGGCCCGTCTGACGACGAAGGGCCCGGACGCACGATGCGTCCCAGGCCCTGTGCTGGCTCCGGTGGAGGTGGTGTCGGTCAGGCGTCAGCCCGCCGAGCCCCTACCGGAGCCGGCGTAAAGCGCCAATACCAACGGATGTCCACGGCGACGACGGTACGTCGGCTTCCCGCTCACGTCCACCCCGTCCAGCATCCGGTCCGCTGGCGCGACATCCGGCGCGCGAGCATCCGGCGCCGTCCCTAGCGTCGAGGCGTCGAGCCGGTCGAGCACGGAGGAGGACGACGATGCAGAGCCTGGAGGGCAAGGTCGCGCTGGTCACGGGCGCGGGGTCGGGTATCGGGCGCGCCACGGCGGCGCTGCTCGCCCGCGAGGGGGCCACCGTGGTCCCGCTCGGGCACAGCCAGGAGAGCGCCGACGACGTCGCCGACGAGATCCGCCGCGGCGGCGGCGCCGCGCTCCCCGTCTCGGCGGACGTCGCGGACGCCGGTGCCGTGCGCGAGGCGGTCGGCCGGGTCGAGCGGGAGCTCGGGCGGCTCGACGTCGTCGTCGCCAACGCCGGCGTCAACGGCGTCTGGGCCCCGCTCGACGAGCTGGCGCCGCAGGAGTGGTCCGACACGATCGCCACGAACCTCACCGGCACGTTCCACACGGTGCGGTTCGCGGTGCCGCTGCTCGTGCGGCAGGGCGGCGCGGTGGTCGTGGTCTCGTCGATCAACGGCACCCGCACGTTCAGCAACTCCGGAGCCTCGGCCTATGCGACCAGCAAAGCCGGCCAGGTCGCCTTCGCGCGGATGGCCGCCGTCGAGCTCGGACCGCGCGGCGTGCGGGTCAACTCCGTGTGCCCGGGCGCCATCGACACCGAGATCGACGACAACACCGAGCAGCGCCGCACCGACGACCTCGGCGTGCCCGCGGAGTTCCCCGAGGGGCAGATCCCGCTCACGGGCGAGCAGCCGGGGGTGGCGGCACAGGTGGCGGCGACCATCGCCTACCTCGTGTCCGACGCGGCCGACCACGTCACGGGCACCGAGGTGTTCGTCGACGGGGGCCAGTCGCTCGTCGCCTGACGGCCGGCTCCGGACCGCCGTAGTCTCGACGGCATGCCCGTGCCCGACTTCGTCGCCGCCCTGCGCTCCCACCTCGGCCACGACCTGCTGTGGCTGCCGGGCGTGTCCGCCGTCGTGCTCGACGACGACGGCCGGCTGCTGCTCGGCCGGCGCTCCGACAACGGCCTGTGGGCGGTGGTGTCCGGCATCCTCGAGCCGGGCGAGGACCCCGCCGTCGGGCTGGCCCGCGAGGTGCTCGAGGAGACGGGGGTCGACGTCGTGGTCGACGCGCTGGTCGCCGTGACGGTCACGCCGCCCGTCGAGTACCCGAACGGCGACCGCTCCCAGTACCTCGACCTGTGCTTCCTGTGCCGGCCCGCGAGCCCGGGGTCCGCCGCCCGGGCGCACGTCGCCGACGACGAGTCCACCGACGTCGCCTGGTTCGCCCCCGACGACGTGCCCGCGGACCTCGCCCCCTCGTCCGCGGAGCGCGTCGGCCACGCCCTCGGCTGGCTGGCCACCGGCTCGGGGGCACCGCACTTCGTGCGCTGACCGTCCGAGAGGAGAACCTCGTGCCGACCCCCGCCACGCCGTCCACCCCCGAGGAGCTGTTCGCGCACTCCCCCGCGGGCCTGGCGATCTGCCGGAGGTTCGCGGACGTCGTCGCCGAGGTCGCGGGCGACGACGTCGAGACGCGCACCACCAGGACGCAGGTCGCGTTCCGCCGCCGCCGCGGCTTCGCGTTCGTGTGGCCGCCGTGGGTGGGGCTGCGCGACCACGTCGACGTGCCCGCCGTCGTCTCGTTCGTCCTCGAGCGCGAGGTGAGCTCCCCGCGCGTGAAGCAGGTCGTGCACCCGACGTCGGGCACGTGGACGCACCACGTGGAGGTGCACGACCCGGGCGAGCTCGACGACGAGATCGCCGCCTGGGCGCGCGAGGCGTACGACGCCGCGGGCTGAGGACGACCCGCCCGGTGGGCGACCGTGCCCTGTTCGTCGCGCGGGTGAAACCTGAAGGTGGTTATGTGTGCCCCGCCACAGTTTGCTCGGGCGCACCGACGCGCCCCGGCACGACGGTGCCCGGCCCACCACGGCCGGGTCGCTCCGACACCCCTGGAGGAAAAACCGTGAGAGCACGCACCACGAGCGCGTTCGGCGCAGCGGGAGCCCTGCTGACCGCCGCCGTCCTCGCCCCCGGCATCGCCGCGTCGGCGTCCTCGGCGCCCGCGGCCGACGCCCCACCGTCCGACCCCGCGGCGCACGTCAAGGAGGACGACCGGCCCGACCCGCTGGCCGAGAAGCGCACCGCGCTCAAGCAGGAAGCCGTCGACCGCGTCGCCATGGGCGACGCCACCGTGCAGACGCTGGGCAAGGGCGCCCACACGTCGAAGTCGGTGAAGGTCGGCAAGAACCAGTGGGTCGAGTACGAGACCGAGCAGACGGCGCAGCTGCTGACGTTCCTGGTCCAGTTCGGCGACAAGGCCGACCCTGAGGGACGGTTCCCCGACGCGCCCGCCGGGCCGGTCCGCAACGAGATCCCCGAGCCCACGCGCAGCGACAACTCCACCTACTGGGAGCCCGACTTCTCCCAGGAGCACTACGAGGAGATGTTCTTCACCGGGCTGGAGGACCAGAACGGGGAGTCGTTCGCCGGCGTCTACGACGAGATGTCGTCGGGGCGCTTCGACCTGCAGGGCGACGTGTCCGACTGGGTGACCGTCCCCTACAACTCGGCGTCGTACGGGCAGACCGAGTCGAACAAGGACATGACGCGGTTCGTGCAGGACTCCGCCGACGCCTGGTACGCCGATCAGGTCGCGCAGGGCAAGACGGCCGCGGAGATCGACGAGTACCTGAAGTCGTTCGACGTCTGGGACCGCTACGACGCGGACGGCGACGGCATCTTCGACGAGCCCGACGGCTACATCGACCACTTCCAGGCGATCCACGCGGGCGAGGGCGAGGAGGCCGGCGCCCCGGAGTCGGCCATCTGGTCGCACCGCTGGGCGGTCAACCCGCTCGGCGCCGACGGCCCGACGGGCTACGAGAAGGTCGGCGGCATCAAGATCGGCGACTCGGACGTCTGGATCCGCGACTACACGACGGAGCCGGAGAACGGCGGGCTCGGCGTCTTCGCGCACGAGTTCGGCCACGACCTCGGGCTGCCGGACTACTACGACACGGAGGGCGGCGAGAACGGCACCGCCTTCTGGAACCTCATGAGCGCCGGCTCGTGGCTCGGCCACGGCGACGGCACCATCGGCACGACGCCGAACCACATGGGCGCCACCGAGAAGATGTTCCTCGGCTGGCTCGACTACACCACGGTCGACCAGGGCGAGCGCGCCACGGTCAAGCTCGGCCCGTCGTACCACGCGACGACGAAGCCGCAGGCGGTCGTGGTCAACCTGCCCGACGGGGTCAAGGACGTCGACCTCGGCGTCGACCCGCACGACGGGCAGTTCGCCTACTCCGGCACCGGCAGCAACGCGAACTACACGCTCACGTCGCCGTCGTTCACCGTGCCCGACGGGGCGGCGCTGACCGCCAAGGTCCAGTACGACATCGAGGCGGGCTACGACCACGCGTTCGTCGACGTCTCCACCGACGGTGGGTCCAGCTGGACGTCCCTGACGACCAACCTCTCGGACGCCGACGCGAAGGGCGGAATCTCCGGGGACTCCGGCAAGAAGTGGGTGGACCTCACCGCCGACCTCGCCGACCTCGCCGGCCAGGACGCCCAGCTCCGGTTCCGCTACCAGAGCGACGGCGGCCTCAACCGCCCGGGCTTCATGGTGGACGACGTGGCCGTGGGCGACGCGCTGACCGAGGACTTCACCGACGGGTTCGAGGGCTGGACGAACGACGGCTTCCACGTCATCGGCGCGGACGGCACGTACGAGGTGGAGTACTCGCACTACTACGTGGCCGAGAACCGGCAGTACGCCGGCTACGACAGGACCCTGAAGACCGGGCCGTACAACTTCGGCTGGACCGCGTCGAAGCCGAACACCGTGGAGCACTTCCCCTACCAGGACGGCCTGCTGGTCTGGTACGCGAACAGCTTCTACGGCGACAACAACACGTCGCAGCACCCGGGCGGCGGGCAGGCCCTGCCGGTCGACGCGAACGCGCAGGCCCTGCGGTGGTCGGACGGCACGGTCGCCCGCAACCGCATCCAGGCGTTCGACGCGACGTTCGGCCTCGGCAAGTCCGACGCGTTCACCCTGCACCGGGAGACCGAGGCGGGCATGACGACGCTGCGCACCTGGAAGGAGAAGGCGGAGAACGTCTTCGACGACACCGACCCGAACGCCTACTACGACGAGACGAACCCCGGCGGTTCGGTCGTCGTCGGCGGCACGGGCACGAAGATCAAGGTCAAGGCCGTCAACGGCAAGAACGGTGTGATGACGGTGGACGTCACCACGCCGCGCACGAAGGGCTGATCCACCCCTCGCTGGTTGAGCCTGTCGACACCGGGTTTCGACAGGCTCAACCAGCGAACAGCGTCAGCGGGCGTAGCGGGACACGAAGTTCTGCAGGATCTTCATCGGCTCGGTGACGCGGTGCTCGCGGGAGCGCGCGACGATGCGCCTCCCCTCCTCGGGCGGGAAGTACCCGTAGGTCCGGTAGACCTCCACCCGCTGCTCGATGCCGGCCAGGTCCAGCTCGGGGTGGAACTGGGTGGCGTAGAGGTTCCGGCGCACGCGGAACATCTGCACGGGGGCGTCGGCGGAGCGGGCGAGCAGGGTGGCCGACGGCGGCAGCTCGCGCACCGCCTCCTTGTGCCCCAGGTAGGCGGTGAAGCGCGGGGAGACGCCGGCGAGCAGCGGGTCCGCGAGGCCCTCGGGGGTCAGCTCGATCTCGGCCGGCCCGACCGGCTCGGCGTACGTGCGGTCGACGACGCCGCCCTGGTGGGTGCCGAGCGTGCCGACGCCGTAGCAGGCGCCGAGGAACGGGAAGTCGCGCTCCACGAGGTCGTCGAGCAGGGCGGCCATCTCCCGCTCCACGCGGTGCTGCACGGCCGACTTCTCGTCGTCGGGGTCGCTCGAGTTGAACGGTCCGCCGCCGACGATGACGCCGGACAGCTCGTCCGGGTCGACGCGCGGCATGGGCTCGCGCTCCAGGCGCACCCGCCGCAGGGACGCCGGCGCCAGCCCGGAGTAGCGCAGCACCGCCGCGTACTCGCCGTCGGCCGCGACGTCCTCCGCGCGGGTCCCGAGGAACAGGAACGGCCTCACGGGTGCAGGCTAGACGCCCCCTGCGCCGCACGCCGGTCGTCGGTCGTCACCGGACGGCGCGCCCAGTACGACGCCAGGATCGACCCGGAGACGTTGTGCCACACCGAGAACAGCGCCGCGGGCAGCGCGGCCGCCGGGCTGAAGTACGTCGTGGCGAGGCTGGCCGCCAGGCCGGAGTTCTGCATCCCCACCTCGACGCTCACCGCCCGGCGGGCGGGCTCGTCGAACCGGACGGCGGCGGCCGCGCCGTACCCGAGCAGCAGCCCGGCGCAGTTGTGCACGACGACGGCGAGGGCGACCAGCAGGCCCGTGCTCCGGACGGCGTCGGCGTTGGCCCCGACGATCCCGGCCACGACCACGACGATCCCGAGCACCGACACCAGCGGCAGGTACGGCAGCAGGTAGCGCTCGACGATCCGCCCCGCGAACGTGCGCACCAGGAGCCCGGCGATCACGGGGAACAGCACCACCTGGGCGATCGACGACACGAGGTCGCCGTAGGTGACGTCCAGGTCGGTGCCCGCCAGCCAGAGCACGAGGGCCGGGGTGAGCAGCGGGGCCAGGAGCGTCGAGACCGTCGTGAGCGCGACCGACAGGGCGGTGTCGCCCTTGGCGAGGTAGACGATGACGTTCGACGCCGTGCCGCCCGGCGCGGAGCCGACGAGGATCATGCCGATCATCGCCTCGCCCTCGAGCCCGAACAGGTGCCCGATCGCCCACGCCAGCAGGGGCATGATCGTGAACTGGGCGACCACGCCGATGACGACGGCCACGGGGCGCTTCGCGACGAGCGCGAAGTCCTGACCCGTCAGGGTCAGCCCCATGCCGAACATGATGATGCCGAGCAGCAGCGGCACGTGGGCCGCCAGCGGGGCGAACGTGTCCGGGGCGGCGAGCCCGGCGACCGCGCCGAGCAGGACGAGCACGGCGAACCACTGACCCACGAGCTCTGCAACTCTGCGCATGACCCGGCACGATACCGAACCGCTGGTCGAGCCTGTCGAGACCCGGTGACCGGGTTTCGACAGGCTCGACCAGCGCCGGTCACGTCCAGCGGAACAGCCGCGCCGCGAGCGGCAGCAGCACCACGGTCCACGCCACCATGACGATGCACTGCAGCAGCGGGAACCCGTCCCCGAACCAGCCGGTGTCCATGGCCTGCGCCGCGGCGCCCATCGGGGTGAACTGGCCGACCTGCCGGATGGCGTCCGGCATGATCGGGCCGGGCGTCCACAGCCCCGACAGGAACAGCAGCGGGAAGTAGACCAGCGACCCGACCGCGTTGGCGGTCGAGGGCTTGTTCACCACGGCGGACAGGAGCATGCCGAGGGAGAACATCGACAGCATCCCCAGCGCGAACGCGAGGACGACGACCCCGAGCTGGGTAGGGCGCACGACGCCGAACGCGAGCTGCGCCACGACGAGGGCGAGAGCGACCCCGACGAGCGTCGTCACGACGTTGATGACCAGGTGCACGACGATGAGGCTCTGCGGACGCATCGGCGTCGTGGACAGCCGCTGCAGCACCCCCTTGTCGCGGAAGGTCGCGAACGTGACGGGCAGCGACATCACGGCGAGCGTGCCGACCGCCATGGCGAGCACCGTGGGCAGGTAGGTCGCGATCGGCGTCACGCCGTACCAGATCGAGTCCGGCGGGGCGTCGGTGATCGGCTCCCGCATCCCGGGGATGGCGAACCCGACGCCGAGCAGGATGATCGACGGAAAGAGGATCCCGAAGAACACGGACCCGAAGTCGCGCAGCCACACGCGGCTCTCGATGCGCAACAGCGGCCCGAACCCGCGCCAGCGGCGGGTCGTCCGCGCGGGGCTGGTGGCGACGGCGGTGGTCATGACCGGGCTCCTTCGGTGACGGGGGTGGACGGGGACTCGGGGTCGTAGGTGCGACCGGTGACGGCAAGGAACACGTCCTCGAGCGACCGGGAGACGGTGCGGACGTCGTCGGGCACGAGGTCGGCGGCGGCGAGCGCCGGGACCAGCGAGAACAGCACCCGGCGGGTGCCCGTGACCGCGAGCTCGACGTCGGACCCGTCGACGGCCGCGACGCCCTCGACCTCGGCGTCCCGGTCGGCGAGGACGGCGAGCTCACGACGCCCGCGCTCCACGTCCTGGGGCGCGAACCTCACGACCACGCTGCGGCCACCCTCCAGGCCGTCGATGAGCGCGGCGGGAGTGCCCTCGGCGACGACGCGCCCGGCGTCGATGACGACGAGCCGGTCGCAGAGCCGCTCGGCCTCCTCCATGAAGTGCGTGACCAGCAGGATCGTCACGCCGGTGGCGCGCACCCGCTCGACGAGCTCCCAGGTGGCGCGCCGCGCCTGCGGGTCGAGCCCGGTGGTGAGCTCGTCGAGGATGGCGACCTCCGGGCTGCCGACCAGCGCGAGCGCGATGGACAGCCGCTGCTTCTGGCCGCCGGAGAGCTTCGCGAACTGCTTGTCGGCGTGCTCGGTGAGGTCGAGCAGGTCGAGGAGCTCGTCCGGGTCGGCGGGGTGCTCGTAGAACCCGGCGAACAGCCGCAGCGCCTCCCCCACGGTGATCTTGTCGTGCAGCGTCGCCTCCTGGAGCTGGACACCCAGGATGTCCCTGACGGCGCCGGGGTTGCGCTGCGTGTCGATGCCGCGCACCCGCACGGCGCCGCCGTCGGCGGTGCGCAGGCCGGCGAGCGTCTCGACGGTCGTGGTCTTCCCGGCTCCGTTGGGGCCGAGGATGCCGAAGATCTCGCCGGGCTGGACGGCGAACGACACGTCGTCCACCGCGACCTTCGGTCCGTACGTCTTGCGGAGGTTCGTCACCTCCACGATGGGAGCGGCCATGGCGGGCCTCCTTCCTGATCGGTGGGTCTGCTTCGGATGTTCTGGTGGGTAGGGAGCCGGCGGTTCCGGCACCCGGACACCGCCCGGGTCGAGGGCGGGGCGGACGGGCGGGGCCAGGGACGAGGTCAGGGGCGCAGCGGGACGTCGCGCAGCATCCGGTGCGCGACGGCCGCAGCGAGCGCGGCCGCCGCGGCCCCGCCGACGACGGTGAGGACGGCGCCGAGGGCGACGTGGTCGTAGCCGCCGCGCAGCGGGATGCCGAAGATGCCGGTCCGGGTCACCAGGTCGACGAGGGCGCAGGGAACGAGCAGCGGCACCACGAGCAACGTGCCGCGCCACGCCCCGAGCCGCCGGTACCCGGCGCCCACCGCCACCCCGACGAGCAGGTACGTCACGACGACGAACGTCTCGCCCACCACCGTGACGCCGACCCCCACGGGGGTGTCGAGGCCGAGCGGTGTGGCCGAGCCCTGCCACGGGCGGTCGAGCGACGTGTAGAGGCGCTCCTCGGCGAGGGTGAGCAGGACGACCAGCACCCCGAACCCGACCCCGACGAGGGCGCCGGCCCGGGCGCCGCCGCCGAGGAACGACCGCCGGGTGCCGCCGGCCGAGAGGTGCACCGTGAGCAGGCCCGCGGTCAGGACGATGCCGATCGCGAACGGGACCCAGCGCGCGGGGTCGCCCGCCGCGTCGTAGGTGAGCCCGTCGGCCTCGCCGCCCCAGCGCTCGACGGCGAGCGGCAGGGCGAGGACCAGCGCGGCCCAGCAGCCCCAGAACCAGGTGCCCCCCACCGTCAGGGTGCGGACGAACCGGTTCCGGGCGGCGGCGGTCGCGGCCGCGGCCGGTGCGCGCCGCGCCGGAGCGCGCCGCGCCGGAGCGGCGGTCGTCGTGGACGTCGTCATGGCATTCACCTCGTGGGCCTGAGTCGAAGGTCGCGCAGCTGCAGGTGCACCGCACCGACGGCCAGCGCCAGGACTGCCGCGCCCGCGACGAGGCCCACTGCGGGCGCCGTGGTCCCGATGTCGCCGGCCACGCCCGCGAGGATCGCCTCGCCGGCCCCTGTCCGGGAGGTGACGTCGGCAAGGAAGAGCAGCAGCAGCGCGGGGACGACCAGCAAGGTGCCCCGCCACAGACCGTGCGACTGGTACCCGGCCACGACGGCGACGCCTCCCAGCAGATAGATCGCGGAGACGAGCGCCTCCGACACGGCCGTCACGACCGCCCAGCCGCCGTCGAACGACGCGAGGCCGATGCCGACCGGCTCCCAGCCCCAGCCGACCGCCCCGAACACGGCCCGCTCCACGACCAGCACCACGACGAACGCGATGCCGTTGGCGACGCCCGCGACGCCGGACGCGCGCAGCGTCCCGCTCCGCAGCGCCCGGCGCGTGCCGCCCGCGGCGAGGTGCGTGACCACGGTCATGACGGTGAGGACGGCTCCCATGCTGAAGACGTACCAGCGGGCGGAGAACTCGAGCCCGGTCGCGACGCCGCCGTCCATGACCCCGCCGAAGGCGTGGACGACCAGGGGCACCGCCACGGTGATGAGCAGGAAGACGCCCCAGTACCAGGAGCCGATGATGAGCGTGCCGCCCGCGAAGGTCCGCGTGACGTGGCGGACCGCGCGGTGGTGGGCGTCGGCGGCGAACGCGTCCCGGTCGGGCCAGGTGGCGACGGTCATCGTCCCGCTCCCTCGTCCGGGCCGGCGTCCGGCCGCTGGGTGAGGCGGACGAAGAGGTCCTGCAGCGGGAGGACGCCCATCTCGACGCCGGCCGCCCGGGCCTCGGCGGCCTCGCCGTCGCGCGGTGCGCCCTCAAGCGTGACCTGGGCCGTGGCGCCGAGCTGCTGGCGGTGCAGCACCCGCCGGCCTGCGGTCAGCCGTTCGACGGCGGCGGTGGGGCCGGTGAGGCTGAAGCCGCGCGACTGCATCTCCTCCGCGGTCTCGGCGAGCAGCACCCGGCCGCGGTCGAGCACGATCACGTCCTCGAAGAGCCGCGCGACCTCCTCGACCAGGTGGCTGGACAGCAGGATGGTGCGCGGGTGCTCGGCGTAGTCGGCGAGGATCTCGTCGTAGAACGCGTACCGCGTGGGGGCGTCCATTCCGAGGTAGACCTCGTCGAAGATCGTGAGCGGCGCCCGGGCCGCCAGGCCGATGGTGGCCCCGACCGCGGAGCGCTTGCCCCGGGAGAGGGCGGCGGGCTTCTTGCGAGGGTTCACCTCGAAGGAGTCCAGCAGCCTCTCGGCGAGGTCGGCGTCCCAGTTCGGGCGCAGCGCGGCGTAGTACTTCAGCGACTCGGAGACCTTCTCGTCGTCCTGCAGGTCGCCGCTCTCGCGCACGAGCTGCACGTTGGCGGTGACCCACGGGTTCTCCCACGGGTCCTCCATCAGGCCGTCAGGCCCGACGCGCACCGAGCCGCGGGTGGGGCGCGTGAACGCCGCGAGCAGGGAGAGCAGAGTCGACTTTCCGGCCCCGTTGCGACCCAGCACGCCGGTGATGACGCCGGGCCGGACGGTCAGGCCCACGTCGTCCAACGCCGTCGTGGCGTCGTCCTTGATGGTGGTGCCCTCGGCCGTCATGCGGCGCTGCTTGCCGAACCGGACGACGACGTCGTCGAGGCGTGCGCCGAAGGGTGCGGGGGTCATGACTCCTCCGTGGTGGTCGTGGGGCCGTGCTTGTGGTGGCCGTTGCCGCCGAGCACGTAGGCGACGAGCTCGTCGGTGGGGATGCCGAGCAGGTCGGCCTGCGCGAGCGCCGGGCCGAGGACGTCGTCGAAGTACGCCTTGCGGTGCTGCTCCAGCAGCCGCTCGCGCGCCCCGGGGGCGACGAACATCCCGAGGCCGCGGCGCTTGTACAGGACGCCCTCGTCCACCAGCCCCGTGAACGCCTTGGCGGCGGTGGCGGGGTTGATGCGGAACGTCGTGGCGAACTGAGTGGTCGACATGACCTGCTCCTCCTCCGCGAGCTCACCGGCGAGCACCTGCGCGCGGATCATCTGGGCGATCTGCACGTAGATGGGTTCAGGACCGTCGAACACGCGGGCCTCCTCACGGCAGGTTCAGTAGTTCTGGGGTTCATTACTCGACTAATGAACCACGGACCCACCTCCGCGCGCAACCCCTCAGGGCGAGGTAGTCCAGATCTCCGCGAGGTAGTTCAGCCCGCGGCGAGGTAGTTCAGCCCGTGCCGAGGTAGTCCCGGGCGTGCCGAGGTAGTTCAGAACTCCGCGAGGTAGTTCAGAGCCTGGCGAGGTAGTTCCGGACGGGAGGCTGCCGGCCTCAGGCCTGCATGGCCGCGCGCCGCATCGCCCGCGCCGTCCACCGCCCGCGCTCGTGCGCGACCTCGATGGGGTGCTCGAACGCCTCGGTCACGGTCTCGGTGGTGAGCACCTCGTCCACGGGCCCAGCCGCGACGACGGCGCCGTGGGCGAGGACGACGACGTGCGTCGTCGACGGCGGCAGCTCCTCGAGGTGGTGCGTGACCAGCACGGTCGTCAGCTCGGGGCGACGCACAGCGAGGTCGTCGAGCGTCTCGAGGAACTGCTCGCGGGCGGCGACGTCGAGGCCGGTGGTGGGCTCGTCGAGCAGCACGAGGTCGGGCTCGGCGACGAGCGCGCGGGCGATCAGCGCCCGCCCGCGCTCCCCCTGGGACAGCACGGGCCACGCGGCGTCACGACGCGCCGTCATCCCCACGTCGTGGAGCAGTCCGTGCGCCGTGGCGACCTGCACCTCGGTCGGCTGCCAGCGCGGCGGCAGGTCCGTCGTCCCGGTGATACCGGTGAGGACCACCTGCGTCACGGTCAGGTCGGAACGCAGCGGGTGCCGCGGGTTGACGTGGCCGATCCGGCGGCGCAGCGCCTGCAGCTCGACCCGCCCGAGCCGGTGGCCGAGCACGTCGACGGTGCCCGACGTCGGGTGCGCGACCGCGCCGCAGAAGCCGAGCACGGTGCTCTTGCCCGCCCCGTTCGGCCCCAGCATCGCCCAGCGCTCCCCCGCGCGGACGGTGAGGTCGACCCCGTGCAGGATCTCCGTGCCGTTGCGGCGGAACGTCACGCCGCGCAGGTCCAGGACGGCGTCGGTCATCGCAGCGTCTCCTTCAGTCCGAGCAGGTGGGCACGGCTGCGCGACGACGCCGCCGCCGCGTCCCGATGGGCGACGGCGTCGGCCAGGCCGACGTGCGCCTCGTGGTCGGCGTCGTCGTCGAGCGCCTCGCCGACCGCGCGGCGCCAGCGCAGCAGCTCGACCATGGCCTCCCGCACGCGCGCGGTGAACCCGTCGAACAGCTCGGCGAGGAGGGGGTTGTGCGCGGCAGCGACGACGGCACGATGGAACCGCAGGTCGGCGTCGACGTGGGACTCGACGTCGACGTACTCGGCGCCCCGCTCGGCGAGGGCCCGCCGGATGGCTCGCAGGTCGGCCGGGGTACGTCGCTCGGCGGCCAGGCCGGCGGCCTCCGTCTCGACCGCCACCCGCGCCTCGATGACGGCGACGACGTCGACGCGCCGCAGCACGTCGTCCCAGTCCTCACGGACGTCGAGCGCGGTGACGAAGACCCCCACACCCTGCCGTGACGAGAGCACCCCGCGACCGGCGAGCTGACGGATCGCCTCGCGCACCGTGGACCGCCCGACGGCGAGCTGCCGGGCCAGCGTGGTCTCCCCCGGCAGCTTCGCCCCGAGCGGCCACTCCCCCGACCGCACCCGCTCCAGCAGCAGCTCGGCCCCCTGGTCGGCGAGCCCCCGTCGCACCACCTGCGTCATCCCGCTCCTCCTGCTTGTCAGACAAGCAGAGGATACGGGACGACCTGGTCAGCCGATCGCGCGACGACGCAGTCGACGCCGGCGGGCCGCCTGGTGCGCCTCGCGGAGCAGGCCGACGACCGCGTCGGTCGTGCGCTCGCCCGGGTTCACCACGCACACCCACCCCAGGTCCCCGTACAGCGGGTGCGGCAGGAACGTGTCCGGGACGACGGCGTCCTCGGGGCCGCGGTCCGCCACGAGCTCCCGCAGCCGGTCGCGCCCCACGTGCACGTTGACCCGCCATCGGCCCGGCCGGTCGAGGTCGCAGGATGTGTCGTCCGGATAGTTCTTCGTGACGACGGTGCCGTACGGCTGCACGGTCGTGGGCACCACGCCGTCGGGCGCGTCGTAGAAGAACGCGTCGCCCCACGCGATCTCGGGCGCCCCGTCCCCGGGACGCGGCTCCAGGACGAGCACCCCGTCGAACGACCGCACGGCCTCGATGATCCGGTCCATACTCGTGTCGTTGCTCATGGTTCAAGCGTGACCTTCAAGTGCTTCTGTGGGGTGTGAGATGGACCGTCCGCTGCGGACCGCCGACGTCGCACGCACCACCGGATACTCCGTTCAGCAGGTGCGCGACCTCGAACGGCTCGGCGTCGTCCCGCCCGTCGCCCGCGGGCCGAACGGGTACCGCGCCTACAGCCCGCGCCATGTCACCGCTGTCCGCGCCTACCGCGGCCTCGCCGCCGCCGTCGGACCCGTCGTCGCGCGACGCACCATGGCCACCCTCCAGGGTGCTCCCCTCGCCGACGCCGCGGCAGCGCTGACCGACCTGCACGCGCAACTCGCCAAGGAGCGCACCGAAACCCTCCAGGCGCTCGCCGCGCTCGACGCGATCCGGGCGGAGCCCGCCGCCTCCTCCCCCGGCAGCGTCCTGACGATCACCGAGCTCGGCGACGCGCTCGGCGTCCGCACCTCCACGCTGCGCCACTGGGAGTCCGAGGGGCTGCTGGAGCCGGAGCGGGTCGGGTCCGTGCGCGCCCGCGTCTACGACCGGCCCGCCGTCGCCGCCGCACGGGTGGTCGCGGCGCTCCGGGCGGCGGGCTACGGCATCCCCGCGCTGCACGACGTCGTCGCCGCGATGCGCGGGCTCGGCGACACCGCGGACGCCGAGGCCGCGCTCCGGGAGCGGCTCGACCGGATCGCGACCCGGTCCGGGGCGCTGCTGCGCGCCGGCGCCGACCTGGCCGCGGTCCTGGACGACGCGGGACGGGACGGATGACATGACGAGGGGCCGTGGTGAGCGGTGCTCACCACGGCCCCTCGAACTACCTCGCCGAGCTTCGAACTACCTCGCCCGGATCGGAACTACCTCGGCAGCTCTCGGACTACCTCGGCACGATCCGGACTACCTCGCGAGGAAGTGAACTACCTCGTCAGGCCGGGGTCGCCTCGGCGCCCTCGGCCGCGTCGACGTCGTCGAGCGCGTCGAGCTCGGCCAGGTCGGCGGCGACGATCTCCGCGATCTGCACGGCGTTGAGCGCCGCGCCCTTGCGCAGGTTGTCGTTGGACACGAACAGCACCAGCCCGCGCCCGCCGGGCACGGACTGGTCGGTGCGGATGCGCCCGACGAACGACGGGTCGGCGCCGGCCGCCTGCAGGGGCGTCGGGACGTCCGCGAGCTCGACGCCGGGCGCCGCGGCCAGCAGCTCGCGCGCCCGCTCGGGCGTGATCGCGGCGCCGAACTCGGCGTGGATCGCCAGCGAGTGACCGGAGAACACCGGCACGCGCACGCACGTCCCCGCGACGGCCAGGTCGGGCAGGCCGAGGATCTTGCGGGACTCGTTGCGGAGCTTCTGCTCCTCGTCCGTCTCGCCGGAGCCGTCGTCCACGAGGTTCCCGGCCAGCGGCAGCACGTCGAACGCGATGGGCGCCACGTACTTCTCCGGCTCGGGGAAGGAGACCGCCGCGCCGGAGTGCGCCAGCCCCTCGAGGTCGCCGGCGACGGCAGCGCGCGCCTGGTCGGCGAGCTCCTTGACCCCGCCCAGGCCCGACCCGGACACCGCCTGGTAGGTCGCGACGCGCAGCCGCTCCAGCCCGGCCTCGTCGGCCAGCGGCTTGAGCACCGGCATCGCGGCCATCGTGGTGCAGTTCGGGTTGGCGACGATCCCCTTGACCGCGTCGCCGATCGCCTCCGGGTTCACCTCGGAGACGACGAGCGGCACCTCCGGGTCGAGCCGCCAGGCGGACGAGTTGTCGATCACGACGGCGCCCGCCTCGGCGAACCGGGGCGCGTGCTCGCGCGACGTGCCGCCGCCCGCGGAGAAGATCGCGACGTCGACGTCCGCCAGGTCGTCGGTGGCCGTGGCCGCGACGTCCTCGACGACGACGTCCACGCCCTCGAACGGCAGCGTGCTGCCCGCCGAGCGCGCCGAGGCGAAGAACCGCAGCTCCTTGACCGGGAAGGCGCGCTCCGCGAGGAGGCGGCGCAGGACGCCGCCGACCTGGCCGGTGGCGCCCACGACGGCGACGTTCACGCCGGTGGTGTTGATCTGGACCATCAGCGCGTCACCGTCCCGTGCCGGCGTAGACGACGGCCTCGCCGTCGGCGGAATCCAGGTCGAACGCGGTGTGGATGGCGCGCACGGCGTCGTCCAGGGCGTCCTCCCGGGTGACCACCGAGATGCGGATCTCCGAGGTGGAGATCATCTCGATGTTGATGCCGGCGTCGCGCAGGGCGCCGAACAGGCGGGCCGAGACGCCGGGGTGCGACTTCATGCCCGCGCCCACCAGCGACAGCTTGCCGATCTGGTCGTCGTACTGCAGCGACGCGAAGCCGAGCTCGTCCTGCAGCGCATTGAGGGCGGCGAGCGTCGTCGGGCTGTCGGCGTGCGGCAGCGTGAACGAGATGTCCGTCAGCCCGGTGTGGGCGGCCGAGACGTTCTGCACGATCATGTCGATGTTCGCGCCCGCGCCGGCCACGACCTCGAAGATGCGGGCGGCGGTGCCGGGCTTGTCCGGCACGCCGACGACGGTGATCTTGGCCTCGCTGCGGTCGTGCGCGACGCCGGAGATGATCGGGGCTTCCATCGGGGCTTCCTCCTGCTCGCCCTCCGGGGCGTTCGGGTCGATCGCGTCGCCGTGCGTGCCGGTGACGAGGGTGCCGGTCGTGTTGCTGAACGAGCTGCGCACGTGCACGGGCACGTCGTAGCGGCGCGCGTACTCCACGGCACGCAGGGCCAGGACCTTCGCGCCGGACGCCGCGAGCTCGAGCATCTCCTCGTAGGTGACGCGGTCGATCTTGCGGGCGCTCGGGACGATGCGCGGGTCGGCGGTGAACACGCCGTCGACGTCGGTGTAGATCTCGCAGACGTCGGCCTCGAGGCCGGCCGCGAGCGCGACCGCCGTCGTGTCCGAGCCGCCACGGCCCAGCGTGGTGACGTCGTTCGAGGAGCTGACGCCCTGGAAGCCCGCGACGATCGCGACCTGCCCCTTCTCGAGCGTCTCGCGGATGCGGTGGGGCACCACGTCCACGAGCCGTGCGCGGCCGTGGACGGCGTCGGTGATGAGGCCGGCCTGCTGGCCGGTGAAGGACTTCGCCTTGACCCCGAGGTTGGTGATCGCCATCGCGAGCAGGGACATCGAGATGCGCTCACCGGAGGTGAGGAGGATGTCGAGCTCGCGCTGCGGGGGCAGCGGGGTGATCTGCCCGGCCAGGTCGAGGAGCTCGTCGGTGGTGTCGCCCATGGCGCTCACCACGACGACGACGTCGTTCCCCGCTCGCTTGGCCGCTGCGATCCGCTTCGCCACACGCTTGATGCTGTGGGCGTCGGAGACGGATGATCCGCCGTATTTCTGCACGACAAGTGCCATGTCACAACCTTCTGCTGGCCGGCCTCCGTCTCTCTCAACGGTCCGCCGGGGCTTGTGCTTGCCCGTCGATGGTAGTCGGTGACCGGACCCTGGACGACAGACGTCTCGCGATGCGGCAGGCGTCGGGACGCGCGACGTCCCGGCCCGGCCTATGTTTGCCGAGGATCACGATCACCCGTCGCGCCGCGCGAGGAGACCGACCGATGACCGCTCACCGCTGGACAGCCGCCACCGCCACCGCCGTGGTCCTCGCGCTCGTCGCCGCCGCGGCTCCCGCGGCCGGCGCGTCGCCGCACCCTCCGGCGCGGCCCGCCACGCCGGCCGCGGCCAGTCCCCCGAGCGACGACGCGTCCGCCGTCGAGGCGACCGTCGAGGCGACCCCGGCAGAGGCTCCCGACGGCGCCACCGCCCGCGCCCTGCGCTCGGACCCGGCCCATGCCGCGACCGGCGGCGACGTCGTGGTCGCCGCCTCCGACGTCAGCGGGTTCGCGACCGTCGGCGTCACCTGGGCCGGCCCCGCCGACGCCGACCTGACCATCAGGGCCCGCACCTCCGCCGACGGCGGGGACACCTGGTCGGGCTGGACCCCGATGGAGGTCGAGGCGCCCGATCCGGACGCGACCGATGGCGGGTCCGCTCCCCTCGCCGTCGGCGACGTGGACCGGGTCGAGGTGACGGTCGAGGACGTGGCCGCCGAGCAGGTGCGCGACGTCGAGCTGGTCACGATCGACCCGGGCGAGGGCGCGGTGGACCACGCCGCCTCGGACACGGCCTCGGACGGGGCGCTCGAGACCGGCCTCGCCCCCTTCGGCAAGGGCGTCGGCGGCGTCGTGCGGGTCCCGGGCGCCGTGGCGACCGGCGACCAGCACGACGGCCCCGCCATCCGCTCCCGCGCCGACTGGGGCGCCGACGAGTCCCTCATGACGTGGACGCCGAAGCAGGGCCAGGTCAAGGGCGCCGTGATCCACCACACCGCCGGGACCAACGGCTACACGTCCTCGCAGGTGCCGGCGATCATCCGCGGCATCTACACGTACCACGCGAAGACCCGCGGCTGGGGCGACATCGGATACAACTTCCTCGTCGACAAGTGGGGCCGCGTCTGGGAGGGGCGCACCGGCGGCGTGGAGCTCGAGATCGTCGGCGCGCACGCCGTGGGCGTGAACGACGAGACCGTCGGCGTGTCGGTCCTCGGCAACTACGACCAGGCCACCGTCACCGACGCGGCGATCCGCGGCGTCATCGACCTGCTGGCCTGGAAGCTCTCCCTGCACGGCGTGCCCGCCCGCGGGTACACGACCCTCGACGGCGCGCACGAGGCCAGGATCTCCGGGCATCGCGACGTCGGCAGCACCGCCTGCCCGGGCACCTCGATCTACCGCCGCCTGACCGAGATCCGCGCCAAGGTCGAGGCCGGCCAGGCCCGGTGGCGGCACCTGTGGAAGGCGAGCACCGGCTACCTCGTCGAGTACCGGCCCCGCGTCTCGAGCGGCGAGGTCTGGTTCGTCTCCGGCAGCACCCGCCACCTCGTCACCAGCACCCGGGCCCGCGCGGCGCTGGCGAAGCGCCTCGGCCGGGCCTCGTACGCGAGCCACACCTTCCTCACGAGCCTGACGCGCGGCACCGACTTCGACTCCCGCTGGGCCCGCGTGCCGTCCGGCCGCTACGTCATGCTCGACACGAACGGCGACCTCATGTGGGCGACCTCCTGCACCACCGTCAGGCACTGGGGCGGCGACTGCAGCGACCCCCGGATCCCCGACCGGGCGAAGAACGCCTTCGACGTCGAGCCCATCTCGTACTTCGCCAGGTCAGAGCACACGGGCTACCTCTACCGGATCTACGACGGCCGGAGAGAGCGGGTCTACACCCGGGACGCCTGGTGGCGGCTCACCCGCGCGCTCGGGTGGAGCGAGCTGCGGGACGTGAAGGTCACCTCCGCGCTGCTGAACGAGTTCCCCGCGGGGCCCTCGCACCGCTAGGTCCCGGCGTCAGGCCCTCACGACGTCGAGCCGTCGCGGCCGTCAGGCCCCGTGCACGGTGAGGACGTAGCCCTCGGGGCCGACGAAGGAGAACGTCGGGCCGAAGGGCGAGTCGGTGACGGGCGTGAGCACGGCGACACCGGCGGCGACCAGGCTCTCGTGCAGGGCGACGGCGTCGGCCGTCGCGAACCAGAGCGCGACGCCGAGGCCCGGCCGGCCGGCGTCGAGGTCGGTGCCGGGCAGCGGCTCGCGGACGGCGAACGGCACGGGCTCGGTCGCGAAGACGACGGCGCCGGGCGGGGAGGCCGGGCTGCGGCGCAGCCCGAGGCGCTCCTCGAAGAAGGCGGCGGCGGCGCCGACGTCACGGACCTGCAGGGCCAGGAAGTCGGGGCCGGACACGGTGGCGGGCGAGCTGGTGGTCATGATGCTCCTCGATCGAATGTCAGGTTGTTGACATAGACGACGCTACGACCGCGCCCACCATGTGTCAACATGTTGACATGTCGTCCTCGAAGGCCACCCCTCCGCACCCCGCCGCCGACGTCACCGAGCACGTCGGCTACCGCCTCAAGCGCGCGCACTCCGCGCTGCGCGGCGCCCTCGACGCCGCGCTGCGCGAGCACGGCATGAGCGTGCCGCAGTACTCGTGCCTCGAGGTGCTCGCGCTGCGTCCGGGGCTGTCGAACGCCGAGCTCGCGCGCGCCACCTTCGTCACGCGGCAGTCCATGAACCTCGTGCTGCGGGGCCTCCAGGAGGCCGGCCTCGCGACCCGCCCGGACGTGGTCGACCACGGCCGGGCCCGGCCGGTGCGGCTCACCGACGCCGGCGAGCGCCGGCTGAGGTCGGCGCAGGAGTCCGTGTACGCCGTCGAGGCACGCATGGTCGCGGGCGTCCCCGCGGGGCGGCTGGCCGCGCTGCTGGAGGACCTCGACGCGATCGTCGACGCCCTCGACGGGTGAGGGCGGCGGCCTCAGCCGGCCCAGTCGTGCCAGACGTCGTAGCCCAGCTTCACGATGAGCGCGCCCACCACGACGACGAAGATGACGCGCACGAAGGCGCTGCCCTTGGCCACCGCCATGCGAGCGCCGACGTAGGCACCCACCAGGTTGGCCGCGCCGATCATCAGCCCGAGCCCCCACAGGACCGCGCCGTGCGGCACGAAGAACAGCAGCGCGCCGAGGTTGGTGGCGAAGTTCGTGATCTTCGCCAGGGCCGACGCCGGCAGGAAGGCGTAGCCCAGCACGCTCACCAGCGCGATGACGAGGAACGTGCCGGTGCCCGGGCCGAGCAGGCCGTCGTAGGCGCCGATGACGAGGCCGATGCCCGCGGCCGTCCAGCGGTGCCGGTTGCCCTCCCAGCGCAGGTTGTCGTGCGCGCCCAGCTTCGGCTTGAGCACCGTGTACGTGGCCACGCCGATCAGCACGACGAGGATGATCGGCTTGAACAGGTCGGCCGGGATGCGGCTGGCCAGCGCGGCGCCGCCGAACGCCCCGACCAGCGCGGCGATCGCCATCGGGCCCGCCGTCGTGAGGTCCGGGCCCACCCGCCGGTAGTACGTGACGGCGCTGGTGGACGTGCCCATGATCGAGCCCAGCTTGTTGGTGGCCAGCGCCTGCACCGGCGAGATGCCGGGCACCAGCAGCAGCGCGGGGAGCTGGATCAGGCCGCCGCCGCCCACGACGGCGTCGACCCAGCCGGCGGTGAGCCCGGCGAGCACGAGCAGCACGATGGTGAGGGTGTCGAGGTCGGGCACGCGGGGAATCCTCGCACGGCCGACGCCCGGTGGTTGAGCCTGCCGAAACCCGGGCCACGGGTCTCGACAGGCTCGACCACCGGGAGCTCAGGAGTGCAGCGCGTCGTACTCCGCCTCCGCGGCGACGTCGTCCGCGACGTCGAGGCGCAGGTGCGCCAGCACGCCCTGGAGCACGCGCAGCGCCGACGACGCCCGCTCCCCCCACGACGAGAGGTAGCTGAACTGCCACCACCACAGGCCCTCGAGCTCGTGCCCGTCGTCGAAGTGCTGCAGGCCCTTGGCGATCTCCTCGGCGACGCACGCGAGGTCGCCGGACAGGGTGGCGGGCGCGACGTCGGCGGAGAGGGCCGGGTCGGACACCTCGACGTAGTCGTCGAAGCCGTCGAACATCTTCGCGAGCGCGTCGCGCAGCGGGTCGACGTCGGTCTCGGGGCCGGCGTCGGGCTCGAACCGCTCGGTGGGGACCACGTCGACGATCGCGGCGAGCCGCGCCCCGGCGGACAGCAGGTCGGACGTCGCGAGGATGAGCAGGGAGATCTCCGCGCCGGGGGCCGCGCCGGACGCGACCTGCGTCGTCGTCGACAGGAACACGCGCGCCTGCGCGGACATCTGCTCGGCGACGTCCCGGAACTCGGAGCCTGCCTCGATCTCTCCCACGGTGCTGTCCCCTCCCGCCGCGGTGACGGCTTCGGTGCTGCCGGTCGGTGCCCGTCGCGGGCGTCTCGGCAGGTCAGCCGCCGACGACCCGCCGGCCCTCGAACGCGCGCCCGAGGGTCACCTCGTCCGCGTACTCCAAGTCTCCCCCGACGGGCAGTCCCGACGCGAGGCGGGAGACGGTGACGCCCATGGGGGCGATGAGCCGCGACAGGTACGTGGCCGTCGCCTCGCCCTCGATGTTCGGGTCGGTGGCGAGGATGACCTCCGTGACCGCGCCGTCCGCCAGGCGCGTCATGAGCTGGCTGATGCGCAGGTCGTCGGGCCCGACGTTCTCGATCGGGTTGATGGCGCCGCCGAGCACGTGGTACCTGCCGCGGAACTCGCGGGTGCGCTCGATCGCGACGACGTCCTTGGGCTCCTCGACCACGCAGATCACGTCGTCGGAGCGGCGCGGGTCCGCGCAGATGCGGCACGTCGGAGACTCCGCGACGTTGCCGCACGTCTCGCAGAACTGCACTCGCGCCTTGACCTCGAGGAGCGCGTCGGCGAGCCGGCGCACGTCCGCGGTGTCCGTCGCCAGCAGGTGGAACGCGATCCGCTGCGCGCTCTTGGGCCCGACGCCGGGAAGGCGGCCGAGCTCGTCGATCAGGTCCTGGACTGCGCCCTCGTACACAAGGGATCAGCCTACGTCCCGCCACCGTCGGTCGAGCCTGTCGAGACCACGACCGGGTCTCGACAGGCTCGACCAGCGGGCCCGGGTCTCGACCGGCTCACCCGGCGGTTCAGACCCATCCCTGGGCGCGCGCGAGCCGCGCCGCCTCGTGCCGGTTGGTCACGCCGAGCTTGGCCACCGCCGACGACAGGTAGTTGCGCACCGTCCCGGGGGCGAGCGCCGCGCGCTCGGCGATCTCCTCGACGGGCGCGCCGTCCGCCGCGAGCTCGAGCACGTCCGCCTCCCGGGCGGTGAGCGGCGAGTCGCCGGCGGAGATGGCGTCGGCGGCGAGCTCGGGGTCGACGTACCGGCCGCCGTCGGCCACCTGCCGCACGGCGGCGGCCAGCACGGCGGCCGACGCCGTCTTCGGGAGGAAGCCGCGCACGCCGGCCGCGAGCGCCTTCTTGAGGTGCCCGGGCCGGCCGTGGCTGGTGACGATGACGACCCCGCACCCCGGCACGGCCGGCCGCACCCGCTCGGCGACCTCGATGCCGTCGATCCCGGGCATCTGCAGGTCGAGCACCGCGACGTCCGGCCGGTGCCGCTCGATCGTGGCGACGGCCTCCGGCCCGCTGCCGGCCACCGCGACGACCTCGAGGTCGGCCTCGAGGTCGAGCAGCTGGGCGACCGCGTCGCGGATCAGGGTCTCGTCGTCGGCGAGCACGACGCGGATCATGCGGCGGCCTCCCTGGTCGGGGCATGGGGGTTCTCGGGAGCGGGCCGGGGCGCCGGCACGCGGGCGGTGAGGACGAACCGGTCACCGCGGGCCTCGGCGTCGAGCGCCCCGCCGACGGCGGCCAGGCGTTCGCGCAGCCCGACGAGACCGGCGCCCCCGCCGTCGGCGCCCGCGGCGGCGCGGACGCCGTCGTTCGTGACGGTGAGCGCCAGCTCCCGCGCGCCGCCGCCCGCGCCCGTGCGGAGATCGGCGAGGTCGATGCGCGCCTCGCGGGCGTCGGAGTGCCGCACGATGTTGGTGACCCCCTCGCGCACCACCCAGGCGAGCGCCTCGACCTGCGGCGCCGCGAGGTCGGGCACGTCGCCGACCACCCGCACCGTCACGCCGGCGGCGCGCAGCACCGACCGGGCGCCCTCGAGCTCGGTGGCCAGGTCCGCGCCGCGGTAGCCGGCGACGACGCCGCGCACCTCGCGCAGCGACTCCTGCGCGAGCGCGCGCACCTCGTCCATCTGGTCGGCGCCGCGCGGGTCGCCGCGGCGGGCGAGAGCGGCGGCCAGGTCGGACTTCACCGCGACGGCGGACAGGGCCCGCCCGACGACGTCGTGCATGTCCCGCGCGATGCGCAGCCGCTCCTCCGCGACCGCGAGCCGCGCCGCGACCTGACGCGCCGCGTCGAGCTCACGCACCACCTCCAGGACCCACATGGACAGCCGCACCGAACCGGCCCAGAACAGGACGAAGACGTAGGTCATGACGCCCACGACGACGGTCCCGGCGACGCCGTCGCCACCGGCCAGCCGCACGGCGACGACGACGAGCGGCACCGCCAGCCCCACCAGCAGCACCCTCCGGGACCGGACTCGGATCGCGAGCGCACCCACCGTGCCCGCACCGCACACGGCGAGCATCACGGTGCGCGGGTCGCCGAGGATCCCGCGGCCGGCGGGCTCCGGCAGGATCGCCGTCGCCGCCACCGCGACCGCCGCCGTCGCCAGCAGCAGGGCGACCACGACCGGGCGGGGTCGCCGCCCCGTGACGAACGGCCGGTCGAACCCCGCGTGCACGGTCGCGAGACAGAGACCGGTGTGCGCCAGGCCGAGGGTGACGAGGAGCGTGCCCTGGGCGGAGCCCGGCATCGGCGCCTCGGTGGCTGCGAGCGCCCCCACCGCATAGGCGTAGAAGAACGGCTCGAGGAAGACGACCAGGTACAGGGTGAAGCGGGTGTACGTCTCGACGCCGCGCGCGCCGCCGCTGCGTGGCACGGCGGGCTGGCTGACGGTCGTCACGGTGTCAGCCTGCCACGGCCCACCCCTGCGACGCCGTGCCGCGGGGGTGGGCCGTGGGTCGGTCACCGGCGCGGCTCCCAGCGCATCCACCGCCGGGCGGCGAGCACGCCCAGGGCGGTCCAGGCGGCGAGCACGGCCACGGGGACGGCGGCGGCGCCGAACGTCTCGGCGAAGGTCAGCACCTGCCCGTCGCCGTCGATCCCGCCGGCCCCGAGCAGCATGAGGTCCGTGATCGGGCGCAGCGGCGTGAACGTGCCGATCGTGTCGAGCACGCCGTTGCCGGCGCCGGGCCCGCCGAAGAGGCCGGCGAACGGGATCGCGACGATGAGCAGCGGCAGCGTGGTGAGCTGCGCGGACTCCACGGTGCGGGACAGACCGGACGTCGCGGCGGCCAGCAGGGTGAGCATCGCGGCCCCGCCGAGCACGGCCACGAGCATCAGCAGCGGGTTGGTGAACGCGGGCGGCTCCAGGAACACCGACACCGCCACGATCCCCAGCACCGTCTGCGCCAGCGCCACCACGACCGCCGGCACCGCGGTGCCGACCAGGATCTCCGCCCGGGAGCACTCCCCCACCAGGTAGCGCTTGAGCACGAGCTCCTCGCGGCGGGCCACGAACGCGACCGTGAGGTTGTAGTAGACGACGAACGCGAGCGCCATGAACGTCAGCAGGTTCAGCAGCACCGCGCCGCCCGCCCCCGACGCGTCGTCGCCGAGGTTGCCGACCGCGGCGAACAGCCCTACCGACAGCGGCGGCAGCGCCAGCGCGTTGAACAGTGCGGTCCGGTTGCGCACCAGCAGGAGCAGCTCCGCGCGGGCGAGGGCGGCGACGCGGCGGGCGCTGCCGCGCGCGTCGGTCGCGGCGGGCCGGCCGGTGGGAGTGGTCGTGGTGGTCATGCCGCTGCCTCCGTGTCGGTCGTGCGGTGCGCGTCGGGCGTGTCCGCGGCGTCGTCGAGGGCGAGGAACGCCTGCTCGAGCGACGCCGCACGGGCGTCGAGGTCGTCGAGCCGCAGGCGGCGGGCGTCGGCCCACTGCAGCAGGGTGAGCAGGTCGTCCTGCAGGCGCGTGGTGCGCACGTGCAGGCGGCCGGTGCGGTCGACCTCGGGCGCGCCGACGACGCCGGCCAGCGCGGGCAGGTCCGCCACGGCGGGCGTGACGGCGCGGCCGCCCTCGTTGCGCACCACCATCTCGACGCGGGCCGGCTCGGCGGCGACGACGTCGGCCACCGACCCCGTCCGCACCACCCGGCCGGCCTGCATGATCGCGATGCGGTCGGCGAGCTGCTCCGCCTCCTCCAGGTAGTGCGTGGTGAGGAGCACGGTGGTGCCGGCGTCGAGCATGCCCTGGACCAGCGACCACGTGGCGCGTCGGCTCTCCGGGTCGAGGCCGGTCGTGGGCTCGTCGAGGAAGAGGAGCTCGGGGTCGCCCATCGTCGCGAGGGCCAGGTCGAGGCGGCGCTTCTCCCCGCCCGACAGGCTGGCGACGCGCACGTCGGCGCGGTGATCCAGCCCGACGGCGCCGAGGACGTCGGCCACCGGGCGTGGGCGGGACAGCGTGCCCGCCCAGGTGCGCGCCGTCTCGGCGACCGTGAGGTCACCGGAGAACCCCGCGCTCTGCAGCATGATCCCCAGCGAGCCGACGACGTGCCGCCGCTCCCGGTACGGGTCACGACCGAGCACGCGGACCGTGCCCCCGGAGGCCGGCGCGAGCCCTTCGACGAGCTCGACGAACGACGTCTTGCCCGCCCCGTTGGTGCCGAGCAGGGCGACGAGCTCCCCGCGATGGACGTCGAGGTCGACCCCGCGGACGGCTTCGAACGTGCCGTACCGGCGGCGTGCCCCGCGGACGTGGACGATGGGTTCCGCAGTCATGCCTCCACCCTCGCCGCGGGGTGTCGTCGCAGGTAGTGCCGCCCGTCACCGGCTTCCGTGACGCGCGCACGGGTCGGTCGTGACATCCGTCATGCCGCGCCGTGCTGCGGCAGGATGCTCGCATGGACGGGTCCGCTTCCGAGGTCGTGGCGCTGTACGACGAGGCGGGCCGCCCGTGCGGCACCGCGCCCCGGTCGAGGGTGCGCGCGGAGAACCTGCGACACGCGGCCACCGCCGTCGTGGTGCGCAACCGCGCCGGGGACGTCTACGTGCACCGCCGCACCGAGACCAAGGACCTGTACCCCGGCCGGTACGACTTCTGCGCGGGCGGCGTGCTGCGCGCCGGCGAGGAGCCGCTCGAGTCCGCGGGCCGCGAGCTGGCCGAGGAGCTCGGCGTCACCGGGGTCGAGCTGGTGCCGCTCGGCGCCGTCGACTACGCCGACGACCGCACGCGGATGCGCGAGTTCCTCTACGAGTGCACCTACGACGGGCCCGTCACCTGGCAGCCGGAGGAGGTCGCGTGGGGCGCGTGGGTGGCGCCCGCCCGCTTCCTGCGGATGCTCGACGAGCTGCCCTTCATGCCCGACTCCGTGGCCAACCTCGCCGGCTGGCTCGACGACCTGCGCGCCGCCCTGCCGAGGTAGTTCCAGACTCCGCGAGGTAGTTCGCACAACCGCGCGAACTACCTCGGCACGGATCGAACTACCTCGCGGTGGCTTGGCCTACCTCGCGGCGAGCGGGTCAGGCGAACGACGAGGTCAGCAGCGAGGAGAGGGCGAACCCGACGAACGCCAGGAAGAAGCCTCCGACGACGATCGCGAGCACCGGTACGAACACCCCGCGCCAGTCGTTGGTCACCACCGGCGGGACGGTGTCGTCCAGAGGGTCGTACCAGACCTTCAGCCTGGTCCCGGGCAGCGGGGGCCCGTCCGTCCCGGTCTCCCCCACGACGGTGCGCTCCACCCCGTGGCGATCGGTGAACGCCACCTTCGGGTGCCCGCGCGAGTGCTGCCCGCTGCCACGCCACACGACGTCGACGACCTCGCCGGTCACCGTCGTGCCGCGGTACTCCCGCAGGCGCGCGTGCCGCACCCGCCGCACGAGCTTCGTGGCGCCGTAGGCGACGAGACCGCCGCCGGCGAGCAGGAAGCCCGCCATCAGCAGGACCCCGACGAGCACCCCGCCGTTCATCCGGCGAGGTCCGCCATGAGGTCGGCGGACAGCGGCGCCAGGGGGTGCGGCGCGACCGGTGCGGCCGGGTCGACCCACACGTGCTCCGCGAGCTCGGCGCGCGTCTCGACGTCGAACCCGGCGGGCAGCGCGACGGCGAAGACGTGCGCGTCGACCACGTGGTCCGGCTCGTTGGCGGCGACGGCGGCCCGCCTGCCGAGCGGGCGGACGGCGGCCGGGTCGACGACCAGCCCGATCTCCTCGGCACACTCGCGCACGAGCGCGGCCACCGGGTCCTCGCCGGGCTCGATCTTGCCGCCCACCTGCATGAAGGCCGTCGTGTCGCGCTTGCGCACGAGCAGCGCGCGGCCGTCGTCGCGCACGATGACGGCCGCGACGATGTGGAGCGTCGTGACGCCCTGTGCCGTGGTCTCGCCGGTCATGTCAGGGCTGCTCCGCGATCTCGTCGATGACCTTGCCGTCCAGCACCTGCACGACGAGCGGCACACCCATCAGCCCCGACGACGCGATGTCGGGGTCGTCGGCGGACGGCTCGTCGTCCACCGGGCCGCCACCGGACGACGGCGCCCAGGACGACCGGCTCTCGGACTGCTGGGCCTCGCGCACCCGGCGCTCGGCGGCCTGCCGGGGGGTCTCGCGAGCAGGCGGAGCCGCCGGCGCGGACGCCGATGGTCCGACAGAGGCGGGCGCGCTCGACGCCGGCGCGCTCGGCGGCACCTCCGGCTGGGGCCGCGGCGGCGCGGCAGGCCGGCCGGCCGGAGCCGCGGCGGGCTCCTCGAACGGCGGCTCGGGCTCGTCGTCGGGCGGGGGCTCGTGCAGGGAGACGCCGGCGAGCCAGGCGGCGTCCGCCTCGTCGACCGAGGCGGCCTGCCTCGCCTGCTGCTGCGGCGGGGCCTCCTGCGTCGCGCGCGGAGCGGACGGCGAGGGCCGATCGACGACGGCGACGGCGGCGCCCTGGCGCCGCTCGCTCGCCGCGACCGTGGTGGCGGACGGGCGCGGGCCGGCTCCCCCGCCGCCGGTGGCGCCACCGCTCCCACCGCCGGAGCACCCCTCGCCGGGCGGGGGGACGTCGGGCCACCCGGAGCTGTCAGGCTCCTCGGCGGCGTCCGCGCCCGGGTTGGACGGGGCCGGAGAGCTGCCGCCCTCCCGCGCACGCGGCCCGTTCTCGTCCTCGACGATCTCGACCTGCACCGCGATGCCGAGCGCCTGGTAGACGGCGTCCGAGATAGTCTCCGGCCGCCCGCGGCGCGCCAGCCCGAGGACGGCAGGCGCGAACCCAAGGCGCAGCACGTCGCCCTCGAGGGTCAGCACCTGGGCGTTCTCGCCCAGGAACGCGGCGGCCTGCGGGCTCTGGATGGCGCCCAGGACCTCGCGCCAGCGACGCCGGACCACCTCGGTGGTGACCGCGCTCACGGGAGCGGACGGCGCGGGCTCGGGCTCTGGCTCGACGGCCGGCTCGGCTTCGGCCGGCTCGGCCACCACAGGCTCGGGCTCGGGTTCCGCGGGCGGAGCAGCCTCGACAGGCTCGGCCACCGACGGCTCGGGCTCGGCGGGCGCCGTGGCCTCGACGGGCTCGACCGCCACGGGCCCAGGCTCGACCGCCACGGGCGCGGGGCCCGCGGACGGCGTCTCGACGGGCTCGCCCACCGCGGGCTCGGGCTCGGGTTCGGGCTCTGCCGGGCTGTCGGGCTCGGCGGCCGGACGCCGGCTCGCCTGCAGGGCGGCGCGCGCGGCGGCGGCACCGCTCAGCCCCCCGCCCCCGCCGGCGGGCGACGGCGGAGCAGGCGTCGGCGCGGCGTCGCCGTCCGCCTGCGGAGCGGCCGGAGCGGGCGTGCCGCCCGCCGCGATCCTGCCCCGCTCGAGGCGGTCGATGCGCGCGGCGAGACCCTCCACGCCGTCGTCGGCGCCGGGGAGCAGCAGGCGCGCGCAGAGCAGCTCGAGGTGCAGCCGCGGCGACGTCGCGCCCGTCATCTCGGTGAGCGCGGCGTTGACGAGGTCGGCCGCCCGCGACAGCTCGGACACGCCGAGGCGCCCCGCCTGGACGCGCATCCGCTCGAGCTGGTCGGCGGGCAGCCCGCGCAGCACCGCCTCGGCGGCGTCGCCGGAGACGGCGATGACGATGAGGTCGCGCAGGCGCTCCAGCACGTCCTCGACGAAGCGCCGCGGCTCGTGGCCCGTGGCGATGACCTGGTCGACGACGCGGAAGATCGAGGCGCCGTCGCCCGCCGCGAGGGCGTCGACGACGTCGTCCAGCAGGGTGGCGTGCGTGAAGCCGAGCAGGCCGACGGCCGTGTCGTACTCGACGACCCCGTCCGTGGCGCCCGCGATGAGCTGGTCGAGCACGGACAGCGAGTCACGCACGGAGCCGCCGCCGGCGCGCGTCACCAGCGGCACGACGCCGCCGCCCAGCTCGATCCCCTCGGCCGCGGTGAGCTGCTCGAGGTACGGGCCCAGCACGTCCGGCGGCACGAGCCGGAACGGGTAGTGGTGCGTGCGCGACCGGATGGTGCCGATCACCTTGTCCGGCTCCGTCGTCGCGAAGACGAACTTCACGTGCGGCGGCGGCTCCTCGACGATCTTCAGCAGGGCGTTGAAGCCCTGCGGCGTCACCATGTGCGCCTCGTCGAGGATGAAGATCTTGTACCGGTCGCGGGCGGGCGCGAACGTGGCGCGCTCGCGCAGGTCGCGGGCGTCGTCGACGCCGTTGTGGCTGGCCGCGTCGATCTCGACGACGTCGAGCGAGCCGGGGCCGCCGCGCGCCAGCTCGACGCACGACGGGCACTCGCCGCAGGGCGTGTCGATCGGGTTCTCGGGCGTGTTGCGCGCGCAGTTCAGCGTCCGGGCGAGGATGCGGGCCGACGTCGTCTTGCCGCAGCCGCGTGGCCCGGAGAACAGGTACGCGTGGTTGACGCGCCCGCTGCGCAGGGCCTGCATGAGCGGTGCGGTGACGTGCTCCTGGCCGATCACCTCGGCGAACGTCTCGGGCCGGTAGCGGCGATACAGGGCTGTCGTCACCCGGCCAACCCTAGACGCCGCAGCCGACACCGACGAGGCCGCTGCTCAGGCGGTGGACGACGGGCGTCAGTGCGTCGTGACGGGGCTGGTGTAGAGGCTCGGCACGCAGCCGAGCTCGCCCGGCTCGAGCAGGATCCGGTCGAAGTCCGAGAACCGCCACGGCGGCGCGCCGTCAGGCCGGACCCCCACGACGCAGTCGCGGGTCCCCGGCGCGCCGACGGCCACGACCAGGTCGCGCTCCTCGCGCTCGGCACGCACGGTGAGCGGCTCCGAGAAGTGCTCGCCCAGCGCCGCCTCCGCGTCGGCCGCGGACGCCCCCTCAGCCAGCGCGTTGAGCGCCTGCAGCACCGTGCTCTCGGCGTACGGGCCGAGAGACGGCACCGGGACCGGCTCGACGGACAGCCTCGGCTCGCCGCACTCGAGCTGCTCCCGGTCCGCGAGCCGCCGGTCGACGCGTACGGTCAGGCGCCAGCACGACTCCGCCGTGCCCGCCGAGCGCGACCGCCCGAACACGGTCGCCTTCGATTCGGCGGGCACCTCCGCGCGGACCACGACGTCGACCGACGTCGGGTCACGGCCCCACCCGACCGGCGCGACGACGTACTCGGCGTCGCGCACGTCGTCGGGCAGGCGCACGTGGTCGGGGATCCAGGCCGCGACCCGTTCGGGGTCGCTCGTGGCACCGGTCGGGTCGCGCAGATCGTTGACGTCGTCGGCGAGGCCTTCGACGATCCGGTTCAGGTGGTCCTGGGCGACCCGCTCCCCGTCGATCGGGCGGGTCGCCGCCCAGAGGACCACGACGGGCACGGCGAGGACCAGCACGACGATCCCGGCGACGATGCTCAGCACCACCACACCGGCCCGGTCCCACCGGGAGCGCACGCCGTCGTCGTCAGGCACGGGCCGATTGTTGCGGGCCACGCGCACGTCGCGCCAGCCCCGGGGTCGACGTCAGCGGTGCAGCACCTTGCGCGCCAGGAGGTTCCCGAGCCACTGCACGACCTGCACGATGACGATGATCACGGCGACGGTGACCAGCACGACCATCCAGTTGTAGCGCTGGTACCCGTACCGCAGGGCGAAGTCACCGAGCCCGCCGCCGCCGATGAGGCCGGCGATCGCGGACATGTCGAGCACCGCGATGAACAGGAACGTGTAGCCGAGGATCAGCGGCGCGAGGGCCTCGGGGACCAGCACGGTGGTGATGATGCGCCACGACGAGGCCCCCATCGCGCGCGCCGCCTCGACGACGCCGGGGTCGATCCCGACCAGGTTCTGCTCCACGATCCGCGACGTGCCGAACGCCGTCATGACCGACAGCGGGAAGATGAACGCCTCGGTGCCCAGCGTCGTGCCGACGACCTGCAGCGTCACCGGGCCCAGCAGGGTCACGAAGATGATGAACGGGATCGGCCGCACGATGTTGACGACCACGTTGAGGACGCCGAACACCGCCTTGTTCGCCAGCAGGTTGCCCGGCCGCGTCACGTAGAGCGCGAGCCCCAGCGCCAGGCCGGCGATGCCGCCCGTGAGCATCGCGATGGTGACCATCTGCAGGGTCTGGCCGAACGCCTCCCACAGCAGCGGCCACAGGGTGGACCAGTCGCGGTTCATCAGGCGCCTCCGAAGTTGCCCAGGTTGCCGTGCCGCAGGACGGCGTCGCGGGCGGCGCCGTACGGGTCGCCGAGGTCGTCGCCGGGATCAGGTTGCTCGCCCTGCGGGTCGCGCTCGGCCCGGACGGCGCGCGGGTCGTCGACCGGCCGCGCGGCGGTGCCGAGGTCGACGACGTCGGCGTGCTCGCGCAGCGCGGCGAGGAAGGTGGCGATGCGGTCGTCGGGGGCGACGAGCTCCAGGGTGATCGACCCGAACGGCCGCTGGCCCACCTCGCTGATGCCGCCGAAGACGACGGAGCCGTCCACCTCGTGCTCGCGCAGCAGGCGGAACAGCTCGGTGCCGGAGCTCGCGCCCTCCCGCACGCCGACGGTGACGAGGCGGCCGGGGTGGCGCTCGCGCAGCCGGGCGAGCGCGTCGGGAGAGGGCCGGTCGTGCATCGACGTGCCGACGAACCGCTGGGCGGCGTCGGCGCTGGGTGCGGAGAAGACGTCGTACACGTCGCCGACCTCGACCACCTTGCCGTGCTCCATGACGGCGACGCGGTCGCACAGGGAGCGCACGACGTCCATCTCGTGGGTGATGACGACGATGGTGAGGCCGAGCTCCGCATTGACGCGGCGCAGCAGGGACAGCACGTCGCGGGTGGTCTCGGGGTCGAGGGCGGACGTCGCCTCGTCGGCGAGCAGGATGGTGGGCGACGTCGCGAGGGCTCGGGCGATGCCCACGCGCTGCTTCTGCCCGCCGGAGAGCTGGCGCGGATACGCGCGCGCCTTGTCGGACAGCCCCACGAACTCGAGCAGCTCGGCCACGCGGGCCGCCCGCTTCTCCTTGGGCCAGCGCGCCACCTTGAGCGGGTAGGCGACGTTGCCCGCGACGGTGCGCGAGCTCAGCAGGTTGAACTGCTGGAAGATCATGCCGATGCGCGCGCGGATCCCGCGGACCTTGCGCTCCGGCAGCCCGGTGAGGTCGGTGCCCTCGACGAGCACGGTGCCCGCCGTGGCGGTCTCCAGCGCGTTGACGAGCCGCACCAGCGTGGACTTGCCCGCGCCGGAGTAGCCGATGACGCCGAAGATCTCCCCCGCGCGGACCGTGAGCGACACGTCGTCGACGGCGTGCACGGCGCGGTCCCCCTCGCCGAACGTCTTCGACACCCCACGCAGCTCGATCGCCGGCGTCCCGGGGGCGGGCCCGGCCGTGTTGTCGCTCACCTGTTCGTCCTCACTGTGCGCTCGGGTGTCCATCGTGCCCAGCACGACGGCCGGGGCGCGCGGGCTGGCCCGCGCGCCCCGGCCGTCGTCGGGTCAGGAGGCGTTGCGGATGTCGTCCTCGAGGCCGGACAGGATCTCCTGCAGCTCCTCGGGCGAGTTGTCCTTGATGACGGCGGTGTCGCCGGAGGCCTTCTGCTCGGCCGCGACGACCTCGTCGGAGTGGGAGATCTCGGCCAGCTTCTTCAGGTCGGGATCGTCGGCGTCCTCGGCGCGCGTCACCCACACGTTGATGTAGGGGGCGGCGGCGTCCGAGTCGGGGTCGTCCTGGAACAGCGCGCTGGCCGGGTCGAGGCCGGCGTCCTCGAGGTAGTCGTTGTTGACGATCGACGCGTCCACCGACGGAAGCTGGATCGGCGTCTGCTCCGCCGACACCGGGGTGACCTTCACCTTCGAGCTGGGCAGCACGTCGGCCTCGGTGGAGACGGCGCTGCCGCCGTCCTTGAGCTCGATGAGGCCGGCCTCCTGCAGCACGAGGAGCGCGCGGGCCAGGTTGGTCGGGTCGTTGGGCACGGCGACCTCGCCGCCCGCCGGGATCTCCTCCAGCGTCTTGTGCTTCTGGGAGTACAGGCCCAGCGGGTAGACGGCGGTGGCGCCGATCGGCGTCAGGTCGTCGTCGGCGTCGACGTTGTAGCCGGCGAGGAACTGCAGGTGCTGGAACTGGTTCGCGTCCAGCTCCCCCTGCGAGAGGGACGGGTTGGCCTGCGTGTAGTCCTGCAGGTCGACGAGCTCGACGTCGAGGCCCTCCTCCTTGGCCTTGTCGGTGAACACGGCCCACTTGTCGTCGGAGGCGCCGACGACGCCGACGCGGAGCTTCCCGTCGCCCTCGGCGTTGTCGGAGCCGCCGCCGCAGGCGGACAGGGTGAAGGTGGCGGCCGCGGCGATCGCGGTGACGGCGAGGAGGCGGGAGCGGGTGCTACGGGACACGGGTGGGTCCTTCCGGGCGGGCGCCGGGTACGGCGCCGATCAGGGTGGGGTGGATCAGAAGGTGCGGCGGCCACGGCCATCAGCTCGAGGCGGCATGAGGAACGGGTCCCCGGCGGGAGCCGGAGGGCGACGACGACGTCGTCGGGCGCGATGCCGGTGAGGCGTCAGCCGAGCCGGCACATTCGGCAGGTGGCCGTGCGGTCCGTCGGCATCGCGGGGCGGCACATCTCGCCGCGACGGCGGGAGCGCGCGGTCGAGGTGGCTGCGGGTGCGATGCGGGACATGGCATCAGGGTGACCACCCGCGGCCCCGTTCACCAAGCCGGCGCCCGGGAAATCTCACGCAGCGGACAGATCTTCGTCCGCATCATGGATTCTGTGACCCGAGGCACTCTCGCGACGCTGCGAGGTGCGGGTCGGGACGTGAAGGACCCCCCGCACACCCACCAGAGCTCACTTACCCTTGCTGCCTTCCGGCCCTGGGGGAGTTCGGCGAGATGGTGCCGCACGAGGGGTCTGCCCGACAGCCTAACCGAGACCCGCCCCCGTCCCGAAACCGGCGGCAGGAACAGGGCAGGGTCAGGACGGAGACCGCCGTCACCCCCGCAGGATTCGGAGCCACGGCAGGGTGTCGGCTATTCTTCTGGGGCTGCCCGCGCAGGATGCGGGCCGGCAGCCAGGAGGATTCGCCTAGCGGCCTATGGCGCACGCTTGGAAAGCGTGTTGGGTTCACGCCCTCGGGGGTTCGAATCCCCCATCCTCCGCCGACCGACGGGGCCCGCACCACACGGTGCGGGCCCCGTCGTCGTCTCCAACCCGGTGGTCGAGCCTGTCGAGACCCCGTCCAGGTTTCGACAGGCTCAACCACCCAGGGCGACGATGGGCGCATGGACCGCACGTTCGACGAGCTCGTCGCCGAGGCCGACGCCGCACCGATGTCCGGCTGGGACTTCTCCTGGCTCGAGGGCCGGGCCACGGAGGAGCGGCCCAGCTGGCGCTACTCGCGGCTGCTGCACGACCGGCTCGGCACGATCGACGCCGCGCTCGACCTGCAGACCGGCGGCGGCGAGGTGCTCGCGGCCGCGCCGACGCTCCCCCGGCTCCTGGTGGCGACGGAGGGCTGGCCGCCGAACGTCGCCGCCGCGTCGGCCCGCCTGCACCCCCGGGGCGTCGCCGTCGTCGCGCACGACGACTCTCCGACGGCCGGGGCGCCCGACGGCGCACCGCTCCCCTTCGCCGACGGCGCGTTCGACCTCGTCACGAGCCGGCACCCCGTCGTCCCGCGGTGGGCGGAGATCGCCCGCGTGCTGCGGCCGGGCGGCACGTACCTGGCGCAGCACGTCGGCCCCGCGAGCGTCTTCGAGCTCGTCGAGTTCTTCCTCGGCCCGCAGCCGGAGGAGGTGCGACGTGGCCGCGACCCGGAGGACGAGGTGGCCGCCGCCCGCGCGGCCGGGCTGGAGCTGGTCGACCTGCGGGCGGAGCGGCTGCGGATCGAGTTCCGCGACGTCGGCGCCGTCGTCTGGTTCCTGCGGAAGGTGGTGTGGATGGTGCCCGGGTTCACCGTCGACGCCTACCGGACCGAGCTGCGCGACCTCCACGACCGCATCCGGGCCGACGGCCCGTTCGTCGCGCACTCCGCGCGCCACCTGGTGGAGTTGCGCCGGCCCCGGTGAGCGGCGTCGTGACGGGATCGTGACGACATCGTGTCCGTATCGCGAGGCAACGAGACGGCTGGCCACGGGCCCGCCCCTACGATGGCAGCCATGATCTTCAAGGCCGTGGGGGACGGCCGTCCCTACCCCGACCACGGGCACGTCACCGCCAAGGACTGGGTGGACGTGCCGCCGCGCCAGGTGCGCCTCGACGAGCTCGTCACCACCAAGCGCACGCTCGACCTCGACCACCTGCTCGCCGAGGACTCGACGTTCTTTGGCGACCTCTTCGCCCACGTCGTCGAGTACCAGGGCGTGCTGTACCTGGAGGACGGGCTGCACCGCGCCGTGCGCGCCGCCCTCCAGCAGCGGCCGGTGCTTCACGCCCGGGTCCTCGTGCTCCGGTGAGTCCCGCCACGACCGGCGGCGCTCCCGCGAACGTTCCCTCGAACTCGGGTAGTTTCTTCGCGTGACATCACCTGCCCCTGACCCGGTCCGCGAGACGCGCCGCAAGCGCGAGCACGAGCGGCAGGCCGTGGTCTTCGGGCTCATCATCGCCGTCCTGCTCATCGCGGGCCTCGCCGCCGCCGCGATGTACTCGGGCGCGTTCAGCTCGCCGTTCTCCCGGCCCATCTACACCCCCGCCGCCGAGGCGCCGGAGCCCGAGCCCTGCCTGCCGCAGGTCAAGGGCCAGCCCGACGGCGCTCTCCCGGTGCCGTACTCGGACATCCAGGTGCGGGTCTACAACGCCGCCGACGGCAGCGAACCGCTCGCGGGCGCGAACGAGGACGTGCTGTCCGAGCGCGGCTTCGACGTCATCGACACCGGGGACTGGCTGGAGAAGCTCGGGCAGTCCGAGGTGCGGACCGGCACCAAGGGCATCACCCGCGCCTACACCCTCGCGGCCCAGTACCCCGACGTCCGCGTCGTCCTCGACGACCGCAAGGGCGCCAAGATCGACCTGCTGGTGGGCGAGCAGTACAGCCCGCCGCTCAGCGAGGACCGCGTGCTCCTGGACGCCGAGACGCCGATGCAGGACGCGGAGGGCTGCCTGCCCGTCGACGAGATCACGCCGATCCCGCAGGTGGTCCAGTCCGCGAAGTAGGCGTCAGTCGGTCGCCTCGGCCGCCGCGGGCGCCGACGCCGGGGACGCCGGCTCCTGACCGGTGCCGCGCCACCGCGCGATCGCCCGCATGCCGTGGTAGATCACCAGCGCGGACGCGGTGCCGAGCGCGATGCCCTCGAAGGTGAGGTCGCCGGCGGAGAACGTGAAGTTCGCGATGCCGATGATCAGCGGGACGGCGGCCGTGGTGAGGTTGACCGGGTTGCCGAAGTCGACCTTGCCCTGCACCCAGATGCGGGCGCCGAGGATGCCGATCATGCCGTAGAGCATCGTCGTCGCGCCGCCGAGCACGCCCGCCGGGATGGTCGCGATGAGCTCGCCGAACTTCGGCGACATCGACAGCAGCAGCGCCGTCGCGGCGGCCACCCAGTACGCGGCCGTCGAGTACACGCGGGTCGCCGCCATGACGCCGATGTTCTCCGCGTACGTCGTGGTGCCCGAGCCGCCGCCGACCCCGGCGAGGGTGGTCGCGAGGCCGTCGCTGAACAGGGCCCGGCCCGCGACGTCGTCGAGGTTCTTGCCGGTCATCGCCGCCACCGACTTCACGTGCCCCACGTTCTCCGCGATCAGCACGAGAACCACCGGCACGAACAGCCCCAGCACCGCCGGCTCGAACGACGGGGTGATGAAGTGCGGGAAGCCGAACCAGTCGGCCTTCCGGACCGCATCGAAGTCCACCTGGCCCTGGAGCAGCGCGGCGGCGTAGCCGATCACGACGCCGACCAGGATCGACAGGCGGCCGATGATGCCCTTGAACAGCACCGTGACGAGGATGATCGCCACCAGCGTGATCGTCGCCGTGAGCGGCGCGGCGCGGAACCCGCTGTCGCACGCCTGCACGATCTCGCCGTCGACCACCGACTCCGTGCAGGTGCCCCAGGCCGCCGGCGCCAGGTTGAGGCCGATGAGCGCGACGATCGTGCCCGTCACGACCGGCGGCATCACGACGTCGATCCACCGGGCCCCGGCGAAGTGCACCACCGCGCCGATCGCCGCCAGCACGAGGCCGGTGACGAGGATCCCGCCCACCGCGACGGACTCCCCGTGGGACGCCGTCGCCGCGGTGATGGGCGCGATGAAGGCGAAGCTGGAGCCCAGGTAGCTGGGCAGGCGGTTCCGCGTGATCAGCAGGAACAGCGCCGTGCCGATCGCCGAGAAGAACAGGGTGGTCGCGGGCGAGAAGCCCGTGAGCAGCGGCACGATGAACGTGGAGCCGAACATGGCCACCACGTGCTGCATGCCGATGCCGATGGTGCGCGGCCAGCTGAGCCGCTCGTCGGGGGCGACGACGTCACCCGGGCCGACGTGCCTGCCGTCGCCGTGCGTGGTCCAGCCGAGACTCATGGTGCTCCGTCCGTCGGGCCCGCGCGCGGGCCGGGGTGCTCACCGCTGTCGCTCGCCCGTGAACGTCCGGTGAAGATTGCCGCCGCACAGCGTACTGGCCCGACGCCGAGGTAGTTCATCTCTCGCCGAGGTAGTTCCCACCACGGCGAGGTAGTTCATGACATTGCGTCATGAACTACCTCGGCGAGAGATGAACTACCTCGGCGGGAGGCGGTGGCCCACCAGCGCGAGGTTCTGGATGGTGGCGAGGCTGCACTGGGCGGCGTCGTTGGTCGACAGCGTCCGCGCCTCGTCGATCCGCACCAGGGTCTCGGGGGGCAGCACCGGCACGGGGTGGAATGCCTCCTCGCCCATGAACTCGCCGCCGCGGAAGTAGGCGCGCCACGCGACGTCGGCCAGACCGTCGTCGCCCAGCCGGTGCGCCGCATACGCGGCGAGGCGCGAGTGCGCCTGCTCGAGGTTCGTGCCCGACGGCGCGACGCCGAGCTCGGCCTCCTGCTCGGCCGGGGTGGCGAGGTAGAGGCGGCAGTACTGCAGCCACGCCTCGCGGAATCCCGGCGCGTCGACGAGGCCGGCGTCGACCAGCGACACGAGCTCCGAGCAGATCTCCACGAGCCCGAAGACGGCGGACAGGTGCGAGACGGTCACCCGGTCGCGGTCGGTGGCGAACCGGCCCGTGTCCAGGTCGTACAGGGCCTCCCCGGTGAAGAAGCCGTGCCGCAGCGCGCCGATGTCCGTCATCGTGCCGACCAGGCGGTCGCGCGACCGCTCGTTCCCGGTGATCTCCCAGTCCGCGAGCCAGGTGGCGGCCAGGGCGCTCCAGTCGGTGCCGAGCCCGACGGCGAGCGCGTCGCGGCGCGGCCGGTAGGTGGCGGCGTCGGGCCGCACCTTGCGCGTCGGGTCGAGGCCGAGGAAGTTCCGGTCGGAGTCGCGCAGCTCGAGCATGAGGTCGCGCGTGTGCTCGTCGCCCGTGAGGAAGTAGTGCGGCCGCCGGTACGCCGGCGTCGAGATGCGCACCTGCTTGGCGCTGCACCCCCAGTGCTGCACGTTGTGCCGGCTGCCCAGCCCCTGCCACGGGCCGGAGTGGTACACGTCCACGTCGCCCGTGTGCCGGGTCATGCGCTCGGCGAGCCGGAACACGTCGGCCCGGCCGGTGCGCAGGAACGACGTCCACAGCCACAGGTCCGGCGACAGCTCGGAGTTGTCCCAGGCGTAGCCGCCCACGTCGTAGCGCCACACGTGCCGGTCGGGGTCGTAGGCGTGCATCACGTCGCCGTAGTTCCAGAACCCGTACCAGGACCGCTGGTCCACCTGGCCGACGTAGAAGTCGAGCATCGTGGCGAGCCGGTCCTCGAGCGCCGCCCGCTCGGGGGTGCCGCGGTCCACGAGGTCCCAGTCGCCGAGGACGGCCGCGTCGTGCAGCGCCTCGGGGGTGGGCACCAGCTGCGGCCGGACGGCGGTGCCCGCGGCGAGGCGGGCCAGCGCGTCGGCGTCGGGGGTCGCCGCGAACGCGGTGACGGTGAGCTCGTGCGTGCGGCCGATGCCGTGCGCGTTCCCGAAGCCCGGCTCGTAGTCCTCGTACGTGATCTCGAGGGCGTCGAGCTGGTCGTCGTACGTGTCCTGGCCGAGGCCGTCGTGGTAGAAGCGCAGGTCCATCGGCGCGGCGTCGGGCGACCAGAGCCATGTCGTGAGGGAGCCGACGGCGGACGTCGCGCGCTCGACGTCGATCCCCGTGGGGTGCGACTGCCAGAACCCCGTCAGCCCGACGGCGAGCCCGCCGGTCGTGTCGCCCAAGTAGCCCAGCCCCTCGGAGCGGGTGCCCTGCGCGACGTCGATCCACGGCCGGTCGGGCGCGGTGCGCTTGTGCACGGTGAAGCCGTTCGCGGAGAGCTGGCGCAGCGACCACGCCTCCCAGGTCGGCACCCACCGCAGCCGGCCGGAGACGCGCTCGTCCCACTCGGCGAGCGGGGGTGTCGCACGGCCCGCCACCTGGGCCGCGCGCACCGCCTCCCCCGGGTCACGACGCAGCCCGGTCACGCCCTGCACCGCCTCGCGCACCAGTCCGCCGTCGGCGCCGGCCAGGCGCACGTGCCGGTCGTACGGCGCGGCACGGAGGGGGACGTCGAAGCGCAGGCCGAGCGACGAGAGGAAGTCGCGCTCCGGGTCGCCGTCCCACACGAACGAGTGCACCAGCCGGAACGTCGGCGCCCCGGCGGCCAGCACCAGGCGCAGCGTGAACGGCAGCCAGGCGGGGGCGCCGTCCTCGTGCGCCCGGTCCACGTCGCGGTGCTCCCCCGACACCCGCACGACCGCCCGCACGGGCCCCGCCTGCTCCACGACGACGTCGCGCACCACACCCACGGACTCGCGCCGCGCCCGGTGGTCGGGCTCCGGCCGGTCCTGCCGGCTGGACACCAGCCGCCCGGCGCGCGCCACCTCCACGTCACCCACCCGCACCGACCGCACGACGTCGGGCCCGGACCGGCCCACGACCACCGTGCACGCGCCCGTGTCCACGACCACCTCGTCGGCGTGCTCGACGACGGTCACCCCGCCGCTGGTCGAGCCCGTCGAGACCACGTCCTGGGTTTCGACAGGCTCAACCACCTGGGAGGAGGAGACCACCCGGTACGACGCGCTGGGCGGCGTCGCCGCCCCGAGCGCGACGCCGGACCACTTCACGCTGCCGTCGGGCCACGTGGCGAGCGGCCAGGTCTGCGCCGGGACGGCGCGGCCCCAGGCGTCGACGACGGCGAGCGCGGCGGCATCGCGCACCGTGCCCGGGCGGAACGGGACGCCGCAGGTGACGCCGCCGACCGTGAGGTCCGGCGCGACGTCGTCCAGCCAGCGCAGCGGCACGTCGACGGAGACGGGGCGCGAGGCCTCGACGGCAGGGGTCTCGACGGCAGGGGTCTCGACAGGCTCGACCAGCGATGCGGGGATCATGACAGCGGGGTCACCTCGAGGTTGCGGTAGTGGGCGACGAGCGGGGCCATCTGCCGGAAGCCGATCCGGCCGGCCCTCAGGGGCGCGTCGTCGTGGAACGTGAAGAGGGTGAGGTCGTCGATCGCGAAGGCGACGTCCGCGCCGCGCTTGGCGACGCGCACGCGGTAGTGGCCGTCGGCGTCCTCAGGGCCGGGCAGCGGGTCGGCGCCCTGCGCGACGAGCCGGAAGCCGGGGCTCTTGCGCAGGTTGCAGGTGCGGAACCGCCTCTCGGCGGCCCACTTGCGGCGCAGGTAGGACACGTGGAGCGTCGAGACGTCGCCGGAGTGGTACTGCGGGTAGTAGCCGGTCCGCTCCGCCAGGGACGGGTCGAAGAGGTCCCGCCCCTCGGTGCCGGTCGCGGCGAAGAACAGCATGGCCAGGCCGTCGCCGGCCAGCGGCCGGACCTCCCAGGAGATCTCGACGTCCGCCGCGAAGACCTCTGGGCACCAGTAGGTGAAGTGCGCGTGGTCGCCGCGGCCGTCGGCCACGAGCGCGGCCTCGTCGGCCGTGCTGCTCAGCACGACGCCGTCGTCCTCGTGCCGGGCGCCCACGGGGCCCTCGGCGACCCAGTCGGCGAGGTCCTCGGGCGACGCCAGCGCGTTGCGGTAGACGCCGGTGACGGTGGGCGGCGCGACCGTCACGGCTGCATCACCCACGCGCCCAGCGGCGCCTCGGCGTCGTGCACGCCGTCGAGCGCCGCCAGCGCCTCGCCGACGTACCGCGCGACCGCGCGGGCCCCCGCCGTCGTGAAGTGGGTGTTGTCCCGGCCGAGCGCGTCGTCCACGGGCAGCCCGGCCTCCGCCGCGGCGCCGTGCGGGAAGAGCGTGGCCGACGCCGCCTCCCCCAGCCAGGTGTACAGCCAGCGCGTGAAGACGGTGAGGTCGACGACCGGCACGTCGAGCTCGTGGCCCAGGGCGCGCACCGCGGCCGGGTACGGCCCGTGCGACCAGCGCAGCGCGCCGTCGTCGTCGAACAGCCGGCGCTCCACGCTGGTGGTGAGCACCGGGCGCGCGCCGTTCGCGCGCGCCTCGGCGACGAACCGTGCGAGCCGGTCGGTGTACCCGCCCTCGGCGGCGAGCTCGGCCGGCTCCTTCTGGTCGTTGTGCCCGAACCCGAGCACCACGGTGTCCCCGGGCCGCAGCTCGGCGAGCACGCCGTCCCAGCGCCCCTCGGCGCGGAACGACGCCGTCGTGGCGCCGCCGATCGCATGGTTGCGCACGACGTCGTCGGTGAACGCGGCGAGCTCGTCGCCCCAGCCGAGCAGCGGGATCTCGGCGTGCCCGGAGGTCTCGCCGTGGTCCGTGGGGGCGACGGTCGAGTCGCCCGCGAGGTGGATCGTCATGTCAGCCCTTCACGCTCCCGATGAGCATTCCCTTGGCGAAGTGCTTCTGGAGGAACGGGTAGGCCAGGAGCACGGGGATGGTGGCCACGATGACCACCGCGAACTTGATGCCCTGCGCGGGCGGGGGCAGCTCGGTGCCCATGTCCTGCGCGGACATCGAGGCCGAGGCGGTGACCTGGCGCAGGAACATCTGCAGGGTCCACATGTCCTGGTCGCCCAGGTACAGCAGCGGGGACATGTAGTCGTTCCAGATGCCGACGGCGTAGAACAGCGCGAACGTCGCCAGCACCGGCTTGGACAGGGGGAGGACGACGTGCCGCAGGATCTGCAGCTCGTGCGCGCCGTCGATCTTCGCGGACTCCTCCAGCTCCTGCGGCAGCTGCTGGAAGAAGTTCTTGATGATGATGAGGCTGAACGGGTTGATCGCCATCGGCAGGATCAGCGCCCAGTACGTGTCGAGCAGGCCGAGCTGCTTGACCACCAGGAACGTGGGGATCATGCCCGCGGAGAACACCATGGTGAACACGACGACGGTCATGATGGTGCGCCGCCCGGGCAGGTCGACCTTCGACAGCGGGTAGGCCATCAGGGCCGTGAGGGCGAGCTGGATCAGCGTGCCGACCAGCGTCACCACGACGGTCGTGACGAACGCCCGCACGAACGCGGACGACGACAGGATCGACGCGTACGAGTCGGTGGTGAACTCGTGCGGCCACAGGAAGAACGGCCGCGTCGTGATCTCGAGCTCGGTGGCGAACGACCCCGCCAGCACGTACAGGAACGGCAGCAGCGCGAGCAGCCCGACGGCGACCAGGAGGACGACGTTGACGACGTCGAACGCCCGGCCGGCGCGGGTGTTGAACCGCTGGTGCTGGGTGGAGGGCTTGGACGCGCGCCGCGCCGGGCGGGCCGGCGTGGGTGTGGGCGCGGGCACGGCGGACAGCTGTGTGGCCATCAGAAGATCCCCTGCTGGTTGAAGCGCTTGGCGAGCCAGTTGGTGCCGAAGATCAGCACCAGCCCGACGATCGCCTTCGACAGTCCCACCGCGGTGGAGTAGGAGTACGCGCCCTGCTGGATGCCGGTGAAGTACACGTACGTGTCGAACACGTCCGCGACCGTGCGGTTGAGCGCGTTGGACATCAGGTAGATCTGCTCGAACCCGGTGTTGAGGATCTCCCCGGTCTGCAGGATGAGCATCACGATGATCGTGGGCCGGATCGCCGGGAGCGTGATGTGCCAGGTGCGCTGCCAGCGGCCCGCGCCGTCGATCACGGCGGCCTCGTACTGCTCCTGGTCCACGCTGGCCAGCGCGGCGAGGAAGATGATCGTGCCCCACCCGGTGGACTTCCAGATGGTCTGCAGCAGGATCAGCGGTCGGAACCAGTCCGGGTCGGCCAGGTAGTTCGTCTCGGTGCCCGTGAGCCCGTCGAGGAAGCTCGACAGCGGGCCGGTACCGATCGCGAACAGCAGCGCGGTCAGCGACACCACCACGGTCCAGGACAGGAAGTGCGGGATGTACACCAGGGTCTGCACCGTGCGCTTGAGCACCGACAGCCGCACCTCGTTGAGCAGCAGCGCCAGCACGATCGTCAGCGGGAACGCCACGAACAGGCTCAGCGCCGCCAGGATCAGGGTGTTGCCCAGCAGCCGCGGGAAGTCGGGGTTGGAGAAGAACTCGGCGAAGTGCTCCCAGCCCACCCACTCGCTGCCCTGGATGCCCAGGAACGGCACGTAGTTCTTGAACGCGATCTGCGCGCCCCACATCGGCCAGATGCGGAACAGCAGGAAGTACAGGATGCCCGGCAGCAGCATCACCAGCAGCCACCGGAAGCGCACCACGCGCGCCCACCTGCGGCGCGGTCGCGGGGCCACGGGCGGGGCGGCCGGGGCGGGAGCGCCGGCCTGCTCGACGTCGACGACAGCAGTCATCGCAGCCTCCATCTCGGACGGGGCGCGGGGCCGGCCACCGTGGGCGGCCCCGCGCCGGAGGGTGATCAGCCGAGCTGGCCGTAGAGCTCGTTCATCTCGGCCGTGACCGCGTCACCGCCGCTGGACTTCCACTGCGCGATCGCGGCGTCGAGGCCGGACTCGTCGATCTGCCCGCTGATGTACTGGATGCGAGCGTCGGCGATGACCTGGTCGAGCTGCACGCCGTTGGACATGTACGTCTTCGACACGAGCGCGGCGCCCGGGTTGAAGACCGCCTTCTTCAGGTCCTTGGCCTGCAGGTCGGCGCGCTCCTTCTCGAGCTCGGCGTCGTACTCGGTCTCCGGCTTGGGCTTGTACGCCTCGAAGCCGCCGACGTTGGTGCCGATCTGGGCCCAGGAGCCGCTGACCACGTCGGTGAAGTCCTGCTTCGACTTGTCGAAGACGGCGTGGTCGCCGTCGACGGTGAAGTTGTCGCCCTCGATGCCGTTGTTCTCGAGGATCTGCGCGTCCTTCGAGCTCAGCTTGTCGAGCGCGGTGAGCACCTGCTTGAGCTGGTCCTCGGTCTGCACCGACGCCTTCGGGATCGCGAGGAAGCCGCTGTAGCCCGGCGTCGGGAGCGCGAAGTCGCCGTTCGGGCCGGCGATGTTGCCGACCAGCGCGACCTTCTGGTCGTAGGTCTTCGGGTCCTGCTCCTTGAAGAGCTCCGCGAGCTGCGACGCCCGCGACTGGACGTCGATGATGATGCCGCCCTTGCCGTTGACGAACGGCTCGTTCCACCCGGTGGTGCCGTCCATCGTGGCGTAGTCCTTGTTGACGTAGCCGCTCTGGATGAGCTCCTTCTCGTAGTCGAGCGCCTGCTTCCACTCCGGCGTGGTGAACGACGGGACGAGCTTGCCGCCCTCGTCCTTCCACACGTTGCCCGCGCCGAACCACGTCTCGATGGCGTCGTAGGGGCTGCCCGTGCCGATCGACGCGCCCCAGGCGGGGATGATCATCCCGTAGGTGTCGTCCTTGCCGTTGCCGTCGGGGTCGTCCTCGGTGAAGGCCTTCGCGACCTTCATGAGCTCGTCGGTGTTCGTCGGCTCGTCGAGGCCGAGGTTCTTCAGCCAGTCCTTGCGGATGGTGATGGAGGTGCGCACCACGTCGCGGGCCCGGTAGACGCCGAAGACCTTCCCGTTGACGCTCGACGCCTGCTGGACGTCGGGGTTCTCCGTGACGAGGTTCGGGTAGTCGCCCGAGGCCAGGTAGTCCGTGAGGTCCCAGAAGCCGCCGGCCTCCGCCGTCTGCACGAAGCCCTGCGACTTCTGCTGGATCACCATGACGTCGGGGATGTCGTCGCCGGCGAGCACCACGTTGGTCCGGTCGCCGTACTCGGCGTTCGGCACCCACTGCATGTCGAGGTCCAGGCCGGCGATCTTCGAGAGTTCGGTGCCCACCTTGTCGTCCGCCTCGGGCGGGGTCGCGGAGAGGTACGGCGCCATGATCGACAGCGAGTCGAGCGCCTCGCCGCCACCGCCACCGCCGCCGTCGCCGGAGCCGCCGCTGCTGCAGGCGGCGAGCGCGAGGCTCCCCACCGCGAGCAGGGCCAGAGGGGCCAGCCGTCGTGTGCGCATGGTGTTCCTTTCGTCGGAGTGCACGTCGTCGTTCACTCGTCGAGGGGGTCGGTGGCCGCCGGCCGGTCGCCGAGGTGGCGGTCGTTGGCGGCGTAGAAGGACAGGCAGAGGGCCGTGCACAGGTAGACCCACGCGCCGACCGAGACGACGGGCAGGAGTCCGGGCACGAACGCGGTGACGACGCCGACCAGCGCCGTCGTCGCCGCGAGCAGGAGGGGCGCTCCGGGGAAGCGCAGCAGGAACGCCCAGGCGAGGCGCGCGACGTCGCGGCGGCGCAGGTCGTAGTGGGCGTCCATGGTCAGCGCGAGCAGCAGGTGCACCACGCCGAGGCCGGCGACGACGCCGAGCGCCACGCGCAGCGCCGTCGGGGCGTCGTCGAGCGCGAGGAGACTGGTGCCGGTGAGGACCGCCGCCGCCAGGCCCGGCGCCGCGACGAGGTTGGCGCGGCCGAACCCGGACACCCACGTGCGGACGAACACCCGGGCCGCGCGCTGCGCGTCACCGCGCAGCCGCGTGCGGCTGACGGTCGCGGCGGCGGCGAGCGCCGGCGCGACGCCGAGCACCACTCCCCCGGCGAGCGTCCCCGCGAGCACCAGGAGGTTGACCAGGCCGAGGAAGGCCAGCGTGTCGACCCAGCCGAACCAGCGCTCGAGCCGCATCCCGCCGTCGGCGGGTGCCACGGCGCCGGCGTCCGCCCGCGCGGCGTGATCGTGTGCCATGGCCCGGTCCCATCTCCGTCGATGCCCGGGCGTCGTCGGCCCGGTCAGCCTCCGGATCGGCGGCGTCACCGATCCGGCGCGGGAAAGCGATTGCCCGCGTTGAATGGATTCACCGTAGGGCTCACGGCTGCCTCCGTCAACAGGCTGTCTTCATCGTTGTGCCGAGGTAGTCGAGACCGTGCCGAGGTAGTTCAGAACCTGCCGAGGTAGTTCACAGCGCGGCGAGGTAGTTCAAGGCACGGCGAGGTAGTTCAAGGCACGGCGAGGTAGTTCAAGGCACGGCGAGGTAGTTCAAGGCAGCGCGAGGTAGTCCGGCCGCGAACTACCTCGGCACGGCTCGAACTACCTCGCGCTGGCTTGAACTACCTCGCCGTGCTTCGAACTACCTCGCGGGGTCCGGAACTACCTCGCGGGGTCCGGAACTACCTCGCGGGGTCCGGAACTACCTCGCGGGGTCCGGAACTACCTCGCGGGGTCCGGAACTACCTCGCGGGGTCCGGAACTCCCTCGGCAGGGCCGGAACTACCTCGCCGGGCTTTGAACTACCTCGGCGGGGAGGTCAGAGCTGCGTCGCGACCTCGCGCGCCACGAGGTCCAGGTGGTCGAGGTCGTGCAGGTCGAGCGTCTGCAGGTACACGCGCTGGATCCCCTGGTCGCGGAGGGACCCCAGCAGGTCGACGGCCTCGGAGACGGTGCCGGCGACGCCGTGCTCGCGCAGCTCGGCGGGTTCCCGGCCGATCGCCGCGGCGCGGCGCGCGAACTCGGCCTCGTCCTTGCCGACGGCGAGCACCAGCGCGACGGACTGCACGATCGAGTCGGGGGTGCGGCCGGCCTCGGCCAGCGCCTCGTTGATCACGCCGATGCGCGGGCCGACCGTGTCCAGCTCGGGGAACGCCTGGTTGTACTCGTCGCCGAACCGCGCGGCGAGGGCCGGGGTCCGCTTGGGGCCGCCGCCCCCGACGATCACGGGGATCTTCGCCTGGGCGGGCTTGGGCAGCGCCGGCGAGTCGACGAGCGTGTAGTGCTCGCCGTCGAACGAGAACGACTCGCCGACGGGCGTGCCCCACAGGCCGGTGAGGATCTCCAGCTGCTCCTCGAGGAGCCCGAACCGCCTGGCCGGGAACGGGATGCCGTACGCCTCGTGCTCGCGGGCGAACCACCCGGCACCGAGCCCGATCTCGACGCGGCCGCCGGACATCTGGTCGACCTGCGCCACCTGGATCGCGAGCACGCCGGGGTGGCGGAACGTGGCCGACGTGACGAGGGTGCCCAGGCGCACGGTCGACGTGTCGCGGGCCAGCCCGGCGAGCGTCGTCCACGCGTCGGTGGGGCCGGGCAGGCCGTCGCCGCCCATCGTCAGGTAGTGGTCGGAGCGGAAGAACGCGCTGAAGCCGAGGTCCTCGGTCGCCTTCGCGACGGCGAGCAGGTCGTCGTACGACGCACCCTGCTGGGGCTCGGTGAAGACACGCAGGTCGAGGGTCATGGTTCGCCTCTCGGGACGGAACGGTGCAGGGGCAGACGAAGGCGGGTCAGTCGAAGGCGGGGTCGCTGGTCCGCGACCGCTTCAGCTCGAAGAACTCGGGGAACGACGCGAGCGCGACCGCCCCGTCGAAGATCCGCAGCGCGTCCTCGCCGCGCGGGATGCGCGTGAGCACCGGGCCGAAGAACGCGACGCCGTCGACGTGGATCGTGGGAGTGCCGACGTCCTCGCCCACCGGCGTCATGCCGGCCTCGTGGGAGGCCGCGAGGGCGGCGTCGTAGGCGTCGGACGACGCGGCGTCTGCCAGCGACGCGGGCAGGCCGGCCTCGGCGAGCGCCTCGACGGCGACGGCGTCGTAGTCCTTCCGCCCGCCCGGGTGGATGCGCGTGCCGGCGGCGGTGTAGAAGGCGCTGAAGGCCTCCGGACCGTGCTCCGTCTGCACCGCGGCGGCGACCCGCCCGATGCCGCGCGAGGAGTCGATCTTGGCGCGGTAGTCGGCGGGGAGGTCGCGACCGGCGTTGAGCAGGTACAGGCTCATCAGCCGGAACGTGAGCCGCACGTCCCGGTGCTCCGCCACCTCCAGCGCCCAGCGCGACGTGATCCAGGCGAACGGACACAGCGGGTCGACGTAGACGTCCACGACGGGGACGGTCGCGGTGGTGGTCGAGGTCTCAGGCGCGGTGGCGGTCCCGGAAGTCACGACCGCCACCTTACCCACGCCCCGGGCACGTGTTCGCGGCGGCCGCGACGGGTAGCCTCGCAGCGTGCGCAAGGTGCGGTGGGCGAGCGTGTGGACGGTCTTCGGCGCGTGCGTCGTCGCGCTCGCGATGCTGTGGGTGGTGCTGCGCGGCAGGGTCTGGGCCTGGATCCCGTTCGTCATCGCCGCCGGGGTCGCGGTGCGCGAGATCCGGTATCTGCAACGCTCGCGCGGGCCCCGCGAGGCGGGGTTCGACGAGCGGCGGCGCACCGGCCCGGAGGACGACCGCGGCCGACGACGAGCCCGCCGCTCGGAGTAGCCTCCCAGGCATGACCGCCGTCCGGACGCACACCCACGCCCAGGCCGTCGATGCCGCGATCGACCTCTTCTCCCGGCAGGGCTACGAGCAGACCACCGTTGAGGAGATCGCCGACGCCGCGCGCGTCAGCCGTGCCACGTTCTTCCGCCGCTTCCGCTCGAAGGAGGACGTGGTCTTCGCCGACCACGAGCTGCTCCTCGAGGAGGTCGTGGTGATGCTCGCGGAGACGCGGCCCGAGGCGCGCGCGAGCGAGGAGTCCGGCCGCGCGCCCGAGCGGGCGTGGGACCCGGCCACCGACCCGTACCTCGAGGTGTGCCGCGCCGCGCGACTTGTCTTCGACCACCACGTGGGACAGCGCGAGACGTCGATCGCCCGGCACCAGCTGCTGCAGCAGGTGCCCGCGCTGCGCGACCGCGAGCTCGTCACGACCCACCGCTACGAGCGCGCCTTCACCGCCTACCTGCGCGACACCCTCCCGCCCGACCGCTCCATGACGACGATGTCGATCGCGTTCGCCGCGTCCGTCGTCGCGGTGCACAACGCGATCCTGCGCCGCTGGCTGCGCAACCCCCACCTCGACCTGCGGCCCGAGCTCGAGGAGGCGTTCGCCGACCTCCGCCGCGCCGCCATGGCGCCCTTCCCGCTCCCCGACAGCGACCCCGGGACGACCGCACCGTCCCCCGCGCCCGACGACGGCGACCAGGGCCGGACGGTCACGTCGGGCGGCGACGGCAAGCGCGTCGTCGTCACCGTGCTGGAGCCCGGCGCGGGTCCGGACGACGTGGCGCGCGCCGTCCGCGACGCGCTGGCCTGAGGGTCTCGACGGATCGACCGACGGGAATGCGCCTGTGGCATCCTGAGTTGTGCAGGACGCCGACGGGACCTCCGCCGGCGAAAGACACGCACGTACGTGCTCCGGGGTCGGTGAAATTCCGAGCCGGCGGTGACAGCCCGCGACCCGGTCTCCTCTTCCGCAAGCAGAGCGAGACCGGCTGACCTGGTGAGATTCCAGGGCCGACGGTCAAAGTCCGGATGGGAGGAAGCACGTGCGGCACGCGCCCGACAGGGCGGGTGCCGCCGGGCGTCGTGTCGCCGGCGACGGCCCTCGGGCCCGACGTCGGCGAGCGCCGACCCTCACCCCGGACGCCGCACCACGGACCGGGGAGAGTGAACGATGGACGCGATCGATGCGTTCTTCAACGCCACGCTGACCATCGGCGACCAGCACATGTCCTGGCGCGAGATCGTCGGCAACGGCTTCGGGCTGGCCTCCGCGCTCGGCGGGATGCGCCGCAAGGTGTGGGCGTGGCCCGTCGGCATCGTCGGGAACCTGCTGCTGTTCACCGTGTTCATGGGGTCCTGGTTCGGCGACACCAGCCGCGCGGACATGCTCGGCCAGGCCGGCCGCCAGGTGATGTTCCTGATCGTGTCGGTCTACGGCTGGGTGCAGTGGCGCCGGACGCAGCGCGCCGACCTCGAGGTGCGCGCAGACGGGAGGATCCCCGCCGACGGCGGCTCGGCCGTGCACCCGCAGTGGGCGTCGTGGCGCGCGCGGGTCGGCATCGTGGTCGTGATGGTGGGCGGCACGCTGCTGCTCACGCCGCTGTTCCGCGCGCTCGGCTCCTACGAGCCCGTCTGGTCCGACGCGTGGATCTTCATGGGCTCCCTCGTCGCCACGTACGGCATGGCCAAGGGCTGGGTCGAGTTCTGGCTCGTGTGGGTGGCGGTCGACGTCGTCGGGGTCCCGCTGCTCTGGTCGGCCGGGTACTACGCGACGGCGCTGATGTACGTGTTCTACGGCGCCTTCACGCTCACCGGGTTCTTCGTCTGGTGGCGCATCCACCGCCGCGAGCAGGCCACGACGACGGCCGCCGTCCCCCGGTGACGTCACCGGGGGACGGCGGCGGGCACGTCGACGCCGTCAGCCCCTGTCGTGCCGGACGAGGACGTCCTCGACGTGGGTCCGCTTGGACCGGGGCACCAGGACCTCCTGGTCGTAGTGCCCGACGGCGACGAACGAGATGAAGACCTCGTTGTCGGGGACGTCGATGATCTTGCGGATCGCGGCGTCCTTCGCGCTCCCCATCGCGGTGTTCAGGGAGCACGACCCGAGGCCCACCTGGGTCAGGCCGAGGAGCAGCGACATCATGAACAGCCCGCCGTCGACGAACGGCTGGTTGCGCTCCGGGGCGAAGAGGAAGGCGTCGAGGTCGGCCGTGACGAGCAGGAGCCGCGGGGGCATCGCGTAGCCGCTGAAGCCCCCCTGGATGTCCAGCACCGACTTGATGACGTCCGGGTCCTCGAACTGGTGCACGCGGGCGGCCTGGCGGTTGCACACCGACGGCGACTGCATCGCGATCTGCACCGCCCTGGCGACCTCCGCGTCGCTGACGGGCTCGCTGGTGAACTCCCGGACGCTGCGCCGCCCGTAGACGACGTCGAGGAAGCTGCGCTCGTCGTCCTCGGTCTCCAGGACGATCTCGCGGGTCCGCCCGGCGGGCAGGACGCCGCCCTCGGTGTGCGTGCAGTTGTCGATGAGGTCCTGCGACGCCCCCGAGAAGAGCTGGCGGAAGGCGGAGACGTCGGACTTCAGCGCCACATGCCGCTCGAAGTAGGTCTTCATCACGGCCGCGGAGGACTGCAGGTACGGGTCCTCGGTGCTGCGCCCGGCCGACAGCCAGGCGTTCATCTCCTTGGCGAGGCCGGGGACCGCGATCTTGCCGAAGCCCGCGCGGAAGTTGCTCCGGCTCAGGCCCTTCTCGATCGCGTGCGCGTGGAAGATCATCCGCGCGCGGGCACCGGCGACGTGGTCGCCCTGGCCCCCCTGGTGCGCGCGCTGGTACGAGCGCACGTGCCGCTCCTGGTCCGCGAGCGCCAGGGCCCGCGCCTGCTTGGCGAACCCGCCCTGGGCCGGCGCCTTGCCCGGCACCTTGCGCCGGGCCGACGCCGCGACGGAGGCGGGGATCTCCTGGACGGTGATGCTCCGGACCTCGGCGCCCGCCTGGCGCCCGGTGAAGTGCAGCGCCCCGAGCATGATCTGGCTGAGGCCCGGGTCGGAGACGCGGAACGTGATCGTGTCCTGACGCGCCTTGCCCGACTCCTGCCCGACGGCGACCCCGCCGGTGACCTGGAACACCGCGGTCTCGGGGTTGCGCAGGTGCAGGTTGACGGTCGCGGCGTCGGTCCGGGGCGTCCAGTCGATCGTCAGCTGGTACGCCGACCCGGGGGTCAGCGCCTCCGGCAGGTCGGCCCACACGAAGTTGCCGCGCGCCGCGCCGTCGCGCGCGACCTTGAGGCGGGTGCCGCCCCGCTTGCGCGAGACCCGCCAGGCCCGGGTGTTCGCCGTGAACTCGGGACCGTCCAGCCGGAACCTCTGGAAGGGCCGGATCGCGGCGGTGCCCGTCGAGGCGGGGTCGAGCGCGGCCTTCAGCCACTCCCGGGACGACGCGCGGCCGGTCTCGATGTAGTCGCGGGCCTTCGTGAAGTCGATCTCCCGGGTGACGTACACGTTCTCGGCGATCGTCTCGGTGGTGTCGCTCTCGAGCACGCGACGCTGGTCGCCGAAGCCGAGCGACGCCAGCAGGTTCTTGAAGCGGTCGGCCCCGCGCTTGGTGTTGTAGATCGACGAGAAGGGCTTCTCGAAGATCGCCGCGAACGCCGTGCCGTGGAAGCTGTCGGTGATCACGTAGCCGGCGTCGCGGTAGGTGCGCAGGAAGTTCTCCGGGGCGTCCTCGGCCATGATCTCGGCACGGGGCTCGTCCGCGAACAGGGCCGTCACGGCCTCCCGCCCCTCGTCGGGGTTGGGGATGACCACGATCTTCTCGAACCCGAGCTTGTCCGCGACCGCCTGGGCGACGGCCTTCTTCTGCGGGTTGGGGTCGAGGAAGAAGACCGCCAGGTACTCGCCCGCGGGCGCCACGGTCGCGGAGTCCGCGAGCTCGCTGTAGTGCTCCTGCGGCAGCAGGAACACCGGGTCCACCACCAGCGTCGCCTTGGCACCGAAGACGTCCCGCGCCGTGTCGATCGCGTACTCCTCGCGCACGGAGATCGCGGTGAACTGCTGCAGGTGGGGCGCGTGCTTCGCGACGAACGGCAGCTTGAACTTGTCGGTCCCGCGGTTGCCGAACGACGTGCCGTAGGCCACCCGGGAGTTCTTCCCGTCGACGAAGTCGAGGAACAGGTCGTCGTTGACGCGACCGATCAGCGGGTTCCACAGCTGGTCGCTGCCGACGACGAAGGTGCGTGCGACGTCGTTCAGGCGGGGCAGCTGCGAGAAGTGCTCCTGGTCGGTGTGCTCGTACCCGACGCGCCGGGCGAAGTCCATCGAGACGATGTCGGTGGGCCACTGCACCCGGTAGCCGTTGTAGCCGAGCGGCTCGTGCACCATGAGGACCGAGTGGCCGAGGCTCTCGACGGCCCGGTTGAGGCCGTAGTACGTCAGGATCGAACCGTAGTTCTTGCCGTACCACCAGCCCAGGATGGCGACGTCGTACGTCTTCTTCGGATCGGTCATGCGCTCTGTCCCTGCCTACTCAAGATTGCTGCGAAAACACTGGTGATGTGCGGGCCGAACCGGCTCAGGCGTCCTCGCGGGCGGTGTTCGCCCCGAACGTCGCGCCCCACACCTCGACCGAGGTGAACGACGGCATGGCCTGCCGGTACTGCCGGCTCAGGGGCCCCCACTGGGTGCGCAGCTGCCGGTGCAGCCGCACGGTGCGGACCAGGTAGGCGCGGAACTTCTTCGGGTCGCGCACGTACATCGAGGCGCCGGTGCCGTCGGCCGAGGTGACGACGGCGGAGTCGAGGTGCGACAGGCGCCACCACTTGGCGGCGCTCGTCGACACCCGCTCCTCCGGCACCTTGAGGGCCTCGGGCCGCACGGAGCGCAGCTGCTTCGCCATCCCGGTCAGCGCCGAGACGAGGGCCTTGCCCTTCCCGGCGGGGGCCGACGGCATCGTGCCCTTGGGTGCGGGGCGGTGGTGCCTGGTGAGCGGGAACGCGCCGGGCGTCCGCTCCACCACCGCGTCGGAGAACTTCGCGCGCAGCGCCCGCACCTCGGGCAGCGTCTTGCCGATCGTCGCGTGCAGGTGGTGGGGCCCCTCGAGCAGGTCCTCGAGCGCCTTGAGCCGCAGCTCGACGGCCGAGTACTGCAGCTGCAGCAGGTGCTTGATGTCGCCGATGAGGCTCGCGCGCGGGAGCTCGCCGCCCCTGCGGTAGGGCGAGTGCAGCATGGCCGCGAGCCACCGGTTGCGCTGGTGGTAGTACGCCTGCCAGTCGATCGCGTCGTCCTTGTCGACCCACGGCACGTGCCACACCGCGGCGCCGGGCAGGGAGACCGTCGGGATGCCCTTGTCCGCGGCGCGCAGGCTGTACTCGGCGTCGTCCCACTTGATGAACACGGGCAGCGAGAGGCCGACCGAGCGCAGGGCCTCGACCGGGATCAGGGACATCCACCACCCGTTGTAGTCGACGTCCACGCGCTGGTGCAGCCACGGGGTCGTGCGCAACGGGTGCAGCGAGAAGTCGTGGTGGTCGAACGTGTTCTCGATCTTGCCCCACCAGAACTTGTAGCGGTTGACCCGTTCGCCGAAGGCGTGCAGGCACGACTTCTCGTGCATCGAGAACATGTGCCCGCCCACGATCGTGGGGATGCGGGCGAAGTCGCCGAACGCGACCGCGCGCGCGACGCCCTCGGGCTCCGAGACGACGTCGTCGTCGAGCAGCAGCACGTAGTCGGACTCGCCGGCGCGCAGCGTCTCCGCCATGCCGCGCGAGAACCCGCCGGAGCCGCCCAGGTTCCCCTGGCGCACGACCGAGAGCCGTCCGCCCAGCCCGGCCTCGGCGGCCGCGAAGTCGGGCTCGTCCTGGACGAGCTGGGTGCCCTGGTCGACCACGTAGACCCGGTCGATCAGGTCCTTGAGCCCGTCGTCCGCGCCGAGCGTGTGCAGCTGGGCCACGCAGTAGTCGGGCCGGTTGAAGGTGGTGATGGCGATCGAGGCGGTGCCGTCCTTGCGCGCGTGCGAGCTGGCGACGCTCCACTCCGCCGACTGGAGGGTCACCGCGCCGTCGGAGGCGTACAGGTCGAACCAGTACCAGCCGCCGTCGCCGAAGGGCACGAGCGTCAGGTCGACGTCGACGACGCCGTCCGCGCTGTGGATCAGCCGCACCCGCTGGGGGTTGCCCCGCGCGTTCGACTTGTACACCGCGACCGTCGCCCCGCCGGACAGCCGGATGCTGAGGCGCACCTCGGAGACGTCGGTCCAGCGGCGCCAGTACCCGGCGGGGAACGCGCTGAAGTAGGCGCCGAACGAGGCCTCGCTCCCGGAGTCGAGGCGCATCGACCGGCGCCCCAGGATCTCCGCCCCGGCCTCGGTGGGCGGGACGGCCGGGTGCGCCTCCCCGACGGCGCGCGCCATCGTGAAGTCCACGTACAGCGGCAGGGTGTCGGGGTCGGCGTCGGGCGGCAGGACGATCCGGTGCACGACGCGGCGTGACACCTCGGCGTCCGAGGCTGCTTCGAGCTCTTCCATGATGGTCATGCGGCACCTCCGAACGTGGCGTCGAGCTTGTTGTCGACCATCGAGAGCGCGGACCCGATCGCCATGTGCATGTCGAGGTACTGGTAGGTGCCCAGTCGGCCTCCGAAGAACACGTTCTTCTCTCCCTCCATGAGCTTGCGGTAGATCTGCAGCCGCTCGCGGTCAGCAGGAGTGTTGACGGGGTAGTACGGCTCGTCCCCGCGCTCGGCGAAGCGGGAGTACTCCCGCACGATCACCGTCTTGTCGCGCTGGTAGTCCCGCTCGGGGTGGAAGTGGCGGAACTCGAGGATGCGCGTGTACGGCACGTCCAGGTCGGCGTAGTTCATCACCGGGGCGCCCTGGAAGTCGTGGACCGGAAGCACCTCCTGCTCGAAGTCCAGGGTGCGCCACGAGAGCTCGCCCTCGTAGAAGTCGAAATAGCGGTCGACCGGGCCGGTGTAGATGACGGGCACCTGGCCGACGGTCGCGTCCTTGTTCACCGGCTGCGCGGCGTCGAAGAAGTCCGTGTCGAGCCGCACCTCGATGCGCGGGTGGTCGGCCATCCGCTCGAGCCAGGCGGTGTAGCCGTCCACCGGCAGGCCCTCGTACGTGTCGTTGAAGTAGCGGTTGTCGTACGTGTAGCGCACGGGGAGCCGCTTGATGATCGACGCCGGGAGGTCCCTGGGGTCGGTCTGCCACTGCTTGGCGGTGTAGTCCCGGATGAACGCCTCGTACAGCGGCCGGCCGATGAGCGACACGCCCTGTTCGTCGAGGTTCTCGGGGTCCTTGCCGGCGAGCTCCCCCGCGTGCTCGGCGATGAGCTCGCGGGCCGCGTCGGGGCCGTGGGCCGAGCGGAAGAACTGGTTGATCGTGCCCAGGTTGATCGGCATCGGATACACCTCGCCGCGATGCGTCGTGTACACGCGATGCACGTAGTCGGTGAATGCCGTGAATCGGGTGACGTAGTCCCACACCCGTTCGTTCGAGGTGTGGAAGAGGTGCGCTCCGTACTGGTGGACCTCGATGCCGGTCTCGGGCTCGGCGGCGCTGTAGGCGTTGCCGCCGACGTGGTGGCGCCGGTCGATCACGAGCACGTTCACGCCGTACTGTTCGGCGAGCCTCTCGGCAACGGTCAGGCCGAAAAATCCGGAGCCCACCACGACAGCGTCCGTCATCAGACGTTTCCCCTCGAATCAGTGCAGTTCACAGTGCTCCCCAAGGCGGGGTGACGGGAATCGGACGAATGGCGGGCGGACATCGTGAGTGCCGACATCTGCATGAGGACCCCCAATTCCGTACCGAGCCTGCGATCTTCCGAGATCTGCCGTCTGCACCGAACGTTGGCATGGCCGGTAGGAGGACTGACGAATCTCAGGGAAACGCCGGACGAACGTCAGGCGAACGGAACGTCCGCTCTCGCCCTTGGACGCTCGGCGGTCCGTCGGCGATCATCGACCGGTGATCATCGCCGAGGACCTGCTCCTGCTCGCCTACGACGACGAGAGCGGCAAGCCGACCGGGGACCACGCGCAGCTGGACTACCGGCTCGCGGGCGCGCTGCTGGTCCAGCTCGCCGTGGAGGGCCGCGTGGACGTGGCGCAGACCGACCTGGTGCGGCCCGACGGGTCACGTGTCAAGGCCGGCCGCGCCGTCGTGCGGGACGGCTCGCCCACCGGACATCCGGCGCTCGACCGCGCGCTCGCGGTCGTCGCGGAGAAGCCGCGCACGCCGAAGGACCTCGTCGTCCCGCTGTCGAAGGGCCTCCGCGACGCGCTCCTGGCGGGGCTCGCCGGGCGCGGCGTGCTGCGACGGGAGTCCGGGAAGGTGCTCGGGATCTTTCCCACGACGTCGTGGCCCACGGCGGACGCCACCCACGAGCAGCGGCTGCGGGCGCTGTGCCGGGAGGTGCTCCTCGGGTCCCGCGTCCCGGACGACCGCACCGCCGCGCTGATCGCCGTCGCGCACGGCTCCGGCCTGGTCCGCGGGCTCGTGGCGAAGGGCGACCGGGCGCGGGCCGAGGCGCGGGCGAAGGAGCTCGCCGAGCAGAGCTGGGCGAGCGAGGCCGTGCGCAAGGCCGTCGACGAGATGGTCGCGGCCGTCGTCCTGACAGCCGTGATCATCCCCGCCACCACCGCCACGATGATGACGAGCTGACCCGGCCGCGGATCACGCTCGTCCGGCAGGCGCCGGGAACGACGACGGGGCTCGCGCGTCGCGCGAGCCCCGTCGAGAGCCGGGTGTCAGGCGAAGGCCGAGACCCCGGTGATGTCACGACCGACGATGAGCGCCTGCATCGACTCGGTGCCCTCGTAGGTGTGCAGCGCCTCGAGGTCGGCGAAGTGCCGCGCGACGCGGTTGGCGAGGAGGATGCCGTTGCCGCCGAGCATGTCGCGGGCGATCGACGCGACCTCGCGGGCCTGGCGCGTCGTCGTGTACTTGGCGAGCGACGCCTGCTCGCCGGTGAGCGTGCCGGCGTCGGCCAGGCGGGTGATCTGCGCGACCAGCAGCTGCATCTGCGTGACGAGCGAGAGCATGCGGGTGAGCCGCTCCTGCACCATCTGGTTCTTGGCCAGCGGCCGGCCGAACTGGATGCGCTGCGTCGCGTACGCCGCGGCCGCCTCGTAGCAGGCGACGGCGTGCCCGACGGCGGACCAGGCGACGGCGAGGCGCGTGGCGAACAGGACGGCGGCGGTCGCCTTGAACGACGTCGCGCCGGGCAGCGCGGCGCTCGCCGGGACGAACACGTCGTCGAGCACGATGTGCGCCTGCCAGATGGCACGCAGCGACACCTTGCCCTCGATGGTCGTGGCGGTGTAGCCGGGCGCGTCCTGCGGGACGATGAAGCCGTGCACCTGGTTGTCGCCGTCGTCCCCGACGAGCCGGGCCCAGACGACCGTGATGTCGCCGCAGGAGCCGAAGCCGATCCACTTCTTCTCGCCGTCGATGACGTAGCCCTCGACGCCGTCGCGCGTCTCCTTGCGGGCCGCGGTCTCGAGCGAGACGGAGTCCGAGCCGTGGGTGGGCTCCGTGAGCGCGAACGCGCCGAGGATCTCGCCGCGCGCCATCGGCTCGGCGTAGGTCGCGACCTGCTCGGGAGAGCCGTGCATGACGATCGAGCGCAGCGCCAGCCCGCCCTGGACGCCGCAGATCGTGGCGACGGAGCCGTCGCCGCGCGACATCTCCATGCTGGCCAGGCCCTCGGCCATGAACGAGATCTTCGGGCGGCCGTCGACGTCGACGCCGTCGCGCAGGAAGTCGCGCTCGGCGAGCTTCTTCACGAGGTCGAACGGCACCTCGGCGCGCTCCCAGTAGCCGTCGATGACGGGGAGGACCTCGTCCTGGACGAACTCGCGGACGGCGAGCTGGTGGGCGCGCGCCTCGGGGGCGACGTCGGCGAAGGCGCCCACGTAGTCGAGGTCCAGCGGCTGCGAGACGTCGTAGTCGGGGGCGGTCACGCCGGGCATGACTGGGGCGGTGCGGGTCATCGACGACCTCTCTCTGCGCGGGGGTCCGTTCCGGGCCCGGTGAGGAGTGCGGACCGGCGCCGTCGCGAGGCTGGTGGTGGACGACGCCGGTCTCCCCTCATCGTCACCCGCGACGGCGTCTCACGTCAAGCGATACTCGGTCTCACCCCCTTGTGGCGAGGTAGTTCTCAACCCGGCGAGGTAGTCCGAATCTCCGCGGGGTAGTCCGAATCCTCGTGAAGTAGTTCGGGACTCGGCGAGGTAGTTCCAGGCTCGGCGAGGTAGTTCGGGCTCGGGCCAGACTGTGGGCATGGCGACCACGAGCGCAGGGCTGCTGCTGTACCGGACGACGTCCGACGGCGGGATCGAGGTACTGCTCGGACACATGGGCGGCCCGTTCTGGGCACGCAAGGACGCCGGCGCGTGGTCCGTCCTCAAGGGCGAGCTCGACCCGGACGAGGAGCCGCACGCGGCCGCCCTGCGCGAGGCCGCCGAGGAGCTGGGCCTGCCCCTGCCCGCGCCGTCGTCCCCGGACGTCGACCTGGGCGAGGTGCGGCAGAAGTCCGGCAAGCGCGTCCTGGCCTGGGCGCGCGAGTGGCCGCCGCCCGGCCCGGACCTGGACCAGGTGCGCAGCAACACGGTCGAGATCGAGTGGCCGCCGCGGTCCGGGCGGCGGATGGAGGTCCCGGAGATCGACCGGGCCGCCTGGTTCGCGCCCGACGACGCACGGCGCGTCGTCGTCAGTGCCCAGGCCGCGTTCGTCGACCGCCTGGAGGCCGCGCTCGGCCGCTGACCGGAACTACCTCGCGAGGATTCGAACTACCTCGCGGATCCCCGAACTACCTCGCGAGGATTCGAACTACCTCGCGGATCCCGGAAATACCTCGCGGGAATCTGAACTACCTCGGCGTCAGACGGTGAACGTCAGCCACAGCAGGGCGAGGTTCAGCGCCACGATGACGGCGGCCACGGCCCACGCCGCGACCTGGGTGGCGAGGCCGTTGCGGAACCCGCCGAGCAGGCCGGCGTCGCGGGTGATCCGCACCAGCGGGATCATCGCGAAGGGGATGCCGAAGCTGAGCACCACCTGGCTCACCACCAGCAGCCAGGTGGGCGAGACGCCGGTCGCGAGCAGCACGATCGCGGGCACCAGGGTGACCAGCCGCCGGGCGAGCAGCGAGACGCGCACGTGCAGCAGGCCGGACATGATCTCCGCGCCCGCGTAGGCGCCGACCGACGTCGACGCCAGCCCCGACGCGAGCAGCCCGACGCCGAACAGCACCGCGACCGCGGGCCCGAGCGACGACTCGATGGCGGCGTGCGCACCCTCGATCGAGTCGGTGCCGGTGCGGCCGGGCAGGTTCGCCGCGGCGAGCAGCAGCATCGCGATGTTCACGCTGCCGGCCAGCACCAGTGCGGAGACGACGTCCCAGCGCGTGGCGGTCAGCAGGCGACGGACCACCGGCGGCGACGGCGGAGCGGGGACGGCGACGTCGTCGTCCGCCACCGCGTCGTCGCGCGCCTCGGCCCCGGCGGCCAGGGCCTGCCGCCGCTCGACGCGGGCGTCGTGCCGCACCCGGTCGCGGGCGAGCGACGAGTGCAGATAGATCGCGTGGGGCATGACCGTGGCGCCGAGCATCGAGGCGGCGAGCAGCACCGACTCCGGGCCGTCGAGCCGCGGCACGAGCCCGCCGAGCACCGCCCCCAGGTCGGGCGGCGCGAAGAACAGGCCCGCGCAGAACCCCACCGTGAGGACGGCGAGCATCGACGTCACGACCGTCTCGAAGACGCGCTGGCCGCGGCGCTGCTGCACGGTGAGCACCAGCATCGACACGACGCCGGTGATGAGGCCGCCCAGCACCAGCGGGACACCGAACAGCAGGTGCAGGGCGATGGCGCCGCCGATCACCTCGGCGACGTCGGTGGCCATCGCGACCACCTCGGCCTGGACCCAGTAGGCGATCCGGCCGCGGCGGGAGAGCCGCTCGCCGAGCACCTCGGGCAGCGAGCGCCCGGTGACCACGCCGAGCTTGGCGGAGAGGTACTGCACCAGCACGGCCATGACGTTCGCGACGACCAGCACCCACACGAGCAGGTACCCGAACCGAGCCCCAGCCGTGAGGTTGGCGGCGACGTTGCCCGGGTCCACGTAGGCGATGGCCGCGACGAACGCCGGGCCGAGCAGGGTCACCAGCCGCGCCTGACGGCGCGCCGTCACCGGCCGCTGACCGCCCCGCTCCGCCGTCGCCTCGCGCGTCGTCCTCGCCACGCCCCGCCTCCCTCGCTCTCGAACTACCTCGCCACTGGCCGAACTACCTCGCGGCCGGATGAACTACCTCGCCGTGGGCTGAACTACCTCGGCACGAGGGGAACTACCTCGGCGGTCGGCGGCCGGCCCCATCGTTTTTCGGATACCCGAAATCTTAGACGTCCATGACCGTATCGCGCACCCCCGCGAACGTCCCGGGGCGGTGCCGAGGTCGGTCTGTCACCATGTCGGGCGTGCCATCCACGCAGACCTCCGCCGCGCGGAGCGCCTCCGGTCCCCTCGGCGTCGCGCTGCGGTCCCGGTGGCTGCTGGCGCTCGGCTTCGTCGCCGTGCACGCCTGGGTGGTGGGGCAGGCCATCTCCTGGGGCTACACGATCTACGGCGACGTCACGCTCTACGAGTGGTGGGCCCGGCACGGGCTCGACACGGGGCAGTGGCCGGTCCTCGACTACGACTGGGTGTACCCCGCGGGGGCGCTGGTGCCCGTCACCCTGCCTGCGCTCGTCACGGGCGGTCTGCTGGGGTACGAGATCGTCTGGACGGCGATGGTCGTGGCCCTGAACGCCGTCGCGACAGTCGTGCTGGTGCGCTCCGCGCCGCGCGGGGTGCTCGGCGCCTGGTGGTGGCTCGCGTTCCTGCTCGCCCTCGGGCCGATCTTCCTCGGCCGCCTGGACGGCGTCGTCGCGCCGCTCATCCTCATCGCGCTGACCGTCGCGGCACGACGCCCGACGCTCGCGGCGGCGGTCGCCACGGCGGGCGCGTGGATCAAGATCGCCCCCGGGGCGGTGGTCGTGGCACTCGCCGCGACACGCGCCCGCTGGCGCGACCTGCTGCGGCAGGTGGTGGTCCCCGGCGCGGTGGTGAGCGTCGTCGTGGTGGGCCTGGCCCTGGCGGGTGGCGCCGACCAGCGCGCGTTCAGCGTGTTCGGGCAGCAGGAGGCGCGCACGCTGCAGGCGGAGTCGGTGTTCGCCACCTGGTTCAGCGTGGCGCGGCTGTGGGACCCGTCGGTGCGGATCGACTACAACGACGTGATCTTCACCTACGAGGTGCAGGGCGACGCCGCCCGCCAGGTCGCGTCCCTGCTCGACTGGCTGCTGCCCGTCGCGGTGCTGCTGATCGCGGCCCTCACCTGGTGGACGGCGCGACGACGCCCCGACCACGCGGGCGACGTGCTGCTGCTCAGCACGGCCGCCCTTCTCCTGGCGCTCATCGTGTTCAACAAGGTCGGGTCGCCCCAGTTCGTCGCGTGGATCGGGCCGCCCCTGGCCGCCGCGGTCGCCCTGGCCGGGCCGGGCACGCGGCGGCTGTGGGGGCCGCCCGCGGTCGGAGTGCTGCTGGCCGCGCTCGGCACGCAGATCGTCTACCCGGTGGCGTACGGCGAGTTCCTCGGCGGTCAGCCTGCGATGGTCGTCGTCGAGGGGCTGCGGAACCTGGCGCTCGTCGTGCTGCTCGTCGGCGCGGTGTGGCGGATCGTGCAGCTCGGCCGGGACGGCGTGCGGCACCCCACAGGCGACGACGCCCCCGCCTGAGCGGGCGCATCCAGGCAGGCGTTCACCGGCGGGTCGGCGCCCGTTCACCCCGGGCTCCCCCGGCGGCCATCCGTCCTCCCTACGGTCACCCCGACGGCGCGCTCGGCGCGCGCCCCGGCACCGGAGGCCCCCTTGCGCACACCGCTCCCCCGCACCCCGATCTTCAGCACCCCGCGATTCACGTCCACCCCGCGGCGCGCCGTCGTCGCCGGCTGCGCCACCGCCCTCGCCGTCGCGCTGGCGGTGCCCGTCGCGCTCACCGCGTCGGCGCACCGCGACGTGACACCGGGCACCGGAGTCGTCTCCGATCCCGTCGAGCTCTCGGCCGACGACGCGCGGCTCGCCCTCTCGCCCCTCGGCGCGTACGCCACCGGCACCTTCGACGAGTCGGCGGCGGAGATCGTCGCGTACCACGCGCGCTCGGAGCGCCTCTTCTCGGTGAACGCGCAGGCGGGCGAGGTGACCGTGCTCGACGTCGCGCGCCCGTCGTCGCCCCGCAAGCTGTTCGCTCTCGAGACGACGGGCGTGCGCGCTGCGGACGGCTCGAGGGTTCCCGAGGGCGCCGTGGCGAACTCGGTCGCGGTGCGCCCCGACGGCCTCGGCGTCGTCGCCGTGGAGTCGCCCGACAAGGTCTCCGACGGCTGGCTGGTGCTCTTCGACGCCGCCGGCGACGGCGAGGCGCTCGGCGCGTGGCGCGTGGGCGCGCTGCCCGACATGGTCACGATCACGCCCGACGGCCGCAGCGCCGTCGTCGCGAACGAGGGCGAGCCGGCGGACGACTTCTCCGTCGACCCCGAGGGCTCGGTGTCCGTCGTCGACCTGCCCCGCCGGCTCACCGGCAAGCACGCCGGCGCCGTCGCGCAGGACGCCGTGCGCACCGCGACCTTCCACGCCTTCGAGGGCGACGCCCTGCCCGACGGCGTGCGCGTCTTCGGGCCGGACGTGGCCGGCCCGGACGGGTCGCTCGCCCACCGCGTCTCCCGCAACCTCGAGCCGGAGTACGTGACGGTCTCGAAGGACTCCCGCACCGCCTACGTGGCGCTGCAGGAGGCGAACGCCGTCGCCGAGGTCGACCTGCGGCGCGCCCGCACCACCGACCTGTGGTCGCTGGGCAGCAAGGACCACTCCCTGCCCGGGCAGGGCATCGACCCCTCCGACAAGGACGACGAGGCGGCCGTCCGCGAGGTCCCCGTCCGGGGCCTGTACATGCCGGACGGGATCGCGTCGTACACGTCCCGCGGGCGGACCTACCTCGTCACCGCGAACGAGGGCGACGCCCGCGAGTGGGGCGACTACGCCGAGCCCGCGCGCGTCAAGGACCTGGGCGACGACGGCCTCGCGCCCGTGTGCGACGACTCCCCCGCGGCGGCGCTGCTCGACGACGCCGACCTCGGCCGGCTGAACGTCAGCACGGCCTCCGGCCTGCGCGCCGACGGCTCCTGCTACGAGGAGCTGTACGCGTTCGGCGGCCGGTCGTTCTCCGTGTGGACCACCGACGGCGAGCTCGTCTTCGACTCCGGCGACGCGTTCGAGCGCGTGACCGCCGAGGTCCTCGGCGACGCGTTCAACACCAACCACACCGAGACGAAGGGCGACGGCCGCAGCGACGACAAGGGCCCCGAGCCGGAGAACCTCACGATCGGCGAGGTCTCGGGCCGCACGTACGCCTTCGTCGGCCTGGAGCGCGCGGGCGGCGTGATGGTCTACGACATCACCCGACCCGAGCGCTCCAGGTTCGTCACGTACGTCTCGAACCGCGACTACTCGGTGTCCGCCGAGGACGCGATCGACGACGGCGCCGACCCCGCCGACGTGCTCGCCGGAGCCGGCGACCTGGGGCCCGAGGGGCTGACGTTCGTCCCGGCGAAGGACTCGCCGACGCACCGGCCGCTGCTCGCCGTCGCCAACGAGGTGTCCGGCACGACGACGCTGTTCGACGTCTCTGCTGGTTGAGCTCGTCGAAACCCCGAACCGGGTCTCGACGAGCTCGACCGACGGACGCTGGTCGAGGCCGGTCGCGTCAGACGACGACGCCGGCGGCCGGCCCCGGGTCCTCCTGCTCGGTCACCGGCACGGGGTTCGCGAGGAACTCGCGGACCTGGTCAGCCGTCGGGAAGGTCGTCATCCCGGAGCCCGAGAACCAGTGGACGAGCCACGTCGCCAGGTCGCGCACCGGCACGTTGAGCTGGTTGGACGCGGTCCGCAGGTGCTCGAAGGCCTCCTCGCCGTCGACCCCGAACGAGACCATGAGCACGCCCTTCGCCTGCTCGATGGCGGCCCGGCGCTTCGCGGACGCCTGGATCGACGCCGTCGCCTCCCGCTGGGCGATCTCCCGGTTCGCCTCGGTCACGTCGATGAAGTACCCGAACAGCTCGGTGACCTCCCCCGTGTCCGGGTCGCGGCGGCCCTGCCCGGTGACGGCGAGGGTGCGGGTGCCCCCGTGCGCGTCCCTGATGCGGTGCACCGAGCTGAAGGCCTCGCCCGTGGCGGCCGCCTTCTTGAGGGCGTGGTCCACCCGGTCGCGATCCTCCGGGTGCTTGTGAGAGAGCATGAGCTCGGTCGTCGGGACGACCTCGCCGGGACGGAATCCGTGCATCTCGAAGACCTCGTCGGACCAGGCCCAGCGTCCCGTCGACAGGTCCAACCGATAGCGACCGACCGGGGGTTGTGTCCCGGGCGCGAGCGCTGCCTCGAGCGACTGGTCCACGACACCGTTCTCGTCCACGGAGCGTTCCTCCTTCACAAACAGCGCAGCAGCCAGAGTCGGACACCCTAAGACTGGACCGGCGACGACCCTTCCGCCACCCCCTGTCGACGGCACGCTCACGGTGACCCGTGACCCGCCGTGGCGCCGCTCCGGGCGGCCGTCGCCACCGCGCGCCAGAGCCCCACGACGGCCAGCGCCGCGAGCGCGACGCCGCTCGCCGCGTACAGGACCGACGGGACGGCGGAGTGGGCCTCGCCCGTGATGTCGAACGTGTCGGCCAGGTCCATCCCCATGTCGAACGCGGCCCAGAAGTAGGCCGGAGCGCCCAGGGCGAGCACGGCGAGCTGGAGCGCCAGCGCGGTGGCGGGGGCCACCCGTCGACGGATCGCGACGGCGCCGGCCGCGACCGACAGGGCGACGCCCAGCGCCGCCCAACCGACCAGGAACGGCACCTTGCCCGCCACCGACACCCCGGCCGCGGCCAGCTCGGCGGAGATCTGTGCGGACGTCATGCCGGGCATCGCCGCCAGCGGCTCCAGCACCAGGATCGTCAGCACCATGACCGTCGCGTAGCAGGCCACCAGCACCGGCCCGACCGGCAGCCACCACGTGCCCCACCGTGTCCAGGCGGCGTCGTGCGACCGTGGTGCCGGGACGAGCGGGGACGCTGGCGTCATGGCCAGGAGAGTACGTGCTTGCTCCGCGGCGGACGTCACCGTTCGCCGTCGAGCACCAGCTCGTCGAGCGCACGACGCAGCGCGTCCGTGTCCGGGCCGGGCACGCAGGCCGGGATCCGCAGGAAGTCCTCGAGGTCGGCGCGGGTGAAATCGGTGAGCAGGTCCGCCCGCCCGTCACGGATGGACTCGACGACCGTGGGCCCGTGGACGAAGACGGGGTCGGTGAGCCGGAGCCCGCCGTCGGCCGCCTGGAGGATGTTGCCGGGACGGATGTCCGCGCCGCCCCACAGCCGGTAGCGGGCAGCGCCGTCGGCGAGGAGCCCCTCGATCCGACGACGCAGGTCGACGACGTCGGGGTGGTCGGCGAGGGCGCCGCTCGCGCCGCCGGGCGGCGTCGGGTCGCCGGGCGGCGTCGGGTCGGACCCGCTCGGGATGCCGAGGGACGCCACGAGGTCTCGGGCGCGGCCCTCGTCCGCCGGGTGCAGTCGCTCCATGACGACGACGTAGCCGCGGTGGCGGAGCGGCACGACGTCGTCCACCCGCACCAGGAACGGGTTGGGCGGCCCGGCGAGGCAGGCGTCGGCGAACAGCCGGAACGCCGGGTCGAACGGCGTGACGCGTGCGGCGAGCGTGTCGTCCGGGGACGCGAGCACCCGGGCCCAGTCGCCGGTGCCCACCTCCTGCCAGCCCGCGGACTCGAGGGCGGCGCGTGCGTCGTCGGCGGTGGTGTCGGGGGCGAGCGTCGGGAGCACGCCTCAGCATCGCCCGTGCCCCGCCGCCCCGTCAGGTTCTTTCCGCCGGGGGCGTGGCGGCGGGAGTAGCGTCGTCGACGTGTCCGCACCGTCGCCGGCGAGCCCTCCCGCGCACCTCTGGGGCGCCGAGGACGCTGCGCTGCGGAGCATGCGGCGAGCGGCCCTGGCGTCCGCGGGCGTCGCCGCGGTCGTGACGGCCGATACCGTCTGGCGTGCGCTCGACCCGACCTGGCCGGTCCTCCTGGGCTACTCGCTCCTGATCTGGGCGGTGCCGCCCGCGCTGGTCACGCTCGTGATCACGTTCGTCGTCACGCTCGCCTCCGACGTCGAGCTTCCGATGTGGAGCACCGCCGGCTTCGCGGCCCTCGCGACCGGCGGGTGGATGGGCTGGGCCCTCGGTCCGGCGAACGGCGGGGTCGCTTACGGCGTCGTCATCGCGGCGGGCGTCCTCGGCGTCGGGCTGGTCCTCGGCTCGCCCCGCCGCCTGCGGGCACGAGTCCTCCTCGCGTCGCTGGTCGCGGCAGTCACGGCTCTGCTCGCGTTCCTCTGCTTCGCAACGCTGTAGTGCGAGCCGCTCAGCGCGGTGCGAGGACCTCGAGCAGCAGCACGACGACGGTGGCGGCCGCCGCGAACGAGACCACCAGCAGCGGCGCCCTGCGCCCCCGCACCAGCCCGCGCACCTCCGCGACGACGACCCACACGAACAGCACCGCCGACAGCAGCCGGAACAGCGCGGGCAGGACCTCCGGCGACTCGACGATCGTCTGGACGTGCCGCCACCACGTGGTCACGAACAGCCCGGCGAGGCCCGCCTGGATGAGCGCGACGCCGACGACCGCGGCCGCGCGCAGCGGGTCGGGTCCCTGCTCGTGCGGGTGTCCGTCGTGGTGCGTCGTCATGCGGTGGAGGTCTCCTGGTGAGGGGTTCAACGGGGTCGGTCGACCGGTGCCCGGCCGCCGCAGGCCAAGGTACAGCCCGCGCCCCTCAGGCCAGCTTCCGCCACGTCCCCTCGGACACGACCTCGACGACGCCGTCGTCCACGGCGAAGGCCGTCTCGTCGTCCACCGCGTACGCCGGCCCGCCGAGCCGTGCCGCCCACCGCTCGGCCGCGCCCTCCGTGTTGTCCGGCAGGTCGGGGTGGCCGAGGTGGGGGAACATCGAGAAGTCGACGACACCGAGCATGGCGACGTCTCCGCCGTCGGGCGGCGTCCACCCGACAAACTCTTCCCCGATCTCGAGCGTCATGACCATGCTGCCGCCGCTCATCCCGACCCAGACGGTGTCGTCCAGCGACGGCAGCAGGTTCGCCAGGCCGGAGCAGCGCATCCAGTGGGCGAGGTATCCGGCGTCGCCGCCCGCGGCCAACAGGACGTCGGTCTCCCGGACCAGCGGCACCCAGCGCTCCTCGGGGATGCTCGACAGCGCGGTCAGCTCGAGCACGCCGACGGACTTCCAGCCGAGGCCCGTCATGTGGTCCGTGGTCCCGGCGATGAAGTTCCAGGCGTTCCGCCCCGGGCCGACCCACGGGTGCCCGTACAGCGCGGTGGGGATGGCGAGCGCCGTGCACTCGGCGACGGGTCTGGGGAGCAGGGCGTCCAGGGCCGCGCGGATGGTCGCGTTTCTGACGCCTGCAGACGTGAGCAGCAGCTTCATGACAGGCCTCTCCGGTCGACGGACACCCCTCAGACCGCGGCACCGGCGAAGAATCATCGCCCGCCTCCCGCCGTCCGCGGTGCCTATGGTGTCCGGGTGCGGTGGGTGGTCTCGGTCAAGGGCGTGCTGGTGGTCGAGGGGTCCGTCCTGCTCGGCCTCAACGACCGCGGTGAGTGGGAGCTGCCCGGCGGCCAGCTCGAGGAGGGCGAGCAACCTCGGCAGACCGTCGTGCGCGAGCTCGCCGAGGAGACCTCCCTCGTGGTCGACGCGGGGCGGATCCTGCTCGCCGACACGTTCGACGTCGTGCCCGGGCGGACGGTCCTCGTCGTGGCCTACGAGTGCACCGCCGTGGGCAGCCTCGACGTGCGCGCCTCGGCCGAGCACGAAGCGCTGCGCTGGACGCCGCTCGGCGAGCTCGACGCCATCGCGCTACCCGGCATCTATCGGCGCGCCGTCGCGGCGGCCCTGGTCGACGACGCCGAAGCGCTGCGCGACGCCCGCTGAGCCGCGCGGCTCCGAGCGGGTTGCAGCCACGGGTATTCGGTGGCCCGCCTGCCGGCGCGACCCCAGGATGGGGCGCATGCCGTTGGCCACCCCCACGCTGTCCACCGCTCGCCTACGTCTGCGCCCCGTCACCGACGCCGACGGCGACGACCTGTTCGCCCTGCACAGCGACGCCCGCGTGCTGCGGTACTGGGACTCCCCGCCCTGGACCGACCGGAGCCGTGCCGACCGCTTCGTCGCGATGTGCCGGACGATCGAGGAGGACGGGACCGGTGCCCGGGTGGCCGTCGAGCGCGCGTCCGACGGCGCGTTCGTGGGCTGGTGCGGCCTGTTCGACTGGAACCCCGACTTCCGCAGCGCAACGCTGGGCTACGTCCTCGGCGAGGCGATGTGGGGCAACGGTTACGCGACGGAGACGGCGCACGCGCTGCTGCGGTGGGCCTTCGGCACGCTGCCCCTCAACCGCGTCCAGTCCGAGACCGACACCCGCAACGCGGCGTCCGCCCGCGTCCTGGAGAAGCTGGGGTTCGTGCACGAGGGGACGCTGCGCGAGGACTGCGTCGTCAACGGCGACGTCTCCGACTCGTGGGTGTTCGGGCTGCTCCGGCGGGACTGGGACGCGCTCGACCAGGCGTAGTCCCGGGTGAAGTCTTGTCCGGCGCCCGGTCCGAGGTCCGACGTCCCCTACTGTCGCCGGATGAGGACTCGTGCGTCGACCGTCATGCTCGTCGGCGGCACGTCGCTGGCCCTACTGGGGGCCGTCGTGTCCGTCGTCTTCTTCATGCAGCCGTGGCGCACCTGCCCGGACGACGACGTGCCTGCCGCTTGCCCGATGCTTCCCCTCGATGCGTCGATCATGACGGCGGCGATGGTCGTGACCTTGTTCGCGACGGCGGTCGCCGTCGCCGGTGCTGCGGGCAGGAAGCGCACCCCGTACTGAGCACGGACCGATCGGCGTCGGCCGGTTCACCGTCGCGACGATGCCGGATCGGCCCGCTGCATCGCGCTGCGGCTACGTTGAGGACCATGTCGGGCTTTGCCGAGTTCGAACCCCGGGTGCAGAGCGCGCGGGTACCGGTGCTTGTCCGCGCTGCGGCAGACGCTGACATCGACGACATCGTGCGGATCCAGCAGCGCGCGGGTCGGTCGGTGCGTCCCGACGGCTACCGGCGAGCGATCGCCGACCCGGACCGGTGCGTGCTCACCGCCATGGCGACGGCGCCCGACGGCACCTCGGTCGTCGTCGGGTGGGGACAGACCCACCACCGCACGGTCGCGACCGACCCCGCCCCCGTCGGCCACTACCTGGGCGGCGTCACCGTCGATCCTTCCTGGCGGCGCAGGGGCGTCGCCGCGACGCTCACCCAAGCGCGCATCGAGTGGATCGCCGAGCGGGCGCCCGAGGCCTACTACGTCGTCAACGCCCGGAACCGCGCGTCGATCGAGCTGCACAGACGGTGGGAGTTCGTCGAGGTCGCCCGTGCGGCGCGTCTCGCAGGCACGTCGTTCGACGGCGGAGTCGGCCTGCTCATGCGAGCAGCATGGTGAGCGAGTCGCCGCGGTCCCGCGGCGCCCGGAAACGACGAAGGGCCCCACGTCCACATGATGCTGCGGGTGGGGCCCTTCGGGTGGCGGTAGCGGTGGGATTTGAACCCACGGTGGACTTTCACCCACACACGCTTTCGAGGCGTGCTCCTTAGGCCGCTCGGACACGCTACCTCGCCGGACGAACCGGCCCACCGAGGATACCCAACGAACCGGCAGACTCGAAATCGCGGGTCGGTGCCTGTCGGCCCGGGGCGTCAGGTGCCGTCGTTCCCCGGGTCGAAGACACGCTCGTACAGCGCGGCCGCCTCGTCCACGACGGCGCGGTCGATGGACGCCACGGGCACGGTCGTGTCGAGCAGCGGCTCGGAGTCCGGCCCGCGGCCGACGATCTCGCCGGTGAGCACCCACGGGAAGCGCTCGGGCGTCATGAGGTGCGCGTACTGGCACAGCTGCCGCGCCACCCAGTGCTCCACGGGCCGGTCCCACCAGGGCTCGGGGTCCAGCGGGTTCACGCTGAGGCCCGGGAGCAGGCACCCGCTCTCGTGGTCCCGGCTCTCCGTGCCGGCGTCCGCCACGGGGCCGGCGCTGAACCGCACGTACAGCGGCGTCCCGACGGCGAGCAGCTCGACGACGTCCCCCAGCGCGCGGGCGCGGGGGACGTCGTCGAGCGTGACCGGGCCGGACGGCAGGTGCAGTCCCATGGGGCAGCGCTCAGAACACCGGCTTGCCGCCGGTCACCCCGAGCACGGTGCCCGAGACGTAGCTCGCGTCGCGCGGCGACGCCAGGAAGACGAACGCCGGCGCCAGCTCGGCGGGCTGCCCGGCCCGGCCCAGCGGGGTGTCCTGCCCGAACTTCTGCACCTTCGCCTCCGGCTGCGTGGCCGGCTGCAGGGGTGTCCAGATCGGGCCGGGCGCGACGGCGTTGACGCGGATGCCGCGCGGCCCGAGCTCGGCCGCGAGGTTCACGGTCAGGTTGTTGATCGCCGCCTTCGTCGACGCGTAGTCGAGCAACGACGTCGACGGCTCGTACGCCTGGATGGAGGAGTTGTTGATGATGCTCGCCCCCTCCCCCAGGTGCTTCAGCGCCGCCTGGGTGATCCACAGGAGCGCGTACAGGTTCGTCTTCAGCACGCGGTCGATCTCGTCGGTCGTGATGTCCTCGACCGACTCGCGCCGCGCCATCTGAAACCCGGCGTTGTTCACCAGGACGTCGAGCCCGCCGAGCTGCTTCGCGGCCTGGTCGGGCAGCCCGCGCGCGGTGGCCTCGTCGGTGATGTCGCCCGGCAGCAGCACCGCCGTCCTGCCGGCCTCGCGCACCCACCGGGCGGTCTCCTGCGCGTCCTCCTCCTCGGCGGCCAGGTACCCGATCGCGACGTCGGCGCCCTCGCGCGCGAACGCGATCGCGACGGCCCGCCCGATGCCGGAGTCGCCGCCGGTGACGAGCGCACGCAGCCCGTCGAGCCGGCCGGAGCCGCGATAGCTCTCCTCGCCGTGGTCGGGGACGGGGGTCATCGCGCCGGTCAGCCCGGGCGGGTCCTGCTGCTGGGCGGGGAACGACTGCTGGTCGTCGGCCATGCTGTCCTCCTGCTGTGCGATGTGGGGTGCGAGGCCTCGAGGGCGGGGGTTCGACAATCTCGACGCCGGGTGGCGTCAGGCGGCACGACGGCGCGCGAGCTGCGCCTCGTGCACGTGGGGCCGCTTGGCGGGCTGGACGGCGGCGAACGCGTCGCGCACCGACTCCTTGGCGCGGCGGCCGAAGCCGTCGCCGCGGGACAGGGCCGTCATCGTCTGCGCGGCCGCCTCGCGCAGGGTCGCGCCGGCGGCGCCGGCCGCCTCCGTGAGCATCGCCTCGGCCCCGTCCTCGTCCACGCCGTGCACGGCCATGAGCACGCCCTTGGCCCGCTCGATGGCGGCCGCGGAGACGAACGCGCTGTCGAGGGCGCGACGCACGTCGCGCTGCACCGCCTCACGCTGCACCGGCGTCACGTCCACGACGTAGCCCGCGACCTCCGGCGCGCCGTCGCCGCGGGACCGGCGCGCCTGAGCGGTGAGCAGCAGGGTCCGCGTGCGGCCGTGGGAGTCCACCACCCGGCGTGCGGTCACCACGGGAGCGCCCGAGGCCAGGGCGCGTGGCGCGTCGTGCACGATGCGGTCGCGCTCGTCGGGGTGCAGCCGGGCCTCGAGGGCCTCCGGTCCGGGTTCGATCGCGCCGGGCTGCTGGCCGAGCATCGCGTCGACCTCGTCGGACCACCACCAGCGGCCCGTGGCCGCGTCGGCACGGTAGGTGCCGGTGAGCAGGTGGGTGCCGACCGCGAGCGCCGCGGTGACTCGGTCGGTGTCGGCGGGAGTTGTTGTCGTCATCGAGACCTCCGGACGGGAAGGTCGGTGCCGCTTCCTGACGCCGGGCTCCCACGCTAACGCCACCGCACGACGACGGCCACCGTTCGGGCCTCACCCGGCGTCGAAGCGGTCCTCACCCTCCTCGTCGGGGTCGTCCTTCGGCTTCTCGCCCGGCACGGCCTCGACGTCGGCGGGGCGGCCGTCGTGCACGGCTCGCTCCCGGTCGGCCTGGCGCCGCGGGTCGTCCTCGTCCGGACGCTTCCGGTCGGCGGGGTGGTCGCTCATGCCGGTCCTCCTCGGTCTCGACGGGTCGTCCCAGCCTGGTCCGGGACTCGGCTGCCCGCACCCCGTGCCCGCCCCGGCGAGCGCCCGGCACCCGTCCTACGGTCGAGAGGTCGCGACCCGACCGACACAGCCCCGAGGAGGCACGATGCCCGCGCACGAGCCCGCACGACCGTCCACCGACCGACCGCTGCCGCGCCTCGCCGCCGGCCTCGAGCGCGAGCCGCGGCTCGACCCGCTCGCCGGCCTGTACGACCGCATCTCCAGCGCCGTGGTGCCCTCGCCGGGCGGGGTGCGCGACGAGCTCCGCGGGCGCTCCGTCGGCCATCCCGTGCACTCCGTGCTCACCGACCTGCCGATCGGACTGTGGACGGGGGCGGCGACGCTGGACCTCACCCGGCCGCAGGGGCACGCCGCGGCCGCGCGCCGGCTGGTCGCCCTGGGGCTCCTGGCCGCCCCGCCGACAGCGCTGACCGGGCTCGCGGACTACCGGGCGCTGAGCGCACCCGCCCGCCGGGTCGCCGCGCTGCACGCGACGTGCAACGGGGTCGGCACCCTCCTGGCCCTCGCCTCGTGGCGCGCGCGCCGCCGCGGGCGCGACGGCCTCGGGACGCTGCTGACCCTGGCGGGCCTGGGTGCGGTCGGGGCCGGCGGCTACCTGGGCGGGCACGTCGCGCACGCGATGCGCGAGCCCCGGCACGTCCCGGGCGCGGGGTGAGGGACTAGCGCGGGCCGGGCGGCGCCTCCGGCCGGGGCGCACCGGGCCGTGGCACGAGCAGGTCCACCAGCACCTCGGCGACGTGACGCATGTCCCCGTTGCTGCGGGCCGTGCGCTCCACGATCAGCGCGGCGAGCTCCCGCAGCGGCACGTCGGAGCGGGCCGAGGCCGCCGTCAGCCACTCGACGGCACCGTCGACGTCGGTACGGATCGCGCACATGACGATCCCCTTCGCCTGCTCGATCGTGGCGCGCTGGGCGGCCGAGGCCCGAAAGTTCGCCGTCACGCCCGCGTCCACGATCCGCGCGACCGCGACGGTGACGTCGGTGAAGCAGCCGACGAGCTCGCGCACCCTGCCCGCGGCGTCGGTGCGGCCCTCCCCGACGACCGCCAGGGTCCGCTCGTCGCCGTGCGCGTCCATGATGCGGTGCACGCTGCTGAACGGCTCACCGGTCGCGCTCGCGCGCCGCAGCACCTGGCTCACGTGGTCCCGGTCGTCGGGGTGCTTGTGCGCCAGGATCAGCTCGGTGGTCGGCACGACGTCGCCCGGCTCGAAGCCGTGGATGCGGTACGTCTCGTCCGACCACCACCACCGGCCCGTGCCCAGGTCGTACCGGTAGCGCCCGACCGGGTGGTTGGCACCGAGGGCGAGCGTGCCCTCGACGTCCCAGGACGTGGTCTCGGTCATGCGTGGGACCTCCTGTCGTGGCTCGCGCCGCAAGAGATGAGCCGCGTCATGACTCACCCCCGACCGTAGCGCGTCTCACGTCGTGCCGTGCAGGAATCGGGCTCACCCGGACAGCACGTCGGCGCCGCGGCGCAGCACGACGACGAGCGCCCCGGCCACGAGATGGTCGTCGCCGGTGTCCTCCCGCGCGTCGTGCACCACGTCCTGCAGCCCGTCGAGCGACCGGGCGAACGCCGCACCGGCATCGGGGCCGGCATCCGACCCGGCGTCCTGCAGCGTGCGGGCGAACGACCGCAGGGCCGACGCGAGCTCCGGCCGCAGCCGCGGCCCCAGCGCGACCTCGGCGCGCCCCGACCGCTCCCAGCCGACCAGGAGCCGCACCACCTCGTCGACCACCTCCGCCGACGTCCCGAGCACCTCGGCCTGCCGGGCCTGCGACCGGGCGCGCTCGCCGTGCCGCCGGGCTCGCGGGTTGCCGCGGGAGGCCTCCCCGGACCGTGCGACGGCCGCCCGGGCTCCCTCGATCGTCGGGTAGAGCGCGCGCCGACGGCGCTCCCACTCGGCGGCGTCGAGCGGCCCCTCGTCATCGAGCCAGCCGGCGAGGTCGTCGAGCTGCTCCACGAGGGCGTCGCGCAGGGCGCCGAGCGCCAGCGCCGACGGCGTGAGGAGCAGCGGGGGAAGCAGGAGGTTGACCCCCGTCCCGATGGCGGCCCCCACCACGACCAGTCCCGCGAACGCGCCCACGTAGTCGGCGCTCTCCCCCTGGCCGAGCACGAGCACGAAGATGGCCGCGTTCGCGACCCACGCCCCCATGCCCCCGAACACCCGCCAGCCCGCGCACAGCAGCGCCACCCCGACCACCAGGGCGAGCGACAGCGCACCGGGGACGAGCACGCTGTCGGCCGCGAGCGCGATGCCGGCCCCGAGCAGCAGCGCCGCCACCGTCTGCAACGACTCGCGCACCGACCGGGCCAGGGTGCCGGTGGTGGCGATCACCGCCCCCAGCGGCGCGTAGTAGGGGTAGTCGGAGAAGGGCGCGGGCGCGACCACGCCGACCATCCAGGCGAGCGCCGCGGCGAGGGCGCCACGGACCGCGAGCGACCAGCGCGGGTGCCGCACCCAGGCGTGGTGGACGGCGGCAGGGACGCGGCGCCACCGTCCGGTCATCCCAGCTCCGCGGGCAGCTCCGCGTACCCGGGCGCGAGCCGGACGCGCCCGGCGACCCCGCCGCCCGTGGACGGCTCCAGCGACGCGACGTCCTCCCACCGCACGAGGAACGTGCCGCGATGCCGGCGCCGCACGAGCTGCGGGATCGGCCACGGCGACCGGACGCCGGTGCGCTCGTACCCGTGGAACGACCCTGCGCCGCGCGGGCCCACCAGCAGCCCCACCAGCCGCGCGCCGCCCACCGCGTCACGACGCGCCCACGCGCTCAGCGGGGCGTCGTGCTCCGCCTCCTCCCGGTCCTCGCCCCCGCCCGGCCCGCCCTCGGGCTCGTCCACCACCTCGAGCGCGAGGCGGACGTCGACGACCACGCCGAGCGGGGCGCCGTCCGGCCCGAGGACGCGCGCGTCGAGGAGGTCGCCGACGTTCATCCCCCGGCCTCCGGGTCGTGCCGCCCGCCCGGGACGCGGGCGATCAGCCGGTCGCGCACCCAGCCCTCCACCCAGTCGGCGTCGAGCCGGTCGGACGGCACGGTGAGCTCGATCGCCGTCCCCACGTGCCCGACGTCGTCCCACGCGATGCGCGGCAGCCGCCCGTCGGGCACCCGCCCGCCGAAGAGGCGGGTGGCCAGCACGGGGCCCACGAGGATCGCGGACACGTGCACTTCCTGGCCGGCCGTCACCTCGCCGCCGTCCGGCCCGGCGAGCTCCAGGTCGTCCACCGTGCGCACGGGCTCGCCGTCGACGTCGAGCACCTGCCGGCTCAGCAGGTGCAGCCGGGCGTCGACGAGGCGCACCTCTCCCCCGGTACCGGTCATGAGCCCGCTCCCGTCGCGATCATCAGGGGGATCGCCGCGACGGCTGCGACGACCACGATCACCAGGTACACCGTGCCCAGCGCGTTGACCACCCGCCCGTTGACGTGCTCGCCCATGTACTCCGGGTCGTTGGCGACCACGAGGATCGGCACGTACGTCAGCGGCAGCGCGACGGCGGAGAACACCACCGACATCTCCGTGACCGCCACCGGGTCCACGCTGGTCATGAGGATGCCGATGGCGAGCAGCAGGGCGACGATCATCGTGAGGTGGAAGCGCGCGGCCCGGGCGGGGCGCCGGAACTTGCCCCACGACCAGCCCAGGTACTGGGCCAGCGTGTACCCGCTGGAAAGGGCGGTCTCCAGGGCGGCGCCGAACGTCGCCGCGACGATGCCGAGGATGACGAGGGCGAGCAGCAGCACCCCGCCGGCCTGTGCGACGGGCAGCACGATCTGCGACAGCGACGACACCTCGACCCCCGCCGGCAGCAGCACGACGGCGGCGCACGCCGCGATGGAGAGCGACAGCATGCCGCCCAGGGGGAAGCCGAGCAGCACGTTGAGCCGGTTGGTGCCGAGGTCCTTGCGGGTCCAGCGCTCCTCGACGGCACCGGAGGAGAAGAAGAACACCTCGTACGGCGTCATCGCCGCGCCGAACAGCGCGACCGCGTAGTACCAGTACGACGCCGGGTGCTCGGTGCCCGGCGGGGACGGCGGCACGGCCTGCCGCAGCAGCTCGCCCCAGTCCGGGCCGAGCTGGAACAGCGCCACCGCGAACCCCACGAGCAGCAGCCCCATGAGGCCGGCGACGTTCTCCATGATCTGGAACTTGACCCGCCACAGCACCAGCCACACCGCGAGCGCCGCGACCGGGATCCACAGCCGGGGCTCCACGCTGCTCGCGAGGTGCAGCGCGAGCGCGATGCCGCCGACCTCCGCGGTGAGCGTGAGCAGGTTGATGGCGAACGACGCGAGCAGGTTCGCGCCCGCGGCCCGCGGCCCGAGCCGCTCCCGGATGATCTCGAAGGTGGCGCGACCGCTGACGGCCGCGACGCGGCCCGCCATGCTCGCGAACAGGACGATGCCGACCACGCCGAGCACCACCACCCACGCGAGCGACATGCCGAACCGGGACCCGACGACCGCGTTGGTCACCAGGTCACCGATGTCGACGAAGCCGCCGATGGCGGTGAGCACGCCGAGCGCGACGCCCAGGAGCTTCTTCACGGGCCACCCGCCTCGGCCAGGGCGGCGTCCGTCGCATCGGTGGCGGACGCGAGGTCGGCGAGCAGGTCGTCGGTGGTCGCCGGGACGCCGTCGGCGCCGGCGAGGTCGCCGCCCGACCGCGCCGCCGCCCACGCCCGCGCCGCGACCACGGCGTCCGACACCTCGCCCACGGCCTCCAGCCCCGTGGTCCGGCGGGTGGCCGACGCCGCGTCGGGCGGCACCAGCGTGGTCAGGGCGGACTCCGCGTCGTCCAGCACGCGCAGCTGGTCGAGCAGCGCGGTGTCGGCGACCGGCCCGGTGATCTTGCCCTCGTCGAGCAGGCCGACGGTGATGCGGGACGTCTCGCCCGCGGAGCCCGCCTGCGCGAGCGCGTCCGCCACGGCCGCCGTCGCCTGGCCGGGCTCCTGCCGGCTCGCGACGCACCCCGTCCCGGCGAGCACCGCCGGCAGCACGACGGCGAGCGCGACGGCGCGCGCGGCGAGCCGTCGTCGTCCTGTCGCGTGCGTCACGCCCTGATGTTCACCACGACCCGCCGGTCTTCGCACGTCGGACCTGCGACGTCACGCTCCCAGCCCCCGCCCACCGCACGCAGCGCCTTCCCAGGCCTGGCCCAGGGATCGCCGGAGCACGCCGTGTCCACTGGGTGGCGTCCCCATCAACGGACCGTGAACGGTCCCTCACGACACGGAGCCCGCATGCCTCCCGCCGCCCTGTACGCCGTCGACCTCGTCGCCGTGGCGATCCTGACCTTCGCCCTCTACTTCCCCCGGCACCGGCGCCGCGACCTCGTGGTCGCGTACCTCGGGGTCAACGTGGGCGTGCTGGCCGTGTCCGCGGTGCTGGCGTCCAGCTCGATCGCCGCCGGCCTCGGGCTGGGGCTGTTCGGCGTCCTGTCGATCATCCGGCTGCGGTCGAACGAGCTGTCGCAGCGCGAGGTCGCGTACTACTTCGCCGCGCTCGCGCTGGGCCTGCTCGGCGGGCTCGGCACGTCGGGCGGATGGATGAGCCTGGCGGGCTCCGCCCTGATCCTGCTCGTCATGGCCGTGGCCGACCACCCGCGCCTGCTGGCCCGCCATGCCAGCCAGACGATCGTCCTCGACCGCGCGGTCGCCGACCGCGACGCGCTCACCGCCCACCTCGAGGCGCTGCTCGGCGCCCGCGTGACGTCCCTCAGCGTGCAGGAGCTCGACCTCGCCGACGACACGACGCGCGTCGAGGTCCGCTACGCGCTGCCGCGCGAGGGCGCCCACCCGGCCCCTGCCGCCGTCGCCCACGACGACGCGCTGGCGGTGACGCGATGAGCGCCGCGGCCGCCGTCGCCCGGGGCCTGGAGGGGGCCGCGCCCGTCGGCCTCGCCGAGCTCGACGACGCCGCCGCGCTGCAGACCCGCGTGGACCGCAAGTACGTGCTCGCCCCCGCCGAGGTCCGCGAGCTGCTCGCGACGCTGTCCGCGCTCGGCCCCCGCGTGCTGGAGATCGACGGCGAGCGCGCGTTCACCTACGCCTCCACCTACTACGACACGGCCGACCTGCTGACCTTCCGGCTGGCGGCGCGGCGTCGTCGGCGCCGGTTCAAGGTGCGCACCCGCACCTACGTCGACACGGGGAACACGACGTTCCTCGAGGTCAAGACGCGCGCCGCCCGCGGCGTCACCGTCAAGGAGCGCCGCCCGTGGGACGTCGCCGCCCCGCTGGCGGGCGACGGGCTCGACTTCGTCGACGACCGCCTCGCCGCCGCCCGGCTCGACGCTCCCCCGTCCGCGCAGCTCGCCCCCGTGCTGCGCTCCGCGTACCGCCGCACCACCGTGCTGCTGCCGGACGCCCGCATGACCCTCGACACCGGCCTGCGCTGGCGGCTCGCGGGGCCCGACGGCGCCGCCCGCGGCAGCGGCACCGCCGGCGTCGGCGATCTCGTCGTCGTCGAGACCAAGGCGGGCACCGCGCCGTCGTCCGCTGACCGCGCCCTGTGGCGCGCCGGCCACCGCCCCGACCGCATCTCCAAGTACGCGACCGGGCTCGCCACCCTGCGCCCCGACCTGCCCGACCACCCCTGGCGCCGCCTGCGGCGCGAGCGGCTGGGCGCCGCCTGACCGACGCCCCACCCGATCCCCACCAGCGAAGAGGACCCCGAACCATGCGCATCCCCCGCCCGACCATCCCCTGGACCCGCGCCGCGGCGCTCGCCGCCGCCGGCACCCTCACCGTCGGCGCGCTCGCCGCGTGCGACGCGGGCTCCGGCACCTCTGCGTCGTCCGACGGCTCCGCCACCGCCGCGGAGATCTCCGCGACGGACAACTCCGGCCGGTCCGCGCAGGACGTCCTCGCGGACAACCTGTCGTCCGACGAGACCGCGGCCCTGGCCGACCAGACGTGGGACACGGCCGACGAGACCGCGGTCCCGCTCGACGGCGACACCGTGACCCTCACCGAGCCGGGCACGTACCGGATCTCCGGCACGCTCGACGACGGCCAGATCGTGGTCGACTCGCCCGACGACGGCGTCGTCCGCCTCGTGCTCGACGGCGCGGACGTCACCAGCTCCACCGGCGCCGCGATCGACGTGCAGGACGCGGACCAGGTGTCGGTGGTGCTCGCCGACGGGTCGAAGAACTCGCTCGAGGACGCCGCGACGTACGCGGACACGACGTCGGACGACGCCGCGAACGCCGCGCTGTACTCGACCGCCGACCTGGCGATCTCGGGTACCGGGTCGCTCGACGTCGTCGGCAACTCGAACGACGGCATCACGTCGAAGGACGGCCTCGTCATCGCGGACGGCGACATCACCGTCGACGCCGCCGACGACGCCGTCCGCGGCAAGGACTACCTCGTCGTCTCGGGCGGCACGCTCGACGCGACCGCCGGCGGGGACAGCGGCGACGCCCTGAAGTCGGACAACGACTCCGACGACGGCGCCGGGTACGTCGCGATCACCGGCGGCGACGTGACCGCCTCCGCGAGCTCCCAGGGGGTCAAGGCGTTCAGCGACGTCGCGATCACCGGCGGCACGCTGACGGTCACGGACTCGTCCGAAGGCATCGAGGCGGCGACGATCGCGCAGTCCGGCGGCGACGTCGACGTCACGGCGAGCGACGACGGGCTCAACGCGACCGTCGACGAGCCGGAGGACGACACCGCCACCGACGACGCGACCGCCGACCAGAGCACCGACCAGGGCGACACCGATCAGCAGGGCACCGGCGACCAGCCGCAGAGCGACATGCCCCAGCCGCCCGCGGACGGCGAGATGCCGCAGGGCGGTGCCGGCGGCCCGATGGACCAGGTCGAGGACGGCGCGTCGATCACGATCACCGACGGCACGCTGCACGTGGACGCCGAGGGCGACGGCCTGGACTCCAACGGCGTCACCGTGATCAGCGGCGGCGACGTCGTCGTCGAGGGCCCGACCAACGGCGGCAACGGGGCGCTCGACTCCGCCGGCGGCAGCACGATCTCCGGCGGCACGGTGCTCGCGGTGGGCTCGTCGGGCATGGCGGAGGCGTTCGACGAGGACTCGACGCAGGGCTGGGTGGCGCTCACCGCCGACGCGGCGCTCCAGGCCGGCACCGAGGTGGCGGTCGTGGACGCCGACGGCGCGCAGGTCGCCACGATCACGCTGTCCAAGACGGCCCAGTCCGTCGTCTACTCCGGCCCGGAGATCACCGACGGCGCCACCTCCACGCTCACCGCGGACGGCGAGAAGGTCGGCACCGCCACCGCGGGCGAGGCCCCGGCCGGCGGCATGGGCGGCGGCCCCGGCGGCGGCGGCCGGCCCGACGCCGCGAGCTGACCGCGAGGTAGTTCATCTCCTGCCGAGGTAGTTCATTCCGGGCCGAGGTAGTTCACGGCGGACTACCTCGGCACGGTTCGGACTACCTCGGCAGGGCGGGTGGCGGCGGGTGCGCCGTCGTACGCTCGAAGGCGTGCAACCTGTGCCCCGTCCGCTCGCTCCGACGTACCAGGACCGGCGGTGGGAGCTCCCGCCCGACGCCGTGGTGCACCACGGCACGGTGGACGACGCCGTCCGCCTGCTGCGCGGCCGCACCGTCACCGCGCTGACGGGCGCGGGCGTGTCGACGGACTCGGGCATCCCGGACTACCGCAGCCCGGACTCGCCGAAGCGCGCGCCGATGACGTACCAGCAGTTCGTCGCCGACGAGGCGTTCCGGCGCCACTACTGGGCCCGCAACCACGTGGGCTGGCAGGTGGTGCGCCGCACGGAGCCGAACGCGGGCCACCGGGCCCTGGCGCGGCTGGAGGACCGCGGGGTGGTGCGCGGCGTCATCACCCAGAACGTCGACCTGCTGCACGAGGACGCCGGCTCGCGGCACGTCATCGACCTGCACGGCCGCTACGACCGCGTGATCTGCCTGCAGTGCGGGCGCGTCATCAGCCGCGCGCACCTCGCGGAGCGGCTGGACGCGCTCAACCCGGGGTTCGTGGAGTCGCTGCTCGACGACGGCGCGACGGTCGCGGACATCGAGACGGCCCCGGACGCGGACGCCGTCATCGAGCAGACCAGCCACTTCGTGCCGGCCGCGTGCGAGTTCTGCGGCGGGGTGCTCAAGCCGGAAATCGTGTACTTCGGCGAGAACGTGCCGCGCGAGCGGGTGCAGCGCGCGTACGCGCTGGTGGACGACGCCGACGCGCTGCTCGTGGCCGGCACGTCGCTCACCGTGATGAGCGGCCTCCGGTTCGTGCGGCACGCGGCCAAGGCCGACAAGCCGGTCGTCATCGTCAACCGCGGCGAGACGCGCGGCGACCCGCTCGCCACGCTCAAGGTGGACGACGGCGTCACCGAGACGCTCGTCACGCTCGCCGACCGGCTCTGACGGCGCGGGGCGCCGCTAGGACGCCGAGACGAGGCGGCAGCCCCGGACGCTCTCGGCGTCGAGCAGGCCGCCGTCGCCGCCGGGGACCACGGGCAGCGCCCCGCGCGTCAGCCCGTCGAGGTAGACCGCCGCCTCGGTGCCGGCCTCCGCGACCTCGGCCTTGCGGCGCCGCACGTCGATCCGCGTGACGGTCACGGCGTGCTCACCCGTCGGCAGGTGCAGCACGGCCGACTGGCCGGTGCGCACCCACCCGGACGTCACGGTGCCGGTGAACGCGTGGCCGCGCGTCGGCACGGCGAACACGGTGTCCACGACGAGCTCGAACGGCACGGGCACGTCCGACCCCGCCGGGACGGCGGCAGGCGTCCGTCGCGAGAAGATCCCCATGACCGACGACGATATCCGCCGCCGTGCGGCCAGCAGGGAGGCGACGTCGCCGTGGGACGACCGGATCACCACGGTGCGGTCGGCGGGTCGGCCGCTCCCTCGACGGTCGGGCGCCGGGACGGCGTTCACGGCGTCGCGACGCGCGCCCGTCGCCGGTTCCAGAGCTGCCGGGACCAGAGCTGCCGGGACCAGGGCGGGCGCCACGGCAGGCCGGCCGGCACGGCGACCGCCGCGACGGTGAGGACCCAGGCCGAGTAGTCGAGCCCGAGGCACGCCCAGATGCTCGTGTGCATCACCGCGACGGCGACGGCGAACGGGATCCTGGTCCATGCGACGAGCAGCAGGAGCGGGGCCAGCAGCTCGAGGCACAGGGCCCCGGCGGCGAGGAGCTGCGGGAGCGCGGGCAGGTTCGCGACGGCGAGAGTGAAGCCCTCCCCGAACGGGGACGTCCCCTGCCGCAGCACCCATGCCATGTTGTCGCCCAGCGCCCACCCCGGCCCGCTGTGTCGCAGCTTCTGCACGCCGGTGAGGAGGTAGACGACGCCGACGACGGCGAGCGCGGCCCGGGGCGGCCAGCCCCACCGCAGGTGCCGGGCGTCCGCGGGGACGCCCCGGGCGGGCGGGGACGAGAACAGCAGGAGGGTCGCCACGGTCACCGTGAGGACGTCGTTGTGCATGAACTTCCCCGAGCTGCCCCACAGCCCGCTCAGCACGACGTACGCCGTCCAGGCGACGGCGAAGGCGAGCCGGGGGCGCACGCGACCGATCGCCAGCACCGCCGCCGCGAACCCCACCACCTGCAGCGCGACGAGCGCGACGACGGGCAGGTCGGGCACCCAGCCGACCAGGTTGAGGTGGGTCCGCAGCGCGGGCGGGCGGTCGGCGAGCTGGGTCCAGTCCCGCGTCAGCAGCCGGAGGCCGACGACCGCCGCGACCCCTGCGTGCAGCCAGCGCGCCCGCCATGCCGGGCCCGGCGCGATCAGGCGCGCGTCGAGCACGCGGACCCAGGACGCCGCGGCGGGGCGTCCGGTTCGCGTCGTCGTGCTACTCGCGGGCGCACTGCCCGTCGCCGGCGCGCTCACGGCGTCACCACCGCGACGACGGCGTGGCCCGTCTCGTGCTTCTCGCGGGTCTCCGCGTCCATCCGCCACGTCGTGCGCTCGAGCACCACCTGCGACACGTCGGCGGGCCGCATGCCGGCGAGCCCGAGCCAGGCGTCGACCAGCTCCCGGGCGTGGGCGGGGTCGGCGTCCTCGAGCTGCCGGTAGAGGTGGGTGGTCATGCCGAGCACCTCGCCGGCGGCTGGGCGAAGGTCGGTGCGCGTACCGTCAACACCTTCCGCCCAGAGGGTCAAGCTCACGCCATCGGCCGTACGGACAGAGCTGAAGAGCCGGTAGGCCGTCATGGGCCAGGCGTCGAGCTGCAGGAGGGCCGCGGTGAGGAGCACCACCACCGCCGTATAAGTGACGAGGCGGGCCCGGCGCCGTTCACCGGGCGGGGCGTCGGGGACCTGCTCGGAGGCGAACGGGGCCATGTATTCTCCTTTGCGCACGCCACACTCTTCGTTGGGGCAGCGCAGGGAGGATAGCGCTCCCACACCGCGGCGCCGGGCCGTGACAGGGTGTCCGAGCGGGTGAAAAATCGACAGGACGGCGCGGCGAGGTGCGCCGTCGGCGAAGGAGGACGCGGTGGACGACGCGGTCGTGGTCGGTTCCGGCCCCAACGGGCTCGCCGCCGCCGTCACGCTCGCCCGGGCGGGGCTGTCCGTGACGGTGCTGGAGGCCGACGAGACCATCGGCGGCGGGGCCCGCACCCTCGCGCCCGGCGACGACGGCGACCTGCTCGAGGGCCTGCCCGCCGGCGTCGTGCACGACCTGTGCTCAGCGGTGCACCCGATGGCGTGGGCGTCGCCGTTCTTCCGCGCGTTCGACCTGCGGGCGCACGGCGTCGAGCTCCTCACGCCCGAGGTGTCCTACGCGCAGCCGCTGCCCGGCGGCCGGGCCGCTGTCGCGTACCGCGACCTGGAGCGCACGGCCGAGGGTCTCGGCCCCGACGGCGACGCCTGGCGTTCCCTGCTCGGCCCGCTGGCCGAGCAGTGGGAGGCCGTGGTCGCCGTCGGGCTGGGCGACCGCCGGTCGGTGCCGCCCGGGATCCTGGACGGGGCCGACCCGCTGCGGGCCGGGGCGGGCGCCGTCCGGTTCGCCCTGGCGCTGCTCGAGCAGGGCTCCCGGGCGTGGGACGCCCGGTTCTCCGGCGACGGCGGCGCGCTGCTCACCGGCGTCGCCGCGCACACCATCACCCGGCTGCCGTCGCTGTCGGCGGCGGGCACCTCCCTGCTGCTCGGCGCCCTGGCACACGCCACGCCGGGCGCCGGTCCGGCGGGATTCGATGGCGGGTGGGCGCTCCCGCGCGGCGGGTCCGGGGCGATCGTGGCGGCGCTCGTCGCGGACCTTCAGGCGCACGGGGGCACCGTCGTGACGGAGCACCGGGTGCGCACGCCGGCGGACCTGCCCGCCGCCCGCGTCGTCCTCTTCGACACCACGCCGCGCACGCTGCTCGACGTGCTGGGCCCCGCCGTCGGGCCGGGCCTGCGCCGGGCGCTCGAGGGGTTCCGGCACGGCAACTCCGCCGCCAAGGTGGACTACGTGCTGTCCGGCCCGGTGCCGTGGGCCGACCCGGAGGTCGGCCGCGCGGGCACCGTGCACGTGGGCGGCACGCGCGCCGAGATGGCGCGGGCGGAGAACACCGTCGCCGCCGGCCGGCACGCCGAGCGGCCGGTGTGCCTGGTCAGCGACCCGACCGTCGTCGACGCGTCCCGCCGCGTCGTCACCGGGGGCGCGGAGCTGCGCCCGCTGTGGGCGTACACGCACGTCCCGGCGGGCTCCGACGTCGACGTCACCGAGACCGTCGCCGCCCAGATCGAGCGCTTCGCGCCGGGGTTCCGCGACGTCGTCGTCGGCGCGCGCGCGATCCCCGCCGCCCGCATGGCGGAGCACAACCAGAACTACGTCGGCGGGGACATCTCCGCCGGCGCCGCGACGATGTGGCAGATGCTCGCGCGCCCCACGCTGCGCGCGAACCCCTACCGCGTCGCCGGCGGGGTGTACCTCTGCTCCGCGTCGACCCCGCCCGGGCCCGGCGTGCACGGCATGGGCGGCTGGCACGCCGCCCGCCGCGCGCTGCGCGACGTGTTCGGGCTCCGCGTCGCGGCCCTCTGACCCCGCAGGGTGGGAGCGGTCGTCGTCGTCCGTCTCGTCGTCGGGGTCACGCCTCAGCGGCGGGACTCGAAGAAGTCTCGCAGGATCCGGCCGCAGTCGTCCTCGCGCACCCCGCCGACGACCTCGACGGCGTGGTTGGCACGCTGGTCGCGCACGAGGTCCCAGACGGAGCCGGTGGCGCCGGCCTTCGGGTCCCAGGCGCCGAGGACCAGCCGCCGCACGCGCGCCGCGACGAGCGCGCCCGCGCACATCACGCACGGCTCGAGCGTGACGACGAGCGTGCAGCCCTCGAGCCGCCACTCCCCCCGCGTCAGGGCCGCCTGCCGTAGCGCGAGCACCTCGGCGTGCGCCGTCGGGTCGCCGGTCTCCTCGCGGCGGTTGCGGCCGAGCCCGACGAGCCGCCCGTCGGCGTCGACGACGAGCGCGCCCACCGGCACGTCGTCGCTGGCCAGCGCGTGCGACGCCTCGTGCAGCGCCAGGCCCATGAGCGCGTCCCACACCTTGCGTCGCCCGCCGACCGTGGACGGCGGGAACTCGCCGTCGGCCCAGGGCAGCGCGAGGCCACGAGTTTCGGCGTCCGAGGTCATGGCGCCAGGCTAGGCGGGTTTCGACGGGCTCAACCAGCGGGGGTTCGCGGGTACCGTGGGGCCCATGCGCCTGCACGTCGCCGACCACCCGCTGGTGGACCACAAGCTCACCGTCCTCCGCGACGAGAAGACCCCGTCGGCGACGTTCCGTCTCCTCGTCGACGAGCTCGTCACCCTGCTCGCCTACGAGGCGACGCGCCACGTGCGCACGGAGCCGAAGGAGATCCGCACCCCGGTCACGACGACCACGGGCGTGCGCCTGAGCGACCCGAGCCCCATCGTCATCCCGATCCTGCGCGCCGGGCTGGGGATGCTCGAGGGCATGACCCGCATGATCCCGACGGCGGAGGTCGGCTTCCTCGGCCTGCAGCGCGACGAGACGACCTACGAGGCCGTCACGTACGCGAACCGCCTGCCGGACGACCTCACCGACCGGCAGGTCTTCCTGCTCGACCCGATGCTCGCCACCGGCGGCACGCTGGTCGCGGCGATCGACTACGTGCTGGAGCGCGGCGCCCGCGACGTCACGGCCGTGTGCCTGCTCGCCACGCCCGAGGGGCTGAAGGTGCTCGAGGACGCCATCGGCTCCCGCGTGGACGTGCAGATCGTGGTGGCCGCCGTCGACAAGCGCCTCAACGACCAGAAGTACATCGTCCCCGGCCTCGGCGACGCCGGGGACCGGCTGTACGGCATCGTCTGACACTCCGCTGGTCGAGCCTGTCGGGTTTCGACAAGCTCAACCAGCGGGACGGTACTCGCAGTCCCCGACCCGCTCCCAGGACCGGCCCCAGCGGTGGCCGCGCTGCCCGTCGTCGGCCTGCTGCGCGTCGCGCCCGACGTAGCGGTAGTTCGCCCCGCGCCACGACGCTACGTCGCCCACCTCGTACCCGCCGCCCCAGCGGACCCGGTCCGAGCACCAGCCGGACGTGCCGGTGAACGGCTCGACGGCGAGCTCGGTGGCCCGGTCGCCGGCGCGCACGGTGTAGGTGGCGCCGTCGCGCCCGGTCACGGTGCCGCCGTCGGCGGTCGCGCTCTGCCGGGCGCCGACGGTCACCGAGGCGGACGCGCCGTTGGAGCCCTGCACGGTGAAGTCCTGCGGCACGGACGAGCCGGTGTTGTCCAGCACCACCGTCACCGGCCGGGTGGACGTCGAGCGCCACCGCTGCTTCTCCACCTGCACGGCGCCCGGGTCCAGGCGCGCCTGCGGGTCGACGACGACGCACGACACGGCGTCGTGGTCGACCGTCCGCTCGACGGCGAGCGGTCGCTCCTCGACGGTCCGCGTGAGCCGCACGCTCGCCGAGCCGGCATCCGCCTGGACACCGCCGACCGTCGCCACGAGGGCCGCGGCGGAGCCGGGCTCGACGACCGCGGCGTCGCCGCCGGCGAGCGTTGCCTTCCAGGCGACGGCGCCGCGGTTGCGCACGTCGACGACGACCTGCGCCCGGTCGTCGACGCACCGCGTCGCGACGTCCAGGCGCACGTCCACCGTGCCGGGCCAGCTCGCGGTCGCGCAGCTCTCGAACGCCGGGACGTCGACCCGCGCGAGGTCGCGCCCGTCGGCGGTGAGCGCCAGGGTGCGCGTGCCCCAGGGCACGGACACCGTGATGGACCCGGTGGCGCCGGCGTCGACCGTGGCGGCCCGACCGTCCACGGACTCGCCGCTCACCGCGAACCGCACGGCGTGCGTGGAGCCGGTGTTGTCCACCGGGACCGTCACGGTGCGCCACGACGTGTCGGCGGACTCGTCGAACCGGCACTCGGCGGCGGCGAGCGTCACCGGCCCGCCCGCGGCGGGGGCGAGTGCGGCGGCCGCGTACGACGCCGTCGGCGCGACGGCGGGGACGACGCCCTGCGCGGGCTCGTCGCCGTCGGCGTCCGCCACCCACCGGTACAGCTGGAACTCGGCGGCACCCGCGGCGAGCGAGGTGCGGTCCGTGGCGGCGACGAACGTGGCGCTCTCCCCCGGCGCGAGCCGCTGGGCGTCCGTGGTGACGCCGGCGGCGGCCATCCCGGCGCGCATCGCCTCGTCGCTGGTGTTCGTCAGCGTGCCGCGCACCTGCAGGCGGCCGTCGACGTTCACCGTCTCGACGGACGTCGAGACGGCCCAGCTGGGGTCGTAGCAGTCCGCGGACCCGTGCGCTCCGGCGGGCACGCTGGTGCGGTACGTCTCGCCGCCGAGGGTCGTGGCCACGGTCCAGGCGGCGCTGCCCGCGGGGACGCGGAGACCGTCGGGCACCCGGAGCGTGACCGCCGACCCGGGCGCGACCTCCTGCGCCGCCGCGGCGGTGCTCCCGGCGGCGTCCAGCCGCACGCTCAGGGTCTGGTCGGTGGTGTTGACGTAGGTGCCCTCGACGACGACGGAGGCACTGTTCACGCCCCCGACGGCGGTGCACCGGGCCTGGACGTCGCGCGCGCCCGCGGCGGCGCCCGCCCACGGCTGCGCGACCGTCACCGCGGCGTTCCCGCCCACGGTGTGCGGGGACCCCGGCAGCTGCGGGGCGGCCGCGACCGTCATCGACCCGGGCGTCACCGAGCCGTCCGCCACCACGCGCAGCCGCACCGACCGCTGCTCCCCGGGCGCCAGCGCGGGCGCGCCCGGCGTGGCGACGCAGGTCCAGACGGCGCCGGACGACGGCTCGCCGGCCCCGCCCGGCACGCACACGAGGTCGCCGTCGGACGTGACCGGCCGCAGCCCGGCGGGCACGCCCAGCTCGACCGACCAGGCGGCGGCAGGCTGGTCGCCGGTGTTCCGCACGGTCACGGGCACCCAGGCGGCGCCCGGGTTGGAGACGGGCACGGTGTCGCCGGCGGAGGCCGTGAGCTCGGCGCCGTAGGGCCGCACCGTCGTGGGCGGCAGGCCCGCGTCCTCCCGGCCGACGCCGTCCGCCCAGACGGCGGCCCCGATCGCGTAGCTGCCGCCGGCGTGCATGCGCACCGGCACCGCGACGTCGCGCGACTCGCCCGGCTCGAGCGTGCCGACCGCACAGCGCGCCGACCGGCCGCCGGAGTCCCCTGGCGTGCACGACAGGGCGTCGGCGCCGAGCACGCCGAGCACGCCGCCCACGGCGGCGCCCGCCGGAGCCTGCGGCAGCGCCAGGTCGACGCCGTCCGGGAGCGCGACCTCGACGACCGTCGCGCTCGCCGTCGCCTCGCCCGTGTTGCTGACGGTGAGCACCAGCGGCTGCGCCGTGCGCGGCTCGAGCGGTGCGGGGGCGGCCGTGACCGTGAGGTCCGCGACGGGCGCGAGGAAGGTGGTGCCGACCAGGTTGACCGGGCTCGTCGGGTCGGCTGCGGGGTCGACGGGATCGACGGGGTCGACCGGATCGATGGGGCCGACCGGGTCCTTCTCGGCGGGCTGCACCGCGCCGGTGCCGGGCTGCTCGCCGTCCACCGTCCACGGGGCGCCCTGGACGGCCACGGGAGCGGGCGGGGCGGCCTCCGGCGGCTCCTGGGCGCCGCCGAGCGCGTTGAGCACGGTGGCGACCCCGACCGCCGCGACGGCCACCGCGCCCGCGGCGGCGGCGACGCCCGCCGTGCCGACGGCCGCGCCCGCGGCGGCGGCCGTCCCCGCCGTCGCCGCGACCGTCGTGCCCGCGGTGGCGGCGGTCGCCGCGGTGGCCGTGGCCGCTCCGGCCGCCGTCGTGCCCGCGGTCGCCGCGGCCGTGGTGCCGGCGGTCGCCACCGCCGTCGTGCCCGCCGTGCCGGTGATGCCCGTGGCCGCTCCGGCCGCGCCCGCGGTGGCGCCGACGGTGCCGCTCGCGGCGGTGCTCGTGCCCACGACCGTGCCGACGGTGGCGCCGGTCCCCGCACCCGCCGCGCCCCCGGCGGCGGCGCTTCCGGCCGCGGCCGTGCCCCCCGCGACGGCCGTGCCCCCGGCCACCGCCGCGCCACCGGCGCTCGCCGCACCGCCGAGGATGCCGCCGATCGGAAGCGCTCCCACGACGGCGAGGCCCGCCATCCCGACGATCAGCGGCGCGACCACCGCGCGCATGCCGTGCGCGATGTCGCCGAGCTCGAGCACGAGGGCGCGGCACTCGGCGCAGGTCTCGAGGTGCGCGTCGACCTTCGCGACCTCGCGCTGGGCGAGCCCACCGCGCACGTACGCGCCGAGCAGGGCGTTCACCCCCCGGCAGCCGTCGGTGGGCGCGTGCGTGAGGTGCTCCTGCAGGTAGCCGACCCGCAGCCCCTCGCGGGCCCGGTAGGCGAGCGCGGACACGCCGTTGGGCGTCAGGCCGAGGATCGGCGCCACCTCCGCGGGCGCCCGCCCCTCGATCTCCGTGTACCAGAGCACGGCCTGCCAGCGCTCCGGCAGCGCCTGGTAGGCGTTCTTGACGACGGAGTGCTCGAAGCCCTCCAGCGTGGCGACGTCGGTGGGGTCCACCAGGCCGAGCGCGGCCTCGAACGTGCCGTCGTCGGCCGTCGGCCGGGTGCGCTGCACTCCGCGCGCGAGGTCGGCGGCGAGGCGCCGCACCACGGTGAGCAGGTACGCCCGGAACGTCGCGTCGGGCCCGCCGCCGTGCTGCAGCACGGCGAGCACGCGGTGAAACGCCTCGGCGACGAGGTCGTCGGCGTCGGACGGCGAGCGCACGTACTGCCGCGCCACGGCCCGTGCGGCGGGGACGTGACGGGTGTACAGCGCCCCGAACGCCTCGAGGTCTCCGCCACGCACGTCGAGGATCAGCTCGGCGTCACTGCGCGCCGAGTCGTCCGATCCCACGTAGACGTCCGTCATGGCCGACCTCGCTCCGCAACCGCTGCGCGAGCGCCCCACGCAGACCCCCTGTACCTTACGCGCCCGGAGCAGCGCTCGAGAGGGTGAATTCACCCCGGCGGAACCGCGATATCCCGTGCCTCGGGCAGCCTTCGCGGGGTACGGGCGAATTCGCCCGGTGAAATCCCGCGCATCTGCGTCATGATGGACACCTATGGGGGTCCCTTCATCATGAACCGGTCCACGAGCGGGCCCGCGGGTGCGCCCGGTCACGTCGCCGACGTGATCGATCGTTGGCGCGCCACGAGCCTCGCCGAGGTGTGGCTGCGCCCCGACGACTGGTACCACCCCGCCGTCGACGCCCTCGTCGAGGCCCTCGACGAGGGCCGGTCGCCGCATGCCGCCGCGCACCGCCTCGGCGCCGCGCGGGGACGGGCGGGTGTCGGCCTGGGCGAGACGCTGGACGACGTCGAGTGCCTCTACCGCACCGCCCACCACCCGGCGGACCCGGACGCGATCCGCGCGGTGGCCGTCGGGTGGGTGCGCGGCCGCGACGCCGAGCCGGCCCTCGGCGCCCTGCGCGACCCCTCCTCCGGGCTACCGACCCGCGAGTACCTGGCCGAGCGGCTGCGCGAGACGTACGGCGCCGCGGTCGGCGCCGCCGAGGGCGTGCCGGAGACGCACTGTCTCGTCGTCGTCGACGTCGCCGTCGACGGGCTCGCCCCGTGGGACCGCGCCGCGCGGTCGGCGACCGTGGGTCGCGCCCTCGAACAGGTCTTCGGGGAGGGGCACCCGATGGCCGCCCTCGCGGACGGCGTGTTCATCGTGCTCGCGCGGCGCGACACCGGGGTGCCCGACCTCGCCAAGGCCACGCGCGGGGTCGTGGAGCGCAACGGCGCGCTCATGGGGCTCGGCGACGCGCTGAGGCGCCCCACCCGGGTGTGGGTGGAGCGCCTCCCGACGTCTCACGGCGCCGCGGTCGAGCTGCTGACCCAGCTGGCTCGCTGACGTCTCCGCCGGTCGAGCTTGTCGAGGCCCCGCACGGGTTTCGACAGGCTCAACCAGCGATGTGGTCAGTGCTGCGCGTAGGTCAGGCAGTCGGCGTGCGCGTCGTCGTCCGGGCCGGGCCCGACGCGGATGGCCGACGCCGCGCACTCGAGATCGGTGTTGTGGACGCAGTCCCCGCGCTGGCACGCGCCCACGTGGGCGACGACCTTCTCCAGGCCGCCCTTGGCGCTCAGCGGGATGAAGGTGGCGCACGACGCGTCACCGCTGTGCCCCGCGATCGTCACCGCCCCGGCGTGGCAGCCGTGGTCGTGGTTGTAGCCGCAGCCCTCGACCGTGCACTCGGTGACCTCGGGCATCTCCATCAGCGTGCTCATCGTGCGCTCCTCGCCGCTCGACGCCGGCTCTCGCCGCCTTCGACCACGATATTCCTCTCGCACGGAAATGCACAGCGAATGCGAGATCGAATTCATCGCGCACCGGATAAGGAATACCTTACCTATTGCCTGCGAGAATCAGATCGAGCGAATTAACGAAGAATTGCCTTGCGGAAATCCGCTCAGCCCCGGCGGGTGGGGCGCCAGAGCACGAGCGCGCCCTCCTCGGCCTCCAGGTCGGCACGCTCGGCGCGGCGGACGCGCTGCCCCCGCCGCACGACGACGACGTCGCCCGTCGTCCCGGCCGTGAACACCCGGCCGCCCGGCTGCATCGCGAGCGCCGCGAGCCGCCCCTCGAGCTGGGCCACGTGCTCCTGCAGGTCGAGGATGCGGCGGATGCCGGCGAGGTTGATGCCCTCCACCTGCGCGAGGCGCTGCACCTCGAGCAGCCGCGCCACGTCACGCTGGGAGTAGCGACGGCCGCGCCCCGCGGTGCGGCGGGGCGTGACCAGGCCGAGGCGGTCGTACTGCCGCAGCGTCTGCGGGTGCATCCCCGCGAGCCGGGCCGCCTGCGACACGGTCAGCACCGGTGCGTCCTCGGTGACCATCGCTACCTCCCTCGCCGCTGCTGCTCGACGTGCCGGCGTCACTCCGCCGCGCGCTCGGCGAGCCCCGCCCGCACGTCCTCGTGGTCGCTCTCGGCGGCGAACGCCTCGAGCGCCTCCCTCGCCTTCTTGCTGAGCTTCTGCGGCACGGCCACCTGGACCGTGACCAGCAGGTCGCCCTGCGTCTTCGCGGTCTTCACGCCGCGACCCTTGACCCGCAGCACGCGGCCGGTGGGCGTGCCCGCCGGCACCTTGAGCCTCACCGTGTGCCCGTCGAGCGTCGGCACCTCGACCGTCGTGCCCAGCGCCGCCTCCGCGAACGTCACGGGGACGTTCATGCGCAGGTTCGCGCCGTCGAGCGTGAACACGGGGTGCGGCGCGACGTGCACGGTGACCACGAGGTCGCCGGCCTCGCCGCCGCCCGAGCCGGGTCGGCCCTTGCCGCGGATGCGCAGCTTGCGGCCGTCGTTCACCCCGGCGGGGATCTTGGTCTTGACCTTGCGGCCGTCCACCGTGAACTCCACGGTGGCGCCCTCCACGGCCGTGCGGAACGGCAGCGTGGTCTCGGCCGCGACGTCCGGGCCCTTCTGCGGCGTCGTGAAGCCGGCACGCTGCCGGCCGCCGCGGAAGCCGCCCTGGCCGCCGAGCATCGAGCTGAGGATGTCCTCGAACCCGCCGCCGCCGGCACCCCCCTGGGGGTACTGCTGGTAGCGCACGTTCGGGCCGGCGCCGCCGCCGAACATGGAGCCGAAGACGTCCTCGAAGCCGTTGCCGCCGCCGCCCGGGCCCGCCGCGAAGCGGGCACCGCCGCCGGCCATGGCGCGCACGGCGTCGTACTGCTGGCGCTGCTCGGAGTCGGACAGCACGGCGTACGCCTCGCCGATCTCCTTGAACTTCGCCTCCGCCGACGCGTCGCCCGGGTTCTGGTCCGGGTGGTACTTGCGGGCGAGCTTGCGGTACGCCTTCTTGATGGTCGCGTCGTCCGCGTCCTTGGGGACGCCGAGAGCGGAGTAGAAGTCCTTCTCGATCCAGTCCTGACCTGTCACGACGCCCCCTTCCTGGTCATGCTCGTGATCTCATCATCCTCGGGTTCGAGTCCTGGAGCCGGAGCCCCGCTGGTTGAGCCTGTCGAAACCCGGCGACGGGTTTCGACAAGCTCAACCAGCGGGGGCGGGTGTCACTCCGGTCCGACGACGCCCACGCGGGCGGCGCGGACGACCTTGTCGCCGATGCGGTAGCCGGGCTCGACCACCAGGCTGACCGTGGTGGCCGTGGCGTCGGCGTCGACGTTGTGCATGAGCGCCTCGTGGACGTTCGGGTCGAACTCCTCCCCGACCTGTCCGAACCGCTCGATGCCGAACTTCGCCAGCGACGCGTCGAGCTTCTCCGCGATGGCCGCCATGGGCCCGGAGAGCTCGGCGTGCTGCTTGGCGCGCTCGATGTCGTCGAGCACCGGCAGCAGCGCGGTGAGCACGTCCTGCGTGCCCTGCGTGCGCGCCGCCTCCTGGTCGCGCAGCGACCGGTTGCGGTAGTTCGTGAACGACGCCCGCTCACGCTGCAGCGCGTCCAGGTGCTCGGCCGCCTCCGCCTTGGCCTTGAGCACCTCGGCGCTCTCGGCCGCCTCGCCCTCGGGCTCGAAGTCGAGCGCCGCGAGCGGGTCGGAGGGCTCGCCGGCCTGCTGCTCGGCGTCGCCCGAGCCGCGGGCCTCGCCCGAGGTGGGATCGACCTTGCGCTTGTCGGTGAACTGGAAGGGGGTCTCCCCCGAGCCCTCCGGGTTCTCGGAAGGCTCGGGGGTCCCCTGCGGGTTCTGGTCCGTCACTTCTTGTCGTCCTCGTCGTCGACGATCTCGGCGTCGACCACGTCCTCGTCGGCGGTGGAGCCCTGCGCCGACTCACCCTGGGGGGCGTCGTCGGCCGGAGCGCCCTCGGCGCCCGCCTGCTGCTCGGTGGCGTACAGCGCCTGGCCGATCTTCTGCGAGGACGCGCCGAGCTTCTCGTACGCGGTCTTCACGGCGTCGGCGTCCTCGCCCTCCAGGGCGGTCTTGACGCCGGCGATGTCGGCCTCGACCTCGGTCACGACGTCGGCGGGGAGCTTGTCGCGGTTGTCCGCGATCTGCTTCTCCATCGAGTACGCGAAGGCCTCGGCCTGGTTGCGGGTCTCCGCCTCCTCGCGCCGCTTCTTGTCCTCGGCGGCGTGCTCCTCGGCGTCCTTCACCATGCGGTCGATGTCCTCCTTGGGGAGGGCCGACCCGCCGGTGATCTTCATCGACTGCTCGGTGCCCGTGCCGCGGTCCTTGGCGGACACGTGCACGATGCCGTTCGCGTCGATGTCGAAGGTGACCTCGATCTGCGGGACGCCGCGCGGCGCCGGGGCGATGCCGGTGAGCTCGAACGTGCCCAGCGGCTTGTTGTCGCGGGTGAACTCGCGCTCGCCCTGGAAGACCTGGATCGCCACGGACGGCTGGTTGTCCTCCGCCGTGGAGAAGATCTCGCTGCGCTTGGTCGGGATGGCCGTGTTGCGCTCGATGAGCTTGGTCATCACGCCGCCCTTGGTCTCGATGCCGAGGGACAGCGGGGTGACGTCGATGAGCAGGACGTCCTTGCGCTCGCCGCCGATGACGCCGGCCTGCAGGGCCGCGCCCACGGCGACGACCTCGTCCGGGTTGACGCCCTTGTTGGGCTCCTTGCCGCCGGTGAGCTCCTTGACGACCTCGGTCACGGCCGGCATGCGGGTGGAGCCACCCACGAGCACGACGTGGTCGATGTCGGAGACCGAGATGCCGGCGTCGCGGATGACCGCGTGGAACGGCGCCTTGGTGCGGTCGATGAGGTCCTGCGTCATCTGCTGGAACTGCGCCCGTGTGAGCTTCTCGTCCAGGTGGACCGGGCCGTTCTCGCTCATCGACAGGTACTGCATCGAGACGTTGGTGCTCGTCGCGGACGAGAGCTCCTTCTTGGCCTGCTCGGCCGCCTCGCGCAGACGCTGCAGGGCGATCTTGTCCTTGGACAGGTCGACGCCCGCGCTGTTCTTCACCTGCTTGATGAGGTGGTCCACGATGCGCTGGTCCCAGTCGTCGCCGCCGAGGCGGTTGTCGCCGGACGTCGCGCGCACCTGGATGGTGGAGAAGTCGTCCTCGTCCTTGCCGACCTCGAGGAGCGAGACGTCGAACGTGCCGCCGCCCAGGTCGAAGACCAGGATGAGCTCGTCCTCCTTGCCCTTCTCCAGGCCGTAGGCGAGGGCCGCCGCGGTGGGCTCGTTGACGATGCGCGTCACGTTGAGGCCCGCGATCTGGCCGGCGTCCTTGGTCGCCTGGCGCTCGGCGTCGTTGAAGTACGCCGGGACCGTGATGACCGCGTCGGTGACGGGCTCGCCCAGGTACTCCTCGGCGTCGCGCTTGAGCTTGCCGAGCACGCGCGCGGAGATCTCCTGCGCGGTGTACTTCTTGTCGTCGATCTCGACCGACCAGTCGGTGCCCATGTGGCGCTTGACCGACGAGATGGTGCGGTCGACGTTGGTGACCGCCTGGCGCTTGGCCACCTCACCGACGAGGACCTCGCCGGTCTTGGAGAACGCGACGACGGACGGCGTCGTGCGCGACCCCTCCGCGTTCGCGATGACGGTGGGCTCGCCGCCCTCCAGGACGGCGACCACCGAGTTGGTGGTACCCAGGTCGATACCGACTGCTCGAGCCATGTGTGCTGCCTCCATGCATACGTCCGGGCGCCCGTGCGCCCGAGGTTGAGTCAACTGCACTCAACGTAAATCTCGGCGTCCCTGCCTCGCAAACGGCGGGCGCCAAAGTTGAGTCTGCATGGCTCAACCTTGCTGTCGGCGCGGATATTCCCGCAGGCAGACCCGCCCGTTCGCTCTGAGCGAACAGGCCCCGTCATCCACGGATACCGGTGGCGGCGAACGCCTCCAGCTCGCGGACGAAGGAGCGCGGCCGCGTCATGGGCAGGTAGTGGCCGCCGCGAGGGTCGACGACGACGCTGCCCCGCGTGGCCGCACCCAGGAAGCGGCGCTCGTCGGCGCGGAGATGGTCGAAGCGGCCGTTCACGAACCGCACCGGGCCCGGGTAGGCCGCGAGGCGGTCGAGCGGCCGCTGCGCACGCAGGGCGGCGACGGCGTCAGGGATCACCTCCGACGCGATGCCGGCGCGCGCGACCGCGTCGGCCGTCCGTCGAGGAAGGGCGGCGCGCAGGACGCGGGCGCTCACCCGCTCCCCGCCGTCGGCCCAGCCCGACAGCGCGCGGTGCGCGACCAGGAACGGGGCCGTGCCGCTCCGCGTCGGCACGGCCGTGGCGCCGGCGACGACGAGCGCTGCGACGCGCCGAGGCTCGCGGGCCGCGAACGCCATCGCCGCGTACCCCCCGAGCGAGTGGCCGACGACGAGGGCGCGCCCGCCGACGGAATCGACCGCCTCACCCAGCACGTCCGCGGCCGCCTCGAACGAGAACCGCTCACCGCGGCGAGCGCCGTGGCCCGGGAGATCGACGGCCACCGCGGGCCGCCCGGCGGGCAGGTGCTCGACCACCTCGGTCCAGGCGGCGCGGTTCAGCCTGATGCCGTGGACGAGCACGAGAGGCAGGGACGGGACCACGGGCTTCCCCGTTCGTCGAGAGTGGAGCCGATGCCCGGGCCGGCATCGAATGCAACGCACCGTTGCGTTGTGTGAGTCTGGCACGCGAGGACCCGTATCGCAACGCAACGGTGCGTCGTAGAGTGCGACCGTGAAGAGACCAGCCGCGCAGGGGTCACGCGAGCCGAGGCCAGGCGGTCCGCGGCGGGCGCACGACATCTTCCAGGCGGCGCTCGACCTGCTCGTCGAGCGCGGCTACGAGGGCCTCGCGATGGAGGCGGTGGCGAGCCGCTCCGGCGTGAACAAGACCACGCTCTACCGCTGGTGGCCGTCCAAGGACGCGCTGCTCGCCGCCGCGCTCACCGACAGCGACGCGCTGTCGCTGTCGGTGCCCGACACGGGATCGCTGCGGGGCGACCTGCGTGCGCTCACGGGGCGCATCGCCGAGCTGCTGACCGACCCGGTGACGGCGCCGATCGCCGCGGCGCTGCTGTCCGCCGGCGTCGAACGCCCCGAGCTCGCCGCGCTGTCCCGCGCCTTCTTCGGCGACCGCCTCGTGCGCGAGCAGCCCGTGCTCGAGCGGGCGGCCCAGAGGGGCGACCCCGTCGCGGACGTCGACCTTCGCACCGTCATGGACCTCCTGGCCGGGGCCGTCTGGTTCCGCGTCTTCGTCCGCGGCGGGGAGGCCCCGACCGGAGCGGAGCTCGACGAGATCGTCCGCACGGTGCTCCGCGGGGTCGAGGGGCGCGCCGAGCCCTCGTCGTGAGGCCCGGCGGGAGCGCCCCTCACACGGGGCCGCTCACACCAGGCCGCTCACACCAGCTCGACACCGTCGGCCTGCGGCCCTCGGTCGCTCTGACGGACCTTGAAGCGGACCCGGTCGCCCTCCTCCAGGAACTCGACGTCCCGCACCACCGACACGTGCACGAACAGGTCGTCACCGCCGGCATCGGGGGTGATGAAGCCGAAGCCGCGGTCCGCGTCGTAGCGCGCGACGGTGCCCTCGCCGCCGCGCACCGGCCCGCCGGACGACCGGCCAGACGATCCCGGACGGCCCGGACGGCCGCGGTCAGCGCCCCCGCGCGCGTTCCCACCACGAGAAACATGCCCATCGCGAGAGCCACGCCCCTCACGAGAACCGTGCACGAGCCGGACGTCGCGGGCGTTCGGACCCTTGTCGCCGTCGACGACGTCGAACGTCACGCGCGCCCCCTCGGGCAGCGTCGTCAGCCCGCCGCCGAGCGCCTTGACGTGGACGAAGACGTCGTCGCCGCCCGCGTCGGGCGCGATGAAGCCGAAGCCCCGGACGTCGTCGAACCAGGACACCGTGCCGTCCGCGCCGTCGGACGCCGGCCCCGCGGATCCCGACGGCCCGGCCGCCGCGACGAGCGGGAGCAGGTGGTCCGCCTGCGGCCCCTTCTCGCCGTCGACGACGAGGAACGCCACCCGCTGCCCCTCCGCGATCACGCCGCCGGTGACGATGGCCGAGCTGTGCACGAAGATCTCCGCACCGCCGTCGTCGGGCGTGACGAAGCCGTACCCCTTGGCCGGCTCGTACCAGGCGACGGTGCCGAGCACACCCAGGGGTGTGTCGGCGGCCAGGTCGCCGGTCACACGGACGCGCCGGGCCTGCGGGCCGCGGTCGCCCTCGCCCACCTCGAACTCGACGGTCTGCCCCTCACGGAGCTGCTTCGGGCCGTCGTCGCCGACGATCTCGGACGCGTGCACGAACAGGTCCTCGGCCTCGTTCCCGAGGTCGATGAAACCGAACCCTCGGTCGGCGTCGAACCATCGGACAGTTCCCTGGGGCACCTAGGACTCCTACTCTCGGCAGACATTGCTTCCCCCAGTGTCCCCCGAGAGCGACGGTCCCCCGACAGCGGCGGCGACGGGGCCGCCGTCAGAGGGGCTTGCGCATCTGCTGCGTGACGACGGCGTACCCCGCGGAGTCGTAGAGCGACACCGCGGCGGCGTTGCGGCCGAAGACGTTCAGCTCCAGTGCCGCCGCGCCCGCCTGCCGGGCGGCGTCCTCCGTCGCGGCGAGCAGCGCCCGCCCCAGCCCCTGCCCACGACGGGACTCCACGACCTCGATGTCGTAGAGGAACGCGATCCCGGGCATGCCGTGCGGCGGGTCCAGCGCCACCCAGCTGCGGCCGACGGTCTCGCCGTCGGCGTCCACGGCGACCCGCAGGAGCATCCGCCGCGTGTCCGGCCCCTGGGGCAGCAGCCGCGCCGACTCGTCGCGGGCACGTCGCACAGCGCCCTCGTACGGCCACCGGCCCGACGCGACCTGCTCCGCCGCGTAGTCCTCGGCCAGCGCGTCCTGCCACTCGTCGAACTCGGCCGGGGTCATCGGGCGCAGCGTCACCGTCGTCATGTCGCGCATGCTGGCACAGGCAGGGACCCGCGCACGCCTGGACCGGCCCCGGGTCAGAAGGGCGGCGGGCCAAGATCCGATACCCCCGGAGCGGGGGCGCGGGTCCGAGCGTCGCGACGCTCCGCGCCGGAGCCCTCGATCCGTGGGTGCGTCTTGCGTCGGCCGGTCGGGCGGGTGTCCGGCCGCTCGCCGTCGGTTCGTCGACCCTCCGGTCGCGCGCGATGGTTGCGGCCGGTGGGCGAGGTCCAGGTCAGGACGCCGTCGGGGGCGCGGGCGACGCGCCATCCCGTCTGGTGCTTCACCACGTGATGATGGCGACACAGATGAGTGAGGTTGTCGGCGGTCGTGGTGCCGCCGTCGACCCACGCGCGGACGTGGTCGACGTCGCAGCCCGCCGCGGCGCGGGTGCAGCCCGGGAACGTGCAGGTGAGGTCGCGCGCCTGCAGGAGGGCGCGGAGGGCGGCGGGCACGGCGTACGTGCCCGGGTCGGCGGTCAGCACCGTCCCGTCGACGGGGTCGACGAGGAGCCGGCGCAGCGACGGGGCGTTCGCGGTCAGGCGGAGCGCGGTCTCGGGGTCGACAGGGACCTGCCCGTCGAGCTCCGCCACGCCGCACGTGGCGTCGTCGCCGAGCAGCGTGAGCACGGGAACCGTGACCCGCACCGTCGGGGCGATGCGACGCGCCAGGCCCACCAGGTCCGGTACGCCGCCTGCGGCAACGCCGGAGCCAGCATCGGAGTCGGCGGTGCCGGAGGTGACATCGGACTCGGCCTCATCGGGCGCCGTACCGGCAGGCCCGTCGCCTCCGGCGAGGAGGAGCGCGGCCAGCGCGTCGGCGCGCAGCTGCCCGGTCTCGCGCGGGTCGCCGCCGGATCGGGCGACCCTGGCCGCGCGGGTGAGCCGGTCGTGGATGGCGTGCGCCTGGGCGACGGGCAGGTGCGCGGTGAGCCACGCCATGCCGTCGGCACCGGGGCCGAGGTAGACCGCTCGCTTCTCGACCGCCTCGCGGTGTCGCACGACCAGCGGCACCGGGTGCACGCGGTCGCGGGCGCGTCGCAGACGGCGACGGAACTGCGGCGCCGTGACGTGCCCGGCGACGGGCAGCACGGCCGCTTCGACCCTGCGCCGGGCCTCGGCGTCCGGCAGGTCGGCGAGGGTGTCGGCGAGCGCCCGCGCGTGCGTCGCCGAGAACCGCCCCCGGCACAGCCGCACCAGCGCGGGCTCGGCGGCAGCACCGACGGCGTCGCCCGCGGCGTCCGCCGCGGCCTCGGTCAGGACGCGGGCGGTGTCGACGAGGTGCGACGCCTCCTGCTCGGGCAGCCGCAGGGCCGTCGCGAGGTCCGCCGTGAACGCGCGCACCGCGAGCTCGTGCCGCCGCGCCGACGACGCACGACGCAGCTCGGGGTCGCTCTCGTCGAGCAGGGCTCGCTCGCTGCCGGCGGCCGCCCGCCGCGCCCGCTCGACCGCGAGCAGCTTGGCGCCCTCCAGTGCATCGATCCGCGCCTGGATCGCCACCGCCTCGTCGATCGCCGACGAGATGTCGTGCACCGACGGCCGAGGCCCCGGATCGACGCGGCGCAGCACCTCGGCACCGTCGTCGCCATCCCCCGACTCGTCGTCGAACATGTGTTCGATTCTACCCGTCGCCGATCAGGCCCCGCAAGGGTCTTGTCGCAGGACACGGGCTGGATCGAGGCTTCGGGCAGTCCGTCACGCCGGAACGTGCGAGGGCCGACAGCGCAGCGCCACCGCCCCGGACCGGAACTCCTGGCGCCCCACGAGCTCGAGCTGGATCCGCTCGCGCAGGCCGGCGAGCAGCGTCGGCCCGTGTCCGGCGAGGACCGGCTGCACGAGGAACTCGTACTCGTCGATCAGCCCCAGGTCCGCCAACGCCAGGGGCAGCGTCACGCCGCCCACCCACAGCCCTTCGCCCGCCTCCTGCTTGAGCCGCTGCACCGCCGGACCCAGGTCGCCCCGCACCAGCTCGGCGTTCCAGTCGACCTCACGGAGCGTGCTCGACACGACGTGCTTCTTCGCCCGGTCCAGGCTCTCCGCGAACGGCACCTGCCACGCGTCCACCCGGTCGGGCCACGCGCCCGTGGCCGGCCTCCGCCAGGCCGACTCCATCATCTGGTAGGTCACCCTGCCGAAGAGCAGGGCGTCGGCCCGCTCCATCTGAGCGGTCCAGTAGCGCATCGACTCCTCGTCCGGTGGGAGCCCTGCCTCGTGATGGCAGCAGCCGTCGAGCGTGACGTTGATCGAGTAGCGAAGCGGTCTCATCGATGTTCTCCCTGGCGTGCCCGAGCTCACCGGCCAGTACGTCCGACCACCGTCGGCGCCGTTTCTCATCGGCGCGACCGCCTCGGGGATGACCTACGTTCGGGACATGCCCTCCCGTGCCACCGCCCCCGACCGGACCGGACACCTGCGGCGGGAGGACGGTGTCGAGCTCTACTACGAGGCGGTCGGCAACCCCGACGGACCCGCGGTGCTCTGGCTGCACGGCGGACCGGGGAGCGGGGCGGACGACGGCCACCGGCACCGCATCGACCCCCGCCGGCAGCAGTCGATCACGTTCGACCAGCGCGGCTGCGGACGCAGCCGGCCGCTCGCCACGGCACTGGTCGCGCAGGGCCGCCCGGACCTGCTGGACCGGAACACCACGCCGGCGCAGATCGAGGACATCGAGGCGCTGCGCCGCCACCTCGGCGTCGAGCGGTGGACGGTGACGGGCGCGTCCTGGGGCGCCACCCTCGCCCTCGCCTACGCGCAGGCGCACCCGGACCGGGTGACCGGGATCGCGCTGTTCGCCGTCACGAACACCTCGACCGCCGAGGTCGAGTGGATCACCGAGGCGATGGGCCGCGTCTTCCCCGAGGAGTGGGAGATCTTCGCCGGCGCCGTCGACCGTGCGCCCGGCGAACGGGTCGTGGACGCCTACGCGCGGGCGATGCGCGACCCGGCGCCGGAGGTGCGGGCCCGCGCGGCGGGGGCGTGGGGTCGCTGGGAGGACGTGCACGTCTCCCTCGGTCCCGGCTGGCGACCGGACCCGCGCTGGCAGGACCCGCCGGTCCGGGACACCCTCGCCACCCTCGTCACCCACTACTGGTCGCACTCGGGGTTCGGCGGCGACGAGATGCTGCACCGCGCGGACCGCCTCGCCGGCGTGCCGGGCGTGCTCATCCACGGCCGGCACGACGTCTCCAGCCCGCTGGTGACGGCCTGGCGCCTCCACCGCGCCTGGCCCGGCAGCGAGCTCGTCGTCCTCGGCGACGGGCACGGCGGGACCGACTCGGTCGGCCGGCTCGAGCAGGCGATCGCCCGCCTCGCGGTCGAGGCGTGACGCCCGCGGCCGCAGCCGTGCACACCCGCGCCGGACCGGGCCAGGTCCCGGTGCCTAGACTCGGGCGATGAGTCTTCTTGCTGCCGAGCACGCGCTCCAGGCCGCCCAGCGCGCCGGCGACGTCGCCGCGCTGGAGGCCTTGCTGCATCCTCGCTGCGTCGGCGCCGGCCCCGAGGGGACGGTGTTCTCCAAGGAGGACGACCTCGAGAGCTACCGCTCGGGCTCGTTGCGCATCACCCGCCTGGAGAAGGAGTCGCTGGACGTCCAGGAGGACGGCGCGAGCGGAGTGACCAGGCTGGTCGCCGCCGTGGAGGCGGTCCAGGACGGCACGGCCGTCTCGGCGCGGTTGATCTACACGCGCCTCTGGGTGCGCGCTCACGAGGGATGGGTGGTCCTGGCCGCCACGCTCGCACCGGCCGGCGAGCCTGCCTGACCGGCCCCGGGCCGCGGTCAGTCGACGGGCTCGCCGGTGGGGTCGTGGGCGACGACGGCGTCGAGCCGCGCGCCGCCCACCGGCTCGCGCCGCCAGTCCACGAGCCGCCAGCCCGACGCGGGGTCGCCGTCGACCTCGATGAGGCCGGTGTTGGCGAGCGGGGTGTGCGCCAGCTCCTCGACGTCGAGGCCGCGGACGCGGGCGCCGCACCACGAGCGGATCGCAGCGCCGTGCGAGACGGCGAGGACGACGTCGTGGCCGTCCGCCGCGAGCGCCGCGACGGCGTCGTCGTACCGGGCGAGGAACGCGTCGCCGTCGGGCCCGCCGGGCATGCGGCGCGACCGGTCGCCGCGCGACCAGGCGAACACGGTCTCGAGGTAGGTGTGGTGGTCGGCGAGGTCGGAGGACATCTCGAGGGAGCCGGCCTCGATCTCGCGCAGCCCGTCGAGCACCGCGGGCCGCAGGCCCCGGTCGGCGGCGAGCGGCCCGACCGTGAGCGACGTCCGCACCAGGGACGACGCCGCCAGGGCGTCGATCCGCCGCCCCTCCAGCGCTCCCGGTACGGCGCCGGCCTGCTCCTCGCCCAGCGGGGTCAGCCCGGGGCCGGGGGCGCCGGTGTCGAGCAGCCCCGCCACGTTGGAGGGGGTCTGGCCGTGTCGCAGCAGGAGGAGACGCATGGTCCTAGCCTCCGCCATCGGACGCCTGCCGCGCGCACCGGCTGGGAGGATGTCCGGATGCCGATCGTCGTCGTCCCCTCCTCCCCCGAGTGGCCCGCCGCCTTCGAGCGGGTCGCGGCCGCCCTGCGCGCGGCGCTCGCCGACCTGCCGGGCGCCGCGGTCGAGCACGTCGGGTCGACGGCGGTGCCCGGCCTGGCGGCGAAGCCGATCCTGGACGTCGACGTCATCGTGCCCGCCGACGACGTCCCTGCGGCGCTGCGCGCTCTCGAGGGGGTCGGCTACGTCCACCGCGGCGACCTGGGCCTCGCGGGCCGCGAGGCGCTGGACGCACCGGACGACGACCCCGCCCGCCACGTGTACGTGTGCGCGGCCGGCACGCTGCACGTGCGCAACCACCTCGCGGTCCGCGACGTGCTGCGCCGCCGGCCCGACCTGCGCGACGAGTACGGCGCCGTGAAGCGCGCGCTCGCCGCCGACCCGTCGATGGACATCGACCGCTACCTGGCCGGCAAGTCGGCCGTGCTGCAGCGGGTGCTCGCCGAGTCCGACCTGACGCCGGACGAGCTCGCGCACGTGCTGGCGGTCAACGACCCGGCCTGACCCGCCCGCCGCGCACGGGCCCCGACCCGCCACGCGGCCAGCAGCCCGACGACGGCGGCCACGACCTGCACGGCGCCGGCGAGGACGAGCACCGGCCCGGCGCCCACCCACCCGATGACGGCGCCGCCGACGAGCAGCCCGAGCGAGGCACCGCCCGAGTGGAGCACGGTCTCCGCGGTGAACGCGGCGCGCCGCTCGGCGCCCGACGTCCGCTCGCTGATCAGCGCGTTGAGCGCGGCGATGCCCCACGGCGTCGCCAGGCCGCCGACGGCGGACACGAGCGCGACGCCCGCCACGCTCGGCACGACCGCCGGCAGCGCCGCGAACGACAGGCCCAGCACCGCCCAGGTCCCGACGGCCGTCGGGAGCCGAGGCAGCCGGTCGACCAGCAGGGGTGCGGCCAGCGACGCCGCCACCGACCCCGCGCCGTACCCGCTCATCCCGGCGGCGATCAGCGCACCGGGCATCCCGTGCTCGACGCCGAGCACGGCCAGCCCCAGGCTGAAGGCAAACCAGCACAGGCCGCCGACGCCCGCCGTCGCGATCCCCACCGCGACCTGCGGGTGGGTGCGCAGGACGGCGAGCACGCGGACCGTCGGCCCCGCCTCGCCGCGACCCGCGGCGCGGCCGCCCGCCCGGGGGACCCCGAGCATCGCCGCCGCGGCGGCCAGCACGACGACCGTCTGGCACCACAGCAGCGGCTCCGCGCCCCACGCCACGACCAGCCAGGCCCCGAGCGGCGGCGCGAAGATCATCGACACGCGGTGGGCCAGGTCCTGCCACGCGAGCCAGCGCGCGGCGGGCAGGGCGCCGGCGTCCGCGAGGTCGGCGACGAGCGCGCGCTCCGCGGGGCCGAGCAGCGCTCCGGCGACGCCGGTCACCAGGCCCGACGCGCACAGGCTCACCGCGCCCACCTGGCCGACGAGCGCCGCGACCGGGACGATCGCCAGGCCGGCGACCTGCACCAGCATGACGACGGCGAGCGCCCGCCCGGAGACGAGCCGCTCGCGCAGCCCGCGCCCCCACCACCCGACGGTCAGCAGGGGCAGGCCGGACATGCCGCCCACGAGGCCGGTGGCCCACGCCTCCCCCGTCTCGGCGAGCGCGACGAGCGGCAGCGCGACGGCGGTGACCCGCGCACCGATCCACGTGAGGAAGGTGATCGCGGTGAGGACGAGCAGGGGGCGGCGCATACGTCGATCCTCGGCAGCGGCGGGCGACGCCGGTAGACGCCGTCGCGGGTGCCGCGCTCATACGCTGGGGACATGACCTCCCGTCTGACAGTGGACGACCTGCAGCTCGCCGAGGCGGTCGCACGCCACGGCTCGGTGGGCGCCGCGGCGCGCGAGCTGCTCCTCGCGCAACCGTCGGCGAGCCGGCGCCTGGCCACCCTGGAGCGCCGCCTCGGCACGCCGCTGTTCGACCGCGACACCACCGGCGCCCGGCCCACCCCGGCCGGCCGCGAGCTCGCCCGGCTGGCGGCGCGGCTCCTGGCGGACCTGGACGCCCTGCCCGACCAGGTGCTCGCGGCCGTCGACGCGCCGACCCTGTCGGTCGGCACCATCCAGGCGCTGAGCCCGATGGTGCTCACGGCCGTCGAGCTCGAGCTGCCCGGCGTCACGATCCTGCCCGAGGTCGACCACGGCCCGAACCTCGTGCGGCAGGTGCACGAGGGCGCCCTGGACGCCGCGATCGTCACCGTCGCGGAGCAGATGGCCGTCCCCCGCGGCCTGCAGCGCACTCCGCTGGGCGAGTCGCCACGCGTCGTCGTGCTGCCCGACGGCGCCGCCTCGCTCGCGTCCGGGAGCCGGCCCTTCGCGGGCCGCACCGTCGTCTACAGCCTCATCGACCTGGCCGGCGAGACGACGCACCGGCGGCTGTCCGCGCTGGGCGCCGTCCCGCGCCGCGGCCCCACCACCGAGGCCACGCTACGGATCGCGCGCGAGCTGGGCTGCCCCGCCCTCATGCCCGAGCTCACCGCCCGCTGGTACGCGGCGCCGGGCGACCGCATCGTGGCGTCGCCGGTGCCCGGCGCCGTGCGGGTCACGCTCGTCACCCGCACGCCCGTGCCCGCCGTCCTGACCGACGCGCTGCCGCGGATCATGGCGCGCGTGCTGGGCTCGGCGGGGCCCACGACGTCGGCTCAGCGCAGCCGGTAGCGGCGCTCGGGGCGCCCCGCGGTGCCGTAGTTGAGGCGCACCGCGGCGCGCCCCGTCGTCGCGAAGTGCTCCAGGTAGCGGCGGGCGCTGACCCGGCTGACGCCGACGGCGTCGGCGCACTCGGTGGCGCTGAGCTCGGTCGTGCCGTGCTCGTCGCCGGCCGCGAGCGCGGCGAGCACGGCGTCCGCCGTCTCCTGGCTGAGGCCCTTGGGCAGGGGCTCGCGCGTGCCCACCGCCTGCGGCGGGCGGGCGAAGGCGGCGTCGATGCCGGCCTGGATGTCGGCCGGGCTCCCGGCGACGCCGTCGTCGTCCAGGCCCTCGAGCGCGGCCCGCGCGCGGCGGAACTCCTGGAGGCGCGCCGTCAGGTCGTCGGAGGCGAACGGCTTGACGAGGTAGTGCGCCGCGCCGCCCGCCGCGGCGGCGCGCACGGTGTCGGCCTCGCGGGCCGCGGTGATGACGACGACGCCCAGGTCGTGGCCGGCGGCGCGCAGGCGGCGCAGCACCTCGATGCCGCTCATGTCGGGCAGGTGCACGTCCAGCAGCACGAGGTCGGGGCGCAGGGCCTCGACGGCGGCGAGCGCGTCGGCGCCCGTGTGCGCCTCGCCGACCACCCGGAACCCCGGGACCCGCTCCACGAAGCGGCGGTGGATGGACGCGACCATGAAGTCGTCCTCCACCACCAGCACGTCGAGGCTCACGCCTGCTGCACCCCCAGCTCGTCGTCGGGCCCGGCGGCCCGTCCGCCACCCGTGACGGCCCGCGGCAGCCGTGCGATGAACACGGCGCCGGTGCCTCGACGGTCGCTCTCGCCACCGTCGCGGGCGCCGCCATTGTGCACCGTGACGTGACCGCCGCGGCGCCGCACCAGCACGTGCACCAGCGCCAGACCGACGCCCCGGCCGGTCGCGCCGTGCGGCTTGGTGCTCCACCCGCGCCGGAAGATCGCGTCGGCCTGCTCGGGCGGCACCCCCGGCCCGGTGTCCGCGACCTCCACGAGGACGTCGTGCGCCGGCCCGTCCAGCGCCAGGCGCACCCGCACCATGGCGGGCGACGCGACGCCCTGCGCGTCGGGGCCTGCGGCCCACGCCGCGGCGTCGACGGCGTTGTCGACGAGGTTGCCGAGCACCGTGCCGACGTCGGCCGACAGGTCCGGGTCCAGCCGCGGCAGCGCGCTGGCCGGGTCGACGACGAGCTCCACGTGCCGCTCGTCCGCGAGCGTCGCCTTGGCGATGAGCAGCGCCGCCACCGCGGGGTCGGCGACCCGCGTCGTGACGACGTCGCTGAGGTCCGCGCGCCGCCGCGTGAGCCGCTCCACGAACCGCCCCACCTCGTCGTACTCCCCCAGCTCGATGAGCCCGGACACGGTGTGCAGCTGGTTGCTGAACTCGTGCGTCTGCGCGCGCAGCGTCTCGGTGACGCTCTCGCGGGCGTGCAGCTCGCTCTGCAGCGCCAGCAGCTCGGTGCGGTCGCGCAGCGTCGTCACCGTGCCGGCCGGGCGGCCGTCGTGCAGCACGCGGCGGCGGTTGAGCACCAGCACGGTGTCGCCCGCGACGAGCACCGCGTCGCGCACCTCGTCCGTGCCGCGCAGCAGGTCGAGCACGGCGGGGTCGAGGCCCAGGTCTTCCAGCGGGCGGCCGGCGGGGTCGGGGGCGCCGGGGTCGGTCGCAGGGGGCAGCCCCAGCAGCTCGCGCGCGCTGTCGCTCATCAGGCTCACGCGGCCGTCGTCGCCCACCACGACGACGCCCTCGCGGATCGAGCGCAGCACGCCCTCGCGGTGGTCCGCGAGCGCCGCGATCTGCGCCGGCTCCAGGCCGCGCGTCCGCCGCTTGACCAGGCGCGCCAGCAGCCACGACCCGGCGGCCGCGAGCGCGGTGCCGATGCCGAGCACCACGAGCACGTCGCCGCCGGCGTCCGAGAGCCGCTCCGTCAGCGGCGGGTACGGGTCGGCCAGCACGACGACGGCCACCGGGTGCGGCGTCTCGCCCCCGTAGACCGGCACCCAGGCGGCGATGGACCGGCCGCCGACGTCGGCCACGTCGCCGCTGCCCGCGACCGTGCCCGCGTCGGCGGGCAGGGCCAGTCCCTCGCCGACGCGCGTCGGGTCGGTCGCGGCGACGACGCGGCCGTCGAGGTCGGTGACGTACGCGTTCTTCGCGTCGACGTACGCGGCCCGCGTCTGCAGGTAGGACGCGAGCGCCCGGGTGTCGGGCGCCTCCTGCGTCAGCGCGCCCTGCACCGCCGGGATGCCCGCCAGGCCCTCGGCCGCCACCTCGAGGCGGTCGGCCCGGTCGTCGCGGAACGCCGCGTCGGCCTGCCCGAGGAAGACGACGGCGGCCGCCGCGACCACGACGAGCAGCACGGCGAGCTGCAGCGCCAGCACCTGACCGCCGAGCGTCAAGTGGCGCCGGGCGCCCCGCGAACGTCGTGACCGCAAGTTCCACAACCTCCTTTGGTTGCCCAATGATGACGCGCCCGGCGGTCACCTGTGACCATCGTCGCGGGGCACAGCCGCCCCGCAGCACCGACAGTCTGGAGTACCCGGTGTCGACGACGACATCCCGCCGACGACGCGGCGCGCGCGCCGCGGTCGCCGCCGCCCTCGCCGCGACCCTCGTGGCGGTCACCGCCGCGTGCGGCGTGACGCGCGGCGACGACTCGACCGACCTCGACATGTGGATCCCCAACAGCCCGGGCGGCGGCTACGACCAGACCGGCCGCGCCGCCGTGGGCGTCCTGGACCGCGACGACATCACCGGCGGCGACATCCAGGTCACCAACATCCTGGGCGCGGGCGGCTCGGTCGCCATGTCGCGGCTCATGGGCGAGGCGGGCAACGAGCGGCTCATGATGACGCTCGGGCTCGGCGTGGTGGGGTCCACCTACTCGTTCGGCGTGGACGCCCGCCCGCACGACGCCACCCCCCTCGCGCAGCTCATCGAGGAGCAGGAGGGCGTGCTGGTCCCCGCCGACTCGCCGTTCGAGACCATCGACGACCTGGTCGCCGCGTGGGAGAAGGACCCGGGGTCGGTGGTCGTGGGCGGCGGGTCGTCGCCCGGCGGCCCCGACCACCTGTTCCCCATGCAGCTCGCCAAGGCGACCGGCGTCGACCCGAAGGACGTGCGGTACGTGTCCTACGACGGCGGCGGCCCGCTGACCAGCGCCCTGCTCGGGCACAAGATCCAGGTCGGGTTCTCCGGCCTCGCCGAGTTCGAGGGGCAGATCGAGGCGGGCGAGCTGCGCGTGCTCGCCGTCTCCGGCGAGGAGCGCGTGGCCGGCGACGCCCTCGCCGACGTCCCGACCCTCACCGAGTCCGGCATCGACCTCGTCTTCACCAACTGGCGCGGCGTCGTCGCCCCGCCCGGCATCAGCGACGAGGCCCGCGCCCGGCTCATCGACTACCTCACCCGCATGCACGACTCGCCCGAGTGGGAGCAGGCCCTGGCCGACAACGGCTGGACCGACGCGTTCGCCACCGGCGACGACTTCGAGCAGTTCCTGCGCGAGCAGGACGAGCGGGTGTCGACCACCCTGAAGGAGCTGAACCTGCTGTGAGCGCCGAGACCGAGGCCCCCGACGCGGGGGCTCCCGACCAGCCCGCGCCGCGCGTCGACGCCGCCCAGTACGGGCTGGCGGCCGTGCTCCTCGCCGTCGGCGCGTACACCGTGGTCGACGCCGCGACCCTCGAGGTCGGCTTCGCGGACCCCGTGGGGCCGCGCGTCTTCCCGTTCGTCATCGGCGCCGGCCTCGTCGTCACCAGCGTGCTGCTGGCCGTGGCGACCGCCCGCGGCTCGCGGCCCGAGCCGGAGGCGGGCGAGGACGTCGACGTCACGACGCCCGCCGACTGGCCGACCGTGCTGAAGCTGGTCGGCGTCATCCTCCTGACCGTCGCCACCGTGAGCTGGCTCGGGTGGGCGCTCGCGGGCGCGATCCTCTTCGCGGGCGCGGCGTGGGCGCTGGGCTCCCGCACCCTCATCCGGGACGTCCTCGTGGGCCTCGTGCTCGCCGTGGGCAGCTGGTACGGCTTCGTCGTCGGGCTGGGCATCCCGCTCACCCCCGGCGTCCTCGACGGGATCCTGTGAGGCGATGAGCTGATGGAGAACCTCGGACTGCTGTGGGACGGCCTCGGCGCCGCCCTCACCCCCATGAACCTCCTGTACGCCGCGGTGGGCGTGCTGCTCGGCACGTTCGTCGGCGTCCTGCCCGGCATCGGCCCGGCGATGGCGATCGCACTGCTGCTGCCCGTGACGTTCGGGCTCGAGCCCACGCAGGCGTTCATCATGTTCGCCGGGCTGTACTACGGCGGCATGTACGGCGGGTCGACGACGTCGATCCTGCTCAACACGCCCGGCGAGTCCGCCTCGGTGATGACGGCCCTCGAGGGCAGCCTCATGGCCCGCGCGGGGCGGGGCGCGCAGGCGCTCGCGACGGCGGCCATCGGGTCGTTCGTCGCCGGCACGATCGGCACGCTGCTGGTCGCGATGTTCGCGCCCGCGCTGGCCGACGTCGCCGTCGAGATCGGCGCGCCGTCGTACTTCGCGCTCATGGTGCTGGCGCTGGTCATGACGGCCACCGTGCTGGGCGCGAGCCCGCTGCGCGGCCTGCTCTCCCTGTTCCTGGGCCTGACGATCGGGCTCGTGGGCCTCGACCTCAACACCGGGCAGCCGCGGCTGACGTTCGGCGTCACGCAGCTCGTGGACCGCCTCGACATCGTGGTGGTGGCCGTCGGCATCTTCGCCCTCGGCGAGGCCCTGTGGGTGGCCGCGCACCTGCGTCGCAAGCCGGCGAGCGTCGCGCCCGTCGGGCAGCCGTGGATGGGCCGCGACGACTGGCGCCGCTCCTGGAAGCCCTGGCTGCGCGGCACCGTGTACGGCTTCCCGTTCGGTGCGCTGCCCGCCGGCGGCGCGGAGCTGCCGACGTTCCTGTCGTACGTCACCGAGCGCAGCCTGGCGAAGCGCGGCGTGGCCCGGCGGCGCGCGGACGCCAAGGACGAGTTCGGCCAGGGCGCCATCGAGGGCGTCGCCGGCCCGGAGGCCGCGAACAACGCGTCGGCCGCGGGCATGCTCGTGCCGATGCTCGCGCTCGGCCTGCCCGTGACGGCGACCGCGTCCGTGATGCTGTCCGCGCTGCAGGGGTACGGCATCCAGCCCGGTCCGCAGCTCATGACGGAGCACGCGGACATGGTGTGGACGCTCCTGGCGAGCCTGCTGATCGGCAACCTGCTGCTGCTGGTGCTGAACCTGCCGCTCGCGCCGCTGTGGGCCCGGCTGCTGCGCATCCCGCGGCCCCAGCTGTACGCGGGCATCCTGTTCTTCGCCTGCCTCGGCGCCTACGCCACCAACCTCGACCCGTTCGACATCGCGCTGCTGCTGGTGTTCGGCCTGCTCGGGATGGCGATGCGCCGGTTCGGGCTGCCCGTGCTGCCGCTGATCCTCGGCGTCATCCTCGGCCCGCTCATGGAGACCAAGCTGCGCGAGGCGCTCACCATCTCCGGCGGCGACCCCGCCATCCTGTGGAGCGAGCCGCTGGCCATCGCCATCTACGCGGTGCTGGCGCTGGTGCTCCTGGCCCGGCCGCTGCTGTCGCGGTGGCGGGCGCGGACGGAGTCGCAGGTGGTGGCCGAGGCGCACGAGGCCGAGACCGTGTCGGAAGGAGCACAGCGGTGACGACGGACGAGACGACCCCGGCCGACGGCTGGGTGGTGGTGGCGTGGACGCCGGACGAGTTCGGCGACGCCGCGCTGGAGCACGCGATCGCGTGGGCCCGCGAGGGCGGGCGTGGCGTCGCGGTGGTCAACGGCACCCGCGGCGACGCCCTCGTGGACGAGCGGTACGCCGCCCCCGCCCGGCTGGCTGACCTCGCCGAGCGGTTGCGCGGCACCGGGCTGCCGCACGTCGTGCGGCAGGAGATGGGGCGCGACGTCGCGGAGCAGGTGCTCGACGTCGCCGCCGAGCTGTCTGCGCGCCTCGTCGTCGTGGGGCTGCGGCACCGCAGCCCCGTGGGCAAGCTGCTCATGGGCTCCGTCGCGCAGCGCATCCTGCTCACCGCCGCCTGCCCCGTGCTCGCCGTCAAGCCCGGCACCTCCGCCGGTTGAGCCTGTCGAAACCCCGATCGCCAGGTTTCGACAGGCTCAACCGGCGAAGGGGAGGCGGGTAAGTCCTCGCCCGGCCGGGACACTACGTCGTGTGAGCACCCCCGACGACGCTCCCGACGGCGCTGCCGCACGGCGCGAGCGACTGTCCGCGCTGTGGAGCGCGCACGCCGTCCGCGTCCAGGCGTACCTGTGGCGGCACACCGACCCCGACACCGGCCAGGACGTGCTCTCCGAGACGTTCCTCGTCGCGTGGCGCCGCCTCGACGACGTCCCCGACCCGGCGCTGCCGTGGCTGCTGGTCGTGGCCCGCAACCTCGTGCGCAACGCGCACCGTGCCGCCCGGCGGCGACGCACGCTCGACGACGAGCTCGCCGGCCTCGAGGCCTCCGCGCCCCTGCCCGAGGCCGCCCCCGAGGCCCTCGCCGTCGAGCGCGACGCGCTGCTGCGCGGCCTCGCGCGGCTCAGCGAGCGAGAGCGCGAGGCGATCCTCCTCGTCGCGTGGGACGGCCTCGCACCGGCGGACGCCGCCGACGTCGCCGGCTGCAGCACCGCGACGTTCCACGTCCGCCTGCACCGCGCCCGACGGCGGCTGGCCGGCTACGCGGACAGCACCGTCGACGGTCCCGTCGACAGCCCCGCCGTCCGCTCCGCCGCGCCCTCGAGGAGGTCCGCATGAGCCCCGCAGGCAGCACCTCAGGCATCGACGAGCGGCTCGCCCGCCTCGCCCCCGCCTCGTCGCCCGACCCTGAGCGGCTCGCCGCCGCCCGGACCGCCCTCGACACCGTGCTCGACGAGGCCCTCGACGGGACCGGGCCCTCCCGCAGCCGGCGCGTCGGTGGCGCGCACGTCCTCGACCTCGACGACGCCCGCGCCCGCCGCGGCGACGGCGACGGCGACGGCGACGCCCCGTTCCCCCTGGTCGCCGACGACGTCGTCGTGCCGCTCGGACGCGGTCGCACCGCCCGCGAGCGCCGCCGGCGTCGCGTGCAGCTCGGCGCCGCCGCGGCCGGCGTCGTCGGCGTCGTCGCCGTCGGGCTGGTGCTGGCGCCGCAGCCCGCACCGGGGCCCGCGTCACCCGAGTCGTCGTGCGCCGAGCAGCTCACGGCATCGCTGCCCGAACGGCTCGAGCTCGACCCGGCCTGGTCGTCGCTCGCCCACGAGAGCGCCGGCGGGGCGGACCTGACGCTGCTGCGGTCTCCTGAGGAGCTGACCGGCTTCTGCGCGGACACGAGGGGCGCCGGCGGCTTCACCTCGACGAGCACGCTGTGGACCGATCCCGCGCCCGCGGCGGCAGACGGCGAGGTCACGCTCGGCGGTGTGTCGGACGACGACTGGTACGTCGCCTGGGGGGACGTCGGCCCTGGCGCCCGGGCCGTCCGGCTCCAGGTGGATCCGCCGCACGGCGGCGGTGCTCCCGGTTCTGTGCTCGTCGTCGACGCCGTACAGGACGGCGCCGGCTGGACCGTCATGATGCCCGGCGACCGCGTCCCGGCAGACGCACAGGTCTCGCTCCTCTGGCGGGAGCACGGCGCCGAGCGGTCGCTGCCGCTCGACAGCGCCTGGCCCGAGGACGGGGAGCCGGCCACGGCGCTCACCGAGCGACGGCGGCGGGCGTGCACGGACGGCCCGGACATCCCCGGCCTCCGGCCCCTGTTCGAGAAGCGGTACGGCGACCTCGGGCTCACCGCGATGATGAACGGACGGCGCGAGCTCGTCATGTGCGTCCAGGAGACCGACCCGCCGTACCAGTCCTTCACCATGACGAACGGCAAGGCCGACGCCGCCCCTGCACGGGGTGTGGCGAGGGTGGAGATCGGCACCTCGACGGACGGGGCCCGGATGCTGACGGGCTTCGCGGGCGCGGACGTCGCGAGCGTGGAGCTGGAGACCGAGGACGGCGACGTGATCCCCGCCGAGCTGAGAGACGGGTACTGGGTGGCGTGGAGCACGGACGTGAGCGACGAGACCTGGGACGAGGCGCAGCTGGTCTGGTACCTCCACGACGGCTCGCGGCACGAGGAGTGAGCGCGTCGCGCGCTAGCATGCCCGCCGCCCTCGTCCCGACGCATGGTGCTGGCCGACGCCGGCGGCGCCCGCCGGACGATCCCCTGATCGCCCGGCGGGCGACGCCGGCAGCTCAGCGCGGAGCGGCGAGGCGCTCCTCCCACGGCAGCAGCGTGACGGGGTGCGGCGGGTGGTCGGACGCCCGGAGGGTCAGGTCGACGACGGCCGCGCGCACCCGCGCCCACTCCGTGTCCCCGCCGGCCCCGCCGGTGCCGCCGGAGCCGTCCGGACCCTGCGCGACCTCGAGGATCTGCTGCAGCACAAGCACCGCCCGTGCACGGTCGATCCGGTGCGCGGTCTCGGGCCGGGTGGCGGCCCGCACGACCTGGGCGGCGAGTGCCTCGCCCCGTGACCCGGGCGCGAGCGCCGAGGAGCTCGCGAGCCGCACGGGCACCGGCGCCGCGCGCAGCGACCAGTGCGCACCGGAAGGGTCGTGCGCGACGATCCGCGTCGGACCGCGCAGCAGCGACGCCACCAGCAGCGCGACGGCGACCAGCACCGTCACCCCGCCGACTGCCAGCGCCCAGCCGGCCGTCTGCGGCCCCGAGACGTCGGTGAGCATCAGCATGCCGAGCCACACGACCCAGACCGTGGCGCAGCCGAGCGCCACGAGCGCGAAGATCAGGGGCGCGGAGGCGTCCCCAGGGCGTCGGCGTCGAGTGCTCATACCTCTGAGTTGCCGGCACGAGGGCGATCGCTACCGACCACCGAAGAAAATGCACGGGCTCCGCCCCGCGACCGCACGTAGGGTCCGGCCGTGACCACCCGACGACTGACCACCGCCCGGGCTGCGCCACGGAGGTCGAGGCGGTGGTATTCGTCGCCGAGAGCATCGCCTTCGCCCGCGTCGACTGAGGCCGGTCCCGCGAGACTCGGCGTGTCGTGCGGTGTGTCGTCGTGCCGCAGGAGTTGTCGTTTGGGGCACTGTCGGCGAAGCAGGAGTCACGCCTGCGCGGCAGGAGCCGATTCGGCCCTGACCGCAGCTCCCGCCCACCAGGAGCGGCGCGCGTCATGCGGGCCCGGCTCCCGCCGAGCGAGCGGCGATGGCAGGGACGGACCCGTGCGCGGAAAGCGGCCGCCGCTCCCGACGAGCGGACAGTGCTCGACATGACAACCCGTTCGCGGTGACGACTCGCCGGGGTCGCGACACGCCGCGGCACTACCGCCGGTTCATGGGCGCCAGTCCTGCAGCACCTGGACGAGGAGCGCCTTCTCTGCGGCCTGTACCCGGGCACGCAGGGCGGGCACGTCGTCACCGGCGACCGCCCGGTAGAGTCGCCCGATGCTCAGAACCCTGCGCCGAGCGCTCGCCGGCACGTACTGGCGGCTCAGCCGCTGGACCCTGCGCAGCGAGCCCGTCCCAGCGCAGGCGAGCGTGCTCGTGGGCGCGCCGCACACGTCCAACTGGGACTTCGTGATCATGCTCGCGATCGCGTGGCGCCTCGGCCTGGACGTGCGGTGGCTCGGCAAGCACACACTCTTCGCCGGGTGGCGCGGGCCGATCATGCGCGCGCTCGGCGGCATCCCCGTGGACCGTCGCGACCCCAGCCGCGTGGTCGAGGACGTGCTGTCGCGGGTCCGCGCCGGCGAGGTCTTCCACCTCGTCGTCACGCCCGAGGGCACGCGCTCGGGCGACGGGTGGAAGTCCGGCTTCTACCGCATCGCGCGGGCCGCCGACCTGCCCGTGACGCTCGGGTACGTGGACCGCACCACGATGACCACGGGCCTCGGCCCCACCATCCGTCTCTCCGGCGACGTGCGTGCCGACATGGATGAGATCCGCGCGTTCTACGCGGACAAGGCGGGCCTGCGGCCGGCCCTGCGCACCGAGCCGCGCCTGGCGGACGAGGACCGGCCGGGCTGACGCCCGACCGGCCGCAGCCGCCGTCCGATCTCGTCAGCCGCGCGCCACGTGGTCGTAGGCGCCGGCGGCGAGGTCCTCGAGCAGGGTCGGGCCCGTCGGCACCCACCCGAGACGCTCGCGCGTGCGCTCCGACGAGGCGACGATGTCGGTGCTCCAGAACCCGCCCAGCCAACCGAAGTGGTCCATGGCGTCCGCGGGGTCCACCGACGCGACCGGGAGCCCGAGGGCGTCCCCGATCGCCGCGGCGATGTCCCGCGTCGCGATGCCCTCCTCAGCCACGACGTGCGCGGCTGTCCCGCCGGTGGTGGCCTTGTCGACCGCAAGCGCTACGGCCCGCCCGGCGTCGGAGACGTGGACGGCGGGCCACCGGTGCGTGCCGTCGCCGACGTAGCCGGACACGCCGCGCTCGCGCGCGGTCCGCGCGAGGATGTCGACGAAGCCGTGGTCGCCGGCGCCGTGCACGGAGGCGGCGAACCGCAGGGCGACACCCGCGACGCCACGCTCGCCCGCCGCGAGCACGAGGCCGTCGGAGCCGCCGCGCGGCGCCTCCGGCCCGGTGAACGCGGTGGGGTCGTCCTCGGTGATCACCTGGCCGGGCTTGCCTGCCAGACCGGACGCGAGGAGGAGCGCGCGCCCGCTGTCCGCGAGCTCGTCGAGGAAGCCCTGGACGACGGCGCGCTCGGTGCGCCCCGCCCCCTCGTAATCGGTGAAGTCGTGCTTGAACGCCAGGTGGACCACGGCGTCGGCGTCGCGGGCGGCGGCACGCAGGACGCTCGGGTCGTCGAGGCCGCCCCGGACCGCCGTGGCACCCAGCTCCTCGATCCGGCGGGTGGAGGCGTCGGACCGGGCGAGCCCGACGACGTCGTGCCCCGCCGCCAGCAGGTGCGGGACGGTGTGGGAGCCGATCCATCCGGACGCTCCGGTGACGAACACGCGCATGAGTTCTCCTCTCGGCCCGCGAGACCCGGACCAGGTGATGTCAGTTGCTGACATCACTGACGGTACACCCGGATGTCAGGAACTGTCATCACTAGACTGTCCCGCATGGCCCGATGGGAACCCGACGCGCGCGGGCGCATGACGCGCGCCGCGCTCGACCTCTATGCCGAGCAGGGGTTCGAGCAGACGACGACCGCCCAGATCGCCGAGCGCGCCGGCGTGACCGAGCGCACGTACTTCCGGCACTTCGCCGACAAGCGGGAGGTGCTGTTCGACGGCTCGCACCGGCTCGAGGAGCGCGTGGTCGACGCCGTCGTCGCCGCGCCTGTCGACGCCGCACCGCTCGCCGTCGTCGGCGAGGCCTTCGCGACCGTCGCCGCGTCGCTCGAGGAACGCCGCGAGTTCGCCGCTCGCCGCGCCGCCGTCGTCGCCGCGACCCCCCGCCTGCGGGAGCGGGAGCTCCTGAAGCTCGCCGCGCTGCGCGACGCCGCCGCGGCCGCCCTGCGCGCCCGGGGCGTCCCGGAGCCCGACGCCTCGATGGTGGCCGAGGCCGGCCTCGGCGCCTTCCGCATCGGGTTCGACGCCTGGATCGCGTCGGGGCAGGCGCGCCCGGTCACCGACGAGGTGCGGGCAGCCCTCGCGGCGCTGCGCGACCAGGCCCGAGGCTAGGCTCGCCGTCGTGCCCGCCACCACGTTCCTCCCCGCAGTGCTGCCGGCTGGCGTCACCCTGCGCCCCCTGCGGCACGACGACGGCCCGGCGCTCGCCGCCGCCTACACCCGCAACCGCGCGCACCTGGAGCCGTGGGAGCCCGTGCGGCCGCCCGCGTTCTACGACGCCGAGCGGCAGGCCGACCTGGTCGCCACGGAGCTCGGCGCGCACGAGGCCGGCCGGTCGGTGCCGCTGATCCTGGAGCGGGCCGGCGCGATCGTCGGGCGCGTCAACCTGTCCGACGTCGTGCGCGGGGCGTTCTGCAACGCCCACCTGGGCTACTGGGTCGACGGCGCGCTCGCGGGGCGCGGCGTCATGACCGCCGCGGTCGAGGCCGCGTGCGCACATGCCCGCGACGACCTCGGGCTGCACCGCGTCCAGGCCGCGACGCTGCTGCACAACGCCGCGTCGCAGACGGTGCTCGCGCGCACCGGGTTCGACCGCATCGGCACCGCGCCGTCCTACCTCCGGATCGCCGGACGCTGGCAGGACCACGCCCTGTTCCAGCGCATCCTCCACGACGACTGACACGAGCCGTCCGGGTGCGCGACGTCGTCCCGTGCGGTAGACCGGGACCGTCGGGCCGCGGAGGGGGACGCCATGGGTACTGACAGCACGGACGCCGGGTCGCTGACCATCGCCCTGCTGACGGCGTGCTCGGAGCCGGACCTCGGCATCCGCTCGCGCGTGGTGCAGGAGCTCCTCGACGAGGCAAGCGTCGACCCGCGCCTCGCCCGCGAGGTCATCACCACGATGCTCACGGCGTCGGTGATGTCGCTGCGCGCCTACACGGAGGCCACGGCGCGCGACCCGCACGACGTCCTGCGCGCCCTGGGCGCGAGCTGGTCGCGGCGCTCCCTCAACGCCTGAGGCGTCCTGCCGCCGCGCGCCCGCCGGGGGAGTCGACGGGCGCGCGACCGCAAGTCCTACTCGTGCACCACCGTCACGGCGCACGGCGCGTGCCGCACGAGACGGTCCGGCACGGAGCCGCGCACGCGGCCGACCCGGCGCGCGCGCTCGTGCCCGCCGGTGACCACGAGGTCGTCCGAGCGCAGCACCGCCAGGAGGGCGCCGGGGGCCCCGCGCTGCTCGATCGACCAGCGCACCTCCGGGTACTTCTCCCCCCAGCGCGCGGCCTGCGCCTCCAGGTCCGCCCGGGCCTCTGCACGGAGGCGGCCGAGCCAGGCCAGGTCGCCCTCGGTGACGCCCACGAACATCCCCTCGTCGATCGCGTGCGCCGCGACCAGCGGGAGGCCCGCCCGGTCGGCCTCGTCGAACCCGGCCTCGAACACGCGCTCCGACGGGTCCCGCGGGTCGACGGCCACGACCACGCGCCGCGGGGTCAGGACGCGGGCGGCGCGCGGCACGACCACCACCCGGCCCGGCGCCAGCGCCGCGACGGCGGAGGAGATCGACCCCATGGGGACGCTGTCGAACGTGCCGACACCCCGCCTGCCCACGACCACGGAGGCGCCGCGGCGCGCATGGTGCACCAGGACGGCGGAGGCGTCCCCGCGCACGGCCGCGAACCCGACCGCGGCCGGCCCCGCCGGGAGCGCCCGGGTCCGCGCCGTGCGCTCGTACCGGGCCCGGGCCCGCGCGACCAGCGCCTCGGCCTCGGCGCGCTGCTCCGGCCCGCGGGCCGCGACGACGGCCCCGACGCCCAGGGGCTGGGCGTACGCGTGCACGACGACGAGCCGCGCCGCGAGGCGCTCGGCCTCCCCCGTCGCCCACGCCATCGCGTGGTAACCGCCCTCCGAGCCGTCGACGCCCACGACGACGTCCCGGACCGGCCCTCCGGCGCTGGCGAGCTCCTCGACGTTCCCTGGCACGTCACCAGTCGGCCACGCGAGCGGGGCCGGGCGCGAGTGCCGAACGCCCCGACCCTCGGGCCGGGCGTCCTGCACCCCAGGGCCGAAGGTCCCGATCGGGGCCATCGGCGGCATCCGGGGCATCGGCGGCATGCCGGACGTCCGCGGGCCCGCCGTACTACCGTGAAGAGGTGAGCGCTCGGCAGGACCGCCGGGACCGGGACATGGACGTCCTGCTGGACGCCGTCGTGTCCGTGGGCCGCGGCCTCGAGCTGGAGACGACGCTGCACCGGGTGGTCCGGGCCGCCGCCGCGATGGTCGACGCCCGCTACGCCGCCCTCGGCGTGCTCGGGGAGGACGGCCGCATCGCCCGGTTCCTCACCGTGGGGATGTCCGAGGAGGAGACCCGCGCGGTCGGCCCCTACCCGACGGGGCACGGGCTCCTCGGCGAGCTCGTGCGCGACCGGCGCCCCCTGCGCGTCCCCGACATCACCGCAGACCCGCGCTCGACCGGCTTCCCGCCGCACCACCCGACGATGCACAGCTTCCTCGGGATGCCGCTGCAAGTGCACGGGGAGCCGTTCGGCACCCTCTACCTCACCGAGAAGCGCGGCGGCGGGGAGTTCACCGAGGACGACGAGCGGCTGCTGGAGGCGTTCGCGTCGGCCGCGAGCGTGGCGGTCGAGAACGCCCGACTGTACGAGGAGGCGCGGCTGCGCGAACGCTGGTCGCGCGCGGACGACGAGATCGCCCGCCGGCTGCTCGCCGGCGAGGACCCCGACGCGGTGCTCGACCTCGTCACCACCGGCGCGACCACCGTCGCGGCGGCGGACACCGCGGGGATCGCCGTCCCGTCGGACGACGGGCCGGCGGGCGGTGTCCCGATCCTCACCGTCCGGGCGGCCGTCGGGATCCGGGCGGAGTCGCTGCGGGGCCGGGCGCTGCGCACCGCAGGGTCCTTCCTCACGATGGCGTTCGTCGAGGGGCGGTCGATCATCTCCGCCGACGCCTCGGCGGACGACCGGGCACAGCTCGTGCTGCACCCCGTCGGCACCGTCGGCCCACTCGCCGTGTTCCCTCTGGTCGGGCGGGGGCGGCGCGTGCTCGGCGTCCTGGCCGTCGGGAGGGTCCGGGGGGCGGAGCCGTTCCGCGACGTCGTGATCGAGGCGCTCGGCGCGTTCGCGAACCAGGCCGCGGTGACGCTCGAGCTGGCGGAGCGGCGCGCGGACGCCGCCCGGCTGGCCGTGGTGCGCGACCGGGACCGCATCGCCCGGGACCTGCACGACCTGGCCGTGCAGCGCCTGTACGCGACGGGCCTCTCCCTGCAGTCCGTGGACCGGCGCCTCGGGGACGCCCAGCCCCTCGACCTGGACGACAGGCAGGAGCTGGGGTCGCGGGTGGGCGAGGCGATCGACCAGGTCGACGAGACGATCGACCTGATCCGCACCACCATCCGGGACCTGCGCGACCCGGGGAGCGACGCCCCGCGCCGGGTCGCCACCCGGTCGCTGCTGCTCGCCGAGGTGGAGGCGGCGGCGCACACCCTCGGCTTCACCCCGACCGTCCGCCTGGACGGGCCGATCGACTCGCACGTGCCCTCGACGACGACGGCGCACCTCGTCGCGGTGCTGCGCGAGACGCTGTCGAACACGGCGCGCCACGCGCGGGCCACGCGGGCCCACGTACGGCTGCGGGTCGCGGACGACCTGGTGCTCACCGTGTCGGACGACGGCACCGGGATCACCCCCGACGCCCCGCGCAGCGGCCTCGCCAACCTCTCCCGGCGGGCCACGGAGCTGGGCGGGTCGTTCGAGGTCGGGCCCGGGCCCGCCGGGGGCACCACGGTGCACTGGCGCGTCCCTCTCCCGACGACGAGCAGCTGACGCCTCCGCCCGGGCCCCTCAGAGCGGGGGCGCCGGGTGGTCCGCCTCGCCGGGCCGGCCGGTCTGCTCGAGCCGCGCCGCGAGCACGGCGGCCTGCACCCGCCGCTCGAGCCCGAGCTTGGACAGCAGGCTCGACACGTAGTTCTTCACGGTCTTCTCCGCGAGGAACAGCTCGGCGCCGATCTGCCGGTTCGTCATGCCCTCGCCCACCAGCCCGAGGATGCGCCGCTCCTGCGGCGTGAGGTCGCCCAGCGGGTCCTCGTCCTCGCCCTGGTGGCGCAGGCGCGCCATCACCCGGCTCGCGGCGCGCGGGTCGAGCATGGACCCGCCCGCCGCCACCGTCCGGATCCCGGAGACCAGGTCGCTGCCGCGCACCTGCTTGAGCACGTAGCCCGACGCGCCGGCGAGGATCGCGTCGAACAGCGACTCGTCGTCGTCGAACGAGGTCAGGATGAGGACCGCGGCGTCCGTGCGCGACCGCAGCTCCCGGCACACCGTGACGCCGTCGCCGTCGGGCAGCCGCACGTCGAGGACGACGACGTCCGGACGCACGGCCGGCACCCGGGCGAGGGCCTCGGCCGCCGTGCCCGCCGTGCCGACCACCTCGAGGTCGTCCTCCATCCCGAGCAGGTCGGCGACGCCGCGGCGGACCACCTCGTGGTCGTCGACGAGGAACACCCGCACGGGCGCGCCGGTCATGACCTCACGCTAGACCCCCCGCGCCCCGCACGGGCGGCCGTCAGCCGTCGAGGTCCGCGATGCGCGCGACGCTCGGCTCCCGCTCCGCCTGCAGCCGGGCCGCGACGTCCTCCGCGCCGCGCAGCGCGCGCAGCACGTTGCCGCTCGTGAGGCCCGCCAGGTCGGCGTCCGACCAGCCACGGTCCGCGAGCGCCGCCAGCAGGTTCGGGTAGCCGGAGACGTCCCGCAGCTCCTCGGCGAAGCCGCCCGCGCCGTCGTAGTCGCCGCCGAGACCGACGTGCGCGGCGCCCGCGACCTCGCGCACGTGCTCGACGTGGGCGACGACGTCGTCGAGCGTCGTCGGCGGCTGGGGGTGGGCCTTCGCCCACTCGGTCGAGAACGCGGCGAACTCCGCGTAGTCGTTCGGCGCGATCCCGGCCGCCCTCGCCGCCTCCCCGGCCTGCGCGCGCCATTCCCCGATCGCGGGGGTGACGAAGCTCGGCACGAAGGTCACCATGCACACCCCGCCGTTGTCGGCGAGGCGCGCGAGCACGTCGTCGGGCACGTTGCGCGGCACGTCGCAGACGGCGCGGGCGGAGCTGTGCGAGAAGATCACCGGCGCCTCGGCGACGTCGAGCGCGGCGCGCATCGTGCCCGCCGACACGTGCGACAGGTCGACGAGCATCCCGAGCCGGTTCATCTCGCGCACCACCTCGCGGCCGAACGCCGTCAGGCCGCCGTGCTCGAACCGGCCGTCCGCGGGCGGCTCGTCCGTCGCGGACTCCGCCCACGGGGTGTGGTGGTTGTGGGTGAGCGTCATGTAGCGCACGCCCAGCTCGTACAGCATGCGCAGCGCGCCCATCGACGAGTCGATCGACTGCCCGCCCTCGGCGCCCATGAGCGACGCGATCTTGCCCTCCGCCCAGGCGGCGACGACGTCGTCGGCGCTCGTCGCGAGCCGGAAGTGCTCCGGCCAGCGCGCCACCATGCGCCGGACGGCGTCCACCTGCTCGAGGGTCGCGGTGACCGCCCCGCTGCCGGGCAGGTTGGACGGCACGTACACCGACCAGAACTGGGCCCCCACTCCCCCGGCGCGCAGCCGCGGCACGTCCGTGTGCGTTCGGCCCTCCGTGCCGGCCTCGAGGTCCAGCCGGGACCAGTCGTACGCGACCTGGTCGCGCGCCTCCCACGGCAGGTCGTTGTGCCCGTCCCAGACGGGGTGGTCGTGCAGGAGGGCGGCGACGCGCTCGGCGGTGCTGGTCATGCCGGCGAGCCTATCCAGCGCGGTCAGCCCCGGCGCGCGCCGGGCCGCACCGCCACCGCGACCCGCCCCGTGCGCAGCGACGTCGTGGTCGCGCCGGGGACGCCGAGGTCGGCGGCGGGCCCGGACAGGTCGCCGTCCGCGACGACGTCGAATCCGTGGGAGCGCAGCAGCGCCGCCATCCGTCGCGGCGCCCAGGCCGCGCGCCAGGGCTCGCCGGCGGTCATCGGCCGGTGCCCGCCCGCCGCGGCGAGCACCCCGGCGACGCGGCGCCCCACCGTCGCCCGCAGCGAGGGCGCCTGGTAGTTGACGACGAGGGCGCTGCCGGGGGCGGACAGCGCGGCGACCTGCCGCACGGTGTCGGCGGCCTGGGCGCGGGTGAGGTACGGGACGACGCCCTCCCACACCCAGGTGGTCGGCTCGCCCGCCCGGTGCCCCGCGGCGGCGAGCCCGTCGGCGAGACGGTCGCGCGCCAGGTCGACGGGCGCGTACGCCAGCCGCACCGGCGGCACCGCGTCGCCCACCCGGCGGCGCTTGTCCCGCTGCGACGCCGGGTGGTCGACCTCGAGCACGTCGACGTCCGCGAGCTCCGGCATCCGCCAGGCACGGGAGTCCAGGCCGGCGCCCAGCAGCACGACCTGCGGGTTCGCGTGGGCGCGCACGGCCTCGTCGATCACGACCGTCCGGGCAGCCATGAGGTCGGCGCACGCCCGCACCTGCTCGTACGCCGTGCGCGGCCCCCACCCCTCGGGCGGCCGGCCCTCGCGGACCTGGCGCACGGGCACCAGCTCCTCGGCGTCGAGCAGCCGCTGCGCCATCGGGTCGTCGAAGCGGCCGGGGCCGAGCCGTCCCTGCGCGGCGGCGCGGCCCTGGCAGACGAGGACGGCGGTCCGGCTCGCCGCGCGGGAGGTGTCGGTCATGGGGACAAGCCAAGCACGCCGGCGGACCGTTTCACCTGCCGCGACGGGTGCCGCGCAGCCGGTCGATCTCGCGGCGCTCGCGCTTGGTGGGGCGGCCGGCGCCACGGTCGCGGACGCCGACGGCCTCCCGCTCCTGGCGCGTGGGCATCGGCGGGCTCTCGTCGCGGTACGCCTTGACCGCCAGCGGCGCGCCCACGCGCTTGGGCAGCAGCTCGACGACGACGACCTTGCGGTCGCGCAGCGGGTCGCGCCAGGTGATCGTGTCGCCCACCGCGACGGACGTGGCGGGCTTCGCCACCGTGCCGTTCACCCGCACCCGGCCCGACCGGAGCAGGGCGGCCGACGACGACCGGCTCTTGAAGAGCCGCACCGCCCACAGCCACACGTCCGCTCGCACGACGTCAGCCTCTCACGACGCCCCCGGCGCCCGGCGTGCTCGCGCGGTGGCTACTTGGCCGACGCCGGGTCGCTGTCGCCGATGTGCCCGGGCGCGGTGACGGCGAGCACCCGCTGCACGAACGCGCAGTACTCGTCCATGTAGTGGCGCAGGAAGCCGGCCGTGCTCTCGTTCGTCACCTCGCCGTCGGCGCCGAAGTCGTCGGCGACGTAGGTGATGTACGCCTCCGGGGAGTTGAGCTGCGGCGCGTCGAGGAAGCTCAGGACGGCGCGCATCGACGACTGCATGACGGCGGTGCCGATGCCGCCCGGGGAGGCGCCGATGATGCCGACGGGCTTGCGGGCGAAGGAGTTCTGGCCCCACGGGCGCGAGCCCCAGTCGATGGCGTTCTTCAGGGCGCCCGGGATCGACCGGTTGTACTCCGGGGAGACGACGAGCAGCCCGTCGGACGCCTCGACCGCCGCCTTGAAGGCCCGCCCCTCGGGCGGGTAGTCGGCGTCGTAGTCCCAGCTGTAGAGCGGGAGGTCCCCGATGGGGATCTCCGTGAACTCGAGGTCCGCGGGCGCCAGCCGGACGAGCGCCCGGGACAGCGTCCGGTTGATGGAGCCCTTCGCGAGGCTCCCGACGATGTAGCCGATCTGGTACGTCATGACGACTCCCTGCTCCTCCGGTCCGACGACGGCACCTGTTCCAGGATCGCCTCTGCCGCGGCCAGGTCGCGACCGAGAGCCGGGTCGGGCCGACGCCGCCCCGACCCGAGGGCCGGCGGGTCGCGGTCCACGCGGACGCGGACGACGGGCGCCGCCCGCACGTTCGGGGACGAGCCGGGGGGCGGGTCCACGGACGGCAGGTCGCCGTCGCTGATCGCGACGACCCCCTCCACCCGCAGCAGGCGGATCCTCAGCAGCCGCGCGAGGAGCTGGATCCGGACGATCATCCCGGCCCCCGGCTAGCCGCCGAGGCGGATGTCGCCGTACGGGTCGGCGTCCGCACGCGACGACCGCCGCCGCCCGTCCCCGCCGTCGGCGCCGCCGTCGCTCACGCCGTCCATCCGCGCGCGCAGGCCCGCGACGACGGCCCGCGCGCCGGCCTCGATCTGCGCGTACCGCTCCCGCCCGGCCCGCGTGCCGACGACGTATCCCAGCCCGAAGAACAGCGCGCGGCCGAGCGTCCTACGACCGAACATCCTGGCCCCCTCCTCCAGCCGAGCCCTGCCGCGTGCGGATCGCCGACGCGACCGCGCTCGCGGCCGTCACGCCGGCGACCGACCCGAGCGCGATCAGCCCGGACCGCACCGCCGTGCCGCCCGACCGCCGCGGCCTGCGCCCCAGCGCCTCCGCGACCCGGTCGGTGAACGTCTTCCTGCGCCACCACGTCATCGTCGTGCTCCCGTCTCTCCCGGTCGTGCTCTACCGGTCGTGCTCGTCCTGGTGCCTGCGGATCCTCGTGACGATCTGCTCCTTGCGGAGGGACGTCGGCAGGTCGAGGCCCATCTCCACCCCGAGCGCGCGCAGCTCGTCCTTCGTCATCTCCTCGAGGTCCAGCGGGCCGGTGTCGGCGTCCGCGCCGAGCTGCCGCCCCTCGGACGCCACCTCCTGCCGGCGCCTGTCGGCCTCCTCGACCCGCCGGCGGGCCTGCTTCGCCTCCTCCTCGGCCTCCCCGGCCAGCCGGTCGGCCCGGGCCCGCGCCTCCTCGGCCGCGCGCCGGGCGTCCTCCGCCGCCGCCTCGGCCAGCTCCCGCGCCCGGGTCATCTGCCGGCGTGCCTGCTCGACCGCCTCCTCGGCCCGGGCGCGCGCCCGGTCGGCCTGCTCCCGGGCGTGTTCCACCCGCTTGCCGACGTCGGCCTCCGTCTCCTCCACCTGCCGGGCGGCGAGCTCGGTCGCCCGGCCCCGTTTCGCCGCGACGTACTCGTCCGCCTCGCGCTGCGCCTCGGTGGTGACCCGCTCCACCTCGCGCTCGCCCTCCGCGCGGGCCTCGGCGACCCGGCGGTCGCCCTCCGCCTCGGCCGCGGCCACGGCGTCCGCCTGCTCCTTCGCGTGGCGGGCCTCGTCGTGGGCGCGCACCTCGAGCTCGTGCGCCCGCTCCATCGCCGCGTCCACGCGGTTCAGCCGGCGGTCCCCGCCGCCGTCGCCCGAGAGGGGGTTGGCGTCCGCCAGGGTGGCGACCGCCTGCTGCCCGGCGGACTGCACGGTGCGGCCGGCCGACCGGGCCGGGTTCTTCACCCCCGCGTCCAGCACCCACTGGACGTTGCGCGGCAGGTCGGTCACGCCGCGACGCGCCTGCCTCCCCAACCACGTCATCGGGTTGGTCCTCGTCATGGGCTCCTCCTCGGGTCGGGCAGCCGAACGACCACCGGTGGCGCCCCCTGACTCCTCCTGCCCCCTCAGCACACGCCCGACTCCCGATGCACGCATCCGCACCCCACCGGGTGCCCGACCGCCCGCGTTGCTAGCGTCAGGCCCATGGCTGACCCCATGGCTGACGTGCGCGTCGAGGAAGACCTGCTCGGACCGAAAGAGGTCCCTGCGCAGGCGTACTACGGGATCCACACCGTCCGGGCGATCGAGAACTTCCCCATCTCCGGGACGACCATCAACGACGTGCCGGAGATGATCCGCGGCATGGTGATGGTGAAGAAGGCGGCGGCGCTCGCGAACCGGGAGCTGCGCGCCATCCAGCGGGACGTCGCGGACGCCATCATCGGCGCCTGCGACGAGGTGCTGGTCAAGGGGCGGTGCATGGACCAGTTCCCGATCGACGTGTTCCAGGGCGGCGCGGGCACCAGCGTCAACATGAACACCAACGAGGTGGTGGCGAACCTCGCGCTCGAGCTGTCCGGCTTTCCCCGAGGCCGCTACGACGTCATCAACCCGAACGACCACGTCAACAAGTCCCAGTCCACCAACGACGCCTACCCCACCGGCTTCCGCCTGGCCGTGCACGCGCTCGTCGACGCGCTGATCGTCGCCGTGCGCCGCCTGTCGCGGGCGCTGGACGAGAAGGCGTCGGAGTTCGCGGACCTGCCGAAGATGGGCCGCACCCAGCTGCAGGACGCGGTGCCGATGAGCCTGGGCCAGGAGTTCGCCGGCTTCTCCGTCAACGTCGCGGAGGAGATCAAGCGCCTGCGGAACGCGGCCGACCTGCTGCTCGAGGTGAACCTGGGCGCGACGGCGATCGGCACCGGCCTCAACACCCCGCCCGGCTACCCGAAGGTCGCGGCGCGGCGGCTCGCGGAGGTGTCCGGGCTCGGCACGGTGCCGGCGGAGAACCTCGTCGAGGCCACCTACGACAACGGCGCCTACCTGGCCGTGCACTCCGCGGTGAAGCGGCTCGCGACCAAGCTGTCGAAGATCTGCAACGACCTGCGCCTGCTGTCCTCCGGGCCGCGCGCCGGCCTCAACGAGATCAACCTGCCCGAGCTGCAGGCGGGGTCGTCGATCATGCCCGCCAAGGTGAACCCGGTGATCCCCGAGGTGGTCAACCAGGTCTGCTTCAAGGTGATGGGCAACGACGTCACCATCACGCACGCCGCCGAGGCCGGGCAGCTGCAGCTCAACGTCATGGAGCCCGTGCTCGCGCAGTCGCTGTTCGAGTCGACCCGCCTGCTCACCAACGCGTGCGACGCCCTGCGCACCAAGTGCGTCGTCGGGATCACCGCGAACGCCGAGGTGATGCGCGAGCACGTGCTCGGCTCCATCGGCATCGTCACCTACCTCAACGAGGTGATCGGGCACCACAACGGCGACCTCGTGGGCAAGGAGGCGGCCCGCACCGGCGCCTCGGTGCGGGACGTCGTCGTCGCGCGCGGCCTGCTCACCGCCGAGGACGTCGACCGGATCCTCACCACCGAGAACTTCCTGCACCCGCGCTACAGCGGGCGGTTCTACGCCCCGGACGAGCGCGGCATCCCGCCGCTGGGCGAGGAGGGCGACGCGTCGCGCGTCGTGGAGTCCGACGACGCGACGGGCGCCCCGTCCGACCCCGAGCACGAGCACGACGACGCCGACGAGGAGGGTGAGGCCACCCGGTGATCGTCGTCCAGTTCGCCGTCGTCCTGGTCTTCGTCTTCATCGGCGCGCGCCTCGGCGGGATCGGGATCGGGCTGGCGGGCGGGGCCGGCGTCATCGTCCTCGGGCTGCTGGGCCTCGAGGTCGATCCGGCGACGGGCGTCCCCTGGGACGTGCTGGGCATCATCATGTGCGTCATCGCGGCCATCGCCGCGATGCAGGCCGCCGGCGGGCTGGACTACCTCGTCGCGAAGACGGAGGTGCTGCTGCGCGCCCGCCCGCGCAGCATCACCTTCCTCGCGCCGCTCGTCACCTACGTGATGACGGTGTTCTCCGGCACCGGGCAGGTCGCCTTCTCCACGCTCCCGGTGATCGCGGAGGTGGCGAAGGAGTCGAACGTGCGGCCGTCGCGGCCGCTGTCCATCGCGGTCGTGGCGTCGCAGATGGCGATCGCCGCGTCACCCATCTCGGCCGCGGTGGTGGCGATGGCCGCCGTCGTCGAACCGCTGGGCGTCGACTACCTCACGCTGCTCACCGTGGCGGGCGTCTCGACCCTGGTGGGCTGCATGGTCGGCGCCGTCGTCGCGTCCCGGCAGGGCGTGGAGCTGCAGGACGACCCGGTGTACCAGGAGCGGCTCGCCAAGGGGCTGGTGAAGCGGCGCGAGCGCACCGCGTTCGTCGCGAAGCCGAGGGCGCTGCTGTCGCTGCTCATCTTCGCGGCGGCGCTGCTCGTCGTCGTGCTCTACTCCACCGCGGTGTCCGACTCGGTGGGCCTCATCGAGAACCCGACCATCACCCGCAGCGGCGCCATCATGACGTTCATGCTGCTGGCGGGGCTGCTCATCGCCGTCTTCTGCAAGATCGACGTGAGCACCGTCATCACGCAGCAGACGTTCCGCAGCGGCATGAGCGCCGCCGTCTGCATCATCGGCGTCGCGTGGCTGGGCAACACGTTCGTGCAGGGCCACACCGCCGAGATCGAGGAGCTGGGCGGCGACATCATCCAGCGCTACCCGTGGATGCTCGCCGTCGTGCTGCTGCTCGCCTCCGCGCTGCTGTACTCGCAGGCCGCGACGACGATCGCCCTCATGCCGGTGGCCGCCGGCATGGGCGTGGCGGCGACGACGATGGTCGCGTCGTTCCCCGCCGTCACCGGCCTGTTCCTGCTGCCGACCTACACGACCGTGGTCGCCGCCATCGAGCTCGACGACACCGGCACCACCCGCATCGGGAAGTACCTGTTCAACCACTCGTTCATGGTGCCCGGGCTGGTGTCCGTCGCGACCGCCGTCGCCATCGGCTTCGGCCTGGCGCCGCTGCTGATCTGAGCAGGTGGGCGGTCAGACGTCGAGCCACGGCGCGCGGGCGTACTCCTCGTCCGTGACGTGCTCCAGCCAGGTGGTCGTGGTCGCCGGGTCGTCGGCGTTCTCGAGCATCGCCAGGTGCTCCATGAAGTCGTCCGGCGACGCGCCGTGCCAGTGCTCCTCCCCCGGCGGGCAGTACACCGTCTCGCCGGGCCGCGCCTCGACGACGACGCCGTCGCGCGTGCCGACCAGCGCCACGCCGGAGACCACGTGCAGCGTCTGGCCGCGGGCGTGCGAGTGCCAGGCCGTGCGCGCCGCGGGGGCGAACCGCACGAGCGCGACGACCATCCGCTGGTCGGCCTCCTGCGGCGCCGCGATCGGGTCGAGCCACACGTCGCCGCGGAACTGCTCGGGCGGGTTCTTCGTGGTCGCGGGGCGGGGAAGCTTCTTCATCGGTCGGTGACTCCTTCTCGGGTCGGGTCGTTCGCCGCGGGGGCGGCGGCGGGGGCCGCGAGCGTGGTCGCCGCCCACGACGCGAGCAGCTTGAGCCCGTCGTCGGACGGCGAGCCGGGCGGGGCCGTGTACACGTTGAGCTGCAGCCCGGCGTCCGCGGGCAGCACGAGCGCCTCGAAGTCCAGCTCGAGCAGCCCGACCACGGGATGGTGGAAGACCTTCGTGCCGCTGCGGTGCAGCCGCACGTCGTGGGAGGCCCACAGGGTGCGGAAGCGCTCGCTGCGGGTGGACAGCTCGCCCACCAGGTCGGTCAGCCCCTTGTCGTACGGGTTGCGGCCGGCGTCCGCGCGCACGATCGCGACGGCGTCGTGCGCCATCCGCTCCGCCCTGTCGCCCCACAGCTCGCGGGCGCCGTCCGGGTCGAGGAAGTGGAACCGCGCCAGGTTGACCGGCTTGTGCGGGTCGCGCCGCGGCGAGTCGTACACCGGCGCGTACAGCGCCCGGGCCATGAGGTTCGCGCCCAGGATGTCGAGGCGGCCGTTGCGCACGAACGCCGGCGTGTCGCCCATCGCGTCGAGGATGCGCTGCACGGCGGGCCGCAGCCGGCCGGGTGGGGTGCGCTTCGCGCGCGACCGGGCCGCGCCGGACGCGTTCGCGGCGCGCGCGAGGTCGAACAGGTGGGTCCGCTCGGCGTCGTCGAGCTGCAACGCCTCCGCGAGCGCCTCGAGCACCTCCTCGGACACGCCGCCGAGGTTCCCGCGCTCCAGCCGCGTGTAGTAGTCGACGCTGACGCCCGCGAGCATCGCCACCTCCTCGCGGCGCAGCCCCGGCACGCGCCGGTTGCCGCCGTACGCGGGCAGGCCGGCCTTGTCCGGCGTGATCCGCGCCCGGCGGGTGGCCAGGAACTCGCGCGTCTCGGCTTTCAGGTCCATACCCTCGAAGGTACGTCCGGCCTCCGCGGCGCGGGAGGTACTGCCGTTACCCGGGACGCCCGGGGCTCCCCCCGCCCGCCGCGGCAGCATGCCGTGCAAGAACGGGTCAGGCCGTCCAGAGCACGTCCATGGGCACGGCGCTGACTCGGTCGCCGAACGGCCCGCTCGTCCCGCCGGTGTGCAGGATGACTCCGGCGACGAACCGGTCGCCGAGCTTGTCGCGAAGCTTGAGCAGCCACTTCGCGTCGCGCAGCCCGATGGAGGCAGATGCTTTCACCTCGATTCCTGCGACGCGGCCGTCGTCGGACTCGATGATCAGGTCGACCTCGTCACCGGCCCGGTCGCGGTAGTGGCTGATGCGCGCGGACTCCGCCGACCAACCGAGCTGACGACGGAGCTCGCCGGCGACGAAACCTTCGAGCAGGTGGCCGGCCGCTTCGCCGTTCTTCGACGGAGAGACGCCCGCCGCGGACACGTTGAGCAGACGCGCGGCCAGCCCGGAGTCGAGCAGCGCCGTCTTCGGACGTGACACGACCCGCTTGGAAAGACTGGTCGACCAGGCGGGGATCCGCTGGATCAGATACAGCGTCTCCAGGAGCTCGAGGTGCGGGACCAGTGTGCTCGCAGGGATCCCCGTGTCGCTGGCGACCTTGGCGATATTGAGCTCGCCACCGTCCCGGGCAGCCAGGACTCGCAAGATCAGCGGGAGCTCCCCGAGCCGCTGAAGGTTCGAGACGTCCGGGGCATCCCGTTCCACGATGCGTGCCAGATAGTTCTCCAGCCACAGGTTGCGACGGCGTCCAGCCGGACGACCGAGAGCTTCCGGATAGGCGCCCGCGACCGCCCGCTCGAGATAGTCGTTGCGGGCCAGATCGCTGGTTGCCCCGAGGAAGGTGTCACCAGCCAGGAGGCGGTCGACGAACTGCTCCTTGTGACCGACGATCTCGCCCTGGCTGAACCCGTGCAGCTCGATCGATTCCGCACGTCCGGCGAGACTGTCCTCCGTCGCCGGCAGCCGCAAGAGATTGGCGGATCCGGTCAGGAGGAAGCGTCCAGGTCGGGGATCGCTGTCGACGACGAGCTTGAGGGCCAGCACCAGCTCCGGAACGCGCTGGACCTCGTCGATGGCAAGCAGGCCGTCAGACGTCTGGCGCAGGAATCCCACGGGGTCCGCCTGCGCTGAGGCACGGGTGAGGTCGTCGTCGAAAGTGACCAGGCGACCTCGGTTCTCCGCGACGACCTCACGCAGCAGGGTCGTCTTTCCCACCTGACGCGCGCCCTGGACGACGACGACTCGTGTGTCGCTCAAGGCCTCGAGCACTCGCGGCCTCACGTGTCGGGACACAGTTGTCATGGTGAACGACGATAGCCTCTGCTCGTGGATTCGCCGCGTCCAGCTCGTGGATTCGCCGGATGATGCTCGCGGATCCGCCGCATGAGGCTCACTGATCCGCCATCGATGCCAGGTTGCGCCGAGCGGGGTACCAGCAGGGCCTCCCGCGCGGCCGGGACTGCTCGTAGCGTGGACGGCATGACGAACCCCGTCCCCACCCTCACCCTGAACAACGGCGTCACCATGCCGGCCCTCGGGTACGGCGTCTTCCAGACCCCGCCGGACGAGACGGTCGCGGCGACCGCTGAGGCGCTGCGCGTCGGCTACCGGCACATCGACACCGCGGCCGCGTACGGCAACGAGCGCGAGGTCGGCGAGGCGATCCGCCGCTCCGGCGTCGACCGCTCCGACGTCTTCCTGGAGACCAAGGTCTGGATCAGCGACTACGGCTACGACACGACCCTGCACGCGTTCGACAAGAGCGCCGGCAAGCTCGGCGTCGACACCATCGACCTGCTGATCCTGCACCAGGCGCTGCCCAGCCGCTTCGACCTCACCGTCGACGCCTACAGGGCCCTCGAGACCCTCCTCGCCGACGGGAAGGTCCGCGCCGTCGGCGTCAGCAACTTCATGCCCGACCACCTCGACCGGCTCCTGGCCGAGACGTCCGTGGTGCCCGCCGTCAACCAGGTCGAGGTGCACCCCTACTTCCGTCAGCCCGACGTCCTGGCCGCCGACGCGAAGCACGGCATCCTCTCCCAGGCGTGGTCGCCCATCGGCGGCATCACGTTCTACCGCGACGGCGAGCACACCAGCACCCTGCAAGACCCTGCGATCCTGCGCATCGGCGAGGCGCACGGCAAGAGCGCCGCCCAGGTCATGCTGCGCTGGCACCTGCAGCAGGGCCGCTCCGCCATCCCCAAGTCCGTCACCCCGCACCGCATCGCCGAGAACTTCGACGTGCTCGACTTCGAGCTCACCGCCGACGAGCTCGCCGCGATCGACGCCCTCGACACCGGCGTGCGCGGCGGCCCCGAGCCCGACGCCATCACGCTCGAGACCTTCGGCCGCGACATCCCGGAGGCCTGAGCCATGCCCCTCGCCGCCACCCACCTGGCCGCCACCGACCCGGAGCTGGTGTCCGTCGTCGACCGGTTCGCCGACGACGTCGAGCGCGACGCGCCGCTCGACCCCCGTGTCCGGTCGCTGGTCCGGCTCGCCGGGCTCGTCGCCACGGGCGGCACGGCCGCCTACCGGGTCGAGCTCGAGGACGCCCTCGCCGCCGGCGTGACGCCCGTCCAGCTGAAGGAGCTGCTGTACCAGGCCGTGCCGTACGTGGGGCTCGGGCGCGCGGTCGACGCCGTCGTCGTGGCGAACGAGCTGCTCGCCGACCGCGAGATCGAGCTGCCCCTGCCCGGGCAGGCCACCGTGACCCGCGAGACGCGGGCCGACGACGGGCTCGCCGTGCAGAAGCGGCTCGTCGGCGGCGACGCCGTCGACGCGATGTACGCGAACGCGCCGGCCGACGAACAGCACGTGCAGCGCTACCTCTCGGCCCACTGCTTCGGGGACCACTACACGCGGGGCGGTCTCGACCTGCCCGCCCGCGAGCTGATCACCCTCGCGTTCCTCACCGCGCTGGGCGGCGCCGACCCGCAGGTGGTCGGCCACATCCGCATGAACCTCACCGTGGGCAACGACCGCGCCACCCTGGTCGCGGTGCTCACGCAGCTGCTGCCCGTCGTCGGCTACCCGCGCACGCTCAACGCGCTGCGCGACCTCGACGACGTCATCCCTCCCACCACCACCGAGCCCACCACCGAGGAGGAGTCATGACCGACTGGAACCTCGCCGACCTGGCCGCGATCGACGGCGACGGCGAGCTGCGCGTCGCCGCCCACCGCCCGGACGGCTCGCTGCGCACGCCCCGGATCGTGTGGCACGTCGTCGTCGACGGCGCGCTGTTCCTGCGCTCGGTCCGCGGGGAGGAGGGCGCCTGGTACCGCGGCGTGCAGCGCACCGGCACCGGCGAGATCGACGCGGGCGGCGTGCGCGCCGAGGTGACCTTCACCCGCGACGACGGCCACGACGCCGCGATCGACCGCGCGTACCACGCCAAGTACGGCGACGGCCCGGCGGTCCGGTCCATCACCACCGCGCAGGCCACCGCGACGACGCTGCGCGTCGAGCCCCGCTGAGACGACAGGAGAGCACCGTGCACACCCGCACCCTCGGACAGGGTCTCGAGGTCTCGGCCGTCGGCCTCGGCGCCATGGGCATGTCCCAGAGCTACGGCCCCAACCCGGGCAGCCGCGACGACATGATCGGCGTCCTGCGCGGCGCCGTCGAGCGCGGCGTCACGTTCGTCGACACGGCCGAGGTGTACGGCCCGTACGTCAACGAGGAGCTCGTCGGCGAGGCCCTCGAGCCCGTGCGCGACCAGGTCGTGATCGCCACCAAGTTCGGCTTCGACATCGAGGGCGGCCAGGGCGGGCTGAACAGCCGGCCCGAGCAGATCCGCCGCGTCGCCGACGCGTCGCTGCGGCGGCTGCGCACCGACCGGATCGACCTGTTCTACCAGCACCGCGTCGACCCGGACGTCCCGATCGAGGACGTCGCCGGCACGGTCGGCGAGCTGGTCGCGGAGGGCAAGGTGCGACACCTGGGCCTCTCGGAGCCGTCGGCCGCCACGGTCCGCCGGGCGCACGCCGTGCACCCCGTGACCGCCGTGCAGAGCGAGTACTCGCTGTGGACGCGGGACCCGGAGGCCGAGGTGCTGCCCACGCTCGCCGAGCTCGGCATCGGGTTCGTCCCGTTCAGCCCGCTCGGCAAGGGCTTCCTCACCGGCACCGTGGACACGGCGACGGCGTTCGCCGAGGGCGACATCCGCCGTCGCGTCCCCCGCTTCGAGCCGGAGAACCTCGCCGCCAACCAGGCGCTCGTCGACCAGGTGCGGGCGCTCGCGGCGGGCAAGGGCGTCAACCCCGGCCAGGTCGCGCTGGCGTGGCTGCTCGCGCAGCAGCCGTGGGTCGTGCCCATCCCCGGCACCCGGCGGCTGGAGCGGGTCGAGGAGAACGCCGCGGCGACCGCCGTCGCGCTGTCCGCGGACGAGCGCGCCGACCTCGACGCCCTCGCCACCCGGGTGGGCGTGCGCGGCGACCGCTACGACGCCCAGCACATGCGGCTCGTCGGGCGCTGACCCCGCCGATGCGCGGCGCGGGCGGCTACTCGAGGTAGCGCTCGACGACGTCTGCGGGCCGGGCCTTCGCCTGGTCCGGGTCGCCGCCGAACTCCCGCGCCGCCTGCCGCTGCCGCAGCAGGTCCCAGCACTGGTCGAGGCTCGTCTCCGCGGCGGCGAGCTCCTCGTGCTCGGTGCTAGCGTCGATCTCGCCCCGGGCCAGGCGTTCGCGCAGCTCGCGCTCGCGGTCGATGAGGTCGCTGATGGTCTGGTGGATGTCGCCGTCGGTCGTCATGCCGGCCTCCCGTCGCTCTCCCGGGTGCCCTACCCGGGGGACTCGATCGTCTCGCGAGCGGGTCGAGCCGGCAGCGCAGGCTGCGCTCAGGCCGGCTCCTCCGCCGACGGCGGCGCCGCGGCGCGCACGGGGTCGCGGGGCAGGTCGGGGCCGCCGTCGTCCAGCACCGGCCGGGGGTTCCGTGCCGCGGGAGCCAGGAACGCGGCCGCGGCGACGAGCACGAGCACGACGACGAGCGCGGCGCGCAGCCCGTAGTGCTCGCCGAGGAAGCCGAGCACCGGCGGCCCGACGAGGAACGCGACGTAGCCGAGGGTGGCCGCGAGCGAGACGCGGGCGGCGGGGTTCTCGCCCGAGTCGCCGGCCGCCGAGATCGCGACGGGGAAGCCGAGCGAGGCGCCCAGGCCCCACAGCACGGCCGCGCCGGCGGCCACCCACTGGTGGTCGACGAAGACGACGAGCGCGAGGCCCGCGGCGCTGACGAGCGAGCTCGCGCACAGCACGGCCGCGCGCCCGTACCGGTCCACGAACCGGCCGCCGACGAACCGCCCGACCGTCATCGAGGCGGCGAAGACCGCGTACACCGCGGAGCCGAGCGCGGCGTCGAACCCGTGCCCGTCCACCATGACCAGCGGCAGCCAGTCGTTGGCCGTGCCCTCCGCCATCGCGAGCGCCAGGATGATGCCGCCGATGAGCAGCAGCCGCGTGTCCTTCCAGACGGCGGGCGCGCGCTCCCCGCCCGCGTCGTGCGCGTCGCGGGCGGCGTCGGCCGCGCGCCGGCCGACGCCCGACGGTACCGCCCGGATCGCGACCGCGAGCCCGGCGAGCATCACGGCGGCGGCGATCACCAGGTGCGCGACCACGGGGAACGCGACGGCGGTGAGCGCCATCCCCGCGACGGCGCCGACGACGGTGCCGAAGCTGAAGAAGCCGTGCATGGTCGGCATCGCCGAGCGGCCGAGGAGGCGCTCCACCTCGGCCCCCTCGATGTTCAGGGCGATCTCGCCGCCGCCCATGCCGCAGCCCACCAGCCCGAGCCCCAGGGCGACGACGGGCCCCGAGCCGGCGGCGGCGCCCAGCCCGACCACGGCGACGCCGACCGCCATCGCGGCCACCCCCACGGCCATGACGGGCCGGGTGCCCCACCGCGACACGAGCGGGCCGGACACGAGGATGCCGATCATCGACCCGACGGACAGCCCGAAGAGGATGAGCCCCATCTGCCCGGTGGAGGCGCCGACGAGGTCGCGCACGTCGGGGGTGCGCGTCACCCAGGACGAGATGGCGATGCCGTTGAGGAAGAACAGCGCGAACAGGGCGTTGCGGCGCGCGCGCAGGCTGGCGGTCACGAGGGGAGGGCTCCGGCGGAACGACGGGACGGGGCTCCCCGAGCCTACGGGGTGCGCGTCACCGCTCCGGTGCGGGGTCCTCCGCCGTCAGCACCACGCGCGCCACGCGGACGACGTCGACCGCGGCGACGGTGATGCCGTCGGGGATGTCGCGCACGGACGGGTCGACCCAGACGCCGGTGTCGCGGCGCCATGGGAGCAGCTCGAGCGTGAGGCCGTCGCGGGCGACGGCGTCGCGGTGCGGGGTGAGGTCGACGTCCCAGTCGCGGCCGTGCCAGAAGTGGTCGCTCACCACATGCTCGCCGACCAGCGCACGGCCGACGTCGCCGGTCCAGGAGACGCGCAGCAGGGCGCGGTCGACGCCGGCGAGCGCGTCGGCGGGCACGTCGAGGCGCACGCGCGCGGCGCCGGAGAAGTCGGTCGGCGCGCTGAGGCGGCCCATCGGGCCGCCCGTGGTCGGCTCCGGCGGAGCCGAGGCGGTCGGGTGCAGGTCGGCCGCGACGCGGCGGGCCCCGGCGCCCGGGACGGACAGCGTCCACGAGGTCCACAGCGCGCCCTCCCCGGCGGTGGGCGCGACGTCGGCGCCGTCGGTCGACGCCCGTAGTGCCGCCGGCGCGGGCAGCAGGGACACCGTCGCCCTCGGGTGCTCCGTGTGCGCGACCAGCGCACCGTCGAGCGAGAACACCGGCACGTCCGAGAGCACCAGCCGCTCGCGGCCGAAGACGTCGAGGCGGTACAGGCGGTTCGCGGTCGCCTCGTCGAGCACCAGGACGTCGACGCCTCCCGATGCACGGCGAAGCCCCACCATCGTGTCCGGGCCGGGTGTCGCCGTCAGGTCGAGGACGGTCGTGCCGTCCTCCCGCCGGGCGGCGACCGGGCCCGTCGCGTCGACGTCGCCCTCCAGGACGAGCTCGACGGGGACGCCGTCGGTCGCGACGAGCACCACCACGTCGCTGCCGCCCGACCCGCCGTCGATCCGGGTGAGCAGCTGCGCCGTCGCGCTGCGCAGCACCAGCCCGTCGGCGAGCGGGTACCGCACCGGCCACGCGACCGAGACCCCGGCGGGCAGGTCCACCGGCCGCGACGGCACGACGACGACCCCGTCGTCGAGCCCGACCTCCAGCTGCACGCCCGGCTGCGCCGGCAGCGGGCGGCGTGCCGGCTGGTAGGTGGTGGCGAAGACGTACCCGCGGCGGCCGTCGGAGCGCACCGCCCAGCGCAGCTCCGCGGAGTCGTCGCTGCCGCCGCCCACGGTCGTCGTCATCGCCGCCAACGCCGCGCCGTCGGCCTGGAGCCACAGGTGCTGGCGCCGCAGCAGGTGATGATGCGCCCGCACCTGCCCGTGCTCGCCCACCGGCGCCCCGAAGTCGTACGTCCGCGTGGGCACGTCGTTCGGGTACCCCGTGGCGTGCGACTCCTGCTCCGTGCCGTGCGGCCCCACCCGCTGCGTGCCGCCCGCGTACATGTAGTACCCCTGCCACACCGACCCGCTGCCCACCTTCGCCAACGCCAGCGCGGCCACGTCCCGCGGCGTCACCAGCGGACGCCGGTGGTAGGCCACGTGCATCCCGCCGCCCAGCTCGCACGTCGCGTACGGCAGCGCGTCGTCATCCGCCGGCACGGGTCCGGAGCCGTCGTCGTCGAGCACGATCCCGTCCAACGCCTCGCGCAGGTCCGCACCCACCGACAGGTCGTCACGCACCGTGGAGTACCGGAAGTGCACCGGCGAGAACGCCGGCCACTCGACGTCGGAGTCCTCCCAGAACCCGTCCGCGTACGCGCTGTACACCGGCAGCAGGGAGGGCGGCACCTGCGCCCCGCCCCAGCCCGTCGCCGTCCACACCGGCACCCGCAGCCCCAGCCCCTCCGCCATCGTGCGCAGCGTCGCCAGGTGCTCCGGCTGGTCGTACAGCTCGTTCTCGATCTGCACGCCCACCACCGGCCCGCCCTCGGCGTGCGTGAGCCCGGCCAGCTGCGCCACCGCCTGCCCGTAGAACGCCCGCACGAGATCCAGGTAGGCCGGGTCGTTCGTCCGCGTGGCGACCCCGCGCCCCACCAGCCAGTCCGGGAACCCGCCGTAGCGCGCCTCCCCGTGCGCCCACGGCCCCATCCGCACCACCACGTCCAGCCCGTGCCGCCCGGCCAGCTCCACGAACGCCCGCAGGTCCAGGTTCTCGCCCCACCGGAAGTCCCCGGGCGCCGGCTCGTGCGCCTGCCAGAACACGTACGTCGCCACGGAGTCCAGCCCGCCGGCCTTCGCGTGGCCCAGCACCTCCGACCACCGCTCGCGCGGGATCCGCGCGTAGTGCACCTCCCCCGTCACCGGGAACCAGGGGCGCCCCCCGCGCTGGAGGTACCGGCTGGTGACCTCGACCCGGTCGGCGGAATCGACGGGGTCGTTCACTTCGGGGTGACCCTGCCGGGGCGCGCGCGGGCAAGAATGGACGACGGACGGCCGACGGCTCGACAAGACATGCCTCCTTCGGGGAACAGCTACGCGGTAGCGTCGCCGCGGAGCAGCCGACGGTTCCACACCTGCTGCCAGGCGACGTTCTGCCATCCCGGGTGGTGGGGGGCCGAGTTCGACCCGACAACGGCCCCCCAGGCTCCCTGCTCGATGCATCGCACGAGGGCATGCTCCGCGAGTGACTGTCCCACGGGCCCGTCCTCGAACTCAGCAAGCAACGGTGTGTAGCCGATCCAGCCCTCGCCGATGACGAGCGGCGCACCATGACGCTGTCCGAGGCGCGCGAGGACGTCGATCCGGTCGTCGATCGCCTGAAGCATCGCCTCACGCCACTGGCCGTAGTTCTCGTAGAGCCACCGGTCCCAGCGCGCGGTGTCCACCCAGTCGTAGCTATAGAACATCGTGGTGGACACGCCGGTCGCTGCCAGCCGCCATGGTTCGACCTTGCCCTCGTACGTCGCGACGTCGGGTGCGTCGTCCCGCAGCAGGGAGCGTAGTTCGGCGGTCGGGAACCCTTCGGTCTCACGGACCCCGGCCCAGCGCTCGAGGGCTCCGAGCACCCCGTAGACGTAGACGTGGAAGTGGGCGACGTCGCCGTTGCCGGCCATGGAGTCCGTGTCGAGATGCGGTGGGATCCCATAGCAGCTGGCGGCCATGATGTCGGGATGACGCTCTCGCATGCGGCGTACGGCGTCTTCGACGAAGGGCTTCTGCGGCCGATAGGGGTCGTCCTGGGTGCCGCCGCCCGCGAGCACGAGGCGGCTGAGGTCGACCTCGTTGTGGACCTCGGCGTAGGCGATGCGGCCGGCCAGGTCGTGGTCCTTGAGGTACTGCACGAGGTCGGACATCGCGTCGGCGAGAACTGCGTGGCGGTCGTCGGGAGCGACGGCCATGAGCGCGTCGTACCACTCCGGCCCCGCCAGGAACGCGGGGCTCTGCTGGTACTCCCAGGACGACAGGATGATGTAGCAGTTGTGACGCTCGGCTGCGCGGAACAGCTCCAGCAGGTGGGCCCTGCCGTCGATGACGGCGCCGCCCGCGACGTCGTACCAGCGGGTCCTGACGCCGACGTCGCCGCCAAGTTTCGTGAACTGCAGCGCCGTGGTGTCGATCCCGTGGTCCCCGAAGAGCAGGAACGGCATCGCGCAGATGCGCACGGTGTTGTAGCCGCGCTCGACCGCCTCGGAAAAGGCGACGTCAAGGTCGGCGAACGGCTCGCCCGGCATGGTCTGGGTGTACCAGGTGAAGTCCCACAGCGAGATGGTCAGGCGCGGTGGGAGGTGCGTGGGGACTCCCGGAGGGTGCTGGACGGACGGCGTGTCGATCACGGTGCTGCCTTTCGGTCGGAGGGTGCGGGGTCGTGTGTCTTGCTGACGTCGCGGTAGACGTCGTAGGCCAGGCGGCGAGTGGTCGAGTCCCAGCCCAGCAGCCCCATGACGGAGATGCCGTTCAGGTCGGCGTTGTACCCGGCGCGCTGCTTGTAGTCCTTCAGGACCCAGTAGGTGTACCCGGCGACAAAGGGCCTCTCCGTCGCCTGGTCCCAGTGGGACTCGAGATTGGCCGCCTGCCAGTCCTCGGTGCCCTCGTCGAGAGCGCTGCCGCGTCTGCCCAGGTATGACCACGACCCGTTCTCGGTGATGAGGAGCGGCGTGTCGGGATGCCGGGCGTGCACGCCGTCGAGAGCAGGTCCGAGGTCCTCGTTGGCGCCATAGAAGTACCCGAAGTACTCGTTGAAACCGATGACGTCCGCGATGTCGAAGGCTGGGTCGTCCGTGGTGCTGGACGCCCAGGTGACCGGGCGGTGCTGCAGGTCGAGCGCGAGGATCGCGTCCTTCATGTCGCGCAACCACGCCCGGTAGACAGGTGCGCCGTCGGGATCGATCTCCGACTCGTTCTGCAGTCCCCACAGGATGACCGACGGGTGGTTGTGCTGGTTCCACGCCATGCTCGCCGCGAGGGCGCGGGACAGACCGTAGCTCGCGGTCTGCAACCGTTGCTGGTCGGTGTTGAGCCACATGTTGTCGGTGTCGTCCATCATGAACACGCCGTGGCGGTCAGCCCAGTCGTACGCGTAGGGATGCCGGTTGTAGACGGAGTTGCGTAGGAGATTCACTCCGAGGTCGAGCGCATGACCCAGTTCGTGGTCGTACTCGTCGAGGGTGAGCGACCGGCCGCCGCGACCTGTCTCCTCGTGCCAGTTCAGCCCTTTGAGGAAGACCTCGTCGCCGTTGACCTGCAGCAACGCGCCGGCGATGTCGACGGACCGCATCCCGTAACCGGTCGACAGCTGGTCGACGGTCTGCCGCCGTGACGTTCCTGGCCCGGTGCGCAGCTCGGCTGTGGTCGTGTAGGTGCGTGGGTCGTCGGTGCTCCACCGGACGGCACGGGGAATGCGCATCACGGCGCGCACCACGCGGGTCTCACCGGGCCCGACCGTGACGGGTCGGGACGTGACGGACCCGCCGGTCGGGCGTCCGGGATCCCACCGGACCGACCCTCTGAACGGGCGGCTGCCCGTGTTCTCGACCACGGCACGGGCGTCGAGCACGCCGTCAGCAGCCGCGACCAGGACCTTGGCGACGCTGACCCGGGGAACCGCCTCCAGCCAGGCCGACCGGGTGAGGCCGGCATAGGGCCAGTAGTCCACGGGCTTCCAGGGCACCGCGTAGCGGTCGGTCACGGGACCCGTGCCGCCGACGTAGTCCTCGAACGACGCTCGACGATCCACGCGCACGGCGATGGTCGCCTCCGTGCCTGGGCGCAGCAGGTCGTCCACCGGGAGCGCGAACGGGGTCTGCCCGCCCTCGTGTGCCCCGGCGTGGACGCCGTCGATCCAGACGTCGGACCGGTAGTTCACCGCGAGGAACGACAGGCGCACGTGCTCGTCGTTCCACGACCGGGGCACCGTGATCGTCTTGCGGTACCACGCGTACCCGTCCTGGAACGCAGTCCCCTCGCCGAAGTCGGTGCCGTCGTACCCGTCGAAGCCGGGCGTGTCCTTGAGGTCCCAGGACGAGGGCACCCGGATCGTGTCCCACCCTTCCAGCGGACGATCTGGGCGCGCCCAGCCGTCGGAGAGCCCTCGCCCCTCGGGGTCGAAGCGGAACGACCACGTACCGTCGAGCGAGATCCTGTCACGTGTGGGTTCCGCCGCGTCCCAGTCGTCGAACGACGGGACGACGTGGTCGTACTGGAACAGCACACCCGTACCGTCGACTGTCTCGATGCGCGTGCCGGCCGGTTCGGCCCGGAGCGCGTCCGGCGTCCGGGGGTCGTCCACGGCGGACGCAGGAGGCGAGGCGACAGCTGGCGCGGCGAGCAGGACGACGGAGGCGGCGAGGGCGCCGAGTCTTCTCATCAGCTTCTTTCGCGATGCGTAGAGGTCGGGAGACGAGTCCGGTCAGCCCTTGACGCTGCCCTCGGCGAGCCCCCCGCGCCAGAACCGCTGCAGCACGACGATCGCGATCATCAGGGGGATGACGGAGAGGAACGCGCCGCCGACCGTGAGCTGGTAGAGGTCCGGCTCGCGGTCAGCGAACGACTGCCATGAGGTCAGCCCGAGGGTGATCGGGTACAGCTTCGGGTCCGAGAGCATGACCAGCGGGAGGAAGTAGTTGTTCCAGATCCCGACGAACTGGAAGAGGAACACGGTGACCAGCGCGGGAGTCATGAGCCGCATGACCAGGGTGCGGAAGATGCGCGCCTCGCTCGCACCGTCGATCCGCGCGGCTTCGAGAACCGAGTCGGGCACTCCGGCGGACGCGTAGATGCGGCAGAGGTACAGCCCGAACGGGCTGACGAGAGAAGGGAGCAGGACCGCGAGATAGGTGTTGGCGAGCCCCCACTGGCTGAAGAGCAGGAACAAGGGCAGCGCAAGCGCGGTGCCCGGGATCATCACCCCTGCCAGCACGGTGTTGAAGATCGCCTCGCGCCCACGGAACTCAAACTTTCCGAGGGCGTACCCGCCCCACGCGGCGAGCAGGGTCGCCGCCGCCGCGCCCACACCCGCGTAGAGGACGCTGTTCAGCACCCAACGCACGTAGATTCCGTCGTCGTAGGTCAGCACGTGCTGCAGGTTCTGCAGCAGCTGGGGGTCGGAGAACCAGAACCCGAACGTGCCGAAGAGGTCGCCGGTGGACTTCGTCGCAGCGACGAGCAACCAGTAGACCGGCACCAGGAAGTACAGGGCGAAGACGACCAGCAGGCCGACCGTCACAATCCGCCAGGTACGGGACGATCTCGAGTTCCCCCGGTCGGGCCGGCCTCGGCCTCGTCTGCCATGTCCTTCCTGCCTGACATCACCTCGAGCCGACGACTCGGGCGGTTGGGTGGATGGATCCGTGGTGACTCGCACGGTGCTCATGCGTCGGGCCCCTTTCGTCCGACGATTCGCAGGAAGCCGAACGAGAGCACGCACGCCAGGAGCGCGAGCAGCACGGACTGCGCAGCCGCCAGGCTGTAGTTGTTGTTGACGAACGCCTCCGTGTAGGCGGCGAGGTTCGGCGTGTACGTCATGCTGATCGCGTTGGAGATCGGCCGGAGCACGAGCGGCTCGGCGAAGAGCTGCAGGCTGCCGATGATCGTGAAGACCGCCGTCAAGGTGAGCGCCGGCCGGATGAGCGGGAGCTTGATGTGCCGCACCGTGTGCCAGGCGTTCGCCCCGTCGATCCTCGCCGCCTCGTACAGGTCGCGGTCGAGGGACTTCAGCTGCGCCACGATGATCAGCACGTTGTAGCCCGCGAACTGCCAGGTGACGATGTTGAGGATCGACCACAGGACGGAGGACCCGTCGAGGAAGTTCACGTCGATCCCCACGGCACCGAGCATGTCGACGATCGGGCTCACACCGGGGACGTAGAGGAACCCCCACAAGATCGACGCGATGACACCGGGCACGCCGTACGGCAGGAAGTACGAGCTGCGGAAGAAGTGGACGCCACGGGCCGAGGCGGAGTCCAGCATGAGCGCGAGGAGCGTGGCCAGGCCCAGCATCACCGGGACCTGCACGAGTCCGAAGACGGTGACCCGCACGATGCTGTCGACGAACGCGTGGTCGCTCAGAACGGCCTGGTAGTTGCTCAGGCCGGCGAAGACGCGCTCGGAACCACCCATTCCCAAGGGACCCGAGCGCACTGTCGTGATCAGGCTCTGGTACAGCGCGTATGCGATCGGCAGCAGGAAGAACGCTGCGTAGAGCACGAGGAAGGGAGCGAGGAACCAGAGCGCCGTGCGCCCTTTGCGCTTGCCGGGTGTGGCGCTCATGGCGCACTCACCGGCAGGCCCTTGGCCTTGAGGTCGGCGACCGTCTTGGCCTGGGCGTCCTCGACTGCCTCGACGAAGGTCCCGTCGCCGGCGATCGCGCTCTGGAAGCCGTCGTTGAGGCTCTGGTATGTCGCCGCTGTGGTCGGGATCCATGACCAGTCGCGGTCGATCGCCGCGTCGGCGTCGGCGAAGACGTCGTTGATGCGCTGACCACCGAAGAACTCGTTCTTCTTGTCCAGCGCAGAACCGTCGAAAGCGTCGGCGGCCGCGGGCCATCCATAGCCCCCACCGATCAGCAGGTCGATGCTCTCAGGGTCGGTGTTCAGCCAGACGGCGAAGTCCTTGGCCTCGGCCGGATGCTCCGATCCGGTCAGCACGGCGGTCGACGAGCCACCCCAGTTGGCCGACCGGAAGTCGCCACCCTCGTCCCATTGCGGCATCGGCGCCACCCTCCACTTGCCCGCTGTGTCCGGCGCGTTGCCGGAGATGATCGCGTCGCCCCACTGGGCGCCGACCCATGCGGTGATCCGTCCGTCCTGCAGGTCGCTGTACCAGCCGTTCGCGAAGTCGGGCTCGGTCTTCACCAGGTCGTCGGCGACCATCTGGTCCCAGTACCGGGCGACCTCTCGCGTCTGCTCGTTGTCGATGTCCACCGTCCACGAGCCCGAGTCGGTGCCGAACCAGCTACCTCCGTTCTGCCAGGCCAGTGAGGCGAACCATGCGGAGTTGCCCGGCGGGAACGTGGAGATGTAGGCGTCCGGGTCAGCCTCACGGACCTCCTGAGCGGCGGTGCGGAACTCGACCCACGTGGTGGGCACGTCGATCCCCCACTTCGTGAATAGATCCTCGCGATAGAACAGCGCCATCGGCCCGGAGGCTTGCGGCACGGCGTACACGCCGTCCCCGAAGACCCCCTGTTGCCACTGCCAGTCGACGAACTTGTCCCTGTCCTTCTGGACCCCGTACTGCGTGAGGTCGACCAGGCCGCCGTCGAGCAGGAATCCAGGGATCTCCTGGTACTCGATCTGAGCGAGGTCCGGCGCGCCCGTCCCGGCCTCGAGGGCCGAGTGCATCTTGGCGTAACCGCCGGCGCTGCCCGAGGGGATCTGCTCGAGGGTGACCTGGACATCCGGGTTCTCGGAGTTCCACAGGTCCACGGCCTTGTCGACTCCTGGCACCCAGGACCAGAACGTGAGCTCGACCTTCTCACCCGGAGCCTTCGACGGGACGGCGTGGGCGGCCGAGACTGCTGCCTGGTCACCGCCCGATCCGCCGCTGCAGGCAGCGATCAACCCCGTCAGGACCATCCCCGCGACGAACGTCACCGCTCGTCGTCGGCCTCGCCGCAGGGGCGGCCCGCCGGTGGGTCGTTCCGTCATCGGAATCTCCTCTCGGTCCGCCGGGCTCCCTCACCCGGGCAGGACATCTGTCGCGAACCTGTGGTCGACGCAGGTTCGGCCACGGGTTCGCCGTCAACCCTCAGCGCGCGGACCCCGCCGAAAGACCGGCGAGCTCGCGTCGCATGTCCAGCGCCCGTACCTGGCTGGGATCACGGTCGAGGACGTCGTCGATCAAGGCTCCGGCCGTAGCCCTGTCGCCAGCCAGCAGCGCGACCTGCGCCTCCAGCAGCAGCACCGTCGTGTCGCGCGTGGCCTGGACGTCCTCGGTGAAGAGCAGCATCGTCGGCAGCGAGGTGGCGAAGTAGTCGACCACGGCAGGCTCCTCACGCAGCGTCCGGACGAACGACTCGAGCCCGGCGACCAGGTCCGCTTCTCTCTCGGTATCACCGAGGCGCCGGCTCGCCAGCACGGAGAAGTAGGTCATCTCCGAATACGGCAACGTGTTCATCGACTGGAAGTCGCCCGCGGACGTCGCCGCTCGAGTCCACGCCTCGCGAGCACCGTCGGCGTCCCCGTCCTGCTGCCGAGCATCGCCGAGCGCGAGCAGCAGGTGCGAGAAGTTGGCGAGCGGGTGCCGTGCCTCACCGAGATTCCGCGGAGGAGACAAGGCCTCGTCCAGGAACCCGACGGCTGCGCGGGCATCACCGACGGCCATGGCGTCGCGCGAGCGGGAAAGCAGCGCCTCGTCCCGCGCGTTGATCACGCGTCCCTCGCCGCCTTCCCATGGCTGGAAGCGACGCTCGCGGAGAATCTCCAGAGCCTCTGCCGCCCGGTCGGTCGCGGTCAGCAGCTCGACCAGCTCGACGGTGAGGTCGTCCCGGTGGTCGACGACATCGCGGAACTCCGTCATCCGGTCCAGGCGCACCGTCGGCGGAACTCCGATCCGCTTGGCCAGCTGGTCGGACTCGTAGACCAGTCTCGGGTCACGGGGAGACGCCTCGAGAGCGCGCTCGTACCAGGCCGCTGCCTCGGCAGGGCGGCCGAGCACGTTGAACTCGGCGACAGCGAGGTTGCGCCGCACCACAGCATCGCCTCCGTCGATGTCGACGGCGGACCGCCACAGGGCGATGGCCTCGTCGTAGCGCCGCTCGAAGTACATCCAGTGCCCGAGCAGGGCCCGAGCCCGCGAGTCCTCGGGATGATCCGCGACGATGCGAGTCAGCATGTCGACGTCATCCAGCCTGGACGCCAGGCAGTACGTGAGGTCAGCCTCCCGTGCGTCTTGAAGGGCAAGCGCCGCCGCGTCCGTCCGCCCGGCCCGCAGCAGAAGGTCGGCGCGGTGATAGTGCGCCAGCGGCGCCACCGCCACCTGCCCGGGCACCGTCGGTAGTGCGGCGGCGCGCTCGAGCATCCGCACGGCGTCGTCCAGCTCCCCGAGGGAGGCGTACTCGAGAGCCACGTCGACGAGGATCGGGGCGTCGGCGTCCACCTCGTCGCCGGCAAGGTCACGCATCCACCAGTCCAAGGGATCGGCTTCCAACGTCGAGCGCAGCACGTCCTTCGCCTCGGCCTCCGTCCCGAGGCGTCGCAGCATCAGCACGACGATCGCTCGTGCCTGCAGCTGACCCGGCTCGGCCGCGAGCACGTCGCGAGCCCTGCCGAGCGCGTCGAGGTCACGACCACGCGCAGCGTCGAGACGGGCCATGGCGAGCCATGCAGGAGCGCGCCAGGCCGCAGCCCAGGCCGCCTTGCCATAGGTGTCGTACGCCTCGTCGCTGCGACTCGTCCGCTCCAGCACGCGTGCGAGCTGGTAGGAGACCTCGCCGTCCGCAGGGTTCGGATTGAGCCGCGTCTGCCGGGACAGTGCGGTACGCAGAAACCTCTCCGCCTCCTGGTATCGACCGGCGCGCAGGCGTCGGACGCCGAGCGCGAGGTTGGCACGGCTGTCCTCAGAGTCTCGTCGCAGCACCTCTTCCCAATAGGGTTCGGGCGACCTGGTCGCGTGCCGGTACTGCTCGAGGTGCACGGCGGTGAGATGGAGCTCGTCCGTCGACGCGATGGACTGCGGTGCCGAGGGCTCCCTTGCCGGATCGGGGACGACGACGTCGGCCGGTGCCTCCCGATGGGTCCAGCGGATGAGCTCTGCACTGTCGTGCACGACCACCAGGGTCAGGTCCGTCACGCCGTAGGAACCGTCGAGCTCCACCGACTGCTCGATCGGGTGCGCAGGATCGACATCGGCGCGCACGCTCCACAGCACCTCGCCGTTTCGGTCGATGAGGCGGGCCTCCACGTCCCTGCGCGCGGCGGTGAACGCAGACCCGACGCCGACCCGGGTGGACGGGGCGGTGTCGGTGTCAGGTCGGCCCACGGGGACGTCGGCGCGGCTCACGTCGAGGCGCACGGCGACGTCCAGGTTCGCCTGGTGCACCGGGCCGATCTGCCGGAAGGGATACCAGTACTGGCTGAACGACTTCGTCTCGCCCGGTGCCAGGAAGGTGAAGTCGGGCTGGTTGTCCGTGTACACACCGGCCATGAGCTCCACGTATGGCCCGTCGCCGTCCGTCAGGTTGTCGTCCCACGCCCATCCGAACGGGGAGTTGCCCCAGGTCCACTGCTTCTTCCCCGGCGCGATGCGATGGTCGGCCCAGTGCACGAAGCCGGCGCGGACCCCGTGGTCGTAGCCGCCAAAGAAGTCGTCCTGCGTCCCCAGGCACATGTACGACGTCGGCACAGGAATGTTGCGGTACCAGTCGAGGCCGTCCGCATCCGGGGCGTCAGGACCCACCCGGCCGGGGTAGTCGATGCCGTAGTAGGGCCGGTCGGCCCGCGGGAACGCGGTGACGGCCCGCTTGGCGTGGTCGGCAACGAAGTGCACGTCGGTGGGGAAGAACGACTGGTAGTCGTCGTTCACGAGCGCCGCGGCGTTCGCCCACCACAGGAAGGTCTGCACGTCCTCGGTGCGGTTGAAGAGCCGCACCCGTAGCTCGATCAGGTTGCTTGCTGGCCTCAGCCGGATACCGTGCATGCCCTTCATGCGGGCGAACGGGTCGAGGTCCGCACACCACACGGTCACGGAGCCGTCGGCCTCGTGCTCGATGTGGGTCTCGACGGGCAGGAAGGTCGCCGGGCGATGGTGTTGGGGCCAGTTGAACTCGACACCGCCAGAGATCCACGGGCCGGCAAGGCCTACCAGGGCGGGCTTGATGACGTTGTTGCGGTAGAAGAAGTCGTAGCCGTTGGACTTGTCGAGGCCGACGTGGATGCGGCCGCCGAGCTCTGGGAGCACCATCAGCCGGACCCACTCGTTCTCGATGTGGATCGCGTCCCACTGACGGGGGCGCTTGGACTGCTCGATCCGCTCGTGGAAGGGCAACGGGTAGATGCGGCCCGACGAGCCCTGGTAGACGCGGTTCTCGAGGTATGCGGGATACCGGTCCGGTGCGGCCGGCAGGTACGTGTCGATCGTGACGGCTTCACGCCACGCGGCGACGGCGTCACCTGCCTGAGCGGCGGGGACGGCGGGCAGTCGCAGGAAGGACTCTTCGTCGAGCATGCGCATCAACCTACGAGCGCTCGCTAGGCTCTGAGAATGTCCGATCCTGCGGAGTATATGGACGATTCTATGGGAAGCATCGAACGTCAGCGGATCCGTCTCCGCGACGGGTTTCCAGGGCAGCGGATGCGGGTCCTGCCCTCACCGTTGGTCGCGCACGCGCAAGACCGGCCGGCGACGGCGCAGATACTGGTCACCGACGTGGGCTACTTCCCGAAGGCCGCGATGCACGGGCGCGCGCGGCCGAAGGGCGCGCTGCAGGACATCGTCATGATCTGCGTGGCCGGGAGGGGCATCTGCTCCACCCCGTCGGGCGATCACCAGGTCCGCGCCGGGGACGCCCTGATCATCCCTGCCGGCACGCCCCACCGGTACGAGGCACATCCCACCGACCCCTGGACGATCTGGTGGATGCACATCACGGGCCTGGCGGTGGGCGCCCTGCTCATGGCGGCGGGTGCCACCGCACGGCGCCCGGTCGTGCCGCTCAGCGACACGTCGCGCGTCGTCGCCCTGATGGAGACCGTGCTGCGCCGGATGGGACGCGACGAGACGGAGTCGTCCCTCGTCGCCGCGTCAGGAGCGGCATGGCATGCGCTGGCCCTGATCGCCGCGGACCCGCACACCGCGCACACCCGCGGGGCGAACCCGATCGAGGCCACCCTTGAGTTCTTGCAGACCAACTTCGCGGAGCACGTCTCGGTTCCGGAGCTGGCCAGGATGGCGGGGCTCAGCCAGTCCCACTTTGCGGCACTGTTTCGCAAAGCGACCGGGTTCGGGGTAATCGAATACCAGACCAGGCTGTGCATGGCGAGCGCCCGCGAGCTGCTCGACACCACCGACCGAAACATCGCGTCGATCGCCCAGCAGGTCGGCTACTCAGACCCTCTCTACTTCTCACGCCAGTTCCGGCGCATCCACTCCCTCAGCCCGAGCGAGTATCGAACCCGCGAGAGTCGATGGGCGGCCCGCGCGAACGGTCCTCAGCAGGCATCGCCCGCCCGCTCCAGCCGGAACAGCCGCACCACGCGCCCCGACTCCCGCTCGTAGGCGCGGTACCCCGGCCACTGCGCCTCGATGCGCGCCCACAGCGCGTCGCGCTCGGCGTCGTCCCGGACCGGGGTCGCGCGGACGTCGAACCGCCGGCCGCGGATGCTCACGGCGGCGTCGGGGTGCGCGAGCAGGTTGTACGTCCACGCCGGGTGGCGGCCGCGCGCGAACGACGTGCCCGCCACCACCAACCGCCCGCCCCCGACAGGCGTGTACATGAGGTACGTGTCGCGCGGCTCCCCCGACCGGGCGCCCCTGGTGTGCAGCACCAGCGACGGCACCAGGACCGCGGAGAGCTGGAACCGGCCGCGCGTCAGCCACGCCAGCGCACGCTCCACCGGCGGCAGCGCGACCGGGGCCACGGCGCGGAACGCGCGCGTGCGGGTCACGGGGGCGACGACGGACCTGATCACGTGCAGCGCGCTGGCCATCCTTCATTCTGAGGGTCTCGTACGATCGGCGCGTGGACACCGCCGCGGCCCCCGGGTCGACCGCCCCCGCCCCGCCCGCACGACCGCGCCGACGGCGCGCGATCCTCGCCGCCGCGGGGGTGCTCGTCCTGGCGGCGGCCGTCGCGGTGCCGTGGACGATGTCGCAACGGTCGGCCGCCCGCGAGGCCGCCACGTCGGCCGCGGTGGAGGAGTGTCTCGCGGTCCAGACCGCCGACGACCCTGCCGACAACACTGGCAGCGCTGCCGGTCAGATGCAGGTCATCGCCTCCGAGGTGCGCGGCGACGCCGTGCTGACGCTCGCCGCCGCCGGGTCCTCTCCCGACCGCGCGGCGCTCTGCGAGCACGACCTCTCCGGCCCTGTCTCGCAGGGCGGCATCGGCTTCGGCGAGGTGGGCGCGGCCGAGCGGCCCGGCGCCGGCGAGGCCGTCTGGCTGGGCATCGGCGGTGGTGGCGTGAACGCGTGGACCGGCGTCTGGGGGTACGCCGGCGAGGACGTCGTGGCCGTCACCGTCACGACCGACGCCGGGACGGATGCGAAGGCCACGCTCGCCGACGGCTACTGGGTGGCCTGGTGGCCGAGCGACGAGGGCGACGAGCTCGCGGCGGCGAGCGCACGCACCCGCGACGGCGGCACCGTCGCCGTCGACCTCGGGGCCTGACTCCCGCGGCCCTGTCGCGCGCAGCCGGGCCCGAGGTGCTCCCCGGGCCCGGCTCGCGCTCACGCGACGACCGACGTCACCACCCGCGGGTCGGCCACCGTCACCTCGTAGGTGTCGCCGGTGACGACGAGCGTCGCGCGCGACGTCGCCGTGCCGGGCAGGTCGCGCTTCTCGGAGCGCCGGGCGCTGGTGATGGCGCCGCCGGTGGCGTCCTGCACGTCCTCGGCCTCGGCGTCGGGCGTGGCGGCGACGTGCGACCCGACCCATACCTCGACGTCGCCCGGCTCGACGACGCGCACCAGGCGCCGGTCGGCGAACGCGAGCCGCGTCGTCGGCACCGCGAACGTCACGACGGCCGACTCCCCCGGCTCCAGCGCGACCCGCCGGTAGGCGAGGAGCTGGGCCACGGGCCGGGTGACGGACCCGACGAGGTCGCGCCCGTACAGCTGCACGACGTCGGAGCCGGCGACGGTCCCGGTGTTGGTCACGCGGACGGCGGCGCTGAAGGTGCCGCCCGCGGCCGCCTCGGCGTCGACGGCCAGGTCCGTGTACGCGAACGTCGTGTACGACAGCCCGAAGCCGAACGGCCGCAGCGGCGTCGAGTCCGTCGACGTCACGTCGGACGGGCCGCCCAGCACGGGGTGCAGGTACGAGTACGGCTGCGCCCCCGCCGACCGCGGCATCGACACGGGCAGCCGGCCCGACGGGTTCATCGCGCCCGCGATCGCCTCGGCGACGGCGGTGCCGCCCTCCTCGCCGGGGAAGAACGCCTGCAGCACGGCGCCGGGGCGCCGGTCGTCGGAGTCGCCCGCGACGTCCAGCGCCCAGTCGATCGCGTACGGCCGGCCGCTGAGCACCACCATGACCACCGGGGTGCCGGTCGCCAGCACGGCCTCCACGAGCCCGCGCTGCACACCGGGCAGCTCCAGCGACTCGGCGTCGTTGCCCTCGCCGACGGTGCCACGGCCGAACAGGCCCGCGTGGTCGCCCACGACGACGACGGCGACGTCGGCCGACGACGCGGCGGCGACCGCCTCCGCGAAGCCGGACGTGTCCTCGCCCTCGACGTCGCACCCGGCGGCGTGCACGAGCTCGGGCTGCGGCAGGCCCGCCGCCCGGAACGCGCCGCCGAGCGACTCGAAGACGGTGGGGATGTGGAACCCCTTGGGCACCTCGGGGTGGTGCGCCAGCACGTGGTTGGCGAACGAGTAGCAGCCCATGAGGGCGTCGCTGCGGTGCGCGTTCGGCCCGACGACGGCGACGCGCGCCGGTGCGGCGCTCCACCGCGTCAGCGGCAGCAGGTCGTCGTTGGTGAGCAGGACGAGCGACTCCTGAGCGAGCCGGCGGGCCACGTCGCGGTGGGCCGGCGAGTCCAGGTCGACGACCGCGGGCGGCTCGCCGGCGAACGCGTCGTCGTCGAGCAGCCCCAAGTCCTCCTTCTGCGCGAGGGCGCGCAGCACGGCGCGGTCCACGAACCGCTCGTCCAACCGGCCCTCGCGGACCAGCTCCGCGAGCGGCTCGAGGAACGCGTCGCCCGACGGGAGCTCGATGTCGAGCCCCGCCTCGAGCGCCCGGGCGGCCGCCTCGCCGCGGTCGGCCGCGACCCGGTGCATCACCTCGAGGAACGCGACGCCGAAGTAGTCGGCCACGACCGTGCCGTCGAAGCCCCACTCGTCGCGCAGGATCCGCGTGAGGTACTCCTGGCTGGCGTGCATCGGCTCGCCGTCCACGTCCACGTAGGTGGCCATCACCGACCGCACGCCGCCGTCGCGCACCGCCATCTCGAACGGCGGCAGGAAGACGTCGGCCATCTCGCGCGGCCCGGCCGAGACGGGCGCGTGGTTGCGCCCGGCGCGCGACGCCGAGTACCCGGCGAAGTGCTTGAGCGTCGCGTGCACGCCCGCGTCCTGCAGCCCGCGCACGTACGCCGTGCCGACCGTGCCGACCAGGTACGGGTCCTCGCCGATGCACTCGTCCACACGGCCCCAGCGGGGGTCGCGCACGACGTCGAGCACGGGTGCGAGGCCCTGGTGGACGCCCAGCTCGCGCATCGACGAGCCGATGACGGCACCCATCTCCTCGACGAGGTCGGGGTCGAACGACGCGCCCCAGGCCAGCGGCGTGGGGAACGTCGCGGCCTTCCAGGCGGACAGCCCGGTGAGGCACTCCTCGTGCACGAGGGCCGGGATGCCGAGCCGCGTCTCGCGGCGCAGGCGCTGCTGCTCCGCCCACAGCCACGCGGCGCGCTCCGCGGGGTCGACGGGCCGCGTGCCGTACACCCGGGTGTAGTGGCCGATGCCGTGCCGGGTGACCTCCTCGAGCCGCCCGCCGCCGCCGGCGGCCATCTCGCCCTGCATGGGGGCGACGACGTCGCCGCCCTGGTCGAGCCAGTAGCCGACCAGCTGCGCGAGCTTCTCGTCGAGGGTCATGCGGGCGTGCAGCGCGCGGACGCGCTCGGACACCACGGGCATCGCAGGGACCTGGGTCACGGACTCTCCTTCGGTCATCCCTTCACGGCTCCCTGCAGGCCGTTGACGATGCGCTTCTGCATCGCCAGGAAGAACACCAGCGCAGGGATCATCGCCAGCGTCGTGAACGCGAACACGCCCGCGGTGTCGGCCGAGTGCTCCGAGGAGAAGTCGGCGACGCCCAGCGGCAGCGTCCGCATGTCGCCCTGCAGCAGCAGCAGCGGGAGGAGGTAGGCGTTCCAGGACCCGACGAACGCGAGCACGCCCACGGTCACCATGCCCGGCCCCGACAGGGGCAGCAGGATCCGCCAGAAGAACCCGATCCGGCTGGCGCCGTCGAGCTGCGCCGCCTCCTCGAGCTCGGTGGGCAGGGCCTGCAGGAACGGACGCAGGATGACGACCGTCATCGGCAGCGCGAACGCGGCCTGCGGCAGCGCGACGCCCCACCAGGTGTTGCCCATCTGGTAGTTCTGCGTGATGAGGATGAACAGCGGGATGATCGCGACCGTGGCGGGGAACAGCAGCCCGATGACGAACACCATGAACAGCGCCTCGCGGCCCTTGAACCGGTACCGCGCGAGGGGGTAGGCGGCCATGATGCCGAACACCACGACGACGGCGGTCGTGACCACGGCGATGATCGTCGAGTTGAGGAAGTAGCCCCAGAACGGCGAGTCCGCCGCGAGCACGCCGGCGTAGTTGTCCCACACCCACGGGCTGGGCAGCCCCGCCGGGTCGTCCGCGAGCTGGGCGTTGGTGCGGAAGCCGCCGAGCACGCCGTACAGCACCGGGCCCAGGGTCACCACCACCACCACGAGGGCGATCGCGTAGACCAGCGGGCTCCCGCCGGAGAACGACCTCTTGGTCTTCCGCTGGTCGAGCCCGTCGGCCCCCTGGCTCCGGCCGACGGCCCTGTCCGTGACGGCGCTCATCGCCCGCCCTCCTTGCTGTCCCGGCTCAGGATGAACTTCTGGTACGCCAGCGCGAGCACCAGCGCGATGACGAAGAGCACCACGGAGGCGGCGCCGGCGATGCCGAAGTTCTGCCGCTTGGTGCCCTCGTTGACGAGGAAGGTCGCCATCGTCGTGGTGGCGTTGGCGGGCCCGCCTCCGGTGAGGATCCAGACCATGTCGAAGAGCTGGAGCGAGCCGATCATGGACAGGAAGCCCCAGGTGCGCATCGTCGGGCCCAGCAGCGGGATCGTGATCCTGCGCTGCACCTGCCACCAGGAGGCGCCGTCGAGCTGGGCCGCCTCGTACAGCTCGTCGGGCACGCCCTGCAGGCCTGCGAGGAAGAGGATCACGGCCAGGCCCAGGTACTTCCAGGTGAGCACCACGAGCACGGTCCACAGCGCGTACTCGGGTGTACCGAGGAAGCCCTGCTCGGGCCCGTGCAGGCCGACGGCGGCGAGCATCGTGTCGATGACGCCGTACTGCGGCTGCAGCAGCTGGAACCAGACGACGCCGGCGATGACCTCGGCCAGCACGTACGGGACGAAGATGATCGTGCGCAGCAGGCCCTGGCCCCACATCTTGCGGTTGAGCAGCAGCGCGATCGCGAGCCCGATCGGCAGCTGCAGCACGATCGACCCGACGACGATGATCAGGTTGTGCACGACGGCGTCCGTGAAGACCTCGTTGGTCAGCACGGAGACGTAGTTCCGCAGGCCGACGAAGTCGACCATCGGGCCGAAGCCCTTCCACTTGTACAACGACATCTGCACGGCGGTGGCGACCGGGACCACGACGAACGCGACCAGCAGCGCGAGGGCCGGCGCCACGAAGAAGGCGATCTCCGCCCGCTTGCGCCACGCCCCTGCTCGGCCGCGACGCTCCGGACGGCGGTCCGCCGACCGTGCCTGGGCACGGTCGGCGGACCGGACTGCGATATCCGTCATCGGTCGGTCACTGGTCCGCTTCCGCGGCGGACTGCACCGCGTCGACGACGTCCTGCGGGGTCGCCTTGCCGGCGAACTGGAGGGCGATCGCGTCGTTCATCGCTCCGCCCACGGAGGCCCCGAGCAGCGTGTCGAGGTAGAGCTGGATCTCGGGGGCGTTGTCGCGCACGTCGAGCAGCTCGGCCAGCGACGGGTCGGTCACCGACGCGGACGCCGACGGGTTGGTCGGCAGGCCCATGTCCCGCTCGGCGAAGCCCTGCTGGACCTTGTCGCTCAGGAGGTACTGCGCGAACTCGACCGCGACGTCGGGCGCGTCCTGCGACACGGCCCACGCGTCACCGCCGCCCATCTGGGCGCCCTCGGTGCCCTGCTGGCCGTCGATGGACGGGTACGGGAACCAGCCGGCGTCCTCGCCCAGCCCCTTGCCGTCCTCGGTGAGGCCCTGCATGACGCCGGGCTCCCAGTGGCCGGCGAGCTCCATCGCGACCTTGCCGGAGGCGAGCAGGCCGGACGCCGACGTCGGGCCGGTCTGCGACGGGGTGGTGAGGAAGCCCTTGTTGAAGGGCTTCGTGGCGATCGTCTCGTCGAGGGTCTCGCCCGCCTTGACGAAGCACGGGTCGGAGTAGTCGACGTCCGCGATCGCGGCATCCAGGGTGTCCGCGGAGCACTGACGGACCACGTTGTAGTACCAGTAGTGCGCGGCCGGCCACTTGTCGCCGGCGCCCACGGACGCCGGCGTGATGCCCGCGGCCTCGAGCTTGTCGAAGACGTCGTACAGCTCGTCCATCGTGGTGGGAGTCTTGGTGATCCCCGCCTTCTCGAAGAGCGACTTGTTGTACCAGAAGCCGACGACGCCGATCGAGAACGGCAGCGCGTACGACGCGCCGTCCACCTGGAAGCCCGGCATGTACGCGTCGAGCTTGCCGATGGTGTCGGCCGCGGGCTGGGAGATGTCCTTGAGCAGGCCGGCCTCGACGTGGTCGGCGAGCTCGCCGCCGCCGCGCTCCATGAACACGTCCGGCGCGTCGCCGCTCTGGAACGCGGCGTCGAGCTTGGTGAGCATGTCCTCGTGGGCCATGGCGCTGACCTCGACGGTCACGCCGGGGTGGTTCTTCTCGAAGTCGGCGGCGACCTGGTCGTAGTACTTCTTGCCCTCGCCGGTGTTGGAGTTGTGCCACCAGGTGATCGTCTTGGCGTCTCCGCTGTCGCCGCCGTCGCTGCCGCCCTGGGAGCCGGTCCCCTGGCCCGCGCAGGCGGCGCCCAGGAGCGCCACGGTGGTCGCGAGCGCGACCGCGGTGGCGCCGCGCATGATCCTCGTCCTCGTCATCATCGATCCCTTGTCCTCGTCGACGGGCACGGCAGCGGCGCTGCCGCGAGGTGGTGAGTGCCTGGGCACGAGAGTGGCAGGCGACCGCACCGTTCGTCAATCGTTGTCGATAACGATTTCGACATCTCACCCGCAAGGGCGCTCGACGGCGGGACCGGCGCGTGACGGGTGGCGGCATGGCGCATACTGTCGACTCGTGAGCACCGCCGCCGACCCGCCCGCCGCGGGCCCCTCCGTCCCCGTCGGGCGCGTCACCATCTCGGACGTCGCGCGCGTCGCCGGCGTCTCGGTGGCCACCGTCTCGAAGGTGGTCAACAACCGGTACGGCGTCGCCGCCGGCACCTCGGAGCGCGTGCTGGCGGTCGTCGAGGAGCTCGGCTACGAGTCGTCCCTGGTGGCCCGCAGCCTGCGCCGCACCAGCACCAACGTCATCGGCGTGCTCGTCGCCGAGTTCGAGCCGTACTCCACCGAGCTGCTCAAGGGCATCTCCGCCGCCGTCGACGGCACGGGCTACGAGCTGCTCGCCTACGCCGGGCGCACGGACGGCGGCGCGCAGGCCGGCTGGGAGCGGCGGTCGCTGTCCCGGCTCGCCGGCACCCTGGTCGACGCGGCCATCGTCGTGACGCCCACGATGGTGATGTCCCCGGACTCCCCGGTGCCCGTGGTCGCCGTCGACCCGCACACCGGCCCCGAGGGCACGCCCACCGTCGACTCCGACAACACCACCGGCGCCCGCGAGGCCGTGGAGCACCTCATCGCGCTCGGCCACCGGCGCATCGCGCACCTGGGCGGCCGCGCCGACCTGGAGTCCGCCCGTCTCCGCGAGCTCGGCTACCGGCAGGCGCTCGAGGGGGCCGGGATCGCCGTCGACCCCCTGCTCATCAAGGTGGGCGGCTACCGCCCCGACCTGGCCGACGCGCCGGTCCGCACCCTGCTCGACCGGCCCGACCGACCCACCGCCGTCTTCGCCGCGAACGACCTCTCCGCCATCCACGTGCTCGAGGTGGCCGCCGAGCTCGGCCTGCGCGTGCCCGAGGACCTGTCCGTCGTCGGCTTCGACAACATCCCCGAGTCGTGGGGCAGCGCTCCCCCGCTGACCACCGTCGCGCAGCCTCTGCACCGTATGGGCGCCGAGGCCCTGCGCATGGTGCTCGACCTCCTCGAGGGCACCGCCCGCGAGCGGCACCTGCGCCTGCCGACGTCGCTCGTCGTCCGCGCGTCGACGGCGCCCCCGCCGAGGTAGTCCGAACCCCCGCGAGGTAGTCCAGGTCCCCGCGAGGTAGTCCAGGTCCCCGCGAGGTAGTTCAGGTCCCCGCGAGGTAGTTCAGATCCCCGCGAGGTAGTTCAGGTCCCCGCGAGGTAGTTCAGATCCCCGCGAGGTAGTTCAGGTCCCCGCGAGGTAGTTCAGGTCCCCGCGAGGTAGTTCAGGTCCCCGCGAGGTAGTTCAGGTCCCCGCGAGGTAGTTCGAAGTCTCGCGAGGTAGTTCGAAGTCCCGCGGGGTAGTTCTGTCGACGGCGAACACCTCAGCATCCGGAATCTCACGGGTGGCGCGTCGACGACGACGGCGAGGCAGCGGCCCTTCGGAGCGGCCGCAGCGCGTGGCACGACGGACGGGCTCGTCGTGGAGGTAGCGCCTAAGCTCCGCGCCCGTCACGGGAACGCAGGCCTGACATGCCCCGTGGTCACGCCGCACGGCCTCACAAGATCGGGAACTACCTCGGCGTGGCTCGAACTACCTCGCCGAGACCTGGACTACCTCGGCACGATTGGTACCTCCCGGGTCAGCGCTGGCGACCGTGCCGGCGCTCGGGCTCGCGGGGGCCGCGGCGGGCGAGATAGCGCTGCCGCAGCCGCACCACGACGAACCACAGCACGAGCAGGCCGATGACCACGAGGACGGCGTCGGAGATGATGCCGCTCCACTGCTCCAGCACGGGCTCGATGGCGGGGCCGAACGCGTAGCCGAGCCCCACCCAGATGCCGTTCCACACGCCGGAGCCGATGGCGGTGTACATCGTGAACGACCAGAACGGCATGCGTTCGATGCCCGCGGGGATGGAGATGAAGCTGCGCACCAGGGGCACGCAGCGCCCCACGAGCACGGCGACGCGGCCCCACTTCGCGAAGAACGCCTCGGCCTTGTCGAAGTCGGAGCCGTCCATGAGGGGGATGGCGTCGACGATGGCGCGGGTGCGGTCGCGCCCGAGCAGCCACCCCAGGTACCACCAGATCCAGGCGCCGACGACGGCGCCCGCGGTGGCCGCGAGGATCGCGAGCCAGGCGTTCATCTGCCCGTCGTAGGCGAGGAAGCCCGCGGCGGGCAGCACGGCCTCGGACGGGATGGGCGGGATGAACGTCTCGAACAGCACCGCGGCGCCCACGCCGACCTCGCCCAGCGTGACCATCAGGTGCAGCACCCAGCCGATGAAGCCGTCGTACCCCGCGGCCGGGTCGGTGGCCGAGGCGGCCGCGGCGACGGCCGTGCCGGTCGACGACGCGAGGCCGGTCATGCGCCGGCCCCGGCGTCGAGGGCGGCACGGGTCGCGGCGACGACGTGCGGGTCGGTGACGTCGTAGCCGCCGGTGCCGCCGCCACCGGGGCCGCCGTCGGCGACCACGGTGCGCCGGGCGGAGAGGTGCACGGCGTGCACCCCTGCGCCGACGAGCGCGGGCACGTCCTCGACCCGGACGCCGCCGCCCGCCATGATCTCGACGCCGAGCTCGCGGCCGCGGGCCGCGAGCGCCGCCAGCACGTCGAGGGCCTCCCCGGCGCGCGGGGCGCCGCCGGAGGTGAGCACGCGGCGCACGCCCGCGGCCGCGAGCGTGTCGAGGACGGCGACCGGGTCGGGCACCTGGTCGATCGCGCGGTGGAACGTGACGTCGGCGCCGCCTGCCGCGGCGACGAACGCCGCGAGCGCCGCGGTGTCGACCACCCCGTCCGCCGTCATGGCGCCGACGACGACGCCGTCCGCGCCCGCGTCGAGCGCCGAGCGCACGTCGCGCACCTGCACGTCGACCTCGTCGTCGGCGAAGACGAAGCCGCCGGCCCGCGGGCGCACGAGGACGTGGACGCCGACGCCCGCGCCGCGCAGCGCGTCCGCGACGGCGGCGACCATGCCGGTCGACGGCGTGAGGCCGCCGGTGCCGGCGAGCGCCGCGCACAGCTCGAGCCGGTCCGCGCCGCCCGCCGCGGCGACCCGCGCGCCCGCGACGTCCTGCACGGCGATCTCGAGGGCGACACCCCGCTGCGCGGGGGCGACGGGCGCCAGGACAGGCTCGGGGACGGGGTCTGTCGCGGGGCCGACGGACGCCGGAACGGGCACGTCGTCTTGCAGGCGATCGGTCACGGCCGCGAGTCTACGGGGGCGCAGGTGTGCACCACCGGGGCGACCTGTGACGGGACCGTGCCCGTCGAGGTGCCCGTCGACGTGTCCGTCCGGGATGGCAGGATCGCCCGGTGCCCTCCTACCGCGTGAGCCTCGCCGTCGGCCTGCTGCAACCGGGCGTCGACCCCGCCGACGTGCTGCCCGCCGCGGCGGACGCGGCCCGCGAGCTGGTCACCGTCGAGGCGTACGACGTCGGCGTCGTGCGCGGCCGGGCCCGCATCACGGTCCGCTTCACCGCGGACGACGACGCCGCCGCGCACCGCGTGGCGGACGCCGTGCACGACAGGGTCGACGCGCTCGCCGACACCTTCGGCGCCACGCTCACCCGGCGGTGGGGCGGCCGCTGGCAGCCCGCCTGACACGGCCGAGAGCACGGCCGAGCCCGCCGGCCCCGGCAGGGCGGCGGGCTCGTCGTGCGGGCGGTGCCGGGTCTCCCCGGTGCTCACTGCCCGAAGGCCTCCAGCAGGTTCCGGCGCTCGGCGTCCGTGAGGTTGGTGCTGACCAGGGTCGCGTCGACCCCGTGCAGCCGCTCCGCCAGCCGGTCGGGGTCGATCGGCTCGGTGACGACGAACAGCGCCGACGTGCCGGGCACGATCTCCTTCTTCATCGTCTCGAGGTCCTTCGCGGTGATGCCCACGTCGGACAGGGACTTCGAGATGCCGGCGATGGCGGCGCCGGCGGCGGCGCCCAGGATCGGCAGGAAGAACAGGGCCCCGAGGAGCAGACCCCAGAACGCGCCCCACCCCGACGCCTTCGCCGTGTCGTCGTGGTCGCCGTGGGTGCTCGGCTTCTTCGCGTCCTCGGGCCAGCTCACGACCGCGTGGTCGATGATCTTCACCAGGCCGTCCGCCTCGCCGCCCTTGACCGCCTGGAAGGCGCGGTCGGCCGCACCCGGGTCGTCGAACTTCCAGACCGTGAAATTCGCCATGCGTTCCTCCCCAACCCAGTCCGGGCCCGTTCCCGGCTGGTGGTCATCCTGGCAGCGTGAGCAGGCCGCGCAACCGGGCCGGGCGGTCAGTACCGTGGGCCCATGACCTCCTCCCCCGTCGATCCCACCACCACGACGTCCTGGGGCGACCTGTACGCCCACTACCAGGAGTTCCGGGGCGACCTGCGCGGCTGGTTCGCCGACGACCCGGGCCGCGCCGAGCGCATGACCCACGTCGCCGGCGACCTGCACGTGGACCTCTCCAAGAACCTCGCGACCGACGAGACGCTCGGCCTGCTGGTCCGCCTCGCCCAGGAGGTGCGCCTGCCCGAGCGCATCGAGGCGATGTTCGCCGGCGAGCACATCAACGCCACCGAGGACCGCGCCGTCCTGCACACCGCCCTGCGCCGCGCGCCCGGCACGCAGCCGCCGCTGGTCGTGGACGGCCAGGACGTCGACGCCGACGTGCAGGCCGAGCTCGACAAGGTGAGCGCGTTCGCCGACCAGGTCCGCGACGGGTCGTGGACGGGCGTCACGGGCAAGCCCGTGCGCACCGTGGTGAACATCGGCATCGGCGGCTCGGACCTGGGCCCGGTCATGGTGTACGAGGCGCTGAAGCCGTACGGCCGCACGGGCAGCGACGCCCTCGAGGTGCGCTTCGTCTCCAACATCGACCCCACCGACGTCGCGCAGAAGACGGCGGACCTCGACCCCGAGACCACGCTGTTCATCGTCGCGTCCAAGACGTTCGGCACGCTGGAGACCCTGACCAACGCGCGCCTCGCCCGGGCGTGGCTCTGGGAGCGCCTCATCGCGGCCGGCGTCATCGAGGACGACCCCGACGCCAAGCAGGCCGCCGTCAAGGCGCACTTCGTGGCCGTGTCCACGGCCCTGGACAAGGTCGCCGACTTCGGCATCGACCCCGCCAACGCGTTCGGCTTCTGGGACTGGGTGGGCGGCCGCTACTCGGTCGACTCCGCGATCGGCACCTCGCTGGCGATCGCCTTCGGCCCGGACGTCTTCCGCGACCTGCTGGCCGGGTTCCGCGCCGTCGACGAGCACTTCCGCAGCACCCCGTTCGAGGCGAACGTCCCCGTCCTCATGGGCATGCTGAACGTCTGGTACGTCAACTTCCTCGGCGCCCACACGCACGCCGTGCTGCCGTACGCGCAGCAGCTGCACCGCTTCCCGGCGTACCTGCAGCAGCTCACGATGGAGTCGAACGGCAAGTCGGTGCGCTGGGACGGCTCCGCCGTCACCACGCAGACGGGCGAGGTCTTCTGGGGCGAGCCGGGCACCAACGGCCAGCACGCCTTCTACCAGCTCATCCACCAGGGCACGCGGCTCATCCCGGCCGACTTCATCGCCGTCGCCACCCCGGCCTACCCGCTCGCGGACGGCGGCACGGACGTGCACGAGCTGTTCCTCGCCAACTTCTTCGCCCAGACCAAGGCGCTCGCCTTCGGCAAGACGGCGGACGAGGTGCGCGCCGAGGGCACGGCCGAGGAGATCGTGCCCGCCCGCGTGTTCTCCGGGAACCGGCCGACGACGTCGATCATCGCGCCGGCGCTCACGCCGTCGGTGCTCGGCCAGCTCGTCGCGCTGTACGAGCACATCACCTTCGTGCAGGGCGCGGTGTGGGGCATCGACAGCTTCGACCAGTGGGGCGTGGAGCTGGGCAAGAAGCTGGCGCTGGAGGTCGCGCCCGCCGTGTCGGGCGACGACGCCGCCCTGGCCGCGCAGGACTCCTCCACGCAGGCCCTCATCCGCTACTACCGGGAGCACCGCGCCTGACCGCGGCGGTCGAGCCTGTCGAAACCCCCGCGGCAGGTTTCGACGGGCTCAACCAGCGGGGACCTGGCACCGCACGTCGTCGTAGCTTGCCTGGTTGGGCAGCTCGCCCGGCGCGTAGACCAGCCGGACGACGCCGGTCGGGAAGGCCTCGGAGGCCAGCAGGGTGAGCGGGTAGATCGGCTCGCCCTCGTCGAAGAGGCGCTCGCCGTGGCGGGCGGCGACGGGGTGCACCAGCAGGCGCAGCTCGTCGAGCAGGCCGGCGGCCAGGAGCTGCCGCACGACCGACAGCGAGCCGGGCACGAGGATCTTGTTCACCCCGTCCTCGGACTTCAGCGCCTCGACGGCGGCCGCGAGGTCGCCGTCGAGGCGTTCGACGTGGCGCCAGCCCAGGTCGTGGTCGGACCGGGTGACCACCACCTTGCGCATGTTCCCGAGCCGCTTCGCGAACGCCGCGTCCTCCTCGCCCGCCTCCTCCCGCTCGGGCCAGGCGCCGGCGAAGCTGTCGTACGTGACCCGGCCGATCAGCAGCACGTCGGTGCCGGCGTAGTCGTCGTCGACGGCGCGCGACATGTGGTCGTCGAAGTACGGGAAGTGCCACGCGGGATCGATCTCCGCGACGCCGTCGAGCGAGATGAAGAGGGTCGAGACGACCGTGGCCATGGGGGTGCCCTTCCGACGACTCCGGCGGAGGGACGACCTCCGGCCCTGGGGACATCATCGAGGCGGCGCCCGCCGCCCGCACCTAGGATCAGGGGCCATGCCCGCCCTGGACCCCCGCGCGATCCTGGACGCGCGTCCCACGGGTCGCCCGTCGGTGGGCGTCATCGTGGCGATCGCCGTCTCGTCGGTGTGCCTCCTCGTCGCGCTCGTCGTGACCTCGGCGGAGGGACCGACGTTCGTCGAGGGCCTGCTCCTCGCCCTGCTGCCGCTCCCGCTGCTCCTGGCGGGCGTGCTCGCCCTCGACCGCCTCGAGCCGGAGCCGCCGGACGCCCTGGTACTCGCGTTCCTGTGGGGCGCGGGCGTGTCCGTGCTGGTCGCGATGGGCATCAACACCGCCGGGCTCACCCTGCTGTGGACGCCGCTGCTCGGCCAGGAGGAGGGGTTCGTCGCGACCGCGGTGCTCACCGCGCCCGTCGTCGAGGAGACCCTCAAGGCGCTGGTGCTCGTGGGGATGCTGTGGTTCCGCCGGCACGAGCTCAACGGGCCCACCGACGGCATCATCTACGGCTCGCTGGTGGGCCTCGGGTTCGCCACGGTCGAGAACATCCACTACTACACGACCGCGGGCCCCGACGGCCTGGCCGCGACGTTCGTCGTGCGCGGCCTCCTGTCGCCGCTGGTCCACCCGCTGTGCACGTCGCTCACCGGCCTGGGGATCGCGACGGCGGCGCTCGCCCCGCGCGGCTGGGCCCGCGTCCGGCCGGTGCTGCTCGGCCTCCTCGGCGCGATGACCTACCACGCGCTGTGGAACGGTGCCGCGTCGCTCGGCCTCGCGGCCGTCGTCGCCGTGTACCTGCTGGGCCTGGGGATCGTGGTCGGGCTGCTCGTCGTCGTGCGCCGCGACCGTGCCCGCATCGTGGCGCTCATCGGCCAGCACCTGCCGCAGTACGGGCCGCTCGGCGCCGTCGCGCTGCCGGACGTCGTGATGCTCACGTCGCTGGCGCGGCGCCGCCGCGCCCGCGCCCAGGTCCGCGCCGCGGGCGGCCCCGGCCCGGCCCGCGCGATGCGGGACTACCAGCAGGCCGCGACCGAGCTGGCGATGCTGCACCGCCGCCTCGACCGCGGGGCGGTGGACCGGGCCGCGTTCGAGCGGCAGCGCGGCACCCTGGTCGCGCTCATGCTCGCGGCACGCACCGTCGTCACGCCGCTCTGGCGCCCCGACGCTCCGCCCCGCTGAGACCCAGCATGATCACGCCGCCCACGGCGAGGTGCTCGGCCAGGAGCAGCACCGTCGCGCCGGCGTTCGCCGCCCCCAGCGGCCCCAGGAGGGACACCAGGAGGACGGCGCCGCTCAGCCACAGCCAGGCGGCACGACCGCCGTGCGGGCGGCGCAGCAGGAGGGCGCGCACGCCCCAGCCGCCCAGGGCCGCCGTGAGGCTCGTGGCGATCACCAGGGAGATCGTGACCTCGAGCGTGCCGGACCCGGCCCGCACCTGCGGGTCGACGCCGGCCAGCGTGCCGACCAGGAACACCACCGCCCCGGTCAGCACCGCTCCCACGACGACGGTCCGCGGGCGGTTCCACCAGGACCGGTCGCGCCACGTGCGCCCGGCCGGCCCGCCCGGCGTGCGGCCCTGCGTCGTCCGGCCGTCGGTCGTGCTCCGCGTCGCGTCCATGTCGTCCCCTCCTCGGCGCCGGCACCCTGCCGACACCCCGACGCTCCCGCACGCCGGGCCCCGCGCGCGCCCTGCCGTGGTCGGTCGTGCCCGGGACGTCGGGCGGCCGCACCCCCGACTTTTGTCGGTGTCGCGGCACGACGGCCCGCCGTAGCGTCCCGGTCATGACCACCACCGCCACCGCATCGCACGCCGCCGGGCCGCCGCCCGACCAGGGCCCGCCGCCGGTCCCGCGCGGCGTCCTCGCGACCGCCTGGGGGCTCGTCGCCGTCCTCACCGCCGCCGCGACGGCGGCCGTCGTGACCGCCACGCCGGACACAGGCTCCGTCGTGGGCACGACGCCGCAGGTGCCGGCGGCCGTCGACGTCGCCGTCGCCCTCGCGGCGGTCGCGCTGGTCCCGCTGCTCATGACGCGCCGCAGCGTGGCCGCCGCGCTCGCCCTCGCCGCCCTGGCCGCCGTCTCGGGGGCGGCGACGCCCGCCTCCACGGTCGCGACGCTGCAGGTCGCGCGCTGGTACCCGGTGCGCACGGCGGCGTGGGTGGCGGGCGCGGGGGTGCTGGGGCACGCCGTCCAGGCGCTGTGGCGGCCGGTGAGCCTGCCTCTCGGCTGGTGGCTGCTCTGCGACGTCGCGGTGCACGCGGCCCTGTTCGGGTGGGGCGCGTACGGTCGCGAGCGCGCCCTGGTGCTGTGGTCGCTGCGCGACCGGGCGCGGCGCGCCGAGGCGGAGCAGGAGCGGCGCGTCGCGGAGGCGCGGACGGCCGAGCGCACCCGCATCGCCCGCGAGATGCACGACACCCTCGCGCACCGCCTCTCCCTGCTGGCCGCGACCGCCGGCGCGATGGAGTACCGCCCGGACGCCGACCCGGCGCAGCTCGCCGCCGCCGCGGGGCGGGTCAGGGCCGGCGTGAGCGACGCCCTCGAGGACTTGCGGCAGGTGATCCGCCTGCTCCGCGCCGGCCCGGAGGACCTCGGCCCGGTGCCGGTGCTCGACGACGTGCGCCGCCTCGTCGACGACGCCCGAGCCGCCGGGAACGACGTGACCTACGAGCGCGTGGGGGACGACACCCCGCCCCCGGCCGTCGCGACGGCCGTGTTCCGCGTGGTCCAGGAGGCGCTGACCAACGCGCGACGGCACGCGCCGGGCGCCGCCGTGCGGGTGTCGGTCACGACGGGGTCGGGCGAGGCCCGCGTCCGGGTCGTCGACGACGGCGCCGCGCCGGGCGCCGTCGCCCCGGACGGGGTCGGCACGGGCACGGGGCTGGTCGGCCTGCGGGAGCGGGCCACGCTGTTGGGCGGCACCTTGTCCACGGGCCCGGACGCCGGCCCCGACTCGGGCTCCGAGGTGTCGCGCGGCTTCGCGGTGGAGGCGTGGCTACCGTGGGACGCGTGACGACGACGCCCGGTCCAGGCCCGCTCCCCGCCGCCGGCCCGGCGGACGGTGCCGCAGCGGGGGCCGCTCCCGTGCGGATCGTGCTGGTGGACGACGACGCCCTGGTGCGCGCGGGCCTGCGGCTCATGCTCGACGGCGCGCACGGGATGCGGGTCGTGGCGGAGGCGGCCGACGGCGCCGACGTCCCCGCCGTGCTGGACGCGCACCCGGCCGACGTCGTGCTCATGGACCTGCGGATGCCCGGCGTGGACGGCATCGCGGCCACCCGGCGCGTCCGCGCCCGCCCGTCGCCGCCCGCCGTCGTCGTGCTCACCACCTTCGACACCGCCGAGGAGGTCGGCGGCGCGCTGCGCGCCGGGGCCGCGGGCTACCTGCTCAAGGACATGCCGCCGGCCCGCATCGCCGCCGCCGTGCACGCCGCCGCCTCGGGCGAGCCGGTCCTGGCGCCCGACGTCGCGCGCCGCCTCATGGCCGCCGTCGCCGGGTCGGACGGGTCGCGCGACCGCGCCCGCGCCGCCCTGGACGCCCTCACCGCGCGCGAGCGCGACGTCGCCGTCGAGCTGGGCCGTGGAGCGTCGAACGCCGACATCGCCGCCACGCTGTACCTCAGCGTGCCCACCGTGAAGGCGCACGTGTCGAGCGTGCTCGAGAAGCTGGGGCTGGAGAACCGCACGCAGGTCGCCCTGCTCGTGCACGACGCCGGCGAGGCCTGACGATCAGCCCGCGGTCGTCCGCTCCGCGCGGGCGAGCCCGTCGGCCTCCGGCGCGAGTCCGAGGAACTCCGCGACGCGCGGGCCGGCAGGCGCGCGCAGGAGCACGTCGGGCGCGTCCACCTGCAGCAGGCGCCCGGCGTCCATGACGGCGACGCGGTCGGCGACGGTGAACGCCTCGTCGTGGTCGTGCGTCACGAAGACGGCGGTGGTGCCGGTGGCCTTGAGGGTGTCGCGGACGTCGACGGCGAGCCGCTCGCGCAGGCGGCGGTCGAGCGCGGACAGCGGCTCGTCGAGCAGCAGCAGCCGCGGCCGCGGCGCGAGCGCGCGGGCCAGGGCGACGCGCTGCTTCTCGCCCCCGGAGAGCGTCGCGACGGAGCGTCCCTGGTAGCCGGCCAGGCCCACGTCGTCGAGCAGCGCCGCGACCCGTGCGGACCGCTCCGCACGCGACAAGCCCTGCGTCTCGAGCCCGTAGGCGACGTTGCGCCCGACGTCGCGGTGCGGGAACAGCTGGCCGTCCTGGAAGAGCAGCCCGAAGCCGCGCCGGTGCACGGGCACCCCCGCGAGGTCCTCGCCGTCGAAGGCGACGGTGCCGCCCGCCAGCGGCTCCAGCCCGGCGACGGCGCGCAGCAGCGACGACTTGCCGCAGCCGCTGGGCCCGAGCAGCGCGACGATCTCGCCGGCGGCGACGTCGAGCGACACCCCGTCCACCGCGACCGACCCCGGCCGGCGGCGCGTGGCGCCGTACCGGACGACGGCGTCGCGCACGGCGAGCCCCGCAGTCTCGCGGACCTGCTCCATCAGAACTCCCCTCCGGGCCGGTCGCCGCGCAGGCGCTCGGCCACCATCATGACGGTCGCGGTGAGCACGGCCAGCACCACGGACGCCGCGAGCGCCATGCCGTAGTTCTCGGCCCCGGGCCGCCCGATGAGCCGGTAGATCACCACGGGCAGCGTCGCGGTGTCGGGGCGGGCGAGGAACGACGTCGCGCCGAACTCCCCCAGCGAGACGGCGAACGCGAACCCGATCGCCAGCCCGAGCGACCGCGCGCCCAGCGGCCCGTCCACCGTGCGCAGCACGCGCCCCGGCGCGGCGCCCAGCGTGGCGGCGGCCTCGCGCAGGCGCGGGTCGATGGCCCGCAGCACGGGCAGCATCGTGCGCACCACGAGCGGGATCGCCACCACGGCCTGCGCGATCGGCACCAGCGCGCCCGACGTGCGCAGGTCGACGTCGAGCCCCAGCGGACGGTCCAGGGTGATGAGGAAGCCGAAGCCCACCGTCACCGCGGAGACGCCGAGCGGCAGCATGAACGCGGCGTCGAGCACGCCGACGGCGCGCCGCAGCCCCGCCCGGCGCGGGCGGCGCGACACGACGAGCGCCACGAGCCCGCCCACCACGACGGCGATCACCGCCGCCCACGCGGCGGTGCGCAGCGAGTTGCCGAGCGCCTCCCACACCGTGACGGTCAGCGCGTTGCGCCCGCCGGTGGTGCCCAGCGCCACGTAGTTGTCCAGGCCCCAGGACCCGTCGGGCGCCCGCAGCGACCGCGAGACGAGCCCCGCCATGGGCAGCACGAGCAGCCCCGCCACCACGACGGCGGTGGCGAGCGCGGGCCAGAGGTCCCCGCCGGCCCGCAGCCGCAGCCGGTGCGCGGACGCGCGGTCGCCGGTCAGCTGCAGCGCGCGCTCCCGCCGCGCCCGGGCGCGGGAGCTGACCAGCAGCGCCCCGGCGACGACGACGAGCTGCAGCACGGACAGCACCGCCGCCGAGCGCAGGTCGAGGAACTGGGTGGTGCGGGTCCAGATCTCCGTCTCGATGGTGCCGTAGCGCAGGCCGCCGAGCACCAGGACGACGCCGAACGCCGTCGCGCAGAACAGGAACACCACCGCCGCGGCGGACGCGATCGCCGGGCCGAGCGCCGGCAGCGTCACGGTGCGGAACGCGCGCCACGGCGTCGCGCCGAGCGCGCGGGCCGCCTGCTCGGCCCGCGGGTCCAGGCGCTCCCACATGCTGCCCACGGTGCGGACCACCACGGCGTAGTTGAAGAACACCAGCGCGAGCACGATGCCGGCGAAGCTCTCCTCCAGGTGTGCCCAGCCGAGCAGGCCGCCGGGCGCGAAGAGCGCGCGGAACGCGACGCCGACGACGACGCTCGGCAGCACGAACGGCACGGTCACCAGGCCGCGCACCAGCGTGCGGCCGGGGAACCGGCACCGGTACAGCACGTACGCGCCGGGCAGCCCCAGCAGCACCGACAGCACCGTGCCGGCGAGCGCCTGGGCGAGCGTCTGCCCGACGATCCGCCACGTGCGCTCCTGGGACAGCACCTCGGCGAACCCGGACAGGTCGAGCGTCCGCCCCGCCGCTGTCTCGGTGAAGAACCCCTGCAGGACCAGCGACACCACCGGCCACGCGAAGAAGACCGCCAGGAAGCCCAGCGGGAGCGCGACGGCCGCGCCCCAGCCGAGCCACGCGCCCCAGCGGCCCGCGCGGACCCCGCGCGTCAGCCGACGACGGTCGACGTCCACTGCTCGATCCACTCGTCACGGTGCGCGGCGACGTCCGCGGGCGCCACCTCGAACGGCTCGTCGGCCAGGGGCGCGAACTGCTGCCAGTCGGCGGGCAGCTCGACGTCGGGGTCGGCCGGGTACATGTACATCTGGCCGGGGACGTCGGCCTGGAACTCGGGCGAGGTGAGGAAGTCGACGAGCTGCTTCGCGCCGTCGACGTTGTCGGAGCCGGCGAGGACCCCCGCGTACTCGACCTGCCGGAAGCAGGTGTCGAGCATCGCGCTCGTCGTGGAGGACTTCCCGTCGTCGCTCAGCGTGAACGCGGGCGAGGTGGCGTACGACAGGGCGATCGGCCGCTGACCGCCCTCGCCGGCCCCGGAGAAGTCCACGTAGTACGCGTCCTCCCAGCTCTCCGCCACCTTCACGCCGTTGTCGCGCAGGTCGGCCCAGTAGGCCTCCCAGCCGTCCGTGCCGAAGGCGCCGACCGTCGCGAGCAGGAAGGCGAGGCCGGGCGACGACGTCGCCGGGTTGGTGACCACGGTCAGGTCCTTGTACTCCGGCTTCGCGAGGTCCTCGAGCGTCACCGGCGGGGCGACGTCGTGCTTCTCGAACCACCCGTCGTCGAGGTTCATGCAGACGTCGCCCATGTCGATCGGCGTCAGCGTGCCGGCCAGGTCGTCCGGGGCGTACGCGGCGACCGCCGGGTCCAGGTCCGCCGGCTGGTACGCCTCGAACACGCCCGCGTCCACGGCGCGCGACGCGTACGTGTTGTCGACGCCGAAGACGACGTCGCCCAGCGGCGCGTCCTTGGTGAGGACGAGCTGGTTGACCAGCGTGCCGGCGTCCCCCGGGGCCACCTGCTCGACCGTCAGGCCCGACTCCTTCTCGAACGCGGCCAGCACGTCGTCCGAGACGGCGAACGAGTCGTGCGTGACGAGCGTCAGCGTCGACGACGCCGTCGCGCTCCCGTCCGGCGACGCCCCGCCGCCGCACGCCGCCAGCAGCGGCAGCAGGGCGACGGCTCCGGCGGCCGCGGCCACCCGGGTGGTCCTGTGGATCATGCTGTCCTCCTCACGGTGCGAGAAGGGGGTCCTGCGGGCGCCCGGCACCGTCGTGGTGCGGCCTCCCGCAGGGAACGAGATTCCCGACTTCCTCCACCGGTGCTAACCGGGTCAGGTTCGAGGGTCTGCGGCGGTCCGCACTCTCAGCGCCGGTGGCGCTCCCCTGTCGTATCAGCACGAGCCTACCCGTCGACGCCGCGCTACCGTGGTCCCGTCCTCGGCTCCGGGGTGTGACGTGCCTGACGTGCCGTGACACCGCCCGACGGCCGTGGGCGCCGTACGACGCGCGGGCCACACCGTGGCCGCGTGGGGACCGACCGAGGGAGAGCACGTGACGGACACCGAGCAGCCGCTGGGCGTGAAGGTCGGCACGGTGGTGCTGACCATCGCCGCCGGATGGGTCGCGCAGAAGCTCATCGGCGTGGTCTGGGAGAAGGCGACGGGCAACGCTGCCCCCACCAACGTGGACGACGACGAGCTCTCCGTCGTGCAGGCCGTCACCTTCGCCGCGGTGTCGGGCGGCGTCGCGGTGCTCGCGAAGCGCCTCGCCCGCCAGGGAGCCGTGCGCGCGGCGGCGCGGTTCGTCCCCGGTCGCTGACCGACGGCGGCCCCGGCCGCCGGCCGAGCCCTCCCCGCTGGTCGAGCCTGTCGAGACCCGTCAGTGGCTCGCGCGGGGCCGCCGACGGGCGAGCTGCGCGTCGTGGCCGTGCGGCCGGTCCACCGGCCGGACGGCGGCGAGCGCCGCGCTGAGCCGGTCCGCCGCGTCCTTCGCGGGCGGCGCCGCGCGCACCACCTCGGCGGCGGTGAGCGGTGCGTCACGGTCCCCGACGGGCCGCGCGAGCATCTTCATCACCTGTTCCCCCGCCGACTGGGCGGAGACGCCGACCTGTGCGCCGACGTCGCCGAGCACCTCGGTGGCGACGGACTCGTCCACGCCGCAGACCGCCATGATGGCGCCCTTGGCCTGCTCGGAGGCCGCGGCGGCGACGAACGCGCGGGAGACGGCGCGGTGCGCCTCCCGTTCCAACGCGTCCCGGACGACCGGGCTGGCGTCGATGACGTAGCCGACGATCTGCGACGACGCGCCGTCGGCCCCGTGCCGGGCCTGGCCGGTCACGACGACGGTGTGGGTCCGGCCGTGGTCGTCGACCACGCGGTGCGCCCCGGAGAACGGTCGCCCGGCCCCGAGCGCGACGGCTGCCGTCCGGGAGAGCCGTTCGCGGTCGTCGGGGTGCAGGTGAGCGCGCAGCACTTCCGGCCCGGGCGTGACGGTGCCGGGCTCGCGGCCGAAGATCCGGAAGACCTCGTCGGACCACCACCACTCGCCCGTGCCGACGTCGACCCGGTACTGGCCCACGAGCAGCTGGCTCCCGGCACCGAGCAGCTCCGCGAAGGCGACGAGCTCGCGGCGCGGTGCGTCGTTCGGCGTGGACATCGAGGCTCACCTCCCAGTGCCGTGCAGCTGGGTCGGGGGCGCGATGCTCCCGGCTTCACCACGGTACCGGGACGGCACGACGATGCCACCCCACGGTGCACGTCGGCGCGGGTGGAATCGTGGCCGCACCCCGGCGGGGTCCGTGCCGCGGTCCCACCCGCGCCGGCGGGCGTCGACCTCCGCGCCTGATCAGGCGGGGGTCGCGGCCGCCGCCTCCCGCTCGCCCGCGAGCTCGGCCTTCTCGGCCGCGACCGCCTTGCGGTGCTGCCCGAACGAGTACACGACGGCGGCCGCCCAGGCGACCGCGACGATCCCGAGCACGAGGGTGCGCACGCCGTCGCTCACCGGGAAGGAGTCGAGGCTCAGCAGGGTCCGCACGTTGGTGAGCACGATGATCCCGCCGACGGCGGAGCCGAGGACGCGCGGCGGCACCAGGCGCACGAGCCACGCGGCGATCGGCGCGGCGATGAGGCCGCCGATGAGCAGCGCCAGGGCCCAGGTCGGGTTGATGCCCGCCGTGCCGAGCCCGAAGAGGAAGCCGAGGCTGGCGGCGACCGCCACGAAGAACTCGCTGGTGTCGATGGATCCGATCACCTTGCGCGGCTCCATGCGGCCGCTCGCGAGGATGGCGGGCGTGCCCACCGGGCCCCAGCCGCCACCGCCCGTGGCGTCCATGAACCCGGCGACCAGGCCGAGGGGGGTGAGGAACCGCTTGCGCAGCGGCTGCCCGAGGCGGTCCGTGCGCAGCCCGCGGAGCGTGAACCGCAGCAGCACGTACAGGCCCAGCCCCAGCAGCAGGATCGACATCAGCGGCTTCGCGATCTCGGTCGAGAGCCACGACAGGAACGTCGCGCCGGCGAACGCGCCGACGGCGCCGGGGATGCCGATCTTGGTCACGACCTTCCAGTCGACGTTCCCGAACCGCCAGTGGGAGACGCCCGACGCCAGGGTCGTGCCGACCTCGGCGAGGTGGACGGTCGCGGACGCGGCCGCGGGGTTCGTGCCGATCGCGAGCAGCAGGGTCGTCGAGGTGACGCCGTAGGCCATGCCCAGGCTGCCGTCGACGAGCTGCGCACCGAGGCCCACGAGGGCAAGGAGGACGAGTGTCCGCACGGGTGTTCCCTCCGTTTCGGCGCGGCAGCGGGTCCGCCGCGACTGAGACGAAGTTACCCGATCGGCTCTATCGGATTCAACGGTCTCACGAAACTGCCCGCATGCCGAGACGAGGATCTGGACGGCGTTCGCTCCGGCGTGGAGCGTCAGGCCTCGAGCGTGCCCGTCAGGGGTTGAGCCACGCCGACTCCTGCTCGGTGAGCCGTCGCACGACGTCGGGGATGTTCCCGGCGGCCAGGTCCGCCAGGGTCACCTGCTCCAGCACGGCCCGGACGTTCACGCGCAGCGCCACCCACACGTGCAGCAGCGACGCCGCCGCGCCGGTGTACTCGAGGTCGGACGGCCGCGCGTCGCGCACGAAGACGAGGGGCCCGTCCACGGCGCGGACGACGTCGGCGACGGTCACGCGGTCGGCCGGCCGGGCGAGGACGTAGCCGCCTCCGGCCCCGCGGCGGCTCGCGACGATGCCCTCGCGCCGCAGGTCGCTGAGGATCGCCTCCAGGAACCGGTGGGGAACCTGCTGCGCGCGGGCGAGCGCCTCGGCCGGGACCGGACCCTCGTCAGACGCGGCGAGCTCGGCGGCCGCGCGCACCGCGTAGTCCGCCTTCGCGGAGATCCTCACGGCGTCGCCTCCGCGGCCGCCAGGCTCGAGCCCGCGAGCAACGGCCCGGCGGCGCGGGCGGAGGCCGCGAACGACCCGGTCAGCGGCAGGTCCGGAAGAATGACGGCCTGGGCCGCGTGGTAGACGTCGGGCTTGCCGATCCACGTCCGGCCGGAGGGGGCGTTGTCCGTGTCGAGCTCGTGGAACCAGGAGCCGCGCTCGTGGTCCACCAGGTGGGCGTCGATCCAGGCCCACCACTCGCCGGCGAGCTCGGCATAGCGCCCCTCGTCCGTCGTGCGGTGCAGGACGTCGGCAGCGGCCGCGGCCTCGGCGGCGACCCAGTGGAAACGGCGGGCCTCCACAGGAGCGCCCGACCAGTCCGTGGTGTAGACGAAGCCGCCCTGGGGCCCGTCCCAGCCGTCGTCCACCGCCTGCGCGAACAGCTGCCGTGCCGCCTCGGTGCGCTGCCCCTCGGTCCCGCCGGCGACGTCCACCTGCAGCAGCAGGCGTGCCCACTCCAGGCCGTGCCCTGGCGTGGCGCCGTACGGCTTGAACGGGTCGTGCGGGCGGTCGGCGTTGTACTCGAGCTGCGGCTGCCAGGCCGTGTCGAAGTGCTCCGGGATGCGCCAGCCGTTGCCCGACGCCCACCCGATCACCCGGTCCGCGACCGCGGCGGCGCGGTCGAGCCAGCGGCGCTCCCCCGTGGCGTCGTGCGCCGCGAGCAGCGCCTCGACGGAGTGCATGTTGGCGTTGACCCCGCGATACGGGTCCACGTCGGACCAGTCCCGCGACCGCTCGTCGAGGTGCAGCTGGTGCTCAGCCTCCCAGAAGCGCCGGTCCAGGACGGAGAGGGCCGCCTCCAGCAGCGTCACCGCGCCCGGCGTACGCGCGACCGTGCCGGTCGAGCCGGCGAGCACGACGAACGCGTGCCCGTACGCCTGCTTCGTCCCGTCGACCGCGCCGCCCGGGCCCCGGGCGGCGAGCCAACCGCCGTGCTCGGCGTCCGCAAGGGTGCGCGTCAGGCCGCGGATCCCCCGCTCCAGCAGCTCCCCAGCTCCCTCGACGCCCAGCAGGTGCCCCAGGCCGAAGGAGTGCGTCATGCGGCACGTGATCCACAGGTGCGCGGGCTGCGTCGGGTCGACGGCGCCGTCGTCGTCGAGCCACCCTGCGGCGCCGTCCGCGCCGAGAGAGGGCCGCGCAAAGTCGAGCAGGCTCACGAAGTGTCGGGCGCGCCACGAGGGCGTGGGCCCGGTGGCAGGAAGGTGCGGTGCTCCAGTCACCCGACGAGCCTATCGGCACCGCCCCCGCAGGAGCACGGACGGCATCCCCGGGAGGACACGCGGGCCCGGCGCAGCGGTGT